>JAWXCB010000029.1:0-7311 GCA_034440455.1 Chitinophagales bacterium
CACCGATGCAAACACACAATTTCCAATCCCGTCATACGCGTCACCTTCACTAATGCTTCTGTTTTTGGGCAATACAACCAAAGCATCTTCAAAATCAAAAGGATTCAGCATTTCATAATCCAAATCGAGGTAGATGCCACCCATGCGATACATGATAAGATAGCGAATCACATCTGCGCGCATGATATTGCGTGAAAAGCCTTTGTAAACTGGATAAAAATCAGGAAACTCTTTTTGCACAAATACATCGTTATCCGCATCGGTCCACAATTTATATTTCCAGTCGGGATGCAGTTGCTTTACCTTCTGCTGATATGCTTTCCACTTTTCGGGAATCGCCTCTTCCTTCCATGTTTGATGAATGATTTTGGGAATTTTCATTGCAACGCTCTTCAACTTGTTTTCAACGCGTAGTCTTTCAACTCTTTAGCGAGGTCATCGCCAATATAGTTGTCAATAATGCCGTGCAGGATATAAATAAGTGGAGTGAGCAGCACCGCCATGGTGAATTTATAAATGTAATTCACCACCCCTACCCCAAGAATCAAAGCGGTAGTCCATCCTTCCTGCCCATAGAATGCGATGAACAGCACCACGTAGCTGTCAATCAGTTGCGACACAACGGTTGAGCCTGTAGCACGCAGCCAGATTTTTTTTTCGCCCGTCATTTTCTTGATACGGTGAAACACGAACACATCCACTACTTGCCCAACAAGAAATGCGACAATCGAACCGGCAATAATGCGCAAGCCTTGCCCGAATACAACTCCAAACGCATTGTTCATGTCCGAAATTCCCTGACTCTGTTTTGTTGTAATCCAAAAGTCAGCAGGCTCCACATGGATGACGAGAAAAATCATTGCAAACGCATACGTGATTAATCCCACCGCGAGAAAGGAAAGAAAGCGCACACCGCGCCTGCCATAATATTCATTGATGACATCGGTGAGGATAAACACAAACGGCCAGAGCAACACACCGCAAGTAAGATTGAAGGAAAGCGGTTGTCCGAAAAAGACCAATGAAAACGGTTCAAAGCCCAGTGTTTTTTCCAACGAAAAAATCTTTACACCAATAAATTCTGCTATCAGCGCATTGGCGATAAAAAAACCAGCAAGGAAGATGAACAACCTGCTCGCCTTGTTGTGTACAACCTTGATGTTTTCCATGGTTGCAAAATAATGAATGTCATGGATTCCATCATTTGAAGCGATGGAATCCATACTTGAATTACTTTTGCCCCCATGCAAGTAGAAATTTATACTGATGGCGCAGCGCAGGGCAACCCCGGCCCGGGGGGCTATGGCGTGATTTTAAAATATGGCGACAAGGCAAAAGAACTTTCTGCCGGCTACAAACACACCACCAATAACCGCATGGAACTGATGGCGGTGATTGCAGGATTGGAATCGCTCAAAAAAGATGAATTGAATGTGCTCATCGTTTCCGATTCAAAGTATGTGATTGATTCAGTGGAAAAAGGCTGGCTGTTTGGCTGGGTGAAAAAAGATTTCAAAGGAAAAAAGAACAAAGACCTGTGGCTGCGCTTTCTTGATGTATATGAAAAACACAAGGTGAAATTCAAATGGGTAAAGGGACACAACAACCATCCTTACAACGAGCGTTGCGATGAACTTGCCGTTGCGGCTGCGCAATCACGCCCCCTCATTCGCGATGAGGGCTTTGAGAGCGGGGCGTTTAATTAGAATAGGGTAACTGTGACTACAACAAAATAGTAAAATGAATTTTTGAAATCTGATTCGCAAATGTTAAAATAGTTTAACCTTTTTTTCAAGGTACACTTTCAGCCCGCCTCCATGAAACGTCATCCTGTTTCTAAATATTCCGCGATAGCGTCTTTTGCTTTCTCGCCCAATTGAAATACATCAATTTTTAAAGGAGCGGCCATCCCTTATAATTTTTCCTCGCGAAGTCGGCTTTGAAAAACGCGGATAAACATGGATTTAATTGCTAAATCTTGTGTTGGCAGAGAATATCCGATTATTAGCCAATGCTCTGCGATGCGCAGCGTTTCAAATGCGCCTTTCCAAATGGCTTTGACGCCATGAAAGCATCTCTGCAATAATTTTGTGATGTTCTGTTTTTCTGTCTTGTTCGCCAAGGTTTGCGATATTCCATGTAGCAAGTAAAAGTCTGTTCTTGTTTTTGGCAGGAATACTTCTGCCTGGTTTGGTGACGCGGTAATTTCTGAGCGCGTTGATTAAAGTTTGCATTTTGATGCTTTAGGTGTATGTTGGTTTTTCACAGGAGGGCAGAGGATATTATTTGAAATAATTAAAAATATTTTCGTCTAAATCATTTACCACAATTCCAAGCAATTCATCAATAGATGTATAAGGTTTATAAAGAGCCTTTATTTGAAAAATTTTTTTATTTCCCTAAACGTATCCTTTCATCAATTGCTTTTTGAGGATCGCCTTTGCCGAGTGAAATTTTTGGAGATTTTGAATAGAAATAAACTATACATGTAGATTGGTTTGGATGTCTATTAATGCAAATAATATTTCTTTGGCTGTTCCTGACACGTTGTTATTGGTCGGTGTGCTTAATTTGTGTCGAAGCACGGCAACTATCACATCTGTTTTGGCTATAAGTTGTATATTATCAATATCCTGAACAATCCCGGACTGAGATACTAAATCTTCCCTTCCAGCCACTTTCACTCTAAACTTAGAGCGGTTCTGAAAATTGATTTATACGCACGCATCCTTCATTTATGGTAGTTCTAAAAATTCAAAAAAAGACGAACCAAAAAAACTCAAAGAGAAAACACAAAGTTCACAAAGCTTTGTTTTTATTTACTTTGTATTTCTTAGTGAAAAATTCCTTGCGTACTTTATGTTAAAAATTAATTTTAAAAACTGCCATTTATTATTTCCAAATGATTCATAGAAGTGCATTTTATATTTATGTGTCAAATCTAAACTGACTTTTAGCATAAACAAAATAAAATGCAAATATTATTTTCTATGTGAAAATACGTAGAAAAAAGTATTACGTAAAATGATTTAACGCCTTCTGTGTGCTTTGCTACTATTGAGTTATAGCGTTATCAGATTCCCTGAAATAACATTACGCTTTCTAAGTATTCGGGAGTGATTACGTTCCATCCAAGCCGTTTTCGAATATTTTCTGCGTATTCATTCATAATGGCAGGCTCGCCATGAATGGTGAAAGTATATTTTGGTTTTTGCTTAAAATTATTCATCCAGCGAAACAATTCGCTTAGGTCGGCATGTCCCGAAAGGCTTGAAACGTATTCTACTCTGCAACGCACAGGCACGTCATTGCCGAAGATACGGATGTCTTTATCTCCATCGAGAATTTTTCTTCCGCGCGTACCTGCCGCCTGATAGCCGGGAATAAGCAGCGTGTCGTTTGTTTTTGGAAGGCGATGAAATAGATGATGAATGATTCTTCCGCCTGTCATCATTCCGCTTGCGGAAATTATGATTGCGTTGCTCTTGAGCGTATTAAGATGTTGCGACTGTTCTTTGCTTTGGCAGAAGTAAAGCGTTTTTGTTTCTAGCGCATGCGCAAGGTCTGCAGAATCGAAATCCATTTTATGACATTCAGGATAGCGAGCGTACAGCGCAGATGCAGAAATCGCCATCGGGCTGTCAATATAAACCGGCACATCAGGTATCAGGTTTTTATCCATCAACTGTCGCACATGATATAGAAAAGTTTGCGTTCGCCCTACGGCAAAAGCAGGCACAAGCACTACGCCTTTGCTTGCAAAAGTTTCATTGATGATATTTGAAATCTCTGTATCAAGATTCTTAACATCATTCTCACGGTTCCCATACGTTGATTCAACAAACAGCGCGTCAGCTTCAGTAATTGTCGCAGGGTCAAATAGAAAATCCTGGTCGTAGCGACCGAGGTCGCCTGAGAAAACAATTTTTTTTGTTTCCCTGTCGCCTTGAATATAAATTTCAACAATAGCAGAACCGAGCAAATGTCCCGCATCCTGAAATACAATTTCAACGCGCGGATGAATTTTAAATCGCTCTTTGTACCGATAGCGTTTGAGATTTGGAAATACGTCACGCGCGTCTTCTTCAGTATAGAGCGGCTTGGGTTCCGCATGTTTTGAATAGCCTTTCCTTTTTGCATAACCGGCTTCTTCTTCTTGCAGTTTTGCCGAATCAAGCAGCATGATTTCCATAAGGTCGCCTGTAGCGCGCGTGCAATAAACGGGTCCTTGAAAACCATTTTTGAATAAGCGCGGCAAATAGGCAGTATGGTCATTGTGCGCGTGGCTTATCACAATAGCATGGATGGTTGATGGTTCAACAGGCAGTTTTTCCCAGTTGCGCAACCTGAATTCTTTCATTCCCTGAAACATGCCGCAATCAAGCAGGAAGCGAAACTCGTCCTCCAGTTCAATCAGATATTTTGAACCGGTGACTGTTTTCGCTCCGCCAAGAAATTTTACGCTTACGTTCATAAGGCAGTGCTTTGAAAATGGAGTGTTGGGTTATTAAATTCAGCGGGTGTATTTCATTAATACAGTTGCGTTACTACGCCATCACAAAATACGCGCATCGTGCTTTCCACCCGCTGAAAAAGCACGGAAGTGTTGTTTAAAGAATAATTTTTCACCTGCTCCGATGAAATCTGTTGCAAAGTGCCGTTGATGAATCCCATCAGCCCTCTGTCAAGGTCGGTGAATACAACTGCGTTTCTATCTATGGCATAGCTTGCAGGAGTATAAGCTGCAAGCCTTTGCTCTATTCCATCAGAGAACACATGCAGATGGTCATATTGGTCAAAATAGACGAGCATGTTGTCCACGATTTCATATTTCTTTGGCGGAATAGGCATCAATTCATAATCATTTCCCTGATAGTTCACCATAAACTTCTTTTCAATATCCGTTACATACGCCACCATGTTCTCGCCCACTTCGTAGCTGATGGGCGGCAGGGTTTGCAACCGGATGACTTCACCGCTCTGAAATACCTTGAAGTCGCCCACAAAATCTACATAAGCTACAACGTTATTATGAATTTTAAAGGAACGCGGAGCAGAGCCGGTTTCGAGCGAAAGGATTTCTCCGTTATAAAAAATATTATACTCGTAATTGATGGCTACGAAAGCAACGATATTTTCCGCGCCTGCAAATTGCATTACATTGCGATTGTCATACGTGCGTGTTTCACCGTTGAAAAAAAGCACGAAGCTGTTCATGAAATCATTAAACGCCACTACGCTGTCGCCATAGGCATACTGTTTGATTTCCTGATGCAGCCTGCCGAGTGCATGCACTTTCTTTCCATCAAACGCATACATCAGGTCGCCAGGGTTTCTATAGACGAGCAAATGGTCAGTGACATGATATTCCACAGGAGCGAAATCCTGCAGCTTGATGGTTTGTCCGTTTTGATAAACTTTAAAAGAGAGGGTGAAGTCAGTATAAGCGATGTATTTATTTCCAACCTTGTAAGTATTAATCATTTGGTACTCCTGCTGGGTGAGCGACTCGTTCTCAAAAACATAAAAGAAATCTTGCCGCGTTTCGCGCGTGTCGCGGAAGGCGGTGAGGCATTGGGAATAAGCTGTGTGCAGCGAGAGAAGGAGCAGGAAGGAACTTAAAAATCTTTTCATCGAAGCTGTTTGTTGTTTTGAGTTGCCAAGATACAAATAAACGCTATTTTGACTCCCTGAAAACACAAGCATCATGCCGTTTGCGAAAATCATCCTGCTTTCTTCATTCTTTATCCCGCTGCATTCCTTTGAGCAGGATTTTGACAAGAAAGCATTTTGCGCAAGTCTTCAGACAGCGATGACTGCATTTGAAACAAGTTATGACAGCCTGAAGGGTGAATATGTCGGAGCGAATTCATTTGGTATTCAACAATGGAAACCAAAAATCAATTTGAGCGGAGCCGCATCGGGATACTATGATTACAGCACTTACCTTTCCGAAGAGTATCGCGCTACTTATGTGATGAAAGAGAACGCGCAGAAAGCCGATGCAGAAGCACTCTATAAGCAACTCGTGAGTGCAACAGGCAGTTGCTTTGGCGTTGATTTTTTCCTTGAAGAAAAAGTAACCACCGAATATCGCGGGGGCAAAAAGGTGCAACAATTAGAAGCGCAGTTCACGCGCATGGTTGCGGGCAGCAACACGGGCTATCAATATCCTTATATCCGCATTAGCTCCACCGCGTATGAAACAGGCGAAACTTTTGAAGTACTCGTGGAGTTGATTTGGTTAATTACGAATTAGAAATTATTTTCTTCAAAAAACTCAATACTCCACCCTGCACACCCAACACTCACTTATGAAAGAAATCTCAAAAAAATATACCAACGGGGAAGTCACCGTGGTGTGGAAACCAAGTCTTTGCATTCATTCGGGCATTTGTGGAAAGTTGCCGGCTGTATTCAATGGCGCGAAAAAGCCATGGATAGACGCAAGCGGTGCGCCAACTGATGCCATTATCAATCAAGTGAAGCAGTGTCCTTCGGGCGCGCTTTCTTTTTACATGAACAGCGAGCAGCAAGGAGAGGTAAAGGTCGAAAGCGAAACCATCATGGAGATTTCCAAAAATGGACCGCTGCTCGTGTATGGCAATATCTGCATTAAAGATTCAGAAGGCAAAGAAACACGTCAAAATAAAGTAACTGCCTTGTGTCGCTGTGGAGGCTCTTCCAACAAGCCTTTTTGCGATGGCACGCACAAGAAGATTGAATTTAAGGGTTAAAGACAAAAAGCCGGTCAAACAAAGAGTCTGACCGGCTTTTTTTGAGGAACGGTGTTCCTTCTAATCTTTCACGATAATCTTCTTGAGAATACGCTTGTCGCCATGCTGCATTTGCAGGAAGTACATGCCTGCCGGATGCGCATCAAGGTCAATGCTTTCTTTCAACTCGCCCACGAACTCCAGTTTTTCATTGGTATAAACATTTTGCCCGAGGTGATTGTAAATTTTGATTGTCAAATTATTCACTTCAGGCGCATAGTATTCAGCGATGAATTTTCCCGTATTCGGATTCGGATACAACTGCAACGAAGATTCTTCAACAGGTGATTCGATGGAATTTTCTTCCATCTTTGAAGCCTGATTTACTATCGTAAATGTTCTTGTGAAGGAGGCGCTTACTGTACCGGTAGCGTTTAATCCGCTGTATGCAATTACAGTGAGCGTGTAAGGCATTGCATTTACATACCATTTCTTATAGCAGCCCGAAGGAGTGTCGCCATTGATTGCATAAGGTGAAGTGTTTTCCGTTCTGAACGTAGTGCCGTTTACAATAAACCGCACACTCTTCACCGCA
>JAWXCB010000030.1:0-40185 GCA_034440455.1 Chitinophagales bacterium
CTCTTTCAGATACTTTCCTGCGCGCTTCATCGCATCATGCGGGTAGTCGCGCTCGCCCATGAACACATCCGTGAGCGCTTCGCACAAGGGCTGTCCGTAGCGGTGAAAGAGCGGCTTGCGAATCCATGTTTTGTCATAGAAGATATCAGCAAGAAAACGCCCGAGCTTCAATTGCGGAAGCAGGCTCTCTTTCAATTTATTGGAATAAAGTTCATCCAGCTTATGCGGGTAGGGGAGCGATGCGATGATTGCTTCTGCTGCAATCCTGCCGCTCAGCGCGGAATTGGAAATCCCTTCGGCAGTAACAGGGTCGGCAAAGCCCGCGGCATCACCCGTGAGCAGCACTCCACTTTTGGAAAAGCCATCCTTGCGTGGCGACAAGGGAATTTGATAGCCGTGCTTTTCTTCGTGTATAATCTCCGTTACGCCAAGCGTAGTAAGATATTTTCTGTAATACTCATGCAGGTTCACCTTGCCGCGCTTCGCAGAAGCCACCCCGATAGATAAATGTTTCTTCTTAGGGAAATTCCACGCGTAGCCATAAGGAATCGCATCAATATCAAAGCGCACGGTTTGCGAAAGCTTTTCAAAATCATGTTCGGGAACCGTCAGTTCATATTCCAGCGCGGGTATTAAATGACGCTCGTCTTTCCACCCGCACATCTTCGCAACGGGGCTTAATGCGCCATCAGCGGCAATGACATAGCGCGCTTCCAGAGCTTCATCAGTGGCGGTGTGCAGCGTAATCTTTCCGTTGCAGTCAATCGCTTTCACTTCTGTTTCATCCAGCACAATTGCACCCTGTGCTTCAGCGGCTTTCAATAAAAAGTGGTCGAGGCTGTCGCGCATCACCATCGAGATAATCGGGCGATTGCGCTTCACTTTGAAATGCAGTTGCTCAATCGGGAAAACCAAATCGCTGGCGTAAAATTCTTTTTCAACGATGGGAGAAATATCCACAGGAAAGAGCTTTCGAGCGCGGTAAGTCACGCCTCCACCGCAGGTTTTATAGCGCGGCAGTTTTTCTCGCTCTACCACTGCCGTGCTGATGCCGTTCTGTGCAAGATGATATGCGGCAACACTTCCGGCAGGTCCGCTGCCCACGACAATAACGTCAAACTTTTTCACTTGTTAAAACTTCATTCGTGAATTCAAAAAGCTGTGGTTGTTCTTTTTTTATTTCAAAATCAAGCAACCATTTTTTGCGCCATAATCCTCCGGCATATCCCGTTAGTTTTCCGTTTGCGCCAATCACGCGGTGGCAGGGAATGAGAATAGGCAACTTGTTTGCGCCATTTGCCCCACCTACTGCGCGCATCAGGTTTCTATCACCCGCTGCAATGGAAAGGTCGAGATAGGAAACCGTTTTCCCGAAAGGAATTTCATACACCTGTTGCCAGATGCGTTTCTGAAAATCTGTCCCTTCTAATTTATAGGGAATGGAGAACGCAGTTCTTTTCCCGCTGAAATATTCTTCTAACTGCTGCGCAAAATCTTTCATGACTTCAGAAGCATCATTATTATCTTCGCCTTCTGGCGTATCTTGAAAATTCAACGCAGTAATCGCTTCATTATATCCTGAAATCTTCAGGATGCCGATAGGGGAGTTGACGAAAAGATGGCGAATGGAGGAAGAGTGCATAGTTGTGCAGGGCGAATTTAAGAAATGCGCAACGCACGATGTAATTGAAGAAGACTCAAATTATAAGGTTAAACGACTTTTATTTATTCATACTTCTATGTCGTGACAGGATTTACAGAACGGAGGAGTATAAGTTTTAACGGCTCCAACCTATCGTGGTCCTCTTCCCCTGTGGTAAGAACTCTTCACACTTTTCCGCGAGGACATCGCTTCTTTCACCTTTTCGTTTTCCTGATGCAGGGCAACCTCTTCCTTGTGGTGAAATATGTTTTCAGCCTGACGGGCTTCGAATGATGTTACCGGAGAGGTCATCCCCTGTTCAGGCATAAAATGCAACTCTGAATCGGGAGTGAGTGATTTGGGAAGTGCTGTTTTCTTAACAATGACTTTCGCTTTAACAGGTTTCATTGTCTTAGCCTTAACCACATTTGTTGCCTTCTTCTTTACAACGCTCTTTACTTTCTTCACCGCAACACTTGTTGCTTTCTTCTTTGCAGCGCTCTTAGCCTTCTTCGCCACACCCTTTACGACTTTTGTTTTCTTTTTAGCTGCCCTTTTCTTTTTCATTTTGCCTTAGTTTTTACGTGATTGATAATCAGCATTATAGAATTCTGAAATGCGAATTACATCATTCACGCCCGCTTCTTTGATGATTTACGTCATCTCGTTTTTTATCCAATCAATAACTTGCTGAATTGCTCTATCACATGTCAAGTATCAGGAGTTCTTCCGCGATGATGGTTTCCCCGTCAACCACTATATCTCCTACATTCACCCGCAGCTTTACGTTTGCCGGCATGATGAGCGTCACCTGGCTTCCGAGCCTGATTAGTCCGATAATATCTCCTTGCTGCATGGTTTGCTCTATCTCCGTGTAGTCAACAATCTTGCGTGCGAACCGCCCCGCTATTTGTATCACCTTGAAGCGCGTGCCGTGTTCGGTTTCAAAGAGCAGTTGGTTGTTTTCATTTCCGAAGCGAACGCCATACTCGTTCACCTTGTGCGTTGCGTTGTCAAACGTGCCGACTAAGTAGCTCTTTTGCAATAGCTTGCAATTGATAGGCGCCCGCTGATAATGCACATTGGAAAGCCGCATCACGATGCTCACGATGTAACCGCTGTCGCCCATCGAGCCGGTGAAAGCAGCAACGGCAGACCGAAGGTTTTTCTCTATAATTGTCGTATCACCCCTTCACGTTTGAATGCCCGCTATGGTTCCGTTTGCAGGACTAACAAATACGTTATCAAGATGCGGGATGCGCCTCTCAGGCATGCGCAAAAACCAAAAGCGATAAATAAGCAGCAATGCTGCCGTCAGCACCGCCACTGCAATGATTGCGCGACTGATGCTTTTATTCATTCTTGAAATCTTATGAAAATGTACAAGAGAGCAAATATCAGGGATAATCAACAAAGCAAATCATCAAATCTTCACATACCGCACCGTAATCCACACATCTGTATTTCTGCCTTTGTCATCCGTGCAGGAGATTTTGATTTTGCCTTCATCGGGCGTAAAGAAAATCTTTTCTTTGGCAGTGGCGCTTTGCAGGAATTTGTTGTTGATGTACCAATGCACTTTGCTCACGTCATTCGTTACATCGCAACTCAGTTGAATCGGCTCAGGGCTGTTTTTATCAATGAGATATTCCAGCCGATTTACAGGTGAAGTGATTTGCGGCTTGCCTTCCTCAAACACTTTATCACAATCGGGATTGTGCACTGGTATGCGGGTGTAAGCGATTTTATTTTGCTCAAAAAACGTCTGCATTTCGGGCGGCACAACTTTATAGAGCTTCTTTTTATAGCCCGCATCAGGTTGACAGTTGCTGCAATAGGAAATGCTTTCATCAGCGCTCACCGCTACTTCGCGCATGTTGTCGCACGGTTGATTAGTTGAAACGAGCGGAATGAAATAATCCATCACTGTACTGGTGCAAAAATCATTAGGTGTTTTTCCCGTTTCAGAACACACAAGACGCATTCCGCATTCGAAGGGCATATCGCGCAAATCGTTGGAAGAATTTTGGTCAATCGTGTTGAAAATGCGGAAGAGCAGCGGAGTGGCAGTGTGTGCTCCATTCAACTCAGGCGAGCCGATGCCGGAGAAGTTGCCCACCCACACGCCAACAGTATATTTACTGTTGTAACCAATGCTCCACGCATCGCGTCTGCCATAGGAAGTGCCTGTCTTCCACGCAATGCGCGGCACGTTTCTGCCCGCTTCCCATGCAGAAGGCATGTCGGGTCGCTGAATTTTTGAGAGCATTTCTGTGACCATGAATGCAGCAGACGCACTCAACACGGGCTTCGATTCATGCAGCGTATCGCCTTGCAGAAAAAGCGGACGATGATAGTCGCCTTCGTTTGCAAGCATGGAAAACAGCGCGGTCATTTCTTCGAGCTTCACACCGCATCCGCCAAGAATCAACGACAAGCCAAGTTTCGCTTTATCTTTTTTGATTTGATTGAAATTACATTCCTCCAGTTTGGCAATCATCTTTTCCTCCCCAAGTTCATTGAGCATCTTTACGGCAGGCACATTCAGCGAATTCATCAGCGCATATTCCACCGTTACGTAGCCGTTGAATTTCTCATCATAATTCTCCGGGCGATAGCCAGCAATATCCAACTCCACATCGGTGATAACACTTTTGGGAGTAATCAAACCTTCATCAATACAAATAGCATAGAGCAAGGGTTTCAACGCGCTGCCGGGTTGACGCACGGCTCGCACTCCATCCACTTGCCCGCCATCTTCTTTATTAAAAAAATCCGCAGAGCCGATATAAGCGACAGCTTTATGCGTTTTATTTTCTATCACGAGTACCGATGCGTTTTTGATGCCAAGCGCGTAAATGCTTTTTACATAATCGCCCGCCAATCGCTCCACGCTGCTTTGCACCTTCATGTCGAGTGTTGTTTTCACGATGTCATTGCGCGCTTCTGTTTTCATGCGCTGCGCAAAATGTGGGGCAAATCTGGGAACAGGATAGCGTTCCACTTTGAACGGTTCATTCAGCGCATCGGCAATTTCCTGTTCAGGAAAAAGTTTGTCTTTGCGAAATCGTGCAAGCCATTTGTTTCTTTCCTGCACAATTAAATCATTGTTCAAACCAGGCTTCAGCGAAGAAGGACGATTCGGCACAATGGACAATGCAGTCGCTTCTGCAAGCGAAAGAAAATCAGGTTCTTTTTTCAAATAGAGGATCGAAGCGGATTTGATGCCTTCGATGTTGCTGCCAAAAGGCACAAGGTTGAAATACAATTCGAGGATTTCATTTTTGGTAAACATCCACTCCAATTGCAATGCGCGAAACATCTCTACTACCTTGTTCAGATACGTGCGGTCTTTCGGTTGCAGCATTCTTGCTACCTGCATCGTGATAGTGGATGCGCCTGATGTGCGTTTTTGCCGAATCGTGTTCATCACCATAGCGCGCGCCATCGCAATCGGGTTAATGCCGAAGTGATAGTAGAAGTATTTATCCTCTTTGTAAATCAAGGTCTTTTTCAGCAGCGGAGAAATTTCGGAAGGTTCTGACTTCATGCGCCACTTGTCATCATCGGTGAGAAAGGCGTGAATGACATTGCCGTCTTTATCTTCGATGATAGTGGAATACGGGATGTTGATTTCAAGCGGAAAGCAAAGGTGCAGAACAACTAAAGAAGGCAGCGCGATAAAAATGAACAATACGATTGAAAGAAGAAGTTTTCTGAGAGGTAGCATAGTTCGTGTTTGAAAAATAAACGAAAATGCAGTGCGCACATTTTTATTTTTACCTTTCAAATAGATGATTTAACAAAATTTTATCCCCGTCATTTGAAATAACTGATTCCCTTTTGTCGTCATTTGTGAAACAAACAACTTCTTATGCGTAACTCCATCTTTCTTCTCCTCGCTGCTACTGCTTTGCTTTCAGCATGCAAAAACAAAAGCCAACTCACGCTTTCCGAAACAAGTTTCAAAGAGGAAGTGAGCCTGCTTGAAAATCTCTCGTTCACTTTTAACAAAGACCTCGCGCCTGATTCGCTGCTGTATCAATGGGATGCTACGCAGTACATCAAATTCGAGCCGCCTATTCCCGGCAAGTTCTCGTGGACGAATGCGAGCGTGCTTACGTTTTCGCCAGAGTCTCCTTTGATACCCGCCACAAGCTACAAAGCGACTTTCACGGACGATCTCACAAAGTATGCGAAACAATTTTCTGCGAAGGATTTGAAGGAAGTGCTGTTCAAAACGCCTGACACCAAACTCGAATCTGCGCTTGCACGTTGGGCGATGAACGAGCAAGACCCCCTGAAAACAAGCGCATACATTGACCTCTACTTTAATTACCGCATCAATCCCGCGAAGTTGAATGAAGCGCTCGCTATCGAAGAAGGCGGAACGAAATACGCCTTCACGCTCATCACTTCCTCCTCCGAAAGCAAACTCACTGCAAGCGTAACAGGGCTGAAAGTGGAAGACCGCGATTATGCATTCACCGTAAAAATCGCTCCGGGCATTTTGCCCGAAAGAGGCGTGAACGCAACGAAAGACCGCATCGAAGCAAGTGTTGAGCTGCCTTCCGCGTTGGCTTTGTTCATTAATAATATTGAATCGGAGCATGATGGCGCTGAAGGACACATTCGCCTGTTCACCAGCCAGCAGCCCGACACGAGCAAGTTGCTTTCGTTCTTGTCTATTGAGCCGAAGGTGAAATTCAAAACGGAATTTACAGGTGACGGATTGATGATTACTTCCGAAGAATTTCAACTGACGCAAGCATACACGATTGTGGTGAAGCAAGGGTTCAAAGGGAAATTAGGCGGCTCGTTGCGTGATGAATATAACACGCAGGTTTCATTCGGGCAATTGCAACCTTCCATCAGCTTCGCAAGCCGGAAAGCGATTTACCTGTCGAGAGAGGGAAATAAAAATGTGCAAATCAAAATCGTGGGCGTGCTAAAGGTGAACGTGACGATTTCAAAAATTTATGAAAACAACCTGATTGCATCGCGCAACGGTTATCGCGGACGGAATTATTACTATGATGAAGAATATGGCCATGAATATGAGTACGATGGCTATAATTATGCGGACTATTCAATGGGTGATGTGATTTATGAAAGCGAGATTGAGACAAAGTATCTCGCGAAAAAAGGCAGCGCGTCATTGTTCAATTTCAATTTCGAAGACAAGCTGCCTGAGTTCAAAGGCATTTACTACATCACGATTCGCTCGAAAGACCAATACTGGTTGAGCGAAGGGCGGTTTGTTTCCCTCTCTGACATCGGATTAATTGCAAAGGAAGGCAGCGACAAAGTGAGCGTGTTTGTGAATTCATTGAAGTCTGCTGAATCTCTCGGCAATGTGAGCGTTTCGCTGTATGGAAATAACAATCAGTTGGTTTCTACTGCGGTCACAAACCCTGATGGTTATGCAGAATTGCCGCTGAAGAAAAATGAGTTCTCCGGTTTCAAACCCGCGCTTATAACCGCGCGCAACGGCAGCGATTTCAATTACATGCTCTTTAATAATACGCACGTTGAAACATCGCGCTTTGAAGTGGGTGGGAAAAATTCCAATGTCACAGGTTTAGATGCATTCGTGTATCTCGAACGCGATATTTATCGTCCGGGGGAGAAAATCAATATGTCTGTGGTGGTGCGCGACAGAAAGTGGAATGTGCCCGCTGAAGTTCCACTAAAAATAAAGCTGCTGCAACCAAATGGCAAAGAGTTGAAAGTGATTCGCAAGAATGTGAACGAGCAAGGCTCGCTTGAATCAGCTTTTGAATTATCACCTGCGGCAATTACGGGCAGTTATCATTTTGAAATTTATACGGCAAACGACATCCTGCTCACCACGAAGAATGTGCTGGTGGAAGAATTTATGCCCGACCGCATCAAGGTGACGGCTGACATGAACAAAGAGTTTTACAAGCCGGGCGACACTGCTGTTTTGAACATCAACGTGATGAATTATTTCGGACCGCCCGCTGCCGACCGAAACTATGAAGTGGAGCAACAATTAAAAGTGAAAAATTTTTATTCCAAAAAATATCCGCGTTATAACTACTGGATTTCAAACCGCAATGAGATGTTTCAGCGTGCGCTTCGGCAAGGCGCTACTGACAGTGAAGGCAACGTGAAAGAAGAATTTGCTATTGACGCGGGGTATGACAACATGGGCTTGCTGCAAACAGATTTCTTCATCACCGTGTTTGATGAGAACGGACGACCTGTGAGCAAAAAACTTTCTGCCGACATTGTAACGCAAGATGTGTTCTATGGCATCGGCTACACGGGATATTATTATCATGCAACAAAGAATACAATTAAGTATCCGCTGATTGCGCTTGATAAAAATGGCAACGTGCAAAACAATGTGCAGGCGAAAGTGGTGGTGATTAAACATGAATACCACACCGTGTTGAGCCGTTATGGAAATTATTACCGCTATGATTCGCAGCGCGAAGACAAGGTGGTAGTTGATAAAGTTGTCGTGTTGAATGGCGAAACATCTTCCTTCAGTTTCACTCCCGCCACATCTGGCAATTATGAAATCCGCGTGATGAAGCCAGGCGCATCATCTTATTATGTTGCCGATGAATTTTATTGTTACGGATGGGGTGACATCACCAACACTTCGTTTGAAGTAAATAATGAAGGCAACATTGATATTGATTTGGATAAAGAAAAATACGCTATCGGTGAAACAGCAAAGTTGTTGTTCAAAGCGCCTTTCAACGGAAAAATGCTTGTGACTGTAGAGTCAGATAAAGTGCTGGAGCATTTCTGGCTGCAAACTGACAAGCGCAGCGCAACTGCATCCGTGAGTTTGAAAGCTGACTACCTGCCAAACGTGTATGTTTCTGCAACGCTCATCAAGCCGCATGAGGAAAGCGATTTGCCGCTTACCGTTGCGCATGGATTCAAGTCCATCGCTCTTGAAGATGCTTCCACAAAAATACCCGTGCAGATTTTTGCCGAGAAACAAGCGCGCAGCAAAACGCAGCAGAAGGTGAAAGTGAAAGCTGCGCCCAATTCAAAGATTACGCTCGCTGCGGTGGATGAAGGTATTCTCGCAGTCACGGGATTTTCAACGCCCGACCCGCATAAATTCTTTTATCAAAAACGGGCGCTCGAAGTGGAATCGTTTGACCTTTATCCTTTGCTGTTTCCCGAAGTGAAAGGCAGCATCTCGGTGATTTCAAGCACGGGCGGTGACGGTGAATTGGCGAAGCGACTGAATCCCGTGCAAAACAAGCGCGTGAAGTTGTTGTCGTATTGGAGCGGCATCACCGATGCGGATGGAAATGCCGAAGCGAATTTTGAATTTGCTGTGCCGCAGTTTTCAGGATTGATTCGCCTGATGGCTGTTGCTTACAAAAATGATGCGTTCGGTTCTGCGGAATCATTTATAACTATTGCTGACCCGCTTGTAGTAAGCGCTGCACTGCCGCGATTTCTTAGTCCGAAAGATACAGTGACTGTTCCCGTGATGCTGAGTAATACAACCGATAAAGATGCAATCATCACCGCATCAATCAAAACCGAAGGACCGCTGAAAGCAACAGGCGAAACGACAGTGGATGTTCCGATTAAAGCAAAATCGGAAAGCACTGCAACATTCAAACTGATTGCTGAATTGAATGTGGGCGAAGCAAAAGTGACAATTAAGGCGAGCGGCATGGGCGAAACATTTTCGGAAGTAACGGACATCAGCGTGCGTCCTACTTCGCCTTTGCAAAAAAGACATGGCGGTGGATTTATTGCCGCAAATTCAACGGGCAAGGTGAATATGGAAGTTGACAATTTCGTGAACACCGGCTATCAATTGGTAGTGAGCAAATCGCCCGTGCTTGAATTTGCCGACCACCTGAGCGAGTTAGTGCGCTATCCATACGGTTGCACGGAACAAACAGTATCAGCCGCTTTTCCGCAACTCTATTTTGCCGACCTCAGCGTGTTGTTTAATCAGGACACACTTGCGGCAAAAAATGCGAACAACAATATTATGGAAGCGATTAAGCGGCTCAAGTTGCGCCAGTTGTACAACGGAGGATTCTCGCTGTGGGATGGTTATGGCAACGAGCAATGGTGGGCTTCGGTGTATGCAACACACTTTCTGCTGGAAGCGCGCAAAGCGGGCTTTGAGGTTGACAAGTCGGTGATTGACTACGCGCTGAATTATATTGAATTTCGCCTGAAGAAAAGAGAATGGATTCCGTATTGGTATAATCGCGACCAAAACCGCAAAATCGCTCCGCGAGAAGTGGCGTATGGATTATTTGTGCTTTCGCTTGCAGGTCGTCCGCAGGCGAATACGATGAATTATTACAAATCAAACAGCAGCCAACTCACAGCCGACAGCCGCTACATGCTCGCAGCAGCGTTTGCGCTTGCGGGAGGTAAAAATGCGTTTTATGATTTGCTGCCAAACGGCTTGGGAGGTGAAGTTTCCAATACAGAAACAGGAGGCAGCTTCGCATCTTCTTTGCGTGATGAAGCAATCAGTCTTTACGTGCTGCTCGAAGTTGACCCCGACAATGCGCAAATTCCGCTGATGGCGAAACACGTTTCAGAAGAATTAAAAAAGAATCGCTGGTACAGCACACAGGAACGCGCATTCAGCTTTTTATCACTTGGAAAACTTGCGCGTAAGGCAAACCAGAGCAACGTAACTGCAACAATAAAAGTGAATGGAAAAGTTGTGGGCGAATTCAAAGACAAACCCGTGCGCCTCACCGACAAAAAGCTGGGCAGTCCCGCAGCAGAAATCTCGGTGAGCGGCAACGGCAATCTGTATTACTTCTGGCAATCAGAAGGGCTTACGCCTGATGGAAGCTATAAGCAGGAAGACAGTTATATCAAAGTGCGCAAAGCGTTTTATGACCGCTTCGGCAACCCGATAAAGACAAATAGTTTTAAGCAAAACGATTTAATCATCGTGCAACTCACGCTGCAAAACTCCTACAACACCAGCGTTGAAAATATTGTAATCACCGACATGCTGCCAGCAGGTTTTGAAATCGAAAACCCGCGCACACAGGAAATTCCCGGGATGCAATGGATAAAGAACGCAACGCATCCCACAGCGCTTGATGTGCGTGATGACCGCATCAATTACTTCGTTGACCTGTGGAATGCAAATCCGCAGTATTACTACTATGCCGTGCGGGCAGTGTCACCGGGCATCTATCAAATGGGACCCGTAAGCGCGGATGCGATGTATAATGGAGAGTATCACTCTTACAATGGGGCGGGAGTGGTGAGGGTGGTGAGGTGATTTGATAATTCGGCTTGTCTGCCGAAGCTTTAGCGAAGGCAGATGATTCGCCCTGATACTTGCTTAGTGAATAGTTGAAATCCAACTATTATTCACATCTCCAATTTTCACACCGATGAAATCTTGTTCGGTTTGATTAGAAGTGAGGTTATTGTAGGTTCTTGTTTTAAGAAATGAAAATGGATTTTGCTCATCTGTGAATCCGCTTACAAATTCCCATAACCTGCTGTTTGTGGGAGGAAATTTTGCGAGATTGTTCAACACCACGATTCTCACTAAAGGAATGTCGCCAGTGGTTACATTGGCTAAGTTGTTGGCATCTGCTGCAATGATTTTATAAGGCGAATTAAGCGGGGTGCCGCCCAGCACATGCCGTCTTATCAGCGATATATCAACAGAAGTAATGCCATTATTGGTGGTAGTGTCATTGCTCTTTGAAGACGCAACAGTATAGCTGCCGCCTTGCGCCACAGTGAAGCTATAAAGTCCGTCCGCACCAGTTACTATCGTATCGCTTTCCGTTCCTGAAAGAATTACAGAAACACCGGATACCGGAACATTTGTCTCTGTGAGGATAGCTCCTGAAATATTAAATGTGCAAACAGCAGGCGTATGCAGACATTGATAATCCTCACGCGAAAGCATCGTTAAATTTGCGCTGATTGCATAATTCTGAATGTAATATTTTTCGCAGTTCAGCGGGTCTATTGAGCTACTGCTATTGCAATCAAATCCAAGATTGTTGACGCCTGAAATATTGCTTGCGCTAACCCAATAGATAATTTTCCAATAGCTGTTTATATCAAATACAGAAGGATACGCTGCGCAACCTCCGCTGCAACGATTGCCATATCCGGCAAGAATGCGAAAAGTGTTGGAGGCGCTTCCGTAAAAATTTACGCCAACCATAAACTGCTGACCCTGCGGCAACGTGAAGTCGGGAGTTACACGCAACGTGATTGGAGTTGTTAAATTTGGCGAGAGCGATGCGCTTGTAATTATCGTATCTGCATATAGAATGGCATTCAGAATGTTCTCCTGATTATCAAGGTAAACGCCCGCTTCATCTACATAAATTAGAATAACAATCGAGTCAGGCGTTCCGGTAACATTTTGATGCGTAAACAACACGTCAATGCTGTCTATCCTTACTTCATTTTCGCTGTATAAATATTGTTGCTGCGTATTGACATCTTCCAGCCAGTTGAACCGTGTAACAGCCCATTCCAATTTTCCCGAATTGCTTTGATTGGTTTCGCTGAAATTGGTGTTCAGCGTCCATAAGCTGCGGGAATAGGTTCCTCCGGAAAGTTGCGTTGCCTGTTCGTCTGAAATATCATAATCAATATAAATGGCTGTTTCAACCGGGGAACAAACATCATTCGTGCAGAGGTCAGCGTCATCGCAGTCAACGGGTTCGCTGTAACATTGTCCTACAACGCAGAAATCAGCGGTACAAGGGCTGCCATCGCTGCAATCCAGCGGTTGGTTCTCGCATCCTCCTGAACAATAATCAAGCGTACAGGGGTTGCCGTCATCGCAATCAACTGGAGTATAAAAACAATCAAAGCCGGTGCATAAATTATTCGTGCAAGCATTGCCGTCATCGCAATCCAAAGGTTCATACATGCAACTACCCGCTTCGCACAAATCAAATGTGCAAGGGTCGCTGTCAGCGCAAGCTGTTGAACATGCGCTTGCCACGCAACCCAATGAACTAAGCAGCGTAATGCGCGCAGATGAATTCACTGCTGCCTCCATGCGGTCTTGCTGGTTTGGTGTGAAGCGGTCAGTAGAGCCGCAGTAGCTCATGTAGTTGTAGCGCGAATTCGCAAAAACACCCGAAACAGAACATGGATTTGATGCGCCACAATCGCCCCGCTTGTGCGGTGGCGTATCACAAATTTGGTCGCCTTCTAAAGAGCAATCAGTATTTGATGGACAGGATGCGCCATCATTATCGCCATCAAATGTATGCGCAAGGTCAAAGGCATGACCCATTTCATGCGTTAGTACTTTGCTGTTATTAGTCATGTAAGCAGCCTCCATCACTGCGCCTTCCAAAGTATAAGTTGTAGGATAATATGCGTATCCCGCCACAGGACCGTAGATGCCGTGAACTACCCAAATGTTATAATAATCAGCGCGGGGCCAGATACTAAGCAGCTTCACTTCAAACTCGCTCGCGCCTCCTGAACCATCCCACTCAATTCCTTCCGAAGCAAAATTTGCATCAGAACTCCCGTTCACTCTGTTAATTCCCGTTGTTGGATTTCCACCAGGGTCGCGCGCGGCAAGGCAAAATTCAATGCCAATATCTAAACTGTTTCCAATGATGTTGCGAAAGCGGTCATTTAATCCGTCAATCGCGCCTTCAATCTGCGCAGTAGAAATGTTTGAGCCTGACCCTTCCGGCTCACCCAAATGAATCACATGCACTACAACAGGAATGGGATAAACAACAATTCCTCCACGCTGTGTTGACTGCGCAATTATTCTGTTTTTGATTTCTAATTCAAGCGCGGTTGACTCATTCCGGTATTGGGGATGGTTCAAAATGAGTTTTTCATTCACCTCTTTTGTTCCGCAGGTTTGGGCAAATAAACGACCCGGCAGAATGAGTATTGGAAAAGATAAAAGCAACCAAAGCAGCAGCCGAAAACTTTCACATTTCTTCATACGGTAAAGGTAATTTTCAAATCACAATGTACAGCGAATAAGCGGGAAATCAATGTGGAACGCCATATTAGGGAGAGAAATTGACAACAACCGAAACCGAATCAACGGCTTTTTTTGGCTTAATTTTGTTTTCACTTCTTTCCATGAAAAAAACACACATTGCCGCGTTGATTCTCATTGTAATCTCTATTGGAGTAATCATTTCAATGACCAGCGATTTCAGCAGTTGGGAAACGTTTGCAACCGCGCAGGAAGCAGAGGGAAAAGAGTTTCATATTGTTGGCGAACTCGCGCGAAAGGAAGATATTTTGTATGAACCCGAAAAAGACCCCAACTATTTCGCCTTTTACATGACAGATAAATCAGGCGAGGAGCGCAAAGTAGTTTTTCAGGGCGCAAAGCCGCAGGATTTTGAACGCTCGGAAGAAATTGTGCTCACCGGAAAAATGGAAGGCGAGGAATTTCACGCCTCTAAAATTTTGATGAAGTGCCCCTCCAAATATATCAATGATGAACTGGAAGTAAAAGCAGTGGCTGCTGAAAATTGATGGACATACAATACACCGGTGAGCATCTGCTTCCCGGACAAATCGGAAGACTCTCAATCATCATCGCGTTTGTTTTTGCGCTCACGGCTTGCGTAGCTTATTTTATTTCCGCTACGCGCGATGAGTTGTCGGCTGCTTCGTGGAAGCGCGTTGGAAGAATGGCGTTTTTCGCGCATGGCGCAGCGATTCTCGGCATTGTGGCCTCCCTGTTTTACATCATCTTCAATCACTATTTTGAATATCAATATGCGTGGCAACATTCATCACGCGCACTACCCACGAAATATATCCTTTCGTGTTTTTGGGAAGGTCAGGAAGGAAGTTTTCTGCTGTGGTCGTTCTGGCATGTTGTTCTTGGTGTGGTGTTGATTTTTCGCTCAGGCAAATGGGAAGCGCCAGTGCTTGCAGTGATTGCCATTACGCAGGCGTTTCTCGGCTCCATGTTGCTGGGCATATATGTGGGCGATTACAAAATCGGCAGCAATCCTTTTTTGCTGCTGCGGCAAACGATGGATGCGCCCATCTTCGCGCAGGGAAATTATTTGCAGTTCATCGAAGATGGCAACGGGCTGAATCCGCTGTTACAGAATTATTGGATGACGATTCATCCGCCAACATTATTTCTTGGTTTCGCAGCTACGATAGTTCCATTCGCATTTGTAATTGCATCGCTGTGGAAGAAAGATTACACCGGCTGGGTTGGGCAAACATTATCCTGGAGCATCTTCGCTTCAATGGTGCTGGGAGTTGGCATTTTGATGGGTGGCGCATGGGCGTATGAATCGCTTACGTTTGGCGGCTTTTGGGCGTGGGACCCGGTGGAAAATGCTTCGCTGGTGCCATGGCTCATACTCCTTGCTGGGTTGCACGGGCTGCTGATTTACAAACACACGGGCAGAGCATTGCGATTAACCTACGGATTATTCATCCTCACATTTTTATTTATCCTCTATTCAACATTCCTTACGCGCAGCGGAATCCTTGGCGATACATCTGTTCACTCGTTTACTGACCTCGGCATGTCAGGGCAGTTATTGTTTTTTATGTTGTTTTTTGTCTTGCTCTCAATGGCGTTTCTTGTGAAAGACTGGAAAAAAATTCCTTCAATTCATGAAGAAGAAAAACTCGCATCACGTGAATTCTGGTTGTTTATTGGAGCGCTCATACTAACGCTGTCAGCGCTTCAAATTACTTTCACCACTTCCATTCCGGTGTGGAATAAGTTCTTGGTGTTGTTCCGAAAAATTCCCGGGTTAAGTGATTTTATTCAAAAAGATTTAGCTCCACCTGTTGATGTGGCTGGTCACTACAACGGCATTCAGGTGTGGATTGCAATTATTATCGCGCTACTTTCTGCTATGGTGCAGTTTCTGCGCTATAAAAATTCCGACACGACAAAATTTTTCAAAGCGCTCATCATTCCTGCCGTAATTGCAGTTGTGCTAACCGTAGTGATTGTAATCGCGTTGGAAATTTATCCTCCGCAATATGTATTGCTGCTGTTCGCATCATTGTTTTCCATAGCTGCAAACTTTAATTATTTGCTTGTTGTGCTGAAAGGAAAGCTGAATGTGGGCGGAGCATCCGTTGCGCATGTCGGCTTCGGGTTGATTCTTGTCGGTGCATTAATTCCCAACTATACGCAGCGCGTAATTTCTATTAATAACGAAGTGGATTTCGGAAATTCCTTTGATGAAAAAAATAAGCGCGAAAATATTTTGCTGCGCAAAGGAAAGCCGGTGCTGATGCATGATTACATGGTGACGTATAAAGCCGATTCTGTTTCGGGCGCTGATAATTTTTATGTGGTGCAATATGCCCGCATCAATAAAGAAACAGGCGATGTACGCGAAGAATTCACCTTATATCCCAATGCGCAAATCAATCCGAAAATGGGACTGATTGCAAACCCCGACACGCGCCATTATTTCACAAAAGATATTTACACGCACGTTACTTCCGTGCCTGATAAAAAAGCAAGCGAAGAAGCGGAAGCAAATTTTGAGCGGGACACCGTTACCATTGGCGACACGTTTTATCTTGCAAAGGCATATGCAGTGCTGGAAAGTTTAGTGCCGAATCCGCAGCATGAAAATTATCAGCCCGATGCAAACGACATTGCGGTGGGCGCAAGCATCAAACTCTATACGCTTGATGGCAAAATTTTTGAATCAACTCCCATTTATCTCATTCGCGACAGAACCGCCAGCACAATTGAAGATGAAGTGAAAGAGTTAAGCGTTACGCTGCGCGTGGAGCGCATCTTGCCTGAAAAAGAACAAATCGTAATCGGCTACAAGCAAAAAGATTTGGACAACGACTTTATTATTATGAAGGCAATTGTATTTCCCTACATCAATATCTTGTGGCTTGGAAGCCTGATGATGGCATTCGGAATGCTCATCAGTTTGGTAAAAAGGTATCGTGATAATCTTCGTATTTTTCGCTCGTGACAAAACATGAAATAGTGGTGATTGGCGCAGGCAATGTTGCCTACCACCTCGCGCACCAGTTCAAAAATGCAGGACATTCCATTTTGCAAATTTTTAGCAGAACTGAAGCTGCGGCTGAGTTTCTTGCTGAAGAAGTACAGGCTGCGTTTACCGATGATTTAGAAAAACTCAACACAGGCGCTTCGCTCTATGTGATGGCGGTGAATGATGATTCCCTTGAAGAATTGGCTGAAGAAATTTACCTGCCCGGGAAAATCGTTGTGCATACTTCGGCAATCGTGCCGATGGAAGCGCTGGAGCCTGTTTCAGAAAAATTTGGCGTGTTTTATCCGTTGCAAACAATGACCAAAGGACACGACCTTGATTTCAGCGAGATTCCCATTTTTATTGAAGCGGAAGACGAGGAGGTGCGCAAAACTTTAGCACAACTTGCGGCAAGCATTTCCGGCAACGTGCAGGAAGCTGATTTCCAAAAAAGAAAAACACTGCACATTGCTGCCGTGTTCGCCAATAATTTCACCAACCATTTATATCACATTTCAGAAACGCTGCTGAAGTGCGAAGGCTTGCAACTTGAAATCCTACTGCCGCTGATAAAAGAAACCGTGCGCAAGATAAACAGGAACAATCCGTTTGATGTTCAAACGGGACCTGCTAAACGTGGCGACATGAAAACAGTGGAAGAACATTTGGAATACCTCAATGAATTTCCTGAGTTCAGGGAAATTTATTTAGTGCTCACCGAAAGCCTCATCAGCGCTTACAAAAAGCCGATACGAGATGATGAATAATGAGTGGCTGCTGGAACTCTCGAAATTAGCGCGGGTAAAAAATTTAGCCATCATCGCGCTCACGCAATGTTTTGTGCGACTGTATGTCATCAATCCTATTTTCTTCAATTACAAAATTGAACACGCGCTCAACAGTTGGCAGTTTGCCTTGTTTGTGCTCGCAACGGTTTGCATTGCGGCAGCAGGCTACATAATCAATGACTATTTTGATGTGGATATTGACCGCATTAACAAGCCGGATAAAATGGTGATTGGAAATTTCTTTATGAGGCGCGAGGCGTTTCGTTTACATCTTGTTTTCAATGGCGCAGGAATCGCGCTTGGTTTTCTTGTCGCTTGGTTTGCGGGAAACATCAAGCTGGGTTTTATTTTTATTGTAATTGCGGGCTTGCTCTGGTTTTACGCGAAGACATTCAAGAAAGTATTTCTGCTGGGCAACTTGCTTGTTGCAAGCATCACTGCGCTTACTGTTTTAGTGACGGCATATTTTGAAACGAATTTATTCGGCAGCGCAGATTTTCTCGTGATTACAGCTAATAAAGAAGTGATGACTCTTGTGCTTGCCTACATGCTGTTTGCCTTTCTCGCCACGCTGATTCGCGAAATCATCAAAGACATACAGGATGTGGAAGGTGACAGAGAATATGGTTGCAAAACTGTTCCGGTTGTGCTTGGCAGGAGCAGCGCAAAATTGTTTGCAGGTTTTTTTATTCTCCTGCTGATTGGTTGTTTGTTTTTCGTGCAGCAACATTTTTTCAAAGACGAGTTGTTTTTGCAAATCTCTTACCTCCTCATTGCGCTGCAACTGCCGCTTGCGGCACTGTTGTTTTATCTCGTTCCCGCTGCGCAGAAAGATGATTTCGGAAAACTGAGCGAATCGCTTAAAATCATTGTGCTGCTTGGCATCGGCTCGATGCCTGTGTTTTATTATTTCGTATGACGTTCAAGGGAAAAATATTGCTTGCATCACAATCACCACGCAGACGTGAAATACTTACGCTCGCTGGATGTGATTTCAGAGTGATTTCCGCTGATGTGGATGAAACCTACTATGGTGATGTGCCCGTGTTGCAATTCCCTGAACATCTTGCATTGAAAAAAGCAACTGCCGTAACAAAGAGAGCAGAGCAGGGAGAAATTATTATCGCTGCCGATACGATTGTATTAAAGGATGAAAAAATTTACGGCAAGCCAATAGACCGTGCTGACGCGATTCGTATTCTCACAGAACTTTCAGGCGCGCGGCACGATGTGATTACGGGTCTATGCCTGCTTGCAAATGGAGAAGCCAAAACATTTTCAGAGCAAACGAAAGTCTATTTCAATGCGCTCACCAAAGCGCAAATCACTTACTACGTGGACAACTTCAAGCCCTTTGACAAAGCGGGCGCGTATGCAATTCAAGAATGGATAGGAGTTGTCGGCATTCGCAAAATCGAAGGTTGCTACTTCAACGTGATGGGTTTGCCGATGAGCCGCGTGTGGGAGGAGTTGCAGCGCAGTTAATCATTATCATGTCCGCTGCTTTCTGTTTGGGTAGCAGAAGTTGTTACGCTGCGAATTTCAGGATGCCTGATTTCTCCGCCAGTATTATTCACGCGCGCAATGGTGGCAATAGCTAACAAAGCGAAAACAAATGTTGCAAGCGTAAGCGTCTTTTGAAGCGGGTTGTGTTTTAGTGTGAAGTAGAATGCAGTTGCAGCAATAATACCAAGCAGTTCAATCGATATGATTCCCCACAATGCGGCTTCTTCGTGCGCCTCTACATAAGCTTCTTCAAAGCCGGGATTTTGCTCCAGCACTTCTTCGGCTGCTTCACCGCTGAAAAATGCGGGTAAGGTTGCGAGCGCAGTGAAAATGAAAATTCCAAAGGCAACTTGCTTCACTTCGCTTCTGTTCAGGAAAAAGCCTACGATTAAAACAAGAAATCCGATGAGAGTGCTAATAACAGGAAAATGATTGACAAGCAAGTGAAAATGCGCTGCGTTCATAGTAATGATTTTCAGTAAAGTTTGCGAAAGTAATATTGAAATCCAAATGACATTGGTCATCAAAGTTTATGCAGGAAACTCAACGGTGATTGCAGTTCCTTTCGGTTGGTTATCTGCTACGGTAATATTGCCCTTGTGCATTTCTACAATTTTTTTCACAATGAACAACCCGATTCCCGTTCCTTTGGTATTGCGGGTGTCTTCGTTGCCGATGCGGTAAAATTTATTGAAGATAAGGTTACGTTCTTTTTCGGGAATACCGATACCGTTGTCTTTCACTTCGAGTACAAAGGTATTTGCGCTTTTGTGCAGTTTCACTTCAACTTCGGCAGGCGCGGGAGAATACTTGATTGCATTCTCCACTAAGTTTTGCAGCAGCGAAGTGAACGCCATCTTGTCGGTTTCGAGCAAGATATTTTCTGCTATCTCAGAATGGATATGCGCGGTTTCGGAATTTGCTGCCACAATTTTTTGCAGCACATTATTTGTAATGATTGAAATATTTTCAGGCTCTTTAGGCAACAAAAAAGCGGCATCTTCCATGCGCACGGCAAAGAGAATATTGTCCACCAGCGCGGTGAGTCGGTCAACATCTTCCACTGAGTTTTCAGCAAGCCTGCGAAATTTATCTTCCAGCGTAACGCGCTTTAATATCGTTTGCAGCGACAGCTTCATTGAAGCAAGCGGTGATTTTAACTCATGCGTGATAGACAGTAGAAAATTGTTTTGCTGTCGCGCAAGCGCCATTTCTTTTCTAAAAGTGAGCCACAGACGAATGCAGCCGACAGAAAGCAATAAGAGGAACACAGAGCCTTCCCCGATAATCATCAACTTTTGCCGCAGGTAGCGTTCATGGATGGCATGATACGTGGGAGTATCCAGGTAATTAAGGGAAGATTCAGGCAAATTGTTCTTATGATTAAATGAAATTTTCTCTAACTGAATACGATCTTCAAAGGATTGTTCATTTTTCTGTAACAGCAAATACGACCACCAGATAAAGGAGGCGAAAACATAAGTAACCAGCAGATAAAAAAACAGAAGTGAGCGCGATTTCATTTGTTGATTACGAAAATTAGGAATTAGGAATGGAGAATTAGAAATTTTCAAACACTCGTTGCTGCAATTCCTAATTTCTAATTCTATTTGTGTTCCGGCAGTTCGATAAAAAACGTAGTGCCTGTATTTACGGTTGATTCAAACCAAATTTTGCCATTCGCATTTTCAATGATTTCTCTTGTCAAAGCAAGTCCTAAACCGGAGCCGCTTGATTTAGTTGTAAAATTCGGAGTGAATACTTTTTGCGCCTGGTCGCTGGAAATACCAATGCCGTTATCTTTTACAGAAGCAATTACACTACCGTTTTTTGAAACAAGTTCAATTTGCACGATACCTTCCCGCTCAAAGGGAATTGCCTGCGAAGCATTTTTTACCAAATTATTGAACGCGCTCAATAATTGGTTTTTATCTGCAAACACTTTGAATTGCTTTTCAGGTTTATTGAATTGAATCTGCACATGCTTCTCTTCGCTGAACAGGTTCACCGAATTTTCAATCACGTCAGCAATATTCAATACTTCGTTTTGTGCTTTGGGCATTTTAGCAAACGAGGAGAATTCGTTGGCGATATGCGCGAGGTTATCAATCTGTTCAATCAAAGTCACTGAAACTTTTTTTGCAAGCTCATGCGCTCTGGGGTCGTTCTCTGCAATGGAGCGTTGCAAATGCTGAATACTCAATTTCATCGGAGTAAGGGGATTTTTAATTTCATGCGCGATTTGCTTTGCCATTTCGCGCCACGCGCTTTCGCGTTCTGACTTAGCAAGCAGAAGCGCGCTTTTTTCCAATTCAGAAATCATCTTGTTGTACTCAGCAACGAGCGTCCCGATCTCATCGTTGCTTTTCCACTCAATCGGTTCGTTCTTCATTGTGAGCTTCACTAATTTCAACTTTTCACTGATTGCGCTAAGTGAGCGTGTCACCGAGTCGGAAAGTAAATACGCAAGCACACCTGCAAGCACTAAGAGCAGAACGTACACATTCACCAATGTAATAAGCAGCGCAGAAATTTCATTATTCAATTCGCGCTCTTTGGCAAAGTAGGGAAGATTTAAATAAGCGAGTAAGTTGCCTTCATAATTGCGGATGGGAGAATAAATTGAGAGGTAATGCAGATTACCAATTTGCTCGTTTTGGATGAATTGTGTTTTCTTTTTCAACGCCACATTTTTAAATGCAGTAGGCTCCATCATACTTGAAAGGACGCCTTTCTCAAAAATTTCCGGCTGCGAAGTATTAAGCACCTTTCCAGTGGAATCATAGATGTTGATGTCCATTCCATGAATGTCAGAGAGTGCGGAAAGGTCAATCGGGCTATTTGTTGTTGTTTGTGATGAAAGAATAGTAGAGTCTTCTTTCAGGATGTATTCGATTGCCGTGCGGATGTCGTTTTGTTTCTCTATGAGATGCTCATTGTGCGTTGATTCAAATTCAGACGCGAAGTGTGAAATCGTTACATAGCCGATAACAAAGAAGGAGAAAATGATAATGAAAATCATCGAGAACTGAATCTTATCACGAAACGACATGCTGAAAGGGCGTTCATACCGGTTTCTATATCGCACAGCAATTATCATGTAGCGCAGCAAGACAAACGAAAGTCCGAAAAGAAGGTAAATGCAAAACAGATAAGAGAACAGAGAAATGGGCTGAATGAAACTACTATGTCCCCCTGTGATAATTACTTCTTTATCTTCTGACGCATTGTAAACAAGATGAACGAGCGCATCTTCTTTCACTTCATAAAATTCATCTTGCGGTGAGTTCTGCTGAAAAGGAAAACGGTGCGGATAAGCATAATTGCCGCTTTTTTTTACAAGAGAACCAAGCGAGTAGAGAGCGTAGCTGTACCTATCAAGAATGTCGGGTGGTTTAACCTTTTCTTCAAGCAATAATTCGGGATAAAGATTTGCCTGCGAATACGTTTTGGGAGTCAGTTCAAGCACTACCGAGCCAAGTAATTTCCCTCTGTGAATGATGGGAAGATTGCTGATATAAGCGTAACTGCCGGATGCTTTTGGAATGTAAAAAAGATAATCGCTTTCCGTTTGTTGAACGCGGGCAAGCAATTCGTCATTCAACAGTTCAAGGTATTCATCTTTTGTTGAGCGCAGCAACTTGCCTTCCGTATTCAGCGTGTACACATGCACATCATATTTTCTGAAAAAACCGCTGAAGTATTTATTGATAACGCGATCAACAATTTCCTGCGTAGAAATAAATGGTCGTCTGAAATAGTTGCGAATGAATAGATCATTTAAGATTTTTTTCTGCACATCAATAAAAAGATATTCAGTAATCAGGTCGCGCTCAATGGAAAGCTTACGGGCGAGCGCCTTTCTGCGGTCAAGGTCGCGGTTTTGGTTAAAGTGATAGAGATAAATGGAAGAAAACATGGAGAGCGCGGCAATAAGCGCAATCATGTTAGAAAGCGAAGTAAGCGACAACTGCTGCAATACCATGCGTTGTAAAAAGAGAACCAATAGCAGAATCGCGACAGCGGCAAAATATTCTGAATGCGGACATCCTATCAACCACATTGCTCCGAGATAAATAAGAAAGGAGAGCAGCGTTGCATAAAGAAGCGTTTTCCCACTTGCGTTCCATGCGGAAATAAGCTGAATGAATTTTGCCGAAATCAAAGTGAAACAGGATAAGGCAAGCGTCAGGCAGCCCAACCCGATGAAGCTATAAATGTTGAGCGAGAGAAAGTCATTTAAATCAAACGGGATTTTTGAGTCAAGCAGAAGGCTTTCAAAAAGGGAAGAAAGAATTCTGGATGAAAAAAAGAGCAGCAGAAAAATTGCAACCGCAGCAATAAACTTCAAGTATGGCGTGCCATTCCATGAAAACCTGAGCTTCACATTTCTGTAGAAAAAAACGACAATCCAAAAGAGCATTAGCAAATTAATGGCAAGGTCGCCAAGCGATTTATTGAGCGCTGACGATGCGAACAATTGCGGGTTGAACAAATTGAAATCGTATAGCCCGTGCGGAAAGTTATAGATAAGTGTAAGCCACCGGATGAAGGTGAATGCAGAAACAAGAGCAAGCAGCGCTATCCATGCGTTTTGCACAGAGAAATTTTTCAGCAAAAAAAATACTGCAAAAAGAAGCGATGCCAGCGCCAACAGGAACAGCGCCACCTTTGGATAGTCCGGGTAATCATAAGCCCTTGATGGGTTAGACTCCAAATAGAACAATGCTTTACCGCTTCTGTTATTTACTGGTGTGCCGCCATCTTGTCCATTGAGTGAAAGGTCTGTATAATCCGGAAGTTCAAAAATCGGATTGAAACTGTTTTTTAAGAAATTATTCTCAACGCTGAAATTATGCTTCAGCAAGATGAGGCGGATAACGCTGTAATCCTGCCCATCAAATATTTTTTTTGATTTTGAAATTTCATAATAGCCATTCTCTAATTTGATTGAATTCCCTTCCTGCGAGGCAACCGCATTTACAAGAAAATCAGGCGGAATAACCTTGTTTTCATTCCAAAATACCAGTTCAGTTCCTTTGTAAATGAGAAACGAATAAGGTTTCTTCTGTAAAATTTCGAGATAACGGGAATCAAGTTTGTTTTTAAAAACATCATTCATAATCTCCTCATTGGCGAGGAGACTGTCATAGTCACTGATGATTTTGCTTAATGCCGCCTCGACTTTCTTCGTGAGCACAAACTCCGGGTCGGGCGCGTTCAGTTTACTTGATAAAAAAGAAAAACTATAGAGCAGCGCGGCAAGCAGAAGAAACAGAAATGATTTTTTTGTGTGGCTGTTCAGTTGCATACTGTTCTCTGCCCTATGAAATCTGCTCGCTTTGACGACCGTTTTCCTCTGAGAGCAGAGAGGTTTCTTCTTCTTTCGCTTTATTCCACAAGGCATCCATTTCTTGCAGTGTCATTGAGTTTAAATCTCCCTTGTTCTTGTTCACGCTATCTTCAATGAATTGAAATCTGCGCACAAATTTTTTGTTTGTTTTTTCCAACGCGCGTTCCGGGTCAACATTGATGTAGCGGGCGTAATTAATGAGCGCAAACAACAAGTCTCCGAATTCCTGCTCTGTTTTTTCGGCATCCAATTTTTGAGCGCTCGTTTCCGCATAAAGTTCATCCATCTCTTCTCTTACTTTATCCCAAACCTGTTCTGCATTTTCCCATTGAAATCCAACTTGTTTCACTTTATCCTGAATGCGATACGCCTTAATTAAAGCGGGCAACGATGGCGGCAAGCCCGACAAGATTGATTTTTTTCCTTCTTTCAACTTCAGCTTCTCCCAATTCTGTTTCACTGCCTCCTCAGAGTTGAGTTGCAAATCACCATAGACGTGCGGATGCCGCTGGATAAGCTTTTCGCAATGATGATTAATTACATCTGTTATAGTAAATGCGCCCGCCTCAGAGGCGATTTTCGCATAAAACACGATGTGCAAAAGCAAATCGCCCAATTCTTCTTTTATGCCCTGCATATCCTCGTTGATAATTGCATCGGCAAGCTCGTAGGTTTCTTCAATGGTAAGATTACGGAGGCTTTGTATCGTTTGCTTTTTATCCCACGGGCATTTTTCCCTTAGTTCGTCCATGATTTTCAGCAGCCTGCCAAAAGCGTTTAACTGTTCCTGCATCTGTTATTTATGTAAAAAAATAAAATTAACATTTTAAGGTGGAAGGCTTGCCCTGAATGATGAGCTTGTAATCATTTTGAGCTTCACAGGATATTAACTGACAAATGTCATTTTGAACAAACAAGAGAACCTTTTACCTATACCAAAAATTTGTAACCATGACTTTCAAACCCAAGTTTATTTTATTCCTTTCAGCAGCGCTTGCGCTATTTGGCATTGGTGGCTGCAACCTCTATCCCGACAGTGAAACCCGTGTTGAGGATTTGGACATCACATTAACACATTATGACAAAGAAAATGATTTTATGCAAAACCAGACTTACAGTATTGTTGACGAAGTAGTGGAAATAGATTCTGATACCAACAATGCTCCATCCCCGGTTGCGAACAGCGATCTTATCATTCAGCAGATTGAAGCAAACATGGCAGCCTTGGGATATACGAAAGTGAACGACAATCAGGATCCTGATTTGCGCGTTGTAGCAACAGCAACGGAGAATACACAGTATTTTATTATAACTACTATGATTACTGGTATTGGTATGGTGGTAGTTGGTATGGCTATGGCGGCTGGTGGGGTGTTGCTGCTACTATTATCCGCCTGCTATCCGGTGGTTGAATCATATACGTCAGGCACTCTTATCATGCAAATGGCACAATATAAAGACACTGCTCCCGGTGATACAATTAAAATGGTATGGACCGGAGTTGTAAACGGCTTGCTTGATGAAGACACACAAGCCAACCTGAAAACGAGAATCAAAAGTTCTATTGACGAGGCGTTTGAGCAATCTCCTTATCTAAAGGTTGAATGATTCTGTAATTAAAATCACACTTTAAAAAACGAACAATGAAAAAATATATTCTCATCATAGCAATTACGCTTGCGGGCATCAATGTTCACGCGCAGGAGAAAGGCAGCGGCATGTTGCAACTCAATTATCACATGGCGATGCCTACAAGTGATTTTAAAGATTTCTTAGACGAGCCTTCTTTCCGTGGGTTCTCGGCTGATTACCGCTACTATGCGGCAGACAAATTTGCCGTGGGACTTCAATCCGGCTATCATGTGTTTTCTCATAAGTATCCGAGGGACACGTATTATTTTGACAACGGTGCGGCAACACTCGTGCAGTGGCGCTATGTGCATGTTGTTCCTATTATAGCCGTAGCGCATTATGACCTCCTTGCGGAAGACAGCAAATTGCAAGTGTCCGCAGGGCTTGGCATGGGAGCTTATTATGTGCGCGAAGAGGCTTGGATAGGTCTTTACACCCTCACCGCTGAGCAGTGGGGATTTGGTTTGGCACCTGAAGTAATGCTGCGCTATAATTTCAACGACCGCTTCGGCATGTTGTTTTCACCGCGCTATGAAGTGGTGTTTGGCGGTGAACGCGCCAATCTCGCTGACGAAAAGAATAATCTCGCTTATTGGGATTTCAGGTTTGGAGCTTACTTCAAATTGTGAATTAATAAAACACGCGTGACGCGTATTTGACAATAAAAGGGATTCCATCCGCCTGAGGCGGATGGAATCCCTTTTTTTTAAATAGACTTTGATTAAAAAACATCCCATGAATAAAAACATTTTCTTTTTTACAGCAATCACATTTTTCTCTTTCACCGTATTTGCGCAGGAACGCGATTTGGCAGAACTGCTCCGCAAAGATTTACAGAAAGAGAAAGCCACGTTGATTACGACAGCGATGGCATTCAGCACTGACGAGTCAGCCGTGTTCTGGCCTATTTATCGTGATTATGAAAAGTCGCTCTCTGCGATTATGGACAAGCGCCTTGCGCTCATTCAGGATTATGCGAATAATTATGAAAAGATGACTCCTGAAAAATCCACCGAGATTGTGAATAAGGCATTTGACCTTGAAGCCGTGCGCACCAAGCTGCTCAAGAAATATTTCAAGAAGTTTTCAAAAGCGTTTACCCCAACAAGAGCAGCCCGATTCGTGCAGGTGGAAAACCAGATACTGAAATTGCTTGATGTGCAGGTAGCGCAGGCACTGCCGCTGGTTTATTGATAACTCCGATTTCCAAAGAGTGTTTATTATCCTTTCTTCATTGCCATTAACTTCAGGCAACGGTTATAGAACAAAATAAGAAATGGTTTATTTCAGTCAGGGTTGTTTTTTGTTCATCAGATAGGTGGTGAACTGTTTGATTTTGCCTTCCCGAAAATGGAACACATCGCAAAAGGCAGCATCTAAAAGTCCACCGGTTTTCATTTTACCTTGTACTTCTCTCTCTGCAATTACAATATTACCTTCCTCAACCAGCCCAACGATAGTTATTCACGGATTGCCTTCAAAATTCTGGTTTTCAATTTCCTTATCAAATTGTTCTTTGCCTGTAAGATGAAAATATCCAGACATGCCCCAAACAAAGACTTCTTCGGAAAATCATTGGATAGAAAGATTATAGAGAACGGCAATCAGGTTAAATCGTAAGAGGAATCTCCTTCTCCTGTTTCTGTATTTCTCGGCAAGGATGCGGAATATTTTCAGCGTTCTTATCAGGTTTTCTATCAGCACTCTGCTGAAACTGATGACTTGATTGTTCTTTTTATCCGCCTTGATTAAGAGATTTTTCTTGCTGCGTTTTTTCGGCAGTTCGCTGTTGGGATGCAGTTGCTGAATGCTCTGATATCCGGTATCTGTTGTCTGCGCTTTGAGCGCAGGATGAACAAGGACGCGACTTTGCTTGAAGAGTCTGAAATCATGCCTTCTCCCTTCGGTTTGTGTGGTGCAGAGAATGCGCCTGGTTTTTCGCTCGGAAACTACTTGTGTCTTGAGCGTGTGTTTCTTTTTCTTGCCTGAATAATACCTGCGTTGTTTTGTTTGGGGCGTTCAATCGGAGTTTCCGTCACATCAATCAGCACGACTTCCCAGTTATTTTCTGCTTGTAACAACTTCTTCTTGCCCGGCAAGTGAAACCGTTTATCACTGATCAGGATGCTTTCTATCTCCTGAATAATCTCGCAGACACGGCTTTCGCTTATCCCATAGGCGATGCCGATGTGCTCCATGGTGCGGTACTCCCGATAGTACATCAGCAGCAACAGTATCTTATCCTCCCACGACAGTTTGGGCGGCTTGCCTCTTGTGGGATGTTTTCGATGTGTCGTTTTATACGCAGTGACCACCTCTGACATCTGCCTTAAAATTTCTTTGGGCACTCCCGTAGCTCTTTTAAATCGCTTGTCCGGAAGCTGTTGAATATGTTTGTAAAACATGCCTCCAAAACTCTCTCTGCACCATTACTTCCCCCTTTCTCTTTTCCCCGCTCCTTTTGACTATAATTTTGTTTGTTGTACTATTTTCTGAAGAAGTCTAATCAACTTTACAAAACTGAATTTTTACAATAAAATGACGATTAAAGCGAACAATTATTGCACTGAATTTGTCGTATTTATCAGAGACTTTTCACGTTTAGAAAACCATTTAAGACAATCTACCGTATATGAAAATGGTAAACCTTCGCAAATTGAACGAAAAGAAGCCAATTAAAGGATCGCTTTTGCTCGCAGAGCCATTTATGCTTGACCCAAACTTCAAGCGTGCAGTGGTTTTTTTGTGCGAAAAGCAAAAAAGCGGCTCGGTAGGATTTATCCTCAATAGACCGATGCCGCTTAAACTGAGCGAAGCGGTTGAAGATATTTATAACTTCGATGCGCAACTTTATTTTGGCGGTCCTGTGCAAACAGATACGCTCCATTTTATTCATAATGTTCCCGCATTAGACGGCTGTATAAAAATCATTGACGGATTATATTGGGGCGGCAACTTTGAGGCGCTAAAAACCATGATTAATTCGGGCGAAGTGCAACCCGAAAACTTTCGATTTTTTCTCGGCTACTCCGGCTGGGATATGAGCCAGTTGGATAGTGAATTGCAAGAAAACTCCTGGATACTTTGTCCGGCAAAGGCATCTTATGTATTCAACACAAAACCGGATATTCTCTGGAAACAAGTTTTAAAAGAAATGGGCGGAGATTACGCCATGATGATGAATTTTCCCGAAGACCCGTCTTTGAATTAGGCTTTAATTAAAACTCCGGCTACCGATATTTTCTCTCCTGAGTGAAATCGTAGAACAACCTAATATGCTGTTCTGTTTTCTTTAATCGCAACATTCAAGTTGCAAATGCAACTTTGCTGAGTAAAAGGGAATGAAGATATTGAATAGGCGACAGATAGCCTAATCGTTATTCATTGCAGCGGCAGCACCAATTTATCATGGGAAAAGTTGGGTCGTAACTAAAGTAAAGAAGATTTTGATGCGTGGAGGGAAAAGGCAGGAAATATCATTTATGCATTTTTCTGCCTGTGGTTGATGTTTTCACCAACCACTTCTACATGCTAAGGCTGGCAGGTGAAACCACCTGCCAGAGGCAAGAAGTTTTTCAAAATACCCTATAATGAGATCGTATCGGAAGGCTTGAACCCGATTCTTATGCATTCGCGCCCTCCCTCTCCGCTTGGACTAATCATCCTGTAGCATCCGCTACTTATTGAAGATTAACTTTCCGCGCAGGGGCTAAAGCCGCAGAGAGTCGTTGTGGTGGTATTCTTTTTACCCCGCCATAAATGGCGGGGCTACTAATTGCCACGCCCTTCAGGGCGTGGGTAAGAGAAGCATCCCGTTCCTGCAAGGTTGTACCTTGCAGGATGTTCACTTAAAGCCTCCGGCTTTAGTGAGCCAGAGGCTCACCGTTCTCTCCTTCAAGCGACACGCTTGAAGGAACAGCGGGAGATTCTTCGGTCGCAAAGCCTCCTCAGAATGACGGGATTTATTTACTACCCCAATTGCCGCTTTGCAGAAAAACCTCACTACACTCCTGCAACATGCGCTACCAAACAATGCGTTAAAGAAATGAGAGAAGTACGCGCAAAATCTAATTCGGTAATTTGTTTATTCGATGATTCGATAATGCAGAGAGATTCATCATCGAATCACCGAATCATTGCATCATCGAATTAACTCCTACGCTTCCTGCAACTCCTCCTTATGCTGCGACACGAGCTTTTGCTGCACCTCCACCGGCACGGGTTGATACTCTAAGAAATTGCGCGTGTGCTTCGCCCTGCCTTGCGAGATGCTGCGCAATGTTGAACTGTATTTATACAGCTCGGCAAGGGGCACGCGGGCGAACACCTTTTGCGCGTGTCCATCCTGCTCCATGCCCATGATGAGGGCGCGCCTGCCTTGCAGGTCTGTAATCACTTCGCCCATACTCTCAGCAGGCGTGGTAACGGTGACTTCATAGATAGGTTCGAGGATGCGGGGCGCTGCCTCGGTGAAGGCTTGCTTGAACGCCATCATGCCCGCGATTTTGAATGCCATGTCGTTGCTGTCAACCGCGTGCATCTTGCCGTCATACACGGACACACGCACATCGCGCACGCGCGAGCCCGTGAGCGGACCGATTTCCATTTTGTCCATCACGCCTTTGAGGATGCTGGGCAGGAAGCGCACGTCAATCGCGCCACCCACAATGCAGTTGAGAAACACGAGCTTGCCGCCCCACGGCAGGTCAACCACTTCTTCACCGCGCACGGTGAAATCTTTGGGCTTGCCCATGCCTTCGTGATAGGGTTCAACGAGCATGTGTACTTCACCGAATTGCCCCGCTCCACCGCTCTGCTTCTTGTGGCGATAGTCAGCCTTCACTTGTTTCTGTATCGTTTCGCGATAGGGGATACGCGGCTCGATGAATTGGACTTCAATCTTGAACAGTTTTTCGAGTTTCCATTTCACCATGTTGAGGTGCAGTTCGCCCTGCCCGCTGATAATGAGTTGGCGCAATTCGCTGTTGTGTTCCACTGATAACGTAGGGTCTTCCGCGTGGAGGGAATGAAGCGCTTGTGAAAGTTTATCTTCTTCGCCTTGCTTCACGGTGACAACGGCAGCTTGGATAACGGGTTCGGGAAAATGTATCGGCTCGATGGCAAGGGGTATGCCTTTGGGATGCAATGTTTCGTTGGTGTGTGTTTGTTTTAATTTCACCACCGCGCCCAGGTCGCCCGCTTTCAAGAATTGAATCGGCTCGCGCTTCTTTCCTTCCATCACAAAGATTTGGTTGATACGCTCGTGGGCGCTTGTTTGCTCGTTCACTAAGTCCATTCCCGTTTTCAATTCCCCCGACATCACTTTGAAGAACGACATGTCGCCAAGGTGCGGCTCAGAAATGGTTTTGTAAATGAACAAACACGCGGGACCATTCACATCACACTTCAGTGTTTTGCCGTCTTCGAGCTTTGCCGGAGGCATGTCGCCCGCGCAGGGCGCTATATTATTAATGAAGCCCATGAGCCTGCCGCTGCCCATGTCGCGCTCGGCAGAAAGGCAAAACAGCGGGAAGATGTCGCGCTTCACCATCGCCATGCGCAAGCCTTGCATCATGTGGTCTTCATCAAGCTCGCCTTTTTCAAAGTAGAGTTCCATGAGGCTTTCGTCTTCCTGCGCCACAGCTTCCACCAATTCATTATGTAATTGCTTTGCTGTTTCTTTTTCGCTGTCGGGAATGGGGCGCTTTTCCGGCTTGCCGCCACCATCTGGAAAATGATACATGGTCATTTTCAATACATCAATAATCGCATTGAAGCCGATGCCCTGATTGAGGGGATATTGCACAACAATCACGTTGCTGCCAAATGATTTCTTCGCCTGCTCCACGCACTTGTCAAAGTCAGCCTCTTCGCGGTCAACTTGATTCACGGCAAGGATGAGCGGTGTGTGAAACTGCCCGGCATAGTCCCAGATAATTTCCGTGCCCACTTCCACGCCATATTGCGCATTCAGCAGCAACACGCCCGTGTCGGCAACTTTCAGCGGAGCGACAATCTCGCCAATGAAATCGTCATAGCCCGGAGTGTCAATGATGTTGATTTTGTTTCCTTTCCATTCGGTGTACGTGAGCGTGCTGAACACGGAGTTGCCGCGTTCATGCTCCAGTTCGTGATAATCGGACACGGTGTTTTTATCCTGCACTCTGCCGCGTCTGGTGAGCAAACCGGCTTCATAAATCATGGTTTCAGCGAGGGTGGTTTTACCCGTACCCGCGTGTCCAAGCAAGACAATGTTTTTGATGTTGCTGGCGTCATATACTTTCATTGCGTTTATGATTTTGGGGTGAAAAGAAAAGAACGAGCGAGACTCTAATATAAAAGTTTTTTTCGGGAAAGAAGATGACTTGGGGAATTTTTTTTGATGTGCTGATTTGCCAATATGCCGATGAGCCAATTCGGAAAAGTCCCCTTTGCGCGAATGCCTGTGGCGCAGGCGAAGGGGGCTGCGCAGGCATTGAGCGATTGGCAGGGGATGATTGTTCTTGGGCGCGTACTGACTTTGTTTCCGTATCGCATTGTCTTGTAGCGCAGAAGGCAGGAGGGTAATGGTATCTTACAGCAAGTCCTCCCACTCAAAACAACAAACCACAAACCACAAACACTAATCCTCCTTATCTTAGATGCTTCAAAACATCAACCCATGAAATGGAGAGGACGCGAAACAAGCCAGAATGTAGATGACAGGCGCGGTGGCGGCAAAAAAGGCATTGCCTTTGGCGGTGTTGGAATCATCATTGCGGTGATAGCCTATTTCATCAGTGGCGACCCCACGCAACTTATGCAAGTGGTGCAACAACAAGCAACACAAACAGAGCAAACGCACACACCCACTACCGAAGAAAATGAAGCAGCACAGTTTGTTTCCGTGGTGCTTAAAGACACCGAAGATGTGTGGGATAAAATTTTTCGCGAGCAGTTGAATGAAAACTACTCCAAGCCACAGTTAGTGTTGTTTACCAACGAAGTGCAATCAGCCTGCGGCTTTGCCAGCGCAGCGAGCGGACCATTCTATTGCCCCGCTGACCAATACGCCTACATTGATTTGAGTTTCTATGATGAACTGAAAAACCGCTTTGGCGCATCCGGTGATTTTGCAATGGCGTATGTGGTGGCGCATGAAATCGGACATCACATCCAGAACCTGCTCGGCATCAGCGCAAAGGTGCAGGCACAGCGCGGCAAAATCAGCGATGAAGAATATAATAAACTCAGCGTAAAACTCGAATTGCAGGCTGACTTTCTCGCGGGCTTATGGGCGCATCATGCCGACAAGATGAAAGACGTGCTTGAAGAAGGCGACATCGAAGAAGCGCTAAACGCTGCCAACGCCATCGGTGACGACCGCTTGCAAAAAGAAGCGCGGGGTTATGTAGTTCCTGAATCGTTCACGCACGGCACATCCGAGCAGCGCATGTATTGGTTTAAGAAAGGCTATACTTCGGGCGACATCAGGCAGAGCGACACGTTCTCGGAAGTTCAATAAGTAATTTTTTTCACGGAATAAATCCCGCACAGTATTTTTGAGTTGAAATGATTTTAAAAGCAGCGCGCATATTTTTTTACACAAGCATTCTTGCTTTTGCTTCTTGCAAGTTAGAGCCATGCAAGGATTATCGCTGCGTAAATGGTCTTCCGCTGGAAGATGGCAAGAACTGTATCTGCCTCTGCGACCTCGGGTGGGATGGCGCTGACTGCACGTTGGAAGATAAATGCGTTACCAATGAGGTTGTTTGTTATGCGGGACGCGGCTATTGCAACAACAACGGACTTTGCGTGTGCAACTCGGGCTATGAAGGCGACTCCTGTGAAATATTATCCCGCACAAAATTTCTTGATGCACGCGATTCCAGTTCTTGGACTGCAACGGATACTTGCGCAAGCCTCATTTTTCAATATGAAATTGATATGGGGGCAGGCTCGGATAACAGAACGCTTGAAATCTACAACATCAGGAGTCTTGGAGCTTCGCAAGTCATCTCTGTAAGCGCCAGTAAACTAACATTTGACCAGCGCACCGATGTGCTGATAGGCGCAGTTGAAATCCGCGATTTATTCGGAACACTTTCCACTGACCTTTCTACACTGCGCGTAACATACAAATCCGAAGAGGGGCTTACATCCAATTGCAAAGGAACATGGCTCCGGCAATAGGGCGCAAGAGCTTTAAAAACAATTTACCCGTAGGTTTGTTTTATTTTGTGCAGAATACTTCTTCCTCTTTAGAATAGAATCTCTAACTTCATCAAAACATTTCCAGTATGAAACGCCTCCCCCTGTTCCTTTTACTTTTTATCTCGGTTGCCTGCTTTGCGCAAACGGAAACCTTTCATGATTTCAGAGGCAAGACCCTCTTAGGCGTTGACCTTCCCTTTTCTACCTTTTATGGAAAAAAGGTGATGGCGGTGAACACTGCCACCTATTGTTCTTTCACTTATCAATACGAAGAACTTGAATCGCTTTATACAGCGTATCAAGACAGCAACTTTATGATTATCGGTTTTCCCTGCAACGATTTTGGTTCACAAGAACCAGGAGCTGATTCTACAATTCTTGAATTTTGCGAAGAAACATACAATATTGATTTTCAAATGATGTCGAAAGTGACTGTGCTTGGCGCAAATGCTGATGATGTGTATAAATGGTTACAGCAAGCAAGCAGGAATGGCGTTGCCAATGCTACGGTCGGTTGGAATTTCAACAAATTTTTGATTGATGAAGCAGGAGGTTGGGTAGCGCATTATCCGAGCACGACTTCTCCGTTTGACCCCGCGATTATTAATTGGCTGAAGTCGCCAAGCGTTATTCCTCCCGATACAACAGACACAGGGTTGCGTGACGAACTTCAAATTCAATTAATAAGAAATGAAGTGGTGGCAGGAATGCTCCGGCTTTCGTTTCAAAACCTTCCGAATCATAAGACGACTATTGGCTTGTACTCCGCTTCCGGTCAGTTTATTTCGACCTTGCATGATGGCATGCTTGCGAATGGGGAAAATATCACTGCTGACCTGCGTTCTCATTCAAGCGGCATTTATTTTCTTCGGGTGAATAGCAAGCAGGGAAGCAAGTCCTTCCGGTTTGCGTTGATGAATTAATATTCTACTTGTTGCGGAGATAAAGCACCAATCTATTATCGGGATAGAGCAGTTGCAAGTCAGTGTCGGTGATATATTTAATTACCCATTGCTCTTCGGTGAGTTGATTCTCGTTTGTTATCATCAGCTTGTTGCAATTCTGCAAAAGAAATGTGAGGGTATCGGTTTGTCCTTCCACAAGCAAACGACCATTGGAGCGGAAAAAGATCGGCTGCGCGGAGTTATCCTGCGGATACCACCATTTTTCGTTTAAATCAAATTCAAAGATGAGGCACGAGGGCTTCAGGATGCCGTTGTCGAGCGAGCAGGAATGTAAAAGCGCAAGTGAAAAGGACAGTGCAACCAACATCGAAACTCCTCTTATCAATCCCCTCATATCAGCCGGTTTTAGGATAACACAAAATAGACGCGCAGCAGTGGGTTTGATACGTTTTTTACAAGGGGATGTTTCAGGAGTGAATAGCCCTTGTATATTTGTGAGCGAGGTTTAAATGTCATGGCGGATTCATTCCGCCATCCCCCTATAGAAAACATCAGCGGATGCCGGAACAAGTCCGGCATGACACACGGATTGAAAGGAAATACTTTGAAAATTATGGAAACAACACATTTTGAAAAATTAATGGCGCAAGTGCGCAAAGGAAAAAACGTGTTTATCGCGCAGGGCGCTATTGTGGTTGGTAACGTGGTGCTGGGCGATGAAGTGTCGGTGTGGTATAATGCAGTGCTGCGCGGTGATTCTGATTTGATAAAGATTGGCAACCGCACGAACATTCAGGACGGCACGATTATCCACGTTGACCCCGGCACACCCGTTACGGTGGGCGAGGATAACGTGGTGGGGCATCGCGTGATTTTGCATGGATGCACGATTGGGAATAACAATCTCATCGGCATGGGTTCAACAATTATGAACAACGTGAAGATTGGCAACTACTGCATCATCGGGGCGAACGCGCTGGTGACGGAAAACACTGTGATACCTGATTATTCGATGGTGCTCGGCTCACCAGGCAAAATTGTGAAACAACTGCCCGAAGGCGTGAAGGATATGATTCTGCTGGGCGTGCAGGAATACATCATGAAGGCGTCAAAGTATTTATAAGGCTTGAAAATTCTCCTCATCCGCTTCAGTTCGATAGGCGACATTGTGCTTACAACGCCTGTTATCCGCTGTGTGCAGCAGCAGTTGGGCGCAGCGGTGCATTATCTCACGAAGCCGCAGTTTAAAGACGTGCTTGTTGGAAATCCTTACATCGAAAAACTGCATTTGCTGGATGAAAATATCTTCGATACCATCGCAACACTGCGAAAAGAGAAGTTTGATTATGTGCTCGACCTGCATCACAATCAGCGCAGCTTCCTTGTGATGCAATTGTTGTTTGCAAAAAGCAAATCGCTTAACAAGCAGAACATCGAAAAGTGGCTGATGGTGAATATGAAAGTAAATAAGCTCCTGCCCGTGCATATTGTTGACCGCTATCTTGACGTTGCAAAGCCGCTTGGGGTGAAACATGACCAGAATGGGTTGGATTATTTCATTCCGGGAAATGAAGAAGTGCAGAAAAATGAATTACCCGAAACGCATCGCAACGGATACATCGGCTGGGTGCTGGCGGCAACGCACAACACGAAGCGCTTTCCCGCGGAAAAGGTGATACATGCATGTAAGAAAATTGAAAAGCCCATTATCCTGCTCGGAGGAAGAAAGGAAATTCAAGAAGGAGAGGAAATCGCAAGCGCTTCGGGCAGTCATGTGTATAATGCCTGCGGGAAGTTCAGCATCAACCAATCGGCTTCGATAGTGAAGCAGGCTACCCACATCATCACAAATGATACGGGGCTGATGCACATCGCGGCAGCGTTTCAAAAACCTATCATCTCGCTCTGGGGAAACACGATTCCTGAGTTTGGGATGTATCCATATTATGGAAACGCAGGAAACAAAGCGGAGATATTGGAAGTACACGGCTTAAAGTGCCGTCCCTGCTCAAAGATTGGTTTCGCAAAGTGCCCCAAAGGACATTTCAAGTGCATGAATTTGATTGATGAAAATAAAATCGTGGAGTTACTCGCCCGGTAGCGGCTCCTTCTTTATCATCCGCACGATGAACTCGAGGTCTTTGTTCTCTTCAGGCTTGTATTCTTCCTTCAAATTGTGGTCATAGACCTTCCCTGCAATATTCCAAAAGAAAGCCACCACAGAACCTTTCATGTCTTTCACAATCGTGTAGCAGTTGTTGCCCGTTTCGCGGTTTATGAGTTTGATAAGAATGTGTCCCTGTGTTTTTGTAAGGTTGCGGATTTCCTTTTCAAACTTTTCGCGCATTTCTTTTTCCTTTTCCTTGATGTATTTTTTCTGCTGGCGTTTCTTATCAATGTCGGCAAGGTCTGTTTGCATTTCATTGTAAATCTGCACGGCAGTCTGCACGTAAGGATAAACCTTGTAGGTGTTGTTTTTCAGGCGCTCAAAAGCGTGGCGTTCTTCTTTTGTGGCAAACTGTTTTGAAAATACGCGCACTTCATCAAGCGTAACTGAGGGAATGGTGTCCCCGCCCTGAATTTCAATCGCGGCAAGGTTCAATTCCTGTGAAAAAGAGTTGAGATGTAAAACAAGAATGGTGAAAAGGAGGAGAAAGGTTTTCATTTGAATGGTTTCTGTGTGGAAAATCAAAATCAATACCAAACTTTTAACGTAAAGGCATATTAGTCTATTTTGAAAGCAAACTCAAGAATAGTTAGAATTCACCTGCCAAAAGTCAAATTCAGACCTTTCCTAAAAAGGGAGGGCTTACAGAGTTAGTTTGACCAGTAAAAAAAAGCGGACGCTACAGGATAATAGGCACAAGCGGAGACATGTCAACCGTATTGTTTGAGATGAAGGTCGGATTTTGATTGTTCACCAGCCACATCGCATATGTGCTGTTTTCAATCCGGTTGTTAGCTCTTGGTAACCTTCCTGTAAGTTGTAGTTCCATCTTTCAAAGAGATGCGCAGAAGATACAAGCCCGTTGCATACGCTGAAATATCTAATGTTGGTTGATTGAAAAATGTTTGCAGCAATTTCCCGCTCACATCAAAAATCTCCGTTTTGAGTAGTGAGTACTGAGTAGCAAGTATTGAGATATGAATAATTCCATCACTTGGGTTTGGAAATATCTTGATACTGCCCTCTTGATTCTTGATACTTCCTACTCCTACCGTACAATCTTTCACCTCCACAAACACACTGTCTGTTCTGCTTTGACAGCTATATTGTATGCTCGTATCTGTAAAAGTTACATAATACCATCTGCTGCTATCGGGTATTACAAAGGGATGCGACTTAGTTAATGTATCTATGCCCTCAGGAGGACTCCATTGATACTGCACCCCCGGCACGGCAGGCGAACCGATAAATACTCCTTTCACAGTGGTATCTTCTGAGCAGAGTGTTTGATTTTCTCCGGCAAAGGCTTGGTAGATGCTTAATGCGCCAAGGTTGTAGTTGGGCATGTTTGGGAGACCAAATGAAGAACGGGAACTATCACCCAGATAAAGTGAATACCGTTGAAATGAACAAGCCAATCCTAATGAATCAGGATTTTCAATCACACTAATATTTTGATTGTAATAGTTAAATACATGCGTATTATTGTACAAATTGGAAAGAATTATCTGACCTTGGGGCGTTCTTTGTACTTGTCCATATTGAACATAGAAATCCGTTTCGATTCGGATTGTTACTTGAGATGATGGAATATTGTTTGCATTTAAGTTGTACTGATACAGCGCGTATCTGTTATTTCCAAACCCTGAACCTGAAGTTGCTGATACATACATAATATGCCCTGATGATGAAAACTCGCATCCATAAGGATTGATATTATTTGTACCATCCTCAACTAAACGATAATCTAGCAACTCCCCTTTGCACCTATCAAAATTAAACAACTCAATTTTTTTTTCCATCCAATTAGCTGATGCCAATTGCGTTCCATCTTTTGAGAAAATCATTTCGCCCGCACCAGCACTTAGTCCACTAATACAGTGCATCGCACCTATATTTTGCGAATCAATTTCAATACTATTATTTGAAATCAGAATCTTGAAAAATTTATTTACGCAAGGTGATGCCAAATCTTTACGTCTTTCATGAATCAATATCCACCAATCCTTACCATTAGCGTGTCTTACCGCTGCAATTTTTTCCTCTAATGGCCCATTCAAAAGCAAAGTATTCTTGTTTAATACCAGCAAACTATCTGATTCTTTTTTAATTATGGTATAGTATAGCTGTATACAATAGTTATTAGGGCAATCGGTTACTGAAAATTGTTCACTAATCTGAAAAAGATAATAAACATTATTTTCAAACGGAAGAATAATCAACCCATTAGTCATACTTCCGTGTACTCTTAAAGTATCTCCTTCAGGTAATGCTTTATGACTTTTATTAAAAAGTTTAAATCTATTTGATTCAAAGCCTACATAAAACAGCAATTCCCCATTTTCATCGGAAATCGAAGCATTTACCTCAGAATTATATGCTTTGCTTCTGAATACTTGAAAACTATCTGGATTTGAAAAATTGATTCCTGCGTTAGCTCCAAAGCACCAGTTATAATCCTGCTGCGCTAAAGAATTTTGAGTTAGAAGAACCCATGTTATCAGGATATTTAATCTCATCGCTTACTCTATCTTAATGATTTTACCTGTAACTTTTAGCTGATTCTGAACCCAAATCTTATAGAGATATACCCCTGAAGAAACTTGTGAGCCGAAAGAAATTGTATTGTTACCTTCGGAAAGTTGATACTCATTAATCTTCTTACCTGTAATTGTTACAAATTCCAATTTCCCGCTTTCATCTTCATTTAAAGCGATGTTACATTGAGTTGAACCCTTTATGAGAGTGGGGTATAAAGTATAGTACGAAAATTGTTTTTTGATAGCAGGAGCATTTATTCTTCTCCGCCATGGCGCAAGCATGATGCAAAGCATACTGGCGCAAAGCGTCCGCTTGTGCCTTTCATCCTTGAGCGTCCGCTCATTTGATAAAACCATATCATCTTTACCTTTTTTCCTAAAATTACTGCTATGAGCCGGAAATACAAATTCAGGGACAATAGCCAACTTTATTTTGTCAGTTTCGCCACGGTGAACTGGATTGATGTATTCATCCGTA
>JAWXCB010000031.1:0-98986 GCA_034440455.1 Chitinophagales bacterium
CACATCTGTTACCGTCAACACTACTGTGTTTGCACCAACTTCTGAACAATCGAAATCTGTTTCATCCAACACGAGGCTTGCAATTCCGCAATTGTCGCTTGAGCCGTTGTCGATATCACCGGTGGTGATGCTCGCTGAGCCTGCATTCGTAGTTGCGCTCAACTGGATGGTTACATCCTGACAAAGTGCAATCGGTGCTACGTTGTCTTCAACTGTTACTGTTGCAGAGCAAGTATTTGAGTTACCATGAATGTCAGTTACTGTAAGCACAACCGTGTTAGCGCCTACTTCTGAACAATCGAAGTCTGTCTCATCTAATGCGTAAGAAGCGATTCCGCAATTATCAGTAGAGCCATTATTAATATCACTTGTTGTGATGCTGGCTGAACCTGCATTCGTAGTTGCACTCAATTGAATTGTTACATCCTGACAAACTGTAACGGGAACTTCATCATCCGTTACTGTAATTGTTTGTGTGCAAGAACTTGTATTTCCATGAATGTCGGTCACAGTCCAAACCACCGAGGTAGTTCCAACCGGATAAGTTCCTGAGCCATTGTTGCTGTTATAGCGATCATTCAGCGTACCTGCTACACCACAATTATCAGAAGTCGGTTGTGCGGCAACCGTTACATAAGCCTGACATACAGTCGGGTCAGCGGTTTGCGTCTGGTCAATACAAGTGATTACAGGCACTTCATTATCCGTGATTGTGATCGTGAAACTGCAAGTTGAGTAATTGCCGCTTGCGTCAATTACGGTGAAGCCAACTGAAGTAGTTCCTACAGGATAGTTGTCGCTTGCATCGGCAGTGCCGTTGTAACCATTTGTCCAACCAGCAACTGCGCAATTATCAGCAGTTACAGGCGCAGAAACGGTTACGTTCGCGTTGCACTGACCTGCATCAGCAGTTTGCGTAATAGTGGCAGGGCAAGTGATTGTCGGGTTTTCATCATCAGTTATCAAGATTGATTGTGCGCAGTCAGCCAAATTTCCGCTTGTGTCAACAACCGTCCACATTACCACTGTAACACCCACCTGATAAACATCGCTTGCATCTGATGTTCCGTTGTAGTCGTTCGTTACCGAAGCGATTACGCAGTTGTCAGATACCAAGGGTGCAGGGATAGAAACAGCAGCTTCACATAAGCCTGCATCAGCCGTTTGGATAACATCTACCGGACATGTAATCTGGGGAAGTTCATCATCAACAATGGTAACCGTGAAGCTACAAGTTGAAACATTTCCATGAATGTCAGGAACAGTAAATGTTACTGTTGTCAAACCTGCCGGATAATCACCAGAAGGATCGTATTGATCAAGTCCACCTGCGTAATCATGGGAAATGTTATTCCAATCGGGATCGCAATTATCATCAATGCTTCCATCAGTGATTTCAACATAAGCACTGCAAACACCCGGATCTGATAATTGTGTTCTGCTTGCAGGGCAAGTTACTACTGGCGCCTCATCATCTGTAATTGTAACTGTGAAAGCACATGTATTTGTATTGCCGTGAATGTCTTCAATGCTGTAAGTTACTGTTGTCGTTCCTACAATGTAGTTAGCTGAAGCGTTGGTTGTTCCTGTGTAATCATTTACATAGGAATCAACTGAACAATTGTCGCCAGTTACAGGGTTTGCAATGAAAATATCCGCATTACAAACAGAAGGATCTGCTGTCCGTGTAATGTCTGTTGGGCATGTAATTGAAGGCGCTTCATTATCGGTAATGGTCACCGTGAAATTACAAGTTGAAGTGTTGCCATAAATGTCAGATACTGTAAACTTAACTGTGGTAGTTCCTACATTATAATCATCACTTGCATCGGATGTGCCGTTATAATTATTCACAACTCCAGCTACACCACAATTATCGCCAGTTCCGGGAGCCGGCACAGATACGCCTGCTTCACACTCGCCTGCATCCGCAGTTTGCACGATATTTCCAGGACAAGTTATCGTTGGCAATTCATTATCTATAATTGTTACAATGAAACTACAGGTTGAAGTATTTCCATGAATATCAGGAACTGTAAATGTCACCGTAGTTGAACCTACCGGATAAACACCAGAAGGATTATATTGATCAACCCCTCCCGCATAATCATGAGAAGTATTATCCGCATCAACATCGCAATTATCGGTAGCCGAACCATCGTTAATGCTAACGTAAGCAGAACAATTTCCTGCATCAGCAGTTTGAGTCCTGCTCATAGGGCAGTTCACAATAGGAGCCTCATCATCTGTAATAGTTACGCTGAAGGTACAAGTAGTGGCATTCCCTGCAAAATCAACTACCGTGTATGTAACTGTAGTTGTGCCAACAGAGTAAATGGCAGAAGGATTATTTGTATTTGTATAGTCGTTCGTATAAGAAGCCACTCCGCAATTGTCGTCAGTAGCAGGGTCGTTCAAAATTAATGCTACATGACATACCGTTGGGTCTGCAGTTCTCAGCACATCTAACGGACATGTAATTGAAGGAGCCTCCCCGTCAACTACTGTAACATCCTGCTGACAAGATACATTGTTCCCATAAATGTCAGTAACTGTCCATGTTATCGTGGTAGTTCCTATCAGATAGACAGCGCCTGCGTCAGACGTACCCGTATAATCATTCACCAAACCTGCAACGCCACAATTATCGCCTACGTTTGGTGTAATGCTCGCAACAAAGGCTTCGCAAACACCTGCATCTGTGTTATAAACCGGATGCGGATCGCATGAAATCACCGGGTATTCATCATCAGTAACTGTCACTGTCTGCGTACAAGTTGTCGTATTTCCATTCACATCAATTGCAGTCCAAATCAATGTAGTAGTCCCCACCGGATAAATATCACTTCCAATTGCCTTGTCATTAAAATCATTCATGATCGTATCCATTCCACAATTATCACTTGTGAAAGGCTCAGGAATAATTACATACGCTTCACAGACACCTGCATCAGCCGTCTGTGTAACATTCGTAGGACAAGCAACAAATGGAGGTTGAATGTCCTTCACAGTAACCGTGAAACTGCACAAATTGCTGTTTCCATTTACATCGTTAACTGTATAAGTAACAGTTGTTACACCTGCCGGATAGGTATCCGATGCGATGATGCTTCCGTTATAGTTGTTTGAATAACCTGCTACTCCACAATTATCTCCTACAGAAGGAAGGTTAATTACCACATTGCCTGTACATAAGCCATAGGTATTATTTACTGTTTTATTAGGCGGACAAGTAATTGTCGGTAATTCTATATCTATTACGGTTATTGTTATAGTGCAAGTAGAAGTAATTCCATGAATATCAGTAACAGTCCACTTCACAGTGGTTAGTCCCAATGGATATGTTCCACTCGCATTTGCCAAACCATTCCTATTGTTAACCAAACTTGCAACTCCGCAATTATCTGCTGTTGCAGGCACTGGAACTGTAACGGCAGCCTGACAAACTCCTGCATTTGTATTCACAACCATACTGGATGGGCAATTAATAAGCGGAGCTTCATTATCTGTCACTATAACTGTTTGAGTACACTGAGAAGAGTTACCATGCACGTCAGTCACTGTCCATATTATGGTTGAAGTACCTACAAGATAATTATCGCTCGCATCCGATGTTCCGTTGTAATTATTTGATACAGAAGCAACTCCGCAATTATCGCTGGTTACCGGAGCAGTAACAACTACATCTGCGTTACAAACATTTGCATCTGCTGTTTGAGTTTGGTTAGGAGCACAAGTAATTCCCGGATTCTGCACGTCTGAAATCGTTACATCTTGTGAACATTGCACGCTGTGACCATGTATATCCGTCACAGTCCAGGTGATTGTGGTTGTTCCAATCGGATACGTGTCACTTGCATTGCTTGTGCCATTGTAATCATTCTCAACAGAACTAACAGCGCAATTATCTGATGTTGAAGGACCAACCACAGTTACCGATGCATCACAAGCGCCAAGGTCTGTATTTTGTGCTTGATTTGCAGCACACGTAATTGCCGGCAATTCGTCATCTGTAATTGTGATGCTTTGCGTACACTGTGCGGTATTGCCATTTACATCAGTTACTGTCCAGGTAAGCACTGTTGTGCCGACAGGATATGTATCTGAAGCATCTGCTGAATTATTGAAATCATTCAGCACAGATGCTACTCCACAATTATCATCTGAGAAGATGGGGCTGCTCACAATCATTGCTGCATTACAAACACCCGCATCGGCAGTCTGTGCCTGCGCAATATCACAGGTGATTACAGGCAGTTCGTCATCCGTTACTGTAATGGTTTGTGTGCATTGAGCAGGATTGCCATAAATATCAAGAACAGTCCATGTCAATGTAGTAGCGCCTACCGGATAAACATCGCTTGCGTCCGAAGAACCATTATAGTCGTTCACAACAACATCCACACTGCAATTATCATTTGTAAGTGGAGCTATCACTGCAACAGAAGCATTACAAACTCCTGCATCGGCAGTCTGCGTTTGGTTTGCCGCACAGGCAATTGTCGGGTTTTCGTCATCCACAACGGTTAAATCCTGCGTACAGAAATTTACATTTCCGTAAATATCAAGCACTATCCATGTCAATGTAGTCGTACCGACAGGATAAACGCCCGATGCATCATCCGTACCTGTGTAATCGTTGATTACTAAATCAACCGCACAATTGTCTGAGGTTAAAGGCGACACAACTGTCATATTAGCTTCACAAACGCCTGCATCAACCGATTGAGTTTGAGCGGCAGCGCAACCAATAGCCGGAGCCTCATCATCAACCACTGTGATATTTTGCTCACATTGGGATACATTTCCATTTACATCCAACACAATCCAAGTTACAGTTGTAGTCCCCACAGCGTAATTATCTGAAGCATCGTCTGATCCATTGTAATCATTTATTACTAAATCTACACCGCAATTATCATCAGAGGAAGGTCCGGTAACGCTAACATTTGCTCCGCACTGACCTGCATCAACTGACTGTGTTTGCTCTGATGCGCAGGTGATTGATGGAACTTCTTCGTCATTAACAGTTACAGTCTGCGTGCATTGTTTTGAATTCCCGTTTACATCTGTTACCGTCCAGATTACTGTCGTTGACCCGACAGGATAGGTACCCGAAGCATTAGTTGTGGAATTGAAATTATTAACAACTGTTGCAACAGTGCAATTATCGGCAGTTGCCGGCACACTTACAGAAACAGCACCAGTACATACACCTGCACCTGCGCTCTGTGTTATGTTAGCAGGACACGTGATGGTTGGTAACTGGTTATCCGTTACAGTAACCGTGAAGGTACATGTTGTCGTGTTGTTATGAATATCCCGAACAGTATAAATTACTGTTGTTGTACCAACCGGATAAGTTCCGGATGCGCTATTTGTCCCTGTATAATTATTTGTTACCGATTGAACACCGCAATTATCAGATGTAGCAGGCACTGAAATAGCCGTCACCGCGCTGCAGGCATTCAAATCTGTATTCTTGGCAACATTTGCCGGACACGTAATAGCAGGGGCATCATCATCCACAACAGTAATTGTTTGCGAACATGTTTGATTATAGTTGCCATTAATGTCAATTGCTTTCCAAACAATGGTAGTAGTGCCGAAGTTAAAGTTATCCTGTACGCCATTTATTACAACATTATTCACCGTTGCAAATACTAATCCGATACCACAATTATCAGTATAAGAAGGAGCTGTCAGGGCAACACTTGCTTTACAAACACCTGCATCCGTTCCAATCGTGATTGGACCGGGACATGTGCCTGATACAACAGCAGGATTTTCAAAATCAATCACCGCAATAAACTGTGGCTTCGTGGTAACATTTCCATGAATATCCGTAACTGTCCATAGAATCACGGTAAGTCCTTCAGGGTAATTGCCGGTAGCATTGTTTGTTCCTGTATAGGAATTCACAACGCTTTGCACACCGCAATTATCATTTATATTATAAAGCGTTGGAATAATGAGAGTTCCCAAGCATACTCCCGGATTTGTAATCGTAAATGTGTTAATCGGGTTATCAAATGTCGGGGCTTGATTATCTACTACTGTCACAGTGAAAACACAGGTAGATGTATTATTAAAAGCATCCGTTACAGTCCAAGTCACAGATGTCGTACCAACCGGATAAGTTCCGGAAGCATTATTTGTTCCAGTGTAAGAATTGGTAACGCTGGTGATGCCCGATGCAAGACAATTGTCTAAAATCGTAATTGCAGGGATACTTACAAAAGCCTGACACACATTGACATCATTATTTTTAGTTACGTTATTGCACTCAATCACCGGTGGGATGTTATCAATTACCGTAATTGAAGTAGTGCAGGTAGCAGTGTTACTATTTACATCCGTAACTACCAATACAATCGTGTGAGGTGAGGTACCCACATCATTACAATTATAGAATACGCCAGCCGCATTTGTATAACTGCCTACACTGGATGTTCCTGTAACTCCAAGATTTTGAATACCGCACGCATCACTGCTTCCATTATTGATATTAGCAGGAGTAACAGTTCCCGTACCTGCGAAATCAAGTTCTAATGTATAACTCTGACACAATGCAACCGGGGGTACCAGGTCCTGAACATTCACACTCGCGATACAAGTATTTTGATTGCTGTTCACATCCGTAACAGTAAGCACAACCTGCTGCGCACCTACATGCGAACAATTAAAACTGGACGGGAACACCGCCAACGACTGAATTCCGCAAGCATCATTACTTCCGTTATTCACTTGCGCTGCCGTAATAGAACCTACCCCTGAAGCATTGAGTTGGAGCGTAATATTTTGGCAGATTGCATTTGGCAAAGTAGCATCCTGAATAGTAACTACAGCGCCACAGGTTGAAACATTTCCTTTCGTGTCTGTAACAGTTAATGTTACTGCATTTCCACCAACATTGGCGCATGTGAAGCTATTCGGTGACACACTTAATGTAGCAATTCCGCAAGCGTCATTACTGCCATTATTCACAGCTGCTCCTACTATTGAAGCAGCTCCGGCAGCACTCAGGTTAACTGTGATATTCTTACAGAGAGCTACAGGAAGAACCAAATCCTGCACCGTAACAGTTGACGTGCATGTTGAAGTATTAAGGCTTGGGTCTTTAACCGTCAGGGTAACAGTATTCGCACCGGTATTCACGCAACCAAATGTAGTTGGCGAAGCAGTCAAAGTAACTCCGCACGCATCGCTGCTGCCATTATTAATTTGAGCCGGAGTGATAGAAACTGTTCCTAAAGAATTTAACTGAACTGTAATGTTCTTACAAATAGCTACAGGAAGCGTTACATCCTGAACCGTTACCGTTGAAGTGCAGGTTGCGGTATTTCCGCTCGGGTCAGTGGCTGTTAAAGTAATGGTGTTATTTCCCACGTTCACACAACCAAAAGACGTTTGAGAAGCCGTTAATACAAATCCGCAGGCATCGCTACTACCAGAATTAATCTGTGAAGGTATGATAGATGCGCTGCCGGCACCATTTAACTGGATAGTAATATTTTGACAAGCTGCAACGGGATTTGTTGCGTCTATAATGGTTACAGTTGAAGAACACGTTGCTGCATTGCCATTTACATCAGTAACAGTGAGTGTAACTGTATTTGCGCCAACATTTGAACAACCAAACGCATTCGGAGTTACGCTTAATGTCGCCACTCCGCACTCATCCGTGCTGCCATTATTCACTTGGCTGGCAACAATCGAAGCGCTGCCGCCTGCGCTCAGGGTAACTGAAATACTCTTGCACAGTGCCGTTGGTGGCTTGTTATCTACAACTGTAACAGTGAAACTGCACGAAGCTGAATTTCCCTGAAGGTCAGTAGCCCTCCACACATTCGTTGTAACTCCAACCGGGTTAAATGCGCCACTTGCAAAACCGCTCAGTTGAGCTACGCTTACAGTAATACAATTATCCGTTGCTGTTGGTGTGCTATAAGCTACTGATGCTCCGCATGAACCGAGAGAATTAAATACAGAGATACTCGCAGGACAAGTGATAACCGGAGGCGCGGTTTCATTAATTGTTACCGTAAAAGTGCATGTTGCTGAATTACTAAACGCATCTGTTGACCTCCATCTTACTGTAGTGGTTCCCACAGGAAATAAAGAACCGCTTGATAAACCTAAAAGCAATGTAAGTGTCGGGGGGTTTGTGCAATTATCGCTGGAGGAAACGCTATAAGACACCGTTCCGCCACAAGAAGATCCATCAGCGCCTTGTGAAATATTAGCCGGACAGGTGATTGAGGGCGCCTGCACATCATTTACTGTTACATTAAAACTGCATGTAGTGCTGTTACCGGAAGCATCAGTAGCTCTAAAACTTACAAGTGTAGTTCCGACAGGAAAAGTAGAACCGCTTTGAAAACCAGTTAAAAGTAAGGCTGTAGTACCCGGGCAATTATCACTAAGACTACCTGTAAAAGTTGTTACCGCTCCGCAAACATTTATGTCGTTGTTTTTAGTTAAGCTGGCAGGGCAAGTGAAAAGAGGAAATTCATTATCAACAATCGTTACCGTAAAACTGCATTGAGCCGTATTTCCGGAAACATCTGTTACCCTGAACGTGTTTGTCGTAACCCCAACCGGGAAGAAAGAACCGCTGGAAAGCCCTGTTAACTGAGCAAAAATTGGGCTGGGGCAATTATCGCCAAAGGATGGAGTAGTATAGGATACTATCCTGCCGCACTGCCCAGCAGTGTTGAATTGAGAAACATTAAAAGGACATGTGATTGTTGGAAGAGTAATATCCTGAACTGTGATATTTACAGTGGAAGTAGCTGTACATCCTTTAGAGTCTGTAACCCGTAATGTATAAAACGTGGTTGAAAGAGGGGTCGCGATTGGATTCGAAACGGTAGCGCTGCTTAAACCGGTTGCTGGCGTCCATAGATAGGTAAGCGCACCCGTGCCTCCGCTGCCTGAAGGACTGCCGCCCAAATTAGCCGAACTTCCGCCCTGAGGACAAATCGTTTGCGGAGAACCTGCATTTGCAAAAATTTGCGGGTTTGAAGTCAGTGAATAATCTGCCGATGTGGTCGAGCATCCTGGCGCACATGAGTTTGTTACTACTACTCGATAATTATGAGTACCCGTGCCGTGTATTGCAGTAGAAACAATCAGATTTGCCCCTGCTCCATTCACCAAAATTGGCGAACCATTCCGAGACCATTGATATGTTGATATCGTTCCGCAACCCGCTGCAGCTCCCGCGCTAAGCGTTGCCGTTCCGTTATAGCAGAAATTATTTGTATCAAAGCAGTTTGTGCAACTAACCGTTGTGGTAGGATTCGCATTCACATTCAATGTTACTTGATTTGAAGATGAGGCAGAACATCCTCCATTACTCTGTGTTACAGTAATGTCATAAACTCCGGCATGAGCAGCAGAAACAGGGTTAATGGTGTAAGTAGTACCTGTGCCTGACTGCACGGTTGAACTATTTCTCCTGAAAGTGATATTCGTAATCGTACCGCTTCCCGCAGAAGCAACACCGGTAAATGTTACCGAAGAGCCTACACATGCGTTAGTCGGACCCGAAATCGTAGCTGTGGGAAATAAATAAGAGGTTACCGTAGTGGTAGCAGCGCAATTACCCAAAGTGTATGTAATAGTATGCGTTGCATTTAAGTTCGGAGCTACGAATGTTGCCTGAGTTCCGTTGATACCCGTAATGCTACATCCTGAACTTGTGCAGGATGCTGACCATGTTCCGCCCGATTGGGTAGCCGTGATTGTAGTTGACGCTCCGCTGCAAATAACCCCTGAAGCAGCACTGATAGTCGGAGGAATCTGGCGATATTTCAAGATAGCAGAAACGCCAGTAAAGTCATGCCCCTGACAGTTAAACCTGTTCACCTGAACCCGATACCAGTCCGTAGCTGCCGGCTGAATCGTTAACGAGGCAGTGGTTCCACCACACCATGGACCATTGTCATCACCATAGGCGTAGAAGTTATTGGCGTTACCATCATACTTCCAAACTGAAAGCTGGGTATCGAAACTTGAGCCGCAGGTTGATACTTCGTATTGCGCACCCGCTGTCAAGAAGAGCCAACTATAAGTATTACTCCCCATAGAAACCTGAGTAGTTTGATTACATCCCGGAGGCGTTTCACTGACGATTGGACCGAAACCTGACATGGCGCATTGCGCATTGGTGTCAAGCGAAAGCCCGAGCGACAGCAATAAAACAAAAAAGCCTACTGCATGAAAATACTGCAATAAGCCTTTGCTTTTTTTATTGTTCTCGCATACTACAGTTGCTGAACAACACGTTTCAATCACAATTGAATGTGAAGGGTTGGTTGGTTGGTAAAGAGTCCTTTCCATAGGAATACAGGGGTTTTTTAAAAAAATAATTCGCCTTCTTCAAGGCTATTTAATCCAAATTAATCAATAAATCCAATTCTTTTCAAACTTTTTTTGAAACTTTCTCCTCTACATAATAATCTCCCAAAATATCACTTTTCAAAAATTCAACAAACGCTCTGCCCTCTTCCATCGTCAAGAATATAAAAATACGTGTTTATACTTACGCAGTTTTCGCAAAAATTTACTTTGCCACATTACTCGCTTCCTTATATTTTCCTGACCATTTGTATAGAATATTCTGAATCTGCCGTTCGCTGATGTTATAAATCTCCGCCACTTCAATTACTGTGTTGCTGCTGCGTCCGCGGTTTTTTTCAAGCCTTTCATAATAGTCGCTTACAATCATGTAATTCCTCAGGCGCTCGGGGTCGGTGATGCCGTCAGTAATCATACTCACCAAGAGTTTCCGCGCATCGGGGCTTGCTTCAAATTTATTCATGTAGATTTCCATGAACCGCTTGATAATATCAATCTTGTTGGGATGTTTTGCCATGATTCCGCAGGGTTAAAGCTATGAAAGATGTTTAATAATCTCGGTTAATTCCGCGTGAAATTTTTGAAATGCTCCGAGTTTCAATTCCGTAATTTATTCGCGGCACTGAGAAAAGTCAATTTTTATTTAAGGGCAGTTCTAAAAATTGCTTTTTTACCGCCTCACCCCATCCCTCTCCACAAGGAGAGGGAGTTGGAAATAGAATTTTTAGAACTGCCCTTAAAAGAAAAAGTGAGAGGACTAAAACAACTTGTTGTTAGCAATTATTTCAGGTTGCTCCTATTTAAGCGCAATTGTTCTTTATACCAACTAAATAGTTTTTCTCCTGTCCACACGTATCCCTTGCCACGCATGTGCACGTCATAATTCCAATAAAGATGATTGCCTCTTTTTTCTTCTTCCCAAACCAAAGGAGACAAATCGAGAAACGGGATTTTTAATTCCTGGCAATTGTGCGATAAAGCGTTTACAAGTTGCTTGTATGTTTCACCAGTCAGATCCATCGAATCGGGGCATGACCTGCAACTTTCTTTTTGAAAGGTGTAATAATAATTTGTTACCTGGCTGCGCGAGGGTAAATGGGCAACGAATAACTCCACTCCGTATTTGCTGCAATAGCTTTTAAGAAAAGCCAGCTCATTTGAAATATTAATGAGCTGACGGAATCTTTCCTCCTTTCTGTAAATGATGTCAACATTTCCCGGATCAAATTTTCCGCTGCGAATTGCGTCAGCGATATGAGGCGTTACCTCCTCTCTGAGCGTGCGCTCACCGTCAGGCGCATCGTTGAGTTGCTTATTGATAAGGTCTGTAGTAATGAAATAACTTTTTTTTATTGGAAACCTGAAAGGGAGCATTTCATCTCTCTGCAATATTTCAATCAGTTCCCATAACCTCGGTTTAAGCTTGTTGTTGAATTCAGGCTTTATGGGCGCAAGCGTATTGAAAGGTTTGAAATAATAATTATCATTCGCATAGGTAAGAAGGAGGATGTAATCCGGTTGGAATAAGGGTAGCGCATCAACAATAAGCTTTGCGTAAGTATTAAGGTTGCCGGAGGCGATTCCCATATTCATCAAATCTATTTCAACTTCTGCTTTATCAGCGTCCCGTTGAAACGATGCGGAAACCGTTTCAGCATCTTCCGCTAAAATCCCTTCTGCAAAGCTGTCGCCCACCAACAGAATGCGCTTTTTGCCGGGCTGCTTTTGCATTTTCCAATTCCTGTCGCGAAATCCATAGTTATTAAGTGTTTCTATAAATTCTGCTGCCGTATCGGGTAGTGATATAGACGACAGGAACATATTCCGCACCGGCTTGCCTTGTTCAGCCGAGGCGAGTTGGATGTAGTTGATGCGGTTGAAGTTTTTAATTTCAGGAACAGGAAATAAAAACCGCAGTACAGCCTCCTGAAAAAGAAGTACAAGAATTATGTAAGCGCCAATCCGTAAACTTTTCACAACTTCAATCCTGAATTTTGATTTAATAAACAACTATTAGAAGCAATACAAAATTCAATAAAATAAAAACAGCGGGCGCATGAGAAATCATCAGAGCATTTGGGTTTTATGGGTTTTCTCCCTCGTTGCCTGCAAGAATAATCTGAAAGAGGAAAATCCGGATTCTTTATTCACGCTGGTTCCTGTTGCTCATTCAAAAGTTGATTTCAGAACAACATTCACAGCCGACCCTGATGACCTCACAGGCTTCAGCACAGGTTCCGGGGTAAGCACAGGCGATATGAATAATGACGGACTCGCTGACATCCTCTTTGCAGGAGGTGAAGATAAAACCCGCCTTTTTCTCAATAAAGGAAATTTTGTTTTTGAAGACATCACTGAAACATCAGGAGTTACTGATGGAATAAAAAAATGCAAAACAGAAGCCGTTTTCCTTGTCGACATCAACGGTGACGGATGGTTAGACATCTACCTTACCAAATATGGGTTGGAAGCAAATGCTGACAATACGCAGTTTACCGACTACGGCAGCAACCTTCTTTTTATTAATCAGCAAAATCTCACCTTCAGGGAGCAAGGGCAGACCTATGGACTTAATATCGTTGGCTACACTTTATCAGCAAACTTTTTCGATTATGATAATGATGGCGATCTTGACGCCTTTATATTGACTTCCCCCGACAAGGGCAACGCCTTTGACTTCAACTTTTATCAATCACGTCCGCCCTTTCAGGTTTTTGCAAATCGTTTTCTTGAAAATATTGGCGACCAATTCATCAACGTAACCGAACAAGCAGGCATCCTCACGCAGCGGTGCATGGGACAAAGCGCTTCTACGGCAGACATTAATAATGACGGCTGGCTGGACCTCTATATTGCCAATGATTTTTTTGGAAAGGATTACGTCTATATGAACAACGGAAATAAGACGTTCACCGAAAAATCATCTGAGGTTCTGCCCAAATCCACCATGTCGTCTATGGGTTCTGACTTTGCAGACATCAATCATGATGGATGGCTCGACCTGTTCAGCGGAGAGATGATGCCCGAAGGCGCAGTGAGGCGCAAGATGAATCTGGTTCCTTTTTCCATCGAAACCTATAACTACATGCAGAAAAACGGCATGGCGCAGTATCAGCGGAACATGCTGCAACTGAACCGGCAAGGAAAAAAATTCAAGGACATCGGCTGCATGGCAGGCGTGGAAGCCACGGAATGGAGTTGGGCAAGCCTGTTTGCTGATTTCGATAATGACGGGCTGGATGATTTGTTTGTGGCAAACGGAATTAAGCGCGACATCACCAACATGGATTTCGTGAAAACAAATTATGGGAAAGATTATACCAAAATGGCGCACCCTGATTATTTCGCCTACGGGAAAGAGAAAATGAATCAGTTGCCTTCGGTGAAAACCATGAATTCCATTTTTAAGAATAACGGCAACCTCACATTCACGAAGATGAGCGAAGCATGGGGCTTAGATAAGCCTGTTCACAGCCGGGGCGCTGCTGTTGCCGACCTTGATAATGACGGGGATTTGGACATCGTCATCAATAATATTGACACCGTTGCTTTTATCTATGAGAACCACGCAAGTGAAAAACTACACAGAAATTTCTTCCGCGTGAAGCTTGCCGGTGAAAAGCAAAATGATTTTGGGTTAGGTGCGCGAGTGTATGTTTTCACTGGAGGCAACATGCAGCTGAAAGAACTTTCCTGCGTGCGCGGCTACAAATCATCTCCCGAACCCATCTTGCATTTCGGGTTAGACACGATTGCCACTATTGATAGCCTGAAAGTGGTGTGGCTTGGCGGAAAAACGGAAACGCAATACAACATCAAAGCAAATCAATTCTACACGTTGAAAGAGCAGGATGCAAAAAATCATACCCTGTATTCAACCACAAAAAAACCCACAATTTTTAATGACGTGACAAATCCACTTTTAACAGAGCCTTTTGTTCATGTTGAATCTCCCTACAACGATTTTAAAAATTACCGCCTGTTTCACCGCATGTTTTCAAAAGAAGGACCCTGCATCGCTGCCGCAGATGTAAATAAGGACGGCTTGGATGATTTCTATGTGGGCGGTGCAGCAGGACAATCCGGGAAACTGTATGTGCAGCAGCAAGACGGCAAATTCAAAATCTCCGCAGCACAACCCTGGGCTTCCGATATGCAGTATGAAGAGACAGCCTGCGCTTTCTTTGATGCAAATGACGATGGCGCTCCCGATTTGTACATCGGCAGCGGCAGCAGCGAGTTTGAGACGAATTCGCCTTCACTTAGGGATAGATTATTTCTGAATGACGGAAAAGGCAAATTCACATTTGCCAGTGATGCGCTTCCCGACATCCGCATTTATACGTCCTGTGTCGCTGCGTTTGATTTTGATTTGGATGGCGACCTGGATTTGTTTGTGGGCGGAAGAATGGCGCCCGAAAGTTATCCCATGCCTCCGGGAAACCTGCTGCTGCAAAACACGAATGGAAAATTCGAAGATGTCACCGATAAAGTTGCACCCGAACTCCGCGCTATCGGACTTGTAACTGCCGCTGCCTGGGTTGATTACAACAAGGACAAATCAAGTGATTTGCTTTTAGTGGGCGAATGGATGCCGCCAACAATTTTTGAAAACAAAAATGGCACATTTACCAAATCCTCCATTTCCTCTCTGAATAATTTCACCGGCTGGTGGAATACAATCCTTGCTAACGATTTCGACAAGGATGGCGACCTGGATTTCATTGCCGGTAATCACGGGTTGAATTCCATCTTCAAAGCATCTGAAAAAGAACCTGTCACCATTTATGCAGGCGATTTTGATAACAACGGAACGAGCGATCCTGTTGTGTTTCATTACATCACCGGAAAAAATGTTCCATTTGTGAATCGGGATTTGTTCTGCGAGCAAATGCCCGCATTCAACAACAAATTTTACACGTTTGAAAATTATGCGAAGGCTTCCATAAACGATATCTTCACGCCTGAGCAGCAAGCCTCAAGCTACAAGCGGCAAGCTACAATCTTGACAAGTTGCTACATTGAAAATCTTGGCGATGGAAATTTCTCCGTTCATCCGTTACCCAACGAAGCGCAGGTTGCGCCCGTGTATGGTATTCAGTCCTTTGATGTAAATGCTGACGGCAATCTTGATATTCTCTTATCAGGCAATTCCTACTCCAACCATTTTGAGTATGGCAACTATGATGCGCTGGGCGGATTGATGCTGTTGGGCGATGGAAAAGGAAAATTCAAGCCGCTCAGTGGCGAGGCGAGTGGATTCAATGTGCCGGGCGATGCCAAGGGAATGGTAAAGATTTTTAACAAGGCATTGAACGCAACTCTTTTCATCGTGGCACAAAACAATGATTCGCTGAAAGTGTATAAGTAAGACAAATTACTTCCTCTCGATTTTTATTATCTTTTCAAATAGATTTTTCAAACTGCTTTTTAAAAACAGAGCATGAAAAAAAATATCCTCATCGGTGTGCTTGTCGCTGTGGTGATTCTCCTCACTGTTTTACAACTTGGCAAAGATGGAAGCCTTGCGCATGCCAGCGATAAACCCGCTACTGACAATGACCTCTTCCTGCTGCAAAGCCGTGGCGCCACCACGCCTGATTACAAAGCGAGCGACTACGGGCTGGGCGATGGCTACATTGACAAACTGCTCCCTTATCCTGATTTAAAAAAAGGCGACCGCACCCCGTTTGACCTTTGGAGATATGCCGGAAAAGGCAACTCCTCCTACATGACTCCCGAACTGCCCATGTCGTGGGATGCGTGGGTGGCTTTCCACAAAAAACAAAAGCCCGAGTTGATGAAAGATGTAAAGGCATACATGAACGCCCGCTATGATTTCAGCGGGGCAGTGATGCCGGGCGTGATGATGTCGGGCGGCAGAAAAGCCGTGATGAAAGGTCCCATTGCGCGATTGCCCGATGGCTACAAATCCTATGAAGAACTTGCCAAGCTCTCTGCCGATGAAATAAAAAAGAAAGACCTTTTTCCCTACAAGCCCCTCGCCCATCCCATTCAAACCATTGCCCACATGGTGTTTCCAAATCAATGGAATATCATTCACCCCGAGCATAACCGCATGGATGTTGACCATGATTTTCCCGACATTTATCTGCCTGAGTTCCCCCCGCCCTTATTCCTCACTACACACAAAGAATTGGGCGATGTAACAAAAGGCGAAGAAATCACGATGGGAAATTTCTTTGAAATGTTTGACGGACTGCTCACTCCTGAACAGTTGGAGGGCTTAAAAGAATTACTGAAGTCCACGCCCACCACGTGGTTCAATCACACCACGCATCGCATTACGCTGGAGCCGAGCGCGGGCGTATCCTGCCTTTCCTGCCACGTGAACGGGCATACCAACGGAGCCTTTGAACTCGCCCCCGACTCGCGCCCCAACATGGCGCGCCTGCGCACGAAAACACCTTCCATGCGCGGCAACTACAACCTGATGCTGCTTTCTTCAAAACGCGCCATCCGCAGCATGGATCACTTTGCCGAAGTCGAAGAATATTTTGATGGCGACCAGGCTCTCATGCAGGCAATCGGTCCGCGCGCGCAGCAGAAGCAAGTATCTAATCGCATGGGCGATTTCAATAGCATCCTGGATTTTCCGCCCGCGCCCAAGCTCGATGTGTTCAATAAGCTCATCGCTGAAAAATGCACCCCGCAGGAGTTGCAGGGCGAGCAGCTTTTTTGGGGCAAAGCAAAATGCAGCGCCTGCCACAACGGTCCCGCCTTCGTGGATGATTATATGCACGACCTCGGGGTGGAGCGCTTCTATGCCGGTCGCCCCGAAGGACCCATAAAAACATTCCCCCTGCGCGGCATCAAGGATGCACCGCCCTATCTGCATGACGGACGCTGCCCCACCCTGCCCGATGCGGTTGAATTTTTCAACATCGTGCTTGAGTTGCAATTGAGCAAAGAAGAAAAGGATGCCCTCACTGCTTATTTGCTTTGCCTTTGAGAAGTGCTTAGCGACAGACATTAATACGCATCCTCAATTATTAGACTTCTTCGGAAAATACTCTTTGACTAAAGGGTAACGCGCTCTTTTGCACCGCCTCACCCCCGCCCTCTCTCCATTTGGAGAGGGGAGTCCAAACTGCATCATAAACAAAAGAGGCTTTCTCTAAATGAGAATTACATTTTCCGAAGAGGTCTATTCAAACTTTCACCACTAAAATAATTTCACGCAGAGATGCATAGCAGTTTCGATTCGGATATTATTTTGCCGCTGAAATTTCCACAGGCACGGAAGAAGCAATGCTGAATGCCTGCAACGTGCCGCTGTTGTTGCCCACGAGCAGGTGCGGGAGCTGATTTTTTCCGGCATGTATCAGTTGCAAATCTTTCACATTGCCATCAGCCAAAAAACCTGACTCAAAGCTGCGCAGGGGCGTGAAGCTGCCCTTGCCATCACCGATGAGGCAAAGCCCTGTGCCTGCGTCATAGCGCACGGTTTCAGGCTCGGTTTCGTGCAGGTTGCCTGCCAGCACGAGGTCGCTGATGCCATCGCCATTGATGTCGAGCACGAGGATGTCGTTGACGGGCGCCACCTGCGCGAGGTTGTGCAGCGGCTTCACCGTGAACGTGCCGTTGCCGTTATTGAGGAGAATGCTGCTGCGGAATTCCTTCGCTTCATAATGCAGCGCGGCATCGAGTTGCTCCTTGGTATAAATTTCTTCAACGGTGGCTTCAGCAAAGCTTTTGTAGGTGGGAAATTTATCCACGATGAAGGGCATCTGCTGTGACGAGCATTCGCGCCCGCGCACGGGATATTGCTTTTCGCCTTCATAGTTGGTGAGTACAATATCATAGCTGCCGTTCTTGTCGAAATCGTTGCAATAGATTTCAAAATGCTTGCCTTTGCCAACTTTATATTTTGCATTCAGCCCGAGGTTGCCGGCAATGAAATCCATATCTCCATCGCGGTCAATATCGGCAGCGGCAAGGCTATACCACCAGCCCGTGGTTTCCTGCAAGCCCGCATTTTGATTGTGAAAAACTCCGTTCGCATTTTCAAAAACAGTGACGGGCATCCACTCGCCAACTAAAATCAAATCCAAATCTTTGTCGCCATCATAATCTGCAAACGCAGCATCGGTGACCATGCCGGGCGCGGCAAGCAGCTTGTCATGCTCGGCAGTTACGTTGGTGAATTTTCCTCCGTCATTTCTCAACAGGAAACTTGAGGGCGGAAAAGGATATTGCCCGGGCACATTTCTTCCCCCGATAAATAAATCGGAGTCGCCACCCTTGTCATAATCGCCTGCGGCTATGCGCATTCCGCTGGTGAACTCATCGGGCAATGCTTCTTTATTTCTTTTAAAATATCCGGCACCGTCATTCACATAGAGCCTGTCTTGCAATAAGGGCGAGCCTTCGGAAAATTCATTGCCACCGCTCACGACATATAAATCCAAATCGTTGTCGCCATCAGCATCAAAGAGCAATGAAGCCATGTCTTCGCAATCTTTTTCCGCTTCCCACGGCTGCGCAGTTGCCTTGCTGAATTTTCCATTCTGCTGTAGGAATAATGTTCCTGCAAATCCTGCCGCGCCACCGATAAAAAAGTCTTCCGAGCCATCACCATTCACATCACCCGCGCTGATAAACGGTCCATGCTGCGACTGCTTGTGGGGCAACAGGATTTCTTTTTTGAAATCATTGTAGTTGTTTTCCTGGTGATTGTAAGCAAGCGACAATTCCTTTTCAGCGCTGGTGAAAATCGGTTTTACAATTTCTTCTTTCGATGGATTGGCGCGCGCAGAATCATAATTCATCACCAGCATTTGGTTGGGAGCAACATTGGAAAGCTGCTGAATTTTTCCGTCAGGCCATTCCACCACCATCTTGTTGATGTTATCCCGCTTGCCGATACCGAAGTGCAGCACCTGCTCAACGGATGACTGAAATCCGCGCACGGGCTGCATTTCCTGCAACTGCATTTCTTTGTCATAGAATATTTTTACAGTCGTCCCAAATCCATTTACGTTCTTAGCGGGACCTATGAGCCGCACGCGGAGGAAATTATTCTGATACACTTCGTTTGCTTTATTCTCATAGAGGGAAGCGGTGACTTCATAATTATTTACAACAAGGTCAAGGTCGCCATCCAGATCCAAATCCGCATAAGCGCATCCGTTTGAATTGATGGTGTCCGTTAAATTCCACTGCTTGTTATATTTGGAAAAAGTAAGATCGCCATTGTTTTTAAAAATCAAATTCATGAGATTGAGTTTGGGCAGCAGGTGTTCATAATCGCTGTACTTTAATGCGCGCTTTTCTTTATTAGCCTTGTCCAAAAGGGCAGCATAACTCGTTTTGAAGTCATTATCCGAAACTGCATCGCGGATGCCGTTAGTGACAAATAAATCTTTGTAGCCGTCATTGTCAAAATCGGCAAACAAGGGCGCCCAACTCCAGTCAGTTTTCGAAATGCCCGACATAAAAGCAATTTCACTATAACTGCCTTTGCCATTCAGTTGAAGCGCATTCACCATATATTGATAGTAGTAGCCCTTCTCAATCATTTTATAGAAAGTGTCGGTGGTCATGCTGGGCATCAATCGCTTGGAACTCACATGGTCGGTTTGCGCCATTTCGGAGACGAATAAATCCTGCAAGCCATCATTATTTATATCGGCAAGGTCAGCGCCCATCGAATTGAATGTGATGTGTTTCATGTAATCTTTGAGCTTCTCTGAGAAGGTGCCGTTTTTGTTGTTTATCCAAAGCAAATCGGGACCAAGAAAATCATTGGCAACATACACATCATCCCAACCATCATGATTGAAATCATCAATCACCGCTGATAATCCCCACACATGATTTTCAATGCCCGCTTGTTTAGTAACATCGGTGAATGTGTTGTTACCGTTGTTTTTGTAAAGCTTGTCCGAGCCTGCTTCTTCTTTGTTGCGTTCTTGCCAGGGATAATTATCCATGCGATGACCGTTTTTGAAATCCAGAGGATAGCTCACGAGATACATATCCAAGTCTCCGTCTTTATCGTAGTCAAAGAAATAAGCTTGTGTTGAGCAGCCCTTGTCATCAAGCCCGTATTCCTTCGCACGTTGCGAAAAAGTTAAATCGCCATTATTGATAAACAATTCATTGGCGCGCACATTCAAATCGGTATAGCCTCCGGAGTAGCAGACATAAATATCCAGCCAGCCATCATTATTAATATCCACCATTGAAACACCGGTAGTCCATCCTAATTTTCCCTGTACGCCCGCCTGAAACGTGATGTCGCGGAACTTCATGTTGCCTTCGTTGAGATAAAGTTTCTCAGGCGTTTCAATGGACGCAAGAAAAATATCCGGCAGCCCGTCATTATTAATATCACCTATCGCTACTCCTCCACCGTTATACACGTATTGGAAACTGCCGTAATTGATATTGTTATTAATCAGCACTTTGTTGGCGAATGTGATTCCTGTTTTCTCAGGGGAAAGCGGAACAAAAAGATTCACGGGCGCAACCTCATCGCTTACTGCGGAAACCCGCTCTTGAGTTTGATTGCTGTTGCAGGAAAATAGCAGAATTGCCAACGAAAGCGTTGCAATCTGTGCGCGAATATCTTGACTGAGATGGGTGCATTTCATAGAGTGCCTTCTAATTTTATCAAACTTAAAAGAATCAAATCATTTCTCATCTGATTGTTTGCCTGTAACGATTCTATCCGCTACTACTTCGCCCACCTTTGTTCCTTGTTGCCCACCGATTTCGCACGATGGAATGTAATGAATGCCGCCATACACGCGGCTGATGGCGGCTTCTTTTGCCGCTTCATTGAAAGAAGAAAATGTGCGCGGTGAAATTCCAAAAGGAACATTGGTAGAATCTATGAACGAATAGTTTTCACCAAATTCTTGTGTCAATACATATGCAGCGGCAGCAGAAATGCAGCTGTGTCCGCTGGAAAACTCCGGGAAGTTGGGCGTTTCGAGCAGCGGACTCCAATTGGGGTCAATGTATTTTCCGATGTACGTAACTGGACGAATATTATTCGATGCGCACTTCGTATCCCAAATTACTTTAAACGCATCTGCAAGCGCAATGGCAGTTTTCGATAACACCGCGCAGGTTGCAGGAAGATTCAAATGATTTTTTTTTGCAGCAATTTTTGCAATGCCCAACCAATGCCCGCCTGGAGTGTTTTGCCGTTTTGTAGTCATTACATGCCCCTGAATATCTGCCGGTGATGGATTGCAGTCCCAATACCATGCTATCGCCAACTGCTCTTCAGTGAGCGTGTTAGCAAGCGTGTACACTTCTTTTGTCCGCTTGTAAAATTCAGAAGCCGTGTCTGTGCTGAACTGATACCAAAGCGCTTCCCGAAACTGGCTTGTCGAATCCAACACAAATGGGCGCACCTTCATAAAATGCGGCTCCAGCGCTTCCATATATTTTGGCGGTGTTGGCAACCAACTACCCGCAGTGTCCACCACGGTAAACTTGGGCATATTGCGTGTTTCCGAATATCCATCCGCATTTGCCCATTTGAGAATGGCTTCACTGAGTTGTGTTCCGAATGCAATGGAATTGTTGAATGTTTCCGCATCCGTTTCTTTTTCTAAAAGAACGAGCAATCTTTTTTCTTCCGCGTCAATCAGATGGTCGCGATAAACCATCGCTCTTGCCACATCGCAAAATGATTTCACGAGCACGATTTCCTGCGAATATTTTTTTTCCGCCTCCATCTGCGGCAATGCGTCAAGACCTTTCAATTGCCCCGCGTAAGAAATAAAATTGGAATCGTTTTGAATCACCGCTTCATACGCTGTGATGTTTGGATAAGCATACACCCTGCTTGCAACGGGCGGAGAAAAACCGTCTTGCACAACGGCCTCCGTCAAAGCGAGATTCAACTCGTGGATGAGGTAGGCTGAATCGCGCGGGGTTTTAGCTTGCTTGCTCTTGCAGGAAACCAAAATGATTACCGACAGGAAGAGGATAAGGCGTAATGTTACCTTCATGGCAGTAAATATAAAGTATCTCTAAAAAACCTCTGATTGCTAACCTGCCTACGGAGCGGTGGATGATAGCATAAAGACTGGAAAATAAAGAAAGCGATGAAGCTGACTTATAGCTTAAAGCTTACGACTTAAAACTCTTGAGAAGAAGTGACTCCGACTGGATTCGAACCAGTGACCCATTGCTTAGAAGGCAATTGCTCTAATCCCCTGAGCTACGGAGCCATTATTTAGCTTGAAGTTTAAGGCTTGAAGTTTAAAGATGTTGCTGATTTCAGTTCAAACTTTAAACTTCAAATTTGAAACTTCGGGGGGCAAATTTAAGAAAGTAACTGTTAGCGCAGAAACGCGCCATCGAATTACCGAATCATCGAATCTTCATTAAGTTAGCGGCATGGCTGACATCGCCCCGCAAATAGAACCCTCCTGGAAAGCAACGCTCGCTGAAGAATTTCAAAAACCGTATTTCCAAAAAATCAAGCAAACACTGGTCGAAGAAAAGAATAACGGCAAGACAATTTATCCTCCCGGTCTGCTTATTTTCAATGCGTTTAATCTCACACCTTTTGATGAGGTGAAAGTTGTAATCATTGGTCAAGACCCGTATCACGGCAAGGGACAAGCGCACGGACTTTGCTTCTCCGTGCCGCAGGGAATCGCGCCTCCGCCCTCACTCGTCAATGTTTTCAAAGAACTAAATACTGATTTAGGCATTCCCATTCCCAAGCATGGCAACCTTGAAAAGTGGGCGAAACAAGGTGTGTTTTTGTTAAATGCTTTCCTGACAGTTCGGGCAAATGAAGCCGCCTCTCATTCAAAAATCGGCTGGCAGGAATTTACCAATGCCGTAATTCAAAAACTTTCCGAGCAACGCACCGGTATCATCTTTTTGTTGTGGGGACGATTCGCCCAAGAGAAAGACATCCTGATTGACAAGTCAAAACACCACATCTTGTATGCCGCGCATCCAAGCCCGCTGGCGCGTGGCGCGTTTATGGGTTGCAAGCATTTCTCCAAAACCAACGAGCTTCTAAAACACAAAGGCTATAATGCGATTTACTGGAGTTTGGAGTGAAGTCGTAAGTTTTAAGTTGTAAGTCATAAGTTTTAAGTGGAGGAATTGAATCTACTCTATGCAATGCGAGATAGCTCGGACTCCTTCTCCTTTGGAGAAGGGCGGGATGAGGCTAAATTATTTCCTTAACTTTTCATCATGTCTTTTGCTGAACAATTACAAACCTTCAGCGCGTATTTCTCGCCTGGGCTCTATACGTTTGGTATCTCAGCAATCATTCTTGAAACAATCGTATTTGCTCTGCAACGCAAATCGCGCGACAAGAAATCGCGCTGGCTTGGCATTGCATGTGGCGCGCTTTCATTTGGTGGCGGGTATGTTTTTTATACGCTTGTGATGTTTGGCGTACAAAGTTGGGTGTATCAATACCGAATTTTCGATTTGGGTTTTGCGTGGTATGCGTGGGTGATTTGTTTCTTCATCAATGATATTCTGTTTTACATCTCGCACCGCCTGCAACATGAAATACGTTTCTTCTGGTGTGTGCATGTCGTGCATCATTCACCAAAGCATTATGACCTCACCACCGGCATTCGCGGCAGTATGTTTGACGCGTTGTTTCATTTTCCGTTTTTCTTTTGGATTCCACTACTCGGCATTCATCCGCTTATTTACATCATTCTCGACACCGGTTTCAAATTCATCGGGCTGGCGTATCACACGGAGTTTGTGCAAAAGCTCGGATTACTGGATAAAATTTTGGTAACGCCTTCCAATCATCGTGTGCATCACGGCTCTGATGTAAAATATCTCGACCGCAACTATGGCGGCTTTTTTATTTTCTGGGATAAATTTTTTCACAGCTATCAACCGGAAGAAGAAAAACCTGCGTATGGCATTCGCAAAAACTGGCACGGTTACAACATCATTGATTGCCAGTTGCACGAATTCGCTGACTTATGGAAGGATGTAAAAGCCGCTCCTGCTTTCAAAGACAAGCTGCGGTATCTATATATGCCTCCGGGCTGGAAGCATGACGGCACGGGGAAAACATCGGAGGAATTGCGCCTTTCACTCCATGCCGCATCTCAAATTCCGCCCGCTTAAAGTTTATCTTTACAGCTATGGAAATTCTGTTTCTTCTAATTGGATTAGTTATCGGCTGTGCGCTTGCATGGCTATTCCTACGCTCAAAATTCACAGAGGAAATTGGCAGGCTTTCGGAGAGAAATAACCTTCTATCGGATAATCAGGAAGCAACTTCAAACCAATTAGAAAAAGAGCGTCAGCAATCACGCGCTGCCGAAAATGAATTGGCTAAGATGACGGTATCCTATGAAAATCTGCAAACGAAGTTGAGTGAACAAAAAAAAGAGGTAGAACTCTTGCAGGAAAAATTCAAGATTGAATTTCAAAACATCGCAAATCAACTGCTCGAAGATAAAAGCAAAAAATTCACGGAGCAGAACAAGCAAAACATGGATGAAATCCTGAGTCCGCTGAAAGAAAGGCTGAAAGATTTTGAAAAGAAAGTGGACGATACGCACAAGGAAACATTACTGAAAAATGAAGGGTTGATTCACCAGATAAAAAATCTCAAAGAACTGAATCAGCAGATGAGCGAGGAAGCGCGCAACCTCACCCGCGCATTGAAAGGCGACACAAAAGCGCAAGGCACTTGGGGCGAAGTGATTCTTGAAAGCATCCTTGAAAAATCAGGCTTGACAAAGGGGCGCGAATATACCGTGCAGGCAAGTTTTCTTACAGAAGACGGAAGACGCGTACAGCCCGATGTGATTATTAACCTGCCGGAAGGAAAAAAAGTCATCATTGACTCAAAGGTGTCGTTGGTTGATTATGAAAAATTTACTTCCAATGAGAATGAAACAGAGAAGCAATTGCATTTACGCGCGCATGTGCAGTCGGTGAGAAGACATATCAAATTACTCAGCGAAAAAAATTACCAAAACATCTATGACGCAAGTCCCGACTTCGTGCTGATGTTTATTCCGATTGAGCCTGCATTCGGGCTTGCGCTGCAAACCGACAACACGCTTTTTCAAGAGGCGCTCGAAAAAAATATTGTCGTTATCAGTCCGACTACGTTGCTTGCTACACTGCGCACCATCGCCTCCATGTGGAAGCAAGAGTATCAAAATCAAAACGTGCGCGAGATCGCAAGGCAGGCAGGTTCGCTCTACGACAAGTTTGTAAGCCTGCTGAGTGATTTGGAAGATATTGGCAAGCGCATCAAATCTTCGCAGGATGCTTATGCAGACGCGATGACCAAACTCACCGGAAAAGATAACCTGCTGCGCAAAGTAGAACGTCTGAAAGAATTAGGCGCGGAAAGCAGCAAAACGATTCCGCAGAAGTGGCTTGATAAAGCTGAAACAGAGAAAGGTGAAGAGGAAAAGTTGCCGCTGAAAGAGTTGTTTTAATTTTCTCTGCGTCTTTGCGCCTCTGCGTGAAATTTCTCAAAACGAATTCCAAATCTTCCACGCTTCCTCTGCCTGAAGCGCTAACATTTCAGAACCGTTTTTAGTAGTTGCGCCTTTCTCCTTCCCACTTTTCAAGAATATTGTTTCCTCAGGGTTGTAAATCAAATCGAACAGCAGATGCTGCTCACCAAGAAATTGATAAGGAATTTCAGGCGCGTTTGAAACATCTGGAAACATCCCGACCGGTGTGGTGTTGATGAGGAGCGTATGTTCATTCAATAACGATTCGTTGACTGCATCATACCCGATTTCATTCTCCTCAAAAGGGTTTCTCGAAACGATTAAATATTCAATTCCCAATTTTTCCAGCGCATATTTTACAGCAAGCGAAGAACCGCCTGTGCCAAGTATCAGCGCTTTTTTATGCGAAGGTTTTAACAGCGGAATCAGTGAGCGAGTGAAGCCGATATAATCCGTGTTGAAGCCTTTCAACTTGCCGGAAGAAATCTTGATGGTGTTCACCGCGCCAATTTCCAGAGCATCATCACTCAATTCATCCAGATAACGAATCACCGCTTCCTTGTAAGGGATTGTAACATTCAGCCCGCGCAAATCAGGATTTTCAGCAACAACATTTCGGAGCAAATCAATTTTCGGGAGTTCAAAGTTTTCATACACCGTTTCATTGATGAACTCAGTCGCAAATTTCTCCGTGAAATATTTTTTTGAAAAAGAATGCCCGAGCGGGTTGCCGATTAAACCGAATTTTCTCATGCGGTAAAAATAGTATTGTCTTTTTAACGAGCGCTGTTATGATAAAAAATCATCCCCCTGCAAACGCTCAAAGCACACCCGCACCCCTTTCGCCTGTACGCAATCCTCACGCACAAGGGGGACATTAACGCAACTGAAAACCGTAAACTGTAAACAGAAAACTTTTCGTCTGCCTACTAACTGCGATATTGATTCACCACCTGCTGCACGGCTAACTCCTTCTCCATGTTCGGAGCGATTTCAAAAACGATGGGGTGCATCTTGTAATCCAAGAGCAGCGCTTTTTCAAAATTCAGCAGCGATTCTTTTTTATTTCCAATAAGGAAATAGTAAGCGCTCTTCACGTAGAAAATGTCTGCCGGGTCATCGAATTGCTCGCAGGCATCATCCAGCACAGTGAAAGAATCGCGGTGCATGCCCGCCTCAAGCAGCGTACGCGCCAGCGCCAGCCATGCCTCGCGCGATTCGGGGCGAATGTCAATCGCTTTTGCAAACGATTCAATCGCAGAGTCCAAATTGCCTAATTCATAGTAGGAATCAGCAAGCACCTCAATGTAATCAGGGTCATCATCTTTCAACTTGCAGGCGCGTTCGAGCGAAGTGAGCGCGTTGCTCCACTTCTGCTCCGCGTGGTAGCACAAGCCGATACGGAAAAACGCAGGATGAAAATTCGGGTCCATATTCACCGCCTTGCGGTAGTAGTTGCGCGCCATCGCGTATTCTTCCAAACATTCGTAGCACTCGCCAATGTTGTACAGAATTTCTTTTGTGGGACGCGCTACTTCAAAGCTGCTTTTGTAATATTCAATCGCCTTGCGGTAGTTCTCCATGCGGAACAACACGTCACCGCAATCTTTGTAGGCGTATTCGCTTTTCTCATTAATGGCTAACACGAAATCAAAAGCATCTACTGCATTTTCATAATCGCCCAAGCCGGAATACGCATGTCCAAGGTTGAACCACGCGCGGTGATTGTAAGGCTCGCGGTCAATCAGCATTTTATGAAAGTCAACGCTCTCCTGATATTTTTCAATGAACTCTACGCAAAACCACATGCGGTTCAGCGCTTCTTCGCTATTCGGGTCAAATTCAAGTGTTTTTTTCAGACAGTCAAATACCTGCTCATACTTTTCCCATTCTTCATACACGTCTGCAAGCTCAAGATATAGGTCGGGCATGTCGTCTTTCTCTCCAATCGTCATTGCATATTCTACTGTGGCAACCGCTCTCTTGAAATCTTCCATCCACACGTAAATATCTGCGCGGAGTAAATGAATCTGCATGTCTTTCGGGTCAAACACCTCCGCTTTCTCCAAAACTTCCAGCGCCTGGTCGAATTGCTTGACGTCAAAAAAGAACTGTGCCTTTTTCACTAAGAAGTATGAGGAGTAGGGATATTGCTCAATAGCGATGCTGACGATTTTTGACGCCTTCTCGCTTTTCTTTTTCAATTCATAGTAATCAATCAGTTGCTCAAAGGAGGCTTCGTCTAAAAAGAGTTGCGCGTTATTGCGCTCGGTTTCTTCATAGTGCGCAACTAAGTCAGTCACATCCCGATAATCATCAAAAGGGTTTTTTTCAGACATACACAGTGGGTTCGAGCGGTGAAAGTATCGGCTAAAAGTACCAAATTCAATTTTATTTTTGTCTTGCACCTTCAATAATAATTATTTCACAGTATTTCCAAAACTATTCAGGTGAGCAAGTCATTTCGCCCATTATTTTCCACATTCTTCTTGACACTTTTTTGCGGCTTATTGTGCGCACAAACCTACTGGCAGCAAGCGGTTGACTATAAAATCAATGTTTCGCTTGACGATAAAAAACATGAATTGACAGGGAATCTTGAAGTCGTTTACACGAATAACTCACCGGATACCCTTTCCTTTATCTGGTTTCACTTGTGGCCCAACGCTTACAAAAATCTGAACACCGCATTTGCCCAACAGCAGCTTGAAAACCGCAGCACGGAGTTTTATTTCTCAAAACCTGAGCAGCGCGGGTATATTGATAGTCTTGATTTTAAATCAGGTGGTCAAAAGCTCGAATGGAAATTGGATTCAGCAAAAATTGACATCTGCAAAGTGCTGTTGCCGCAGCCATTGAAAAGTGGTGAACGCATTACGATTAGCACACCGTTTCACGTAAAAATCCCCGCAAGTTTTTCACGCCTCGGGCATGTGGCACAGTCGTATCAAATCACGCAGTGGTATCCCAAGCCGGCAGTGTATAATAAGAACGGCTGGCATCCGATGTCCTATTTAGACCAAGGGGAATTTTATTCAGAGTTCGGCTCGTTTGATGTGCAGATTACACTTCCAAAAAATTATGTGGTTGCGGCTTCGGGCAATTTGCAAAACGAAGAGGAGTTGGCATGGCTGACTGAATTGGCAGAGAAAACAAGCAAAATAGAATCGTTTGAAAACGCGCGTGATTTTCCAGCCTCAGATTCTACGTTAAAAACCCTGCGCTATAAATTGGAAAACGCGCACGACTTCGCATGGTTTGCCGACAAGCGTTATCATGTTTTGAAAGGTGAAGTTGAATTGCCCAATTCAAAACGAAAAGTTACTACGTGGGCAATGTTCACCAACATTGACGCAAAGCTGTGGAAGAACAGCTTGGAATATCTGCATGATGCTACGCTGTATTATTCAAAATGGATTGGCGATTATCAATATGACCAAGTAACAGCCGTAGAAGGCGCTTTGAGCGCGGGCGGTGGAATGGAATACCCGACAATCACCATTATAGGTGGAACGAATAATGCGCTTGACTTGGAAACGGTGATTATGCACGAAGTGGGACATAACTGGTTTTACGGAATCCTTGGCACGAATGAGCGCGACCACGCATGGATGGATGAAGGCATCAATTCGTTTTACGAGATGCGCTACCTCTACACGAAATATCCGGGCAGAAAATGGCCCGATGGATTCAATGCAGAGAAACTCCGCAAGCTTTTTGACATGGAGGATTACACGCTGAAATTTCAAAACGAGTTGTTCTACCTCTTCAATGCGCGTCAGCATCTTGACCAGCCTTCCGAATTGCCTTCGCAAGATTTTACTTCGCTGAACTATGGCGCTATTGTGTATGGAAAAACTGCGCTGCTCTTTGATCATTTGAAAGCTTATCTCGGTGACAGCCTGTTTGACAGCGTGATGCAGAAGTATTTTTCGGAATGGAAATTCAAACATCCGCAACCCGAAGACTTACGCGCATTATTTGAAGCGTACACCGGAAAAAATCTCACATGGTTTTTTGACGACCTCATCGCCACTTCGCAGAAATTAGATTACAAGATTGCTGCTGTCAAAAAAGACAAAGCAAATAACATTCACACGCTCCATGTCGCAAACAAAACGGGTATTGCAGCGCCCATAGCTGTTTCAGCAATCCGAAAAGATACCGTTGCGAAAACTATTTGGCTGGAAGGATTTGAAGGCGAAAAGGAAATCGAAATCGTTAATGACAATTACGAGCAATACCGCATTGATTTCGATAGAACTACAACAGAGTTCAACCGCAAAAACAATAACTATCGCTTGCGTGGATTGATGCATAAAGCTGAACGGCTGCGCTTTCAGTTTCTCGGCAGCCTGGAAAATCCCACGAAAGCGCAATTATTTTTCAGTCCGGCTGTGGGCTGGAATAATTATGACAAAACACTCATCGGCTTTGCCTTCTACAATCACTTCCTGCCTTTTAAAGAATTGGAGTTTGAATTAGTGCCCATGTTCGGCACAGGCTCTGTGCAGTTTGCCGGCATCGGCAGGGTTGCCTATACGTTTTATACGAAGGGCAGCAAAGTACACAACGTAAACCTGAGCATTGGCGGTAGACGATTTAGTTACGACCTCGTCCCTGAAGTGCTGAACTATAACAAAATTCAACCTGTACTCACGCTTACCTTCCGCAAAAAATATGCGCGCAGTCCGGTGGACAAATCCCTCTCGTTCCGACACATTCATATTTGGCAGGATTTCCGGGAATACAATCGAACAGAACTGGTTTTGGAAAATACAGTCTCAAAATACTTTGTGAATGAAGTGGCTTTCAATCTGGAAAACACCCGTGTTATCAATCCCTTTCGCGCAAACATCACGGTGCAGCAGGGAAAAGATTTTGTGCGCTCGTTTGCCGAATTCAACTACAAACTCACTTACAACAAAAAGAACAAAGGATTACACGTTCGTTTGTTTGCGGGCGGGTTTCTGTGGAACGACCGCGAGTCAGGCGTTGTTCCTGACGCGCGTTTTCGCATGAACTTCGGCACAGGCAGAGAACAGTTTCAAAAAGACTTTTTGTTTGATGAATATTTCTTCGGAAGAAATGAAACTGAAATATTTTCGTCACAACAAATCGTCACGAAAGAAGGCGGATTCCGCTCGCGCAACAGTTTCGGGCAAACCGACAAGTGGCTTGCCACCATTCACTTGAATTCCACAATTCCAGGGAAAATTCCCATCAGACCTTACACCACAATCGGCATGTTCGGTCAGGAAAACGCAGGCTTCAATCTCGCTTATGAATTGGGTTTAGCATTCGTAATCATACCCGATATGTTTGAAATCTACTTCCCGCTCGTTTCCATCGTGCAGGATAAAGTTGCAGGCACACAAAAATGGTATGTGGGCTTTGATAAAAATGATACGGACAATCTGTACTACAGAGAAAAATACTGGGGCTTAATCACGTTTCAATTCAACATTAAAAAGATGAACCCGTTTGAGGTGGTGAGAAAAGCGCAGTTTTGAAAGAAGCCGCAATTCAGATAATGCCCGCTGAATCCTAATTTTGATTGAAACACATTTTTGATGACCTATCTTGTTGAAATAGAAGAGCCTACTGAATCAAAACCGCTTATTGAACACCTGCGTACGCTGAAGTATGTAAGAATGAAAAAGGCAGACCATAAATCAGAAGCAGCGGAAATCATCAAAGCGATACGTAAATCTGAAAGAAGCGGAAAAATAAAATGGAGTGACGCAAAAAGAAAGATTGCGTCATGGAAATAGTTATTACCGAACATGCGCTGCAAACAGTACAAGCCGAGTTTAATTATTTGAAAAAGTTTGCTTCAGAGAACATTGCGCATCAATTCAAAAAAATGTTTGTACAACAAGTTGACGCTATTCTTCCCTTTTATTTGAACCATCCTGAATGCAGGTTTCTGTCTACTGAAAATAAAATCTACAGGAATATTGCTTGGGGCAATTTCCTCCTTGTTTACACGATTTTGAAGAAAGAAATACTTGTGCTTGGAATATTTCACTCAAAACAAGACCCCAAAAAATTAAAATCTAACCGCAGTTTATAAAATAAACTTCCATCATGCTCTTTTCAAAAAACAAAAAATCACTTTCGTTTCTTGATGAATTAGGATTGAAAATTTCAGAGAGTGGTGCCAGCACCGGTTCTCAATGGCTCAAAACAAAAGGCAAGCTGGTTGAAAGTCATTCACCCGTTGATGGTTCACTGATTGGAACGGTGAATGAACTGACGCAAAGCGATTACGACAAAGTTGTTGACACCGCGCAAAAAGCATTTAAAGAATGGAGAATGCTTCCTGCGCCAAAGCGCGGAGAAATTGTGCGGCAAATCGGTGAAGAACTGAGAGCACACAAAGAGCCGCTTGGGCAGTTGGTTTCGTGGGAAATGGGAAAGTCGTTGCAGGAAGGCTTGGGCGAAGTGCAAGAGATGATTGACATCTGCGATTATGCGGTTGGATTGTCAAGACAACTGCACGGACTTACGATGCATTCCGAAAGAGCAAAACACAGAATGTATGAGCAGTGGCATCCGCTGGGAGTTGTGGGTATTATTTCTGCATTCAATTTTCCCGTTGCGGTGTGGTCGTGGAATGCAATGCTTGCGTGGGTATGTGGTGATGTGTGCGTGTGGAAGCCTTCGGAAAAAACTCCGCTTTGTGGCATCGCTTGTCAAAAAATTATTGCGCGGGTTTTCAAAATAAATCATGTTCCTGAAGGTGTTTCGTGTCTGGTGATTGGCGATTTCAAAGTAGGCGAATGGCTTGCGCAAGATTCAAGAATTCCGCTTGTTTCTGCAACGGGTTCAACACGCATGGGCAAAGCAGTAGCGACAGCAACCGCATCAAGATTCGGACGTTCCCTGCTTGAGTTGGGCGGCAACAATGCCGTCATCATCACCGAAAATGCGGATTTGAATATTGCGATTCGCGCGGTGGTGTTCGGAGCGGTAGGCACAGCCGGACAACGCTGCACAACCACGCGCAGATTGATTGTACATGAATCGCTGTATGATGAAGTGAAAAAGAAATTGGTAAAAGCATACAGTCAACTGCGCATCGGAAATCCGCTTGATACGAACAATCATGTAGGACCCTTGATTGATAAACATGCAGTGGAGCAATATGAACGAGCATTACAAGAAGTAGTACGAGAAGGCGGAAAGTTGATAGTAAAAGGAGACGTGTTGAGCGGCAAAGGCTATGAATCCGGTTGCTATGTGAGGCCTGCCATTGCAGAAGCGAAAAACGATTTCGCCATTGTGCAGCATGAAACATTCGCGCCCATTCTTTATCTCATCAAATACAAGACACTTGATGAAGCGATTGCCTATCAGAATGGAGTGATGCAGGGACTTTCATCCGCCATCATTACCACCAATTTGCGCGAAGCGGAAAAATTTCTCTCGCAGGAAGGCAGCGACTGCGGCATCGCCAACGTGAACATTGGCACATCAGGCGCTGAAATCGGTGGCGCATTTGGCGGTGAAAAAGAAACCGGTGGCGGGCGTGAGTCTGGCTCTGATTCATGGAAATTTTACATGCGCAGACAAACGAATACCATTAACTACGGAGCGGATTTGCCGCTGGCGCAGGGGATAAAGTTTAAGGTGTGAGGGATTCCTAATTTCTACTTCCGAATTGCACTTTCGCTTTCTCCACCGCCTTCAAGAAAAACTGATTGATGTCATCCGATACTTTCAGCGAATAAATCAGCGCGGGAAACAACGCAACAACCACTCCTGATTTGATTAAATATTGAGGTAAACATTTGGCATATCAGGAATAACCAATGCGACAGCCAGCGTAGCAAATCCAATAATCAAGGCTTTAATCATACCGGAACCAAAAGGAAGGAAACCGAATTTGAAATAGACAAATGATGTGCGCAGTACGTTAAAAATTGTGAGCGAAATCGAAGTGCCGATAGCTGCCCCAAGAATTCCATATTTGGGAATGAACAAGTAATTTGTCACAATACACATTGCAAACAAACCAATGCCTGCAAAAAGATTAAACCGGAAAAATTTTGAGTATAGAATAATCTCTCCGTTGATGCTTGTAGCCATGTCGAACAACCTGCCGATGATAAGCACTAAAACCACTCCGCTAATAACATGATATTTTTCAGGGAGGAAATGGTAAAGATTATCCATATTCACTCCGATGCCAATTGATAAAAACATTCCAATCGCAAACTGGTTCAGCGCAACCCGCTGATAAAGCATCCTCACTTCATCCCAACGGTTTTGCTGTATGGCATTTGAAACGATTGGCGTTGCCATCTGATGCAAAAAGCGTTGCGGCAACATGATAAGCGTAACAATGTAAAACGCAATGGAGTAAACCGCGACATTTCCAAGTGTATCCATGTAGCTCAGCATGATGACATCCAACTGTGTCACAATTTTCCAAACGGCAACCGTGAGGATGGAATACATGCCATAGATAAATACCTCTTTCACCATCTTATGACGCACAAATGCAAGATTCACCTCAATAAAATTTCTGTCAAGCCAAGCTATATACCCTGCAAGAACAATCATCGCGCTTGCATAAGACGCTGCAAACAAAATCATAAACAACTCGAAGCTGATGACATCAAAATGAAAAAGTAGCATGATTGCTAAAAGAAACACCCGGAGATAAACCTCTCTCAAAAGCGTTGGAAAAACTATCCGCAACAGGGAACGCGCATAAGCCTCAAGTAAATTGAATATCAGTACAAAAAGCGTGAGAGGAAAAATGTACCCATAAAAATCAATCACTAGGTCAGATTGATTTTTTACATAGCCATGCAGGATAGAATCTTTAAAGACATAAAAAATAAAACCGACAATCGCATAAGCTGCCAGCGCTTTCAACAGAATCCAAAACACAAAATTCTTAAGCGTTCCGCGCTCCTCCCTGAAAATCGGAAAGTATTTATTGATAACATTCGTGCCGCCAAACTCAGCAAAAACAGCAAGCACTGTAGCCACTGATAATAGCACCCTCGTCAATCCAAATTGCTCCGGTTCAAAAAAGCGCGGGAATAATATCAACGTGTTCAAAGCCCCTAATGCGACACCTGCATAAGAAATGATGGTGCTCTTTAGGCTTTGACGGATAATGATTCCCACAGGGCGAAAATGCTTTAAAAAAGCGGTTAAAGTTAGGAAGGTTTAAAACAGAGGGTTCATGGAAGTCCAAATTTTCAGATATTCGGAGCTTCCGAATGGAAAAAATCTATTTCAAAGGACTGAATGGGATTCGTTTCATTGCCGCTTTCATGGTGATTGTGGCACATATTGAGGGTTTTAAGAAATTCGCCCAGCTTCCCAATATTCGGAACAATAACATTATCAGCCAGCTTGGTCCGCAGGGCGTTAAGATATTTTTCGTGTTGAGCGGATTTCTCATCACGTACTTGTTACTGAGTGAAGTGAAAGTCAGGAGCGGCATTGACATAAAAAAATTCTACATCAGACGCATTTTAAGAATCTGGCCTCTTTACTTTTTCATTGCGCTTCTCGGTTTTTTTGTACTCCCTCAATTTTTCAGTCCTGATTATTTTCCTGAAAAGATTCATCCACATTTTGACATTAAACTTTTGCTCACATTCTTCATGCTGCCGAATGTGGTTTACCTTGTCTTTGGTCACATGTTCAGCATTGGCGTACTCTGGTCAATCGGAACCGAAGAGCAGTTTTACCTCGTTTGGCCACATCTCATCAATAGAATTGCAAAAAATCTTCAAGCATTGGCGCTGTTACTGTTTGGAATTCTATCTGTAAAAGTTGCTTGCGAAATCACCTACAGCATGGAAATTTTCACAGGCGTTGCTCAAAAAACTATCTGGGTAATTCAAAAAATTTTAGACTTCGATTGCATGACTGTAGGAGGAATTTTTGCATTCATTTATTTTTCTGACAAAAAGAAAATATTGGATGTACTTTATTCAAAAGGGGTGCAGATTGCTGTGCTGGTTATCCTCTTTTCACTTTTTCTTTTTAATCCCAAGCTGTATTCCTTTTCAAATCTTGTTTACAGCCTGCTCTATGGAGTTCTTATCTTAAATGTAGCTACTAATCCCGGCAGCATCCTCTCTTTTGAAAATAAAGCGCTGGATTATTGCGGGCAAATCTCCTACGGGATTTACATGTATCATTCCATTTTTGTCGCGCTTGGAATCTGGATAGTTCGAAGTACGCTTCTCTGCACAGATTCAATCCTGTCTAATCTTTTTCTTTATCCGTTTGCCATTCTTTGCAGCATAGGCATCGCTGCGTTATCGTATCATTTCCTTGAAAAGCCAATCCTCCACTACAAGGAGAAGTTTATGGTGGTCAAAAGCGGGAAGGGTTAAGTATCCGCGATTCTGTTACTGCAACACAATTTTCTTCTCTTCAGTCACCTGACCGGATGGAGACAAAATTTGCAAGGTATAGATTCCGGCTGCTCCTATTTGACTAATATCAATTGTTATCGAAGGCAAATTAAAAGGTGAACTGAAAAGTTGTTGTCCTAACCCATTCATAATTTTGAGCGTGTAATTTGTCATCTGCGAATACATATTGTTCTCCACAACAATCAGGTTATTAGTTGGATTCGGATAAACTTTGATTTCGCTTGTATTAAAGGGATTGGTCGAAAGAATTACATCAATTATCAGCGTATCTGTTACAGCTACGCTAATCGTATCAAAAACATTAACTGTTGTGGTGTCAAAAACCGGAACGGTTACTGTGTCATAAGTATAAACTGTGCATCCGGCAGTATCATTTATCAATTGTGCAATTTCAATGGCATTCAATGCGCAGTCGAAAAACTTGATGTCGTCAAGAGAGCCGGTGAATTTCTCATCATTCCCAAAACCCACGCATACATCATCACCAAATTGTAGAACTGAGTTATTTCTCAAGTTTAATAATGAAGCGGAGTAAACCACAATATCCAATACGCCATCAACATAAATTGTATATCGCTTATCGTCCCTCACTAAAACAACATGATGCCAATTCCCATCGCCAACTAAGATTGTGCCATCTCCAACTACCTGGGTTGTATTAATCAAAACTTCAAATGTTACAATTCCATCTCTTAAAGCGATTCGAAAGGAAGTCGTGAAATTACAAGTGGGGCGTTTCGTAATCAATGTTCTTACATCCATAACTGTCGTTTTAAACCAACAGCTAAAAGAGTAATCGGCAGTACCGAAATTTCCCAGCGTATTATTTACCTGAATGACATCATTTACGGTATCAAAAAAATATGCGCTATTTGCAACTCCATCGTGACCAATGGTGGGCGTTGCGCCTGAAACCGTACCGTTGTTTCCATTACCGGAAACATCATTGGCATTTCCATTAAATGGAAAGTCGGCAATTATGCATTGTGAATGCGTCTGAAAGGGAAGCATAAAAGCTGAACAAATAAGAATTGATGCAGCCATTTTCAGCAAATTGACGTGGGTTTTCATAAAGCAGGTCAATTTATGTTTTTGAAATAACTATGCGAGAATCCTTTGACAATTAGTCAGAAAACAAAGATGTGTCTTTTTTTGAATTTCAAAAACCGAAAATAGAAATTCTGCGCCAACTTGTCCTGAACTGTTTCACTTTTTTTGCGCAGTCCAGCAATAATTCGATGGACTTCTTTTTTTATCTCCGAAAATAAAATCAAGGATTATTGCGCTCACATTCACAAAGCCGTTTAGCGGGGAAAGTAGAAAATGTTTTTTGGTTAAGAATCGCTGCGGCTTACCTTCCACTCTTTTGGATAGCGTTAAGTCCATGAGAGTCATTAAAGCGGCAGCTTTGAAAACACCACCGCTGCCATCTATTTTGACATTTGTAAACCCTGCTTCCTCTAATGTTTTTCTAAGCCCATACTCCGTAAATCTGCGATAGTCATAAGGCTCAAGGTGAATCGGGCTGACGTGCGGAACGGAACCAAGAATAAAGCCTCCTTTTTTTAAAATCCGAAATGACTCCGCTGCCGATTTCTCGGGACTTTGCACATGCTCAAAGACTTGATTGGATAATACAACATCAAACGAATTGTCGGCAATCGGCAATTCCTCCGCAAAACTTTTGATAAACGTAATGTTCCTGTCATCCTCTTTCGGTAAAACATTTTCTACATCAACAACAGTGTAGTCCTTTATCATCTCCTTAAAGAGAATGTAATAAGGCGCAGCACCACCACCTATATCAATAAAAGAAAGTTTTCCGGCAGGAAGATTTTTTTTTGCCTCGTTGAGAAAACGAACGATATGATTGATATTATGGTAGTTAAATGAAAAGACCGTGTTATAGGGGCGATTGCCCATGATGAAGTTGTTCAAAGCCGAAAATACTTGCTGCATTTGATTATAATATTTTGCCGTAAATTAGTGGATTGAATCCGGTATTTAAACATGGTGGATTATAATTTTTCCGACCACGGGTTTGTCATTCTCAAGAATGTTTTCCCTGAAAATGTGCTTGCTTCGATTAGAGAACTTACAAGCGAAATCATTTCTTATGGTGAATTGAAATTAGAGGACCCGTACAGAAAATTTTATCTCAGTCACCGAACTGATCAGGGCGCATTGCACGACCTTTATCAAAAACATCCTGAATTTCAGAGTTTGGTTAAAAATGATGCTATTCTAAATAAGCTCACCGAAGTTTTGGGCGAGGATATTTGCATGTATGAAAACTGCCTCGTTTATAAGCCAAAAGGGAAGCGAAATGCAGTGCCGTGGCATCAGGATTTTATTTCACGACCAAACGAACCCCGCAAGTATATCAGTTGGACTGCGCTGGATGATGTGAGGATTGAGAATGGCGCGATGAAGGTAATTCCCGGCTCACACAAATTCGGTTTTTTAAAATGGTTTAGGGTAAAGGGAGAAACTCACCATGACCGTATTGATTTATCCCAAATTGATGAAAGTAAAGCCATTTACGCTGAATTAGATGCGGGAGATGTAATGATATTTAACCAGCTTCTCGTACACTCAAGCGATGAATGTAATTCGACAAAACCCAGGCGGGCTTTTCGGACTTCTTATATTGGAATGGATGAAATTGTAGTCCCCAGAGGTTCACCACTTGTACTAAGAGGGGGGCGACCAAATTCATTGGGGAAAAATTTTCCACAGAAAGCAACCGAAGTGGAAGATTCATTAGCCGTAAAATTTTTACGAAAAGTTGCTTATAGGTTGAACCAAGTATGAAACTTAGTAACAGTAACCTCCTTGCCTCAGCGGCATTTTTTGCCAGTTCAACATTCTCAAAAGCCACTGGCTCCAAGAAAAACTATCCCAAAGTCGTTCAGCTTCCTATTACTTACCGCTGCAATTCCAAATGCGTGATGTGCAACATCTGGCAGATGGATTACTCCAACGAAATGACGGTGGAAGAGTTATCAAAATTTCTGAAAGATGATATTTTCTCAAGAGTAGAGGCAGTGGGCATTAATGGCGGAGAACCCTCGCTGATTAAGGAATTACCCGCCTTTGCTGATGAGATTCTGAAACTTCCAAAAATCAAGAACCTGAATATCATCTCACACGGGTTCAATAAAAAATTGTTGCTGCCCGCGCTGGAGGAAATTTATAAAAAGTGCAAGGCAAAGAGCATCGCGTTCCATATTTCTATTTCATTAGATGGCTATGGCAATATGCACGACACCGTGCGCGGACTGAAAGTGTTTAAACTCACTTCAGAAACGATTCTTGAAATTCACAACAATCAAAACAAATACTGCGACACATTTGACTTGGGCTGCACGGTGGTGCTGCAAAATGTTGACCACTTAAAAGAGTTGGATGCCTTCGTTCGCCAGCACGGGCTGAATATCAAATATCGCATGGGCATTGAGAACAAGCGTATCGAAAGCGACAAATTAGTTGACCAATACAGCCTGCTGCATCACAACATGCTGCAAAGCGCGAAGGAATTTTTTCATAGCCGTTACCTGCTTGCTACCAACCTGAAGCGCAAGTTCAAATACTATGCGATTTATTATTTCCTTGCCGTGAAACGGAAGCGGCTCATGGGCTGCCATTGGCAGGAGAATGGCATCACGATGGATTCGCGCGGTGACCTTTACTATTGTGCGGTGGTAAGTGATAAAATTGGCGGCTTACGTGAAAATAAAGGCGAGGATATTTTTTTTTCCAAAAAAAATATTGACTACCGCAAAAGCATCCTTACCAATGATTGTGACAACTGCATTCATGATTATGATGGAAAACCTTTTCTCGGCAACCTGCTCACCTTTTTCAGAAATCTCCTCTTTGAAAAGTATTTTTGGGTTTCCTATTATCTCAAAGCAAAATTGACATGAGGGTATGTATCATCGGGTGGTATGGCACGGAAACCATCGGTGACAGAGGAATTCTGGCGGGTATCTTTTCATTATTACATCAATCTGTCGGAAATTTTTCGGTTCAACTTGGAAGTCTGTACCCTTATTTCACAGAGCGTACGCTTCATGAAGATGCATCTTTTTATAAAAATATTTGCGGCAAAGAAATAGAAATCAAACTTTTCGATTCACGTGAATCGAAGCAGTTGGAAACAGCCATCAGTGAGAGCGATTTAGTAATTGTTGGCGGTGGTCCACTGATGCACATCAACGCCATGTTCATGCTTGAATATGCATTCAAGCGGGCAAAAAAACTGGGAAAGAAAACAATGTTGTTTGGATGTGGCGTGGGTCCGCTGCACAAATCGAGACATCAAAAAGCTACAGTTTCAATTGCGGAACAAAGTGATTGCATTGTGTTGCGCGATACCGCTTCAAAATCCTTTTTGCAGGAGCTTTATAAAGCGCATGGCAGCAAATGGAATGATGCAAAAGTGCAGGTATCGCTTGACCCATCTATGCAATGTCTTTTTGATTTTCAACGCCATGCCGGTTCGCCTCAGGCGGATTTCGCATCCCCTGAGTATATCGCAGTAAACATGCGCGCCTTTCCCGATGAATATTCAAAAAGCAACAAAAGGAAAATCATCAACGATAACCTGCGTGATTTTTTATTGAAACTATCAGAGAATTTCGCTTACAAAAAAATTCGGCTGATTCCCATGCACTACTTCCATATCGGCAATGATGACCGTGATTTTTTGAATACGCTTGCGCTTCAACTCAATAAACAGAACATTGAAGTACAAAACATAAACCTCTCGCTGGAGCAAACGATGGAAGTATTCCAAAACGCCTGGCTTAACATCGGGATGCGCTTTCATTCAGTAGTGTTTCAAACTATCCTCAACGGCAGAAATTTTATTCTGGATTATACAGAGCCGCAAAAAGGAAAAATATCCGGCTTTCTGAATGATATGGATGGAAACTCATTTTACAAAGAAAGATATTTCAATCTACAGACACTTTCAAATTCACAAGATGTTCAGCTTGGATTGGACAACATAGACCTTTCTCAAAAATTTAGTTTCGATATTGATTCTGTGAAAAAGAAACTTGAAGTATATGCAACAACTTTGAAGTCGCTCGCATGAATATCCTCCTCCTCAATACTTCCGACACAACAGGGGGAGCAGCGCAAGCCTGCAACAGGCTCTACCGTGCTTTGCAACATGCAGGCGCAGACGTTTCTTTTTTTGTAAATGAAAAAACGGGGAACAGCACAGATATTCATTCCTTCAATGAAACATTCTTCAAAAAAAAAATCGCTGATGCACGTTTTGCAGCCGAGCGGATTTTGCTCTATCCGAAATTGCAAAACAAAAAAGACCTTTTCTTTTTCTCGCCTGCAAATACAGGCTTAGATATTTCAAATCATCCTGCGGTTAAGAAAGCTGATGTTCTGCATCTGCACTGGTTCAACCAAGGATTTCTTTCGCTTGATTCATTGCAAAAACTCGCCTCATGGAAAAAGAAAATCGTGTGGACGCTGCACGATATGTGGGGATTTACAGGCGGTTGTCATTATGCGCGGGGATGCGAAAATTTTAAAGAGAATTGCGGGAATTGTCCGTATCTCTCCGAAAAAACAAAACAAGATTTATCAGCAGAGGTTTGGAAGAAGAAAGCAGCCCTCTATGACAAAAGTATTTTCACTTTCGTTACATGCAGCAAATGGCTGGCGGACATTGCAGCACAAAGTTCGCTGCTGCAAGGATTCAACATCCACGCAATTCCGAACCCGATTAACGTGGAAGTTTTCACCCCGATTAATAAGCGAGTAGCGAGAGAACAGTTAGGGCTGAACCCTGACAAATATTATATCCTGTTTGCCTCGCAAAATCTTGCAGACGAGCGCAAGGGGTTTCGCTACCTGCGCGAAGCGGTTGAGTTGTTGCATGAAAAAAATCCTGAGTTGAAAAATAATGTTGAATTACTTGTGTTCGGAAAATCGAAAGTTGATTTACAAAGCTTGCTGCCCTTGAAAGTAAACACGCTCGGGAGTCTTTCCTCGCAAGAAAAAATAGTAGCTGCGTACAATGCTGCCAACCTCTTTGTGCTTCCTTCATTGGAAGATAACCTGCCAAACACAGTAATGGAAGCTCTGTCATGCGGTGTGCCAGTTGTATCCTTTAATACAGGCGGTATTCCTGAAATGGTGGATGACGGCATCAACGGTTTTCTCGCTGAACAAAAATCATCCGCGCAATTAGCCGATGCAATGTTGCGCATTATTGAAAATAGGACTCCTTACGAAAGCCTTGCCGAAAACGCACGAAAGAAAGTGCTGGAGAATTTCAGTTTTGAGAAAGTAGCAAGGCAATATTTGGAAGTTTATAAGTAATCCTGTCATTGCGGACTCGTTCTGCAATCCCCAAGTTTATATTGAGCAGAGGATGCCGGAATGAATCCGGCATGACAGGTAACTAACTGAAGAACTTCTTCACCTCCATCACAACCACCCCAAGCACCAACAGCAATGTGAGTGCCGAGAACGCAAGGCTTACTTTCTCGCCCGTGTAATATGAATGCGGTTTGAATTCAAACGTGATCGTGTGGTCTCCGGCAGGCATCCGCATTCCACGCAGCACATAGTTCACGCGAATATGCTCCGCAGGTTTTCCATCGAGGAATGCCTGCCAGCCCTTATCATAGTACACATCAGAAAACACTACAAATTGCTCCGAAGTTGTTGCCGCTTTGTATTCTAATTTCTCCGGCTCATAAACTGTAAGCATGATGCCGGCTCCTGAATCAGCAGAAGAAGCAAACCCACTCAGATAACTTTCAAAGCGTTTATCAGCAAAGGCTGTTTGCGCAGGATTGAAACTCGTAAGCGCGTTCATTTCTTCCTCCGCATTCTGAACAATTTTACATTCCTGCACAAACCACGCATTGCCCATCGCGTTGGGATTGCGAATCACCTGATCATCTTTTCCAATGATGTAGCGCATGTTCAGCATGTTGAGTACAGGAATATTCTCATTGGAAAATCCTTTACTGATACGCTGCATATTCGGAGTGATTTGCTTTTCAATCAAATCCTGATAACGCCTGATTTTAGCTGCATGATAACCACCAATTGATTTGTGATGATACGAAGTGAGCGCATCGTTAAATGTGCTCGTGGTGAAATTCAACACGCGATAATACAAGTCAGTATCTTGTTTAATTTCCAAATCTGCTTTCGATGGACGGAAATATTTTTCTTTATCGGATTTTGAAATGAAATCACTGTCGTTGAGATAGCGCTTTGAAACGCCCCATGTGTCAAGCAACATCAATACGCCCAACGCATACACTAAATAATTTGCTTTGATTTTATTTCCGATGTATGCAAAAAGCAAAGCGGCAGCCATTCCGATAAATAACAGCGAACGGAATGCATCACTCCGCATCATCGCTGCGCGGTCGGCTTGCAGCGCATCCACAGGCCAACCGCTTTCTGCAAGCCGCGCATCAACTTCTGCTTTGAAATCAAAGAAATAACTTCCTGCTATACCGGCAACAAACACCACTCCGGCTGTGATTGCGAGCGATTTCAGCAACGCTCTTTTTATCTCTTCGCCTTTCAGTTTGCCGCTTACAACTTCATAAATCGCCAAACCCGCTAAAAATACAACTGCAAGATTGGCAACTGAAAGAATCATGGCGGGTGTGCGGAATTTATTATAAAAAGGGAAGTAGTGGAAGAACAGCATGTTGAACGCTTCAAAGTTCTTACCCCAAGCAAGAAACATCGTAAACACTGCGATGGCGAGAAACACCCACTTCACCGGATTTCTAATCAAAAACATTCCCAGCACAAATAAAAAACAAGTAATCGCCCCGAAGTAAGTTGGACCTGATGTGAAAGGCTGGTCGCCCCAATAAGTAGGCGCGCCCTGTTCCACTATTTTTTTCACTTGCGTTTTCGGCACGCCTTTTTTCAATAATTCTTTTGCAAGGTTTGAATCATCGCCCAGCGCTTCCTGCGATGCTCCACCCATATAGTTCGGTATCAACAGCGTGAGCGTTTCTAATTTGCCATAGCTCCAACTGAACGCATAATCTTTATCCAAGCCCGATAATTTTTCTTCTGATAGCTCGGAAGTGCCGCCACGAATGGTTTCTTTGGAATATTCATAAGTCGTCCACAGTTGCCCTGCGTTTGAACCGATGCCGAGCGCAAGAGCAAGCAATAACGCTCCTGTGGCTTTTGTGAAATTTGCAAACTGTTTTTCCTTAACCGCAAGAACCAAATAAAATACGCCAATCATCCCACTGGCAAGCATCGTGTAGTAGGTGATTTGAAAATGGTTTGAACGCACCTGTATCGCCAGCACCAGCGCAGTGAGCGCAGCGCCAAACAAAATCCTTCCGCGATATGCCGCAATAAATCCCGCCAGGATAGGCGCCATTAGCGCGATGCAGCGCACCTTGCTTGTATGCCCAGCGTCAATATTGATGAAGTTGTAAGAAGAAAAAGCAAACCCAATAGCCGCCACTGCCGATACCCACGGATTATTCGTGAACGTAAATAATAACACATAGCATCCCAGCATCAGCAGAAAAACCAAGTGCGCAGTTTCAGGATAAATCGCCTTGATAAAATAAATCGCGTAAGTAACAAGATTTGACGGGAAATCAGTAAGTATTTGGAAGGAGGGCATGCCGCAAAACATGCCGTTTGTCCACAGCGGGTAGTGTCCGGTTTTTTCATGCCACGCACGGCTTTCACCCTGCATACCCATTGACTGCACAATGTCGTGCTGCGCCAGTTCTTTACCCTGCAACTGCGGCAACAGATAGACCCAGGTGAGCGCGGTGAATATTGCAATAATGATAAGATGCGGAAGCAGAGCTTTGAGTAAAGGGTTTTGAGTCATGCCCACAAATTTGTTTTGGGTAAAAATAAAGAAACCTCGCAGCATTGCGGATGTGAGGTTTACAGTTCAAAGTTCAATTCTATTGGCTGCCCTTATCCTCCTGATACACCGTCTGCAATAAAGTTTGCCCCACAGCCTTCAGCGCGCTTTTATCAATGATGGAGAGATTATCCTGATGCGTGTGCCAATGCGCACCGAATAAATTCGGCAGGTTGTTGTCTAAATAAATAATGTCAATGGTGGGAATACCTGTGATTTGGTTGATGTAAAAATGGTCATCAACAATCGGGCGCAAGGAAGGCTTAAATAAAAAGCGATTCGAGTAGCCGAGTTGCGCTCCATTGTTCCACACGCTGCGCACCACGGAGGGCGCATTATGTATGGAGTAGGCTTCCATTGGGAAAATGCTTTTGTGCGCGCCTACCATGTCGAGCAAGATGCCATACTTTGCGTTGTAGCCGGACACGTGCAGATTTTTTGCCCAATACTGCGAGCCGAGACAATATGTGTCTTCTCCTCCCTGCGCGTTCCCATAATCTTCGACATCAAAGAAAATAATATCCACCCCGATTTTCACGGGTTGTTGGCGTAATGCTTTCGCAACTTCGAGCAACACGGCAACACCGCTTGCGCCATCATCAGCGCCATCATTGGGTTTGTCGCGTTTAGTCGGGTCAGGGTCCTGGTCGGCAAACGGGCGCGTATCCCAATGTGCGCAGAGGAAAACGCGATTTTTTACTTCAGGATTAAAAGCTGCGATGATGTTTTTGAAATTTAACATTGCGCCATTGTACGCCTTCACTTGTCCTGTTTGCAGATACATTTTATCGGCATACATTCTCAGTGTACTATCCAACCAATTTCCGCAGGCAACGTGCGCATCGGTGTTCGGAACACGCGGACCAAACGCTACTTGTTTTTTCACGAAGGAAAAAGCAGAGTCTTCATTGAAGACCGGAGTAGCAACTAATTGAGGCTTTGTTTCAGCAGCGGGCTGTGGCTTATTGCTTTCGCTTTCACAACTTGAAAAAAGAGCAATGAATAAAACTCCAACAATAAAAAGCGTGTTAAACTTCTGACTCCCTCTCCCTTGGGAGAGGGTTGGGGTGAGGTGTCTAAACATCAGTCAGTTTTTACAGTCCATGATGTGCCTTCCTTGCCATCAAGCAATTGAATCTTCAACTTCGCAAGTTCATCGCGGATAACGTCAGAAGTGGCGTAATCTTTTTTCTCCCTTACTTTCTTACGCAGGCTGATAATCAACTGCATCAAATCGTCTGTTTGCCCGTTGTTGTCGGTTTGTTCATCTTTCAACCCGAGAATGTCAAGGATATAACTATGGAATGCGTGCGACAGCTTTTCAAAAGTTGTTTTACGGATGGAATTCAACGCAACCAATTTGTCTTGAAACGAATTGATTTTAGATGAAAGCTCAAAAAGATTCGCCAGCGTCATTGCCGTGTTGAAATCATCGTCCATCAATTCTTTGCACTTATCGCAAAGGTCAGAGATTTCTTTATCAAGTGATTCGCTGATGCTTCCTTCCGATGCCGGATATTGCAGCTTGCCAAGATTTGATAATGAATTCATCAAACGTCTGAATCCTTTCTCTGCAGCTTGCAGCGCTTCGTTTGAAAAATCGAGCGTGCTGCGATAATGTGATTGCAGCATGAAGAAACGAATCGTCATCGGGGAATAGCCTCTTTCCAACAGCGGATGGTTTCCCGTGAAAAGTTCCAGCGGAAGAAAACCATTACCTGCAGATTTCGACATGCGCACGCCATTCACGGTGAGCATATTGGTGTGCATCCAATATTTCACCGGCTCCGCATGATTGCATGCCTGCGATTGCGCGATTTCATTGGTGTGATGTGTCGCAATCAAGTCCATACCGCCTCCGTGAATATCGAACGTAGCCCCCAAATATTTTGCGCTCATTGCAGAACATTCAAGATGCCATCCCGGAAATCCCCAGCCCCAGGGCGAGAGCCAGCGCATGATGTGTTCAGGCTTCGCTTTTATCCAAAGCGCAAAATCCAATCTGCCTTTCTTCTCATCCTGACCGCCAAGTTCGCGTGTGCCTTCAAGCAGTTCTTCCAATTTTCTGTTGGAGAGAATTCCGTAGTTGTGCTGCTTTGAATATTTTTCCACGTCAAAATAAACCGTTCCATCAGCGACATACCCCAACCCTGATTCAATGATTTGTTTTGCCATTTCAATTTGCTCGCAGATATGTCCGGTGGCGGTAGGCTCAATATTCGGTGACAGCGTATTGAATAGCCGCATCACATCACGGAAACCGACTGTGTATTTCTGCACGATTTCCATCGGTTCTAATTGTTCCAGCTTTGCCTTCTTCGCGAATTTATCTTCTCCTTCATCATGGTCACCTTCAAGATGACCCGCATCGGTGATGTTGCGCACGTAGCGCACTTTATATCCCGAATGCACGAGATACCTGTAAATCATGTCGAAAGAAATGAACGTGCGGCAATTACCGAGATGCACATCATTGTAAACGGTGGGTCCGCACACATACATGCCGACAAATGGCGGATTCAGCGGTTCGAATTTTTCTTTTTCGCGTGAAAGCGTATTATAGAGATGAAGTGTTGATGACATGGGGCGTAAAGATAATTGAATTTAAAAATGGGATGATTTAGAAAATTTGAGGAGTTTCCTCTGGAAAATTGCTCCCCGTTTTAACGTAATTTCAAAGGAAAAGATACCTCCCCGCTGCTGTTCTATCCTCCAACTTTTCAACTTCGCAAATGTCACTTTCGCTCAATTTTAATCACACCGCATATACTGCCGACTCGCTCATGTTCTTTGTGGACATGAACAGCTTTTTTGCCGCTTGCGAACAACAAGTGAATTTTTACCTGCGCGGCAGACCGGTGGGCGTGTGCGTCTATACTGGAAAATACGGCTGCGTGATTGCGCCTTCCATTGAAGCAAAACAAAAAGGAGTGAAAACCGGAATGCGCTTGAATGAAGCGATGCAACTCTGCCCCGAACTTGTTCCATTGGAAACAAATCCCGCTCGTTATCGAGAGTTTCATATCGCGTTCATTGGGGTGCTGAAAAAATATACCGATGAAGTGATTCCCAAAAGCATAGATGAAGCGGTGATGAACCTCACTTCAAGCAGGTTGCTTTATAAAAATCCGGTGGAGCTTGCGAAAAAAATTAAACAGGATATTAAAGATAAAGTAGGCGACTGGCTCACCTGCTCCATCGGCATTGCGCCCAATGCGTTTCTTGCAAAACTTGGTTCTGATTTACAAAAGCCGGATGGATTGGTGATTATCACGCCATCAAATATTGACGAAGTGTTGAGCAAGTTGCGCCTCACTGACTTACCCGGCATTGCTGCGGGCATGGCGCTGCGCTTAGAGTTGGGCGGCATTCACACTCCGCTGCAACTGCGGCACACACCGCCTGATAAACTGAAACGCATTTGCAAAAGCGTGGTGGGATTGCACTGGCACTACCGCCTCAACTTTGCAGAGGTGGACACCATGACGCGCGACTATAAAAGCATGCAGGCGATGCGGCAGGTTTCCAAAGAGCAGCGAAAGTCAGTGGAAATTCTGGAAGACATTCTGCTCACGCTGTGCATGACACTGGAAGCGCGGTTGGTGAAGAATAATTTCTTTGCGAAAGAATTTTTCATGCACGTGAGTTACGAAAATGGAAGTCAGTGGGCTGACAAAGTAATCCATCAGTCGCCCTTGCAGGACGGAACTGAAATACTTAGTATCGTGAAATCAAGAATGCAAAAATTTCAAACAGCGCATCAATCGGGCGTATTGATTAACTCCAAGGTAACTGCGCTGGGCGTGGGCGCCACGCATTTCGTGCCGGATGATTTGGTGCAATACAGTTTATTTGAAGACAATGTGCGGAAAGACAATCTGCGCAAAACAGTGTATGAAGTGAAAGGGAAATACGGCAGGGATAAAATCATGAAGGCGATTGAACTTAAGGAAAATGATATTATGAAAGACGTCATCGGATTTGGCTCGGTGAAGGACTTGCATATCGGGAGCAGTGTATTAGATGAGTGACATCACGGTTTTTCAAACAACCCATACGCGGCAAAATGGTCAGATGATTGGTTCCACTGCGTTTTATGCGCCAGCGTTTTAATGCGCGGGTCGGGGAGCACGTAATCTATGCGCAGAAAGGGATAAGGCGCGGTGTAAGTAAAACCGAATCCACATCCGCCTTCCAGAAAGGAATCATCCAAGCCTTTTGAAATTTGATGATAGGCATACGAGTTTGGCGTATCGTTGAAATCTCCGCATACAATCGTTTTGTAAGGACACGCTTCAATTTTTTCATGCAATAAATCTGCTTGTGCTGCGCGTTTCACAAATGCTGTTTTCAATTTGTTGAATGATTTTCCCAGCGACACTTTTTCTAACTGCTGCTCCATCAGGTCTTTCACTTCAGCGTAATCTTTTTCATTAAAATAGATGGATTGCAGGTGCGTGTTGAAAATCCGCACCGTATCATCGCCAATCAATACATCCGTAGCGATGCAGGCGTTGTGCATGGAATTTTGAAAAGGAATATTTTCTTTTGCCACAATCGGAAATTTTGAAAAGGTGGCAATTCCCCAATGATGTGTTTTCTCAATCGTGAGCGTTTTGTGAAAATGATAATAAGGATAACGCTCTTTTAACTCTTTCACGGTGTTGAACTTCTCGCTGTCGGAATAAAATTCCTGAATGCACAAAATATCGGGGTCAGGATTTTTGATGATTTGCAGGATATAATTTTTTGATTCTGCATTCTGCGTCCAGCTATACAGGTCAAACACCTTCACATTAAAACTCATTACTGAAAAAGAATTGTCAGGCGCGTCCACCGCGTGGCACGTTTTCCATCCGATTTGATTGGAAATATTCCACGCGCTTAATACGAGCGCAATGCCGGAAATCAGCATATAGCATTTTTTGAAAATCAGCCAGAAGAAAATCCAAAAGACATTTGCAAGCACAATTCCGGGAAATGCCAACCCCGGAAATGCAAAGAGCCATGACCATTCCGGGCTGATGAAGGGAGCAAGACAAGCCGCTAAAAGCAGAGTTGCAAAAAGAAGATTGATGCTTGTCAGCAACAGTTGAAGAATGGATTTTACCGTTTCCATTTAGAATAGAACGAATGCAGTTTTCATAAACTTTCTTTCAATGAGATGCCGTTCGGACTCCCTCTTCCGCCATAGGCGGACGGGGTGAGGTCATCACTCCCTGCTCACTTTAAAGAGAAATTCTTTTTCTTCTTTTGAAAGGCTGTCATAACCCGAATGTTTTATCTTATCCAGAATCTCATCTACGCGCTGCTGCTGGTCTCCGGAAAAATCCGCAGGGCGTGATTTTTTCGGCTGGCGGGTTTCTGTTTTATACACCACGCGCGGCTGTTTGCGCTTCGTGAATAAATTCGCAATCCAATCTAAAAAATTATTGAACGGCTTTGACCAATCATGTCCCACTTGCAGTTGCTTAATAAAAATGTAGCCGAACAACATACCGCCCAAATGCGCGATATGACCACCGCTGTTGGGGTCGGGAATGCTCACCAAATCGAGAATCACTAAGAACAGCGCAATGAATTTAATGCGCACCGCACCGAAAAAAAATAGAAACACAGTATAATCAGGAACCAATGTTGCAGCAGCAACTACAATCGCCATCACGCCTGCCGATGCGCCCAATGCTTTCACATAAGGCAAATCGGGATTCAGCCCGGGAAAAATGTTGTAAGCAATTATCAGCAACACTGCCCCTGCAAGACCGCCATAGATATACAACGGCAATATTTTTTTATTGCCGACAAACTCCTGAATGATTCTGCCAAACCAATAGAGCCAGAGCATGTTGAACAGCAAATGAAAAATCTGGTAGTGGGTGAACATGTGCGTAAGCAGCGTCCACGGACGCTTCAGTAAATCCATCGTATCAGCAGGCAGCATTATCCAACTGAGCATGTTTCCGGTAACGGTTTCAGAGATGCTGCGGTCGGGATTCGAGAGAAAAATAATTACGTTGACAATATTGAGTAGGAGAAAGACAACAACATTAATAATGATAATCCTGCTGATGATGCTGTTGTTAAACTCGCTTTTAATATCCTGCCAGATAGAAGTGTTGCCGTACATTACTAATTGTGTGGTTGAAACGAAACGCAGTTAATAAAAGTTATTTCGCTGCCTACTCCAGATTTTCAACAGAATAAATCCGAACAACATACCTCCGAGATGCGCGAAGTGCGCGATGTTGCTGCCGCCATGAAAACTGCTGATGCCTGCATACAATTCAAACAGCGCATAAAAGAACACAAAAAACTTTGCGCGAATCGGGATGGGTGGAAACAGCAGCATGAGTTGCGTATTCGGAAATACCATTCCAAATGCGAGCAACACGCCAAACACTGCGCCTGATGCGCCCACCGTTGGAATATTCCACATCATCATCGCTTCTTCCTGCGTTGCAATGTAGTTGATGTCGGCATATGTAACGAATGAATGCATCACGGCTGCGCCAAGTCCGCAGAAGAAATAGAAAAATAGAAATCGCTTCGGTCCCCACAGGTTTTCGAGGCGGCTGCCAAACATCCATAGCGCAAACATATTCGAGAGAATATGCAGAAAGCTGCCGTGCATGAACATGTGCGTTACAAACTGGTAAGGATGAAAGTAATCGGAGCCGATATAGAAGAGTCCGAATTTTCTGGTCAGGTCGACTCCGTAACTTCCTGCAACTAATGTCGCAACAAATAGCAGCACATTTAGAATCAGCAGGTTTTTTACAACGTGCGGCAGAATATTAAAACTTGTAGGGCGGTAATCGTTCATTAAAAGGAGTGTTGCAACAAATACAAGGGATTATTTCTGCGTAAAGCGTTTTTCCAACTCTTCAAAATCAAAAGTAAGAAACGTATTTCGCTTGTTGGGGGCGATATAAGGTTGCTCGCAGGCGAAGAGTTCATCAATCAGCGTTTGCATTTCTTTCACGCTCAGTTGCTTGCCCGCTTTGATGCTCGCCTGCTGCGCGAGCGAGCGTGCAAGCCCCTGCCGTCTGTCAAGGCGCAGTACATCGAGGTTGTTCTTATAATTTTCGAGTAGCCGTTCCAGCATCTCCTGTTCATCGCCTTCTTCAATATCGGAAGGCAACCCATGCACTACAAACGCATCGCTGCCGAATTCCTGCACATCAAAACCGAGCGCGTTGATTTCTGGAAGAATTTGTCGCAGCAACATTGCATCATCAGGCGAAAAATTTACCGTTTTTGGAAACAACTGTTTCTGACTACCCTGCACATGCTGATTAAGCGAGCGTAAATATTTCTCAAACAAAATGCGCTCGTGCGCAGCCTGTTGGTCAATCACGATAAAACCAGATTTGATTTGCGAAAGAATAAAACGGTTGTGAATCTGTATGGGCTGCGTTTGCGCTTTCTGCAAAATTTCTTCCTCCTCCGTTTCCGGTAGCGACAGGCGGCTTAACACCGTTACTTCTTCATCAGGCTTCATCGCCACTTCATACAATTGCTCCCAACCTGCGGTGGAAGGTTTTTCACTTTTTGGATAAAAATCTTTTCGCGGAGCAGATTCAATTGGGGCAGTTGGCGGAGTGAAATTTCTTTCTTGCCGCAACCGCTGCGCATGCAGTTGATTGAAACTGTCTTCCTGGTCGAAGTCAAGGGTGGGCGTTACGCTGTATTTCGCCAGCGCGTGACGCACGGCAGCGCGCACAAAGCCATACACCAATTTATCATCCTCAAATTTTATTTCCTGCTTTGTCGGATGCACGTTGATGTCAATGCTTGCGGGGTCAATGTCAATGAATAACACAAAAAACGGATAGCTGTTTTCGGGCAGCAAGTCATCATAGTTCACAAACACCGCGTGGTTCAGATAGTTGTTGCGGATGAAGCGGTTGTTGACGAAAAAATATTGCTCGCCTCTTGTCTTCCTTGCAAAGTCAGGCTTGCCGACAAACCCCGTGATTTTCACAATGCCCGATTGCTCGTTCACCGGCACCAACCGCTCGTTGTGGCTACTGCCAAATACGGAAGTGATGCGCTGGCGCAGGTTGCCCGGCTTGAGGTGAAAAATCTCGATGTCGTTATTGAATGCTGAAAAGAAAATATCGGGATGCGCGAGCGCGATGCGCTGAAACTCTTCAAGGATGTGGCGCATCTCCACGGGATTCGAGCGCAGAAAATTCCTGCGCACGGGAACATTGTAAAACAAATTCTTCACGCTGATGCTCGTGCCCGCAGTCGTTTGGCAAGGCTCCTGCGACTTCACTTCCGTGCCTTCAATTAAAATCGCTGTTCCGATTTCATCTTCCTGTCTGCGCGTTTTCAGTTCCACCTGCGCCACTGCGGCAACAGACGCTAATGCCTCTCCGCGAAATCCTTTCGTGCGAATCGCAAACAAATCATCTACCGAACTGATTTTGGAAGTGGCGTGTCGTTCAAAACTCATGCGGGCATCTGTTTCCGACATGCCGCATCCGTTGTCCACCACTTGCAGCAAAGTTTTCCCCGCGTCTTTTACAATCAGCGTCACAGAGGTGCTACCTGCATCAATCGAATTTTCAACCAACTCCTTCACAGCCGATGCCGGGCGCTGAATGACCTCACCGGCAGCAATCTGGTTGGCAATGGCATCAGGAAGAAGGTGGATAATGTCGGACATGGGAAAAGGAGGGTAAAGTTACCAATATCCGAATATTCATTAGCAATGCTAACCCTTGATGGATATTCAGTCCGCCAGCACTTCCAACACCTGCTTTGCTGAATCCGCAGTATCTACCTTGGTGATGATTTTTTCAATCTTTCCTGTTTCTGAAATAATGAACGTGGTGCGGTTGGTGCCCATGTATTCTTTGCCCATGAATTTCTTTTCACCCCAAACGCCATAGTCAAGCACGATATGCTTATCCTCATCGGCAAGCAAGGTGAAGGGCAACTCGTATTTGTCAATGAATTTCTGGTGGGATTTTTCGTTGTCGGTGCTTACACCAAGCACGATAAAGCCTTTCTTTTTCAGCATTGCATAATTATCGCGGAAGTTGCAGGCTTCTTTTGTGCAGCCCGGAGTGTCATCTTTCGGGTAGAAGTAGAGAATCACTTTCTTTCCTTTAAAATCAGCAAGAGAAACAATTTTTCCGCTTTGGTCTTTCGCTTTGATTGCCGGGGCTTTGTCGCCTTCTTTGAGTTTTGTCATGTATTAAATTACGAGCCGCAAGTTACAAGTTGCAAGCCACAAGCCGAAATCTGCATTCTCTGCTTGCAGCTTTAGGCTAATAGCTTACCGCTATTTCACAAATTTCGCCTGATAAGACGATTCATTGCCAACGTAATCAGTCGCTTTAAATGCGAAAGTGTGCTCACCCGGTTCAGTGCGCCAGTCGAAAAAATACGTGAGCAAATCATTTTTCTCGTCATACTCCATCAACACCCATTTGCCGTCCACTTCTCCCCTATAGGTTTTTAACCCCGCGATTTCATCGGTTACTTTTATTTGAATGGATGAAAGACCCGTCATGGTTTTGTTATTGTAAATATTCTGCGGTGTGATTTTTGGAGGAACGGTGTCAACGAGCGCGTAGTATTTTCCAAAGTCGCGTGTTTTCGCTTTCAGAAAATCTCCATCCCACGAAGTTTCTTTCGACTCGATTTTCTGTCCTTTCGTTTCGCGCACAATCATGAATTTGCTTTTCAGATTCTCCTGAATCCATGCGGGTTTAATAGCAAGCGTGAAATTCAAATGTGCGGGTTCTTCCTCGGTGTGGATGCGGTAAACAGCAGAATATGTTTTCCCCAACTGCGCTTCGCTGAGTTTTTCATAATTAAAATAGAGCGAATCATAGCAGGCATTTTTCGGGAGAAAAACTTTCACTTCATTATTTTGAAAAACATTGTCAACGCGAAAATCAAATAAGGTGTCGTAAGTCAGCGAAGAAAAATCAGGCAGCGGAACAGTCGCATCGTAGCGCATGAAAAAACTCAGCGTTGAAGTGTTACCGTTAAAATCTTTCGCAGTAATCGTGATTTCTTTTGCGATGAAATCGAGTTGCACAACTCCGTTGTTTTGCAGCTTGTCATAAAAGCTAAAGTAATCTCCGGGCAGTTTATACAGGCGATGCACCTTGATGTCGTTGCGCTGATTTTGCCGGTAATCATTATGCGCAAGCGCGTAGCGTGTTTCGTCAAATGAAAGCCTGTCCATCACAAAGCGGTAAAACTCGTTGCCATCCATGCTTGCGGTGAGTTCATAGACTCCGTTTTTCCCTCCCACTCCATTACCATCAAGTGTGTTGATGCCGAAGTTTACGTTTTGAAAACCTACTGTAAGCGTGTCTTTGCTCAACGCATATCCTGTGGTGCGCTTCACGATTTTTTCCCGCTGCGGAAACAGACGCGCTTTGCTGTCATTTGCTTTGTAAATCAGCAAATCATTCATCACAGGCGCGGTGTTATCGGTGATAGGTGCAAGAAACGCAAGCGGATTCAGAGGATGTTCAGTTTTACTGTCGCGTATTTCAAAATGCAGATGCGGAGCAAACGAACGACCGGAGTTTCCGGACAGCGCAATCACTTCGCCTTTCTCAACGGTGATGGTTCCTGCCGAAAAATATTCATCTACTTCAAAGCTCTCTTTCGTGTATTGCAGCTTGCGGATTTGCTTTTCAATCTTGTCGCTGAATTTTTGCAAATGCGCATACACGGAAGTGTGCCCGTTGGGATGTTCGATGTAGAGCGCTTTGCCGTAACCGTTTTTTGAAATTTTAATGCGCACAACATGACCGCTTTCGATAGCATACACGGGCAGCCCTTCTTTTCCATTTGTGCGAATATCAATGCCCGCATGAAAATGCGAGCCGCGTAATTCACAAAATGTTCCTGCAAGCGTAACCGGAATATCAAGCGGGGAGCGGTATTTCACCGAATCGGAATGGGCGCTTACGCTGAGTGAGCAAAGTATCAGGATAAATGGGAGAAAGTTGCGGGTTACAAAACTGTGGACTGTGGACTGTAGACTGTGGACTTTTCTATTGACTTTTATCACACCGGCTAAATTACCAAAGCCGTGCTAACCTATGGCTTCACAACCTTCAGCGATTTACTTATCCCGCTTTCGTTTTGCAAACGGAAAACATACAATCCTGCCGCCCACTCTGAAATGTCAATTTGTTTTTCACGCGCAAAATAGGCGGAGAATAACTTGCGTCCGTCTGTTGCGATTACTTCCACTTTCAGCAAACCGGTAAAATTTGTTTGAATAGAAACAACAGAAGAAGCAGGATTTGGGAAGATTTCAATTTCCGTATCCGCAATATCGGCTCTGACATTCACCGTATTGAAATTAAAGTTGGCAGACACGCCTGTGCATCCGTTGAAACCGGTTACCTCAACTGTGTAAACACCGGGCTGCAAAGGAATATGAACAGGACCAATGGCTCCGAAAATTTCAACGCCATTCAGATACCATTGGTAATCCGCAAATCCAAAGCTCGTTTCAAGCGTCATGAAGTTTTGTGTGATGATGAGCGCAGGCGCGGCATTGTACGTGAAGTTCACCGTCACCACGCTGTCGCAGCCGGATGCTGATGTGCGGGTTGTGTTGTAAGCTCCCGATTGCGAAAGCGTCTGTCCGTTGAAATCGTAAGTGCCGCAATGATTGCTGACGGTAAGCGTACTTGTAATCGGATTGCGCACGGTGAGCGTGAGCGTAATCACACTGTCACAGCCTACGGCATTGGCGAGCGTTTGGTTGTATTGCCCGCTTGTTGTGAGCGTTTGTCCGTTGAATGGATAGCTTGCCCCCGCGCAAATCGTTTCACTGATTTGCGCTGATGAAGTGGCGTTCATAACGACTGTGATGTTGTTTGTTGAATTCACACTGCCGCAGCCGTTGCTTAACTCAATCGTGTAAGTGCCGCTTTGGGTGACGGTAAATGTGTTTGAATTTGTTCCTATATTATTCGCACCATTTTTCCATTGATAATCTGCTCCGCTCTGCGCAGGAACGCTTAACTCCACGCTGTTGCCTGCACAGATAGTCGTTGCGCCATTTGCCGAAATCGTTGGCGTAGCAAGCGCACCGCTTGTCACGGTAACAGTGATTGAATTAGATGAAGCGACCGTGCCGCAGTTGTTTGTCAACTCAATCGTATAAATTCCGGCTTGTGTTGCCGTAAATGTATTGGAGTTCGCGCCAATAGGAGTTGTTCCTTCTTTCCATTGGTAGGTTACACCGCTTTGTGCAGAAATATTCAGTTGAACATTTCCTCCTGTGCAGATTGCTGTTGGTCCGTTTGCAGTGATAGTGGGAATAGCGGGTGCGCTGCCCGAAATCGTAACCGTGATGGAATTCACGCTGTTCGCGCTGCCGCAGCCGTTGCTCACCACAACGGTATATGCGCCAGCCTGCGTTGCCGTGAAAACATTTGAATTCGTGCCGACATTATTTGCGCCTTGTTTCCACTGATACGTTGCGCCCGTTTCCATCGGAACACTCAATTCCACATCATTGCCTGCGCAGAAAGTGGTTGCGCCATTCGCAGTAATCGTTGGCGCTGATGGCGCACCGCCCGTAATCGTGACGGTGATGCTGTTGGACGATGTGGCGCTGCCGCAACTGTTGGTTAATTCAATCGTGTAGGTTCCTGCTTGCGTAGCAGTGTAGGTATTTGAATTTGTTCCCACATTATTCGCGCCTTCCTTCCATTGATACGTACCTCCTGTTTGTGACGACACGCTCAGTTCGATGCTGCCGCCCGTGCAGATTGCAGTAGGTCCGCTGGCAGTAATGGAGGGAACGGTAGGTGCGCTGCCGGAAATCGTTACAGTGATGCTGTTGGAAGAAACAGTGGTGCCGCAGTTATTTGTCAACTCAACGGTATAGGTTCCCGCCAGTGTTGCCGTGTAGGTATTTGAATTTGTGCCGACACTGTTGCTGCCGTTTTTCCATTGATAAGTAACACCTGACTGCGTTGGAATACTGAGTTCAACGCTATTACCCGAACAGAATGTCGTAGCGCCATTCGCGGTAATCGTTGGCGCTGCGGGCGCACTGCCTGAAATCGCAACGGTGATGGAATTGGATGAAGTCGCGTTGCCGCAACTATTGCTCAACTCTACTGTGTAAGTTCCTGCTTGTGTCGCGGTGTAGGTGTTGGAATTTGTGCCGACATCATTCGCTCCATTTTTCCATTGATAATTCATCCCGCTTTGAACGGACACGCTCAACTCCACGCTTCCGCCAGAACAGAAAGTAGTAGCGCCATTGGTAGCAATGGTGGGCGCAACGGGTGCGAAGTTCACAGTTACCGTGATGCTGTTTGCTGAAGTCGCGCTGCCGCAACCGTTGGTTACAACCACCGTGTAAGTTCCCGCTTGCGTTGCCGTGTAACTTTCACTGTTCGTGCCGACATTAGCGGAGCCTTGCTTCCATTGATATGTTGCGCCCGCTTGTGTTGGAATACTCAGCGTAACATTTCCTCCGGAACAAAATGTTGTAGCGCCATTCGGTGAAATCGTTGGCGCAGTAGGTGAACTGCCGGTGATGCTCACGCTAATCGTATTGCTGCTCGTCACGCTGCCGCAAGTGTTACTCACCACCACGGTGTAATCACCCGCGACACTTGCGGTGGAAGTGTTGGTGTTGGTGCCGACATTCGTTGCTCCGCGCTTCCATTGATAATTCATTCCCGTTTGCGCGGGAATAGAAAGCTGCACGCTGCCGCTTGAACAAAATGAAGTAGGACCTCCTGCTGCAATCGTTGTGGCAACCGGACTTGTAATCGAATTGATGGTTACGCTTGCAGTGGAAATAATCGTATCACACGCGCTCGACAGATCCACTTTGTAAACGCCCGATTGCGTGGCGGTGAAACTGTTGCTGTTTGTGCCGACCGTAATCGTATCATTTAAAATCCATCTGTAATTAATTCCGGTTTGATTCGTGATGGAAAGTATCGCGCTGCCCGTTCCGCTGCAAAAATTTGTTGAGCCGTTTACCGAGATGCTGCCCGGCTGCGTGGGTGTTCGCAATATCAAAATAGAATTCGGGCTTGCCGAACCTAACTGCACAGGCTGCGAACTATTCACACGAATACGATAGCCGCTGCCTGCCGGTGTGTTGAGTGGAATGGTTGCTGAAATCGTTCCGACTGAATCAGTGGACGCAAGCGTACCGATGTTCACCGCATTATTAAAATTCCCCAGCGAGTCGCTGAGTTGCGCGGTGTAAACATTGTTCGCATTCACGCTATCATTCAACACAAACGGAACGCTAATCGCACCGTTCTGACAAACAGGAGAACTCAGCCAATCCGCGTCAATCGGACTTCCCGTGAAACAACTGATGGTAAAATCAAAACCACTGCCGGAGCCTGCGCTCGTATTCGTGGCGCGAAAACGAAACGTCAAACTCGAACCTGTTGACTGAAATGCCGCAGGCGGAAAATTGAAATTATTGTAGCTGCCGATGAGAGGCGCTGCCGTGCTTGTGCCGTCATACACATCGAGCCAGTGTCCGCCATTGTTGCCGTTGATGGAAAAACTGTTGCGCGTGGCGCGCACCTGCTGTCCACTGTAAGAAGTGAATGTTTTGATATATGTTTCCCCGCTTCCAACAGAATAATTTCCGGTGCTGCCCGGGTCTAAAAATTTTCCTGTGCAAATATTGCGCGTCCCGCTGCTCATCACATAAGTTACCTGCGCGGGTGGCGCATTCACGCAGGAAAGAAATCCCTGCCAGCCGGGTTCGGTAGAAGCGTTTGAAACAAATTTGAACGTAAGGCAGGTTCCGGTTGACGTGAGCGTTTCGATGCGCGAGCCTTCAATGTACATAGCGAGAGGCGATGCGCTTACATCCGCGCCATCAAACACCCACAACGTATCGCCTGAATCAAAACTTGATTCATTATTGTTAAATGCAAATTGCAACAGTTGTCCGTTTGCCGAACAGAATGTTTGCGTTTTGTTTTGATTGGGTGAAAAGTTATTGGCGGGTCCGTTGTCGTCATAAAAAACACCTTCGCAAACGCTGATTAAAGTATCGTGCATGGTAAAAACAGGCAGCACGCTTCCGAAGCAGGAAACTGTTGCTGCGAAACCCTCGCGCGCGCCCACGCCTGCGCTGGTGTTGTTAGCGTCAAACACAAGGGTAAGATATTCGCCTGACGACTCGATAATCGTAGGCGGTGCGCAACAGGAGTTGTAGCTGCCGATGCGCGGGTAGGCTGTGCTCGGACCATCATAAATATTCAGCCAGTGTCCGCCATTGTTGAAGTTGATATTGAATTGAAAGAAATCCAAACGCAGGCGGCTGCCGTAATAAGAACGCAAGGTCTGCGTGTTGTGTCCGTAGCCGTAGTTGCCCGTTCCAGCGGGGTCGCGCACAATGGCGTTGCACGTGGCGCGCAATCCGCTTGAGAGGTTGATGATGTCCTGCGCTCCGGGCGTTGCGCTGCATGTGATGAAGCCCTGCCATCCATGTTCGGTGGACGCATTCGATTTATAACGGAACGTGAGGCATGTTCCCGCAGCAGTGAGCGGCTCGATGTTGGAACCTTCTATGTAATAGGCTAAAAGAATGTCGGTTGTATCACCGCCATCATATACCCACAGCGTGTCGTCACTGTCGAACAGGCTAAGGTTGTTATTAAAGTTGAATTTGATTCGTTTTCCGTTGTCAGAGCAGAATGTTTGCTTCTGATAGGTGTTGGGAATAAAATCAGCGCTGGGTCCGCCATTGTCATAAAACACTCCGCTGCATGTGGTGACGAGCGTGTCGTTCATCCAATATTCCGTGAGCGGTATGCCGAAGCAACTTACCGTTGCGCCAAAGCCCTGCCGCGAACCCACGCCTGCGCTGGTATTGTTTGCATCGAACACCAGCGTGAGATATTCGCCTGCTGACTCGATAATCGTGGGCGGTGCGCAGCACGAGTTATAACTGCCAATGCGCGGATAAGCAGCGTTCGGTCCGTCATAAATATTCAGCCAGTGACCGCCATTGTTGAAGTTGATATTGAATTCGAAAAAATCCAAACGCAGCCGCTCGCCATTGCGTGATTTTAGCGTTTGCGTGTTGTTTCCGTAACCGTAGTTGCCCGTGCCAGCCGGGTCGCGGATAACGGCATCGCATGTTACGTTGATGCCTGCATTCAATGAAATGGTTTTAGCAACCTCCGGATTTTGAGAACATTCAAACGTGGCAATCCAACCGGAAGTTTGCGCGCTCGCGTTGCTTTTAAAACGGAAGGTGATGCATGTTCCCGATGACCAAATCACATCGGGCGTTGAAAATGGAATGTACATGCCGAGCAGATTAGCGCTTGTGGTATTTCCGTCATACGCCCACAGCGTGTCGCCCGTGCCGAGACTGAGCCATGAGAAAGTGAACTTCAACTTCTCTCCATTGTCGCTGCAAAAGGTTTGCGTGAAGTTTTCATTCACGCTGTAACTCGCGTTTCTTCCACCACTGTCATAGAAGCCGCCATTGCAGGCAGTCACTGTCCCGTTTTGCATATTGTATGAATCATAAACTATAACGGTGTCGGCAATCGTGGTGAGGCAGCCGCTGCTATGTGGGACGTTATACAATATAATATGTGTTCCAAGTCCGGCAACGAACGGATTGAATACATTCACTTCCATGCCGTTGCCAGTGAAGTAGCCGCCCGATGGCGTTCCGGTGAGCGTATTTTCCGCAGCATCCAAATTTGTTACCGCAGGCAATCCCGAAAAGCTGACTATCACTTGATTGCTTGCATTATTAATCGTGATATTTTTTGTCTGTGAAAAAGCTGCGCATCCGCTTTGAGTAATCGTCAAGGAATAATTTCCTGAATTAGCTGTGGTGACATTCGGAATTACGTTTTGTCTTTGATTGGAAGAAAAACCATTCGGTCCGCTCCAACTATAAGCAGCGTTGGGAATTGCTGGCGCGCTGAGTTGCAGAAAATTTCCCGCGCAGGGCGTGTTGTTGGCGAAAATAATTCCGTCATTGGCGAGCGTTTGAATTTCATCTTCCGTCAATGCGCGTGAAAAAATCATGAAATCATCAAAAGCGCAATTCGCGTAAGCATCAGTTCCAAAAGCGCTGCGTCCGATATAATTATTGATGCGAGAAACGAGCCGTGGCGCTGAAATCGCTGCCGAGCCAGCCAGCGCACCGTTCAGGTAAATTTTTGCATTTGTGCCGTCATACTGTAACAGCACATGACTCCATGCGTTCAGGGATGGTTTAGACGTTGATGCGATTGCATTGGCGGAACCCGTGCCGATGCGAATATCGCCATCCAGGTTTCCTGATGTGCCGTTGGTGATGGCAAACACCACATTGTCACCGGGCGCACCGTTTGCAAAATCAATCACGCGGCTCCAATTGGCATAAGTAGTGGGATTAATCCACGCGCTTACGGCAAATGCCCCGTTGAACCAAACTCCGGCTGGCAGCGTGACGTGTCCGTTGGTTCCGTTGAGTTGGATTGCGTTTACAGAATTTCCAAACCTGTCCGAAATATATGAAGTACCCCCGACCGCAGTTGCGTGATTGCCTGAACCGGATGAGTCAGCCGTGTTCGCGTCAAATTTCAGCCACTCCATTCTGTCGCGCGACAGCGTGGAAAATCCATCGCGTGGATTTTGAATTGTGAGCGTTGCGGAAGATGTTGTCCCAATTGCCTGCGGTTCTGAACTTACGATGCGCAGTTTGTAGCCTGTGCCGTTGGGAATGTTTGCAAGTAGCGTGGCGGAAATAGTTCCGCTTGTGGTTGATTGCAACGTGCCGATGGAAGTCGCGTTGGAAAAATCTCCATTGGCATCGCTGAGTTGCGCGGTAAACACATTCGTTGATTGAATATTTGCGCCAATCACTGTAAAAGGAATATTGAAGGACGCGCCTGCGCAAAAATCAGTCGAAGACAAATTGCCGATGGAATAAGTAAGACTGAGGCTGCTGCTGAGAAAATTGATTTCGTCCTGTGTTAATACCCGATTATAAAACCGCACTTCATCAATGCTGCCGCGAAACCAAGAGTTATTGCTCGTGTTCACCACGTTGCCGCCTATTCGTGTATTCGTGGCATTCACACCAAGTGTATAGTTTCCATTCAATGTATTCACCAATGCGCCATTCAGATAAATGTTCATTTGTGTTGCGCTTGTGGTGACGGCAAGATGTTGCCATACGCCCTCGCCCTGTGAAAGGTTTACATTCACGCTGGTGCTCAAAGGATGCCAGACAACTATCCTTGTTGCGCTCGTATAAAATCCTGTTTCCAGAATATTATCCTGCCCCACGAGGCTCATTCCATTGTTGAGCGATGCGGGGTTAAACCAGAAGCTCATGCTGAACTCGGTTTTTCCATTCAGCAATGGCGTTCCAAAATCAAGCATTCCGTTTTCAATCGCGCCATTGAACAACATGGCGTTGTTGGCTACACTCAACCTGTCCAGCGTTCCGTAAACTCCATTGACGGAAACAGTCGCGTGGTTATTGTTACCACTCAAGTCATTGCCGTTACTGTTCAGCGGCAGATGCGCCATGAGACTGTCGGTGAGATTGATTTGGGCGGCAGCGAAAATTGCATACGCAACGAGCGAAAGGGAAATGGAAAGTTTTTTCATAATAATAAAAATTTAAGACTCACCCCTGCCTTCGTTGAAACTTCGGCAGGTAAACCCTCCCTTCTCCTTTGGAGAGGGGAGTCCGGGCATTATCATTTTTTCAGAACTGCCCGGAAGAAAGCGTTTTTATTAAATAATTTCTGCCGTAAAAATAGATGCCGCTATCCTGAGTTTATTTCACACTTTGCCAAAAAAAGGCAAGTTGACATTAACAGTTTGTTAAGTAAAGGGTAATCTCCTTTAGGAAGGAGGGAGATTTTGATTATTATTATGAACTCATAAATAGTTTATGCCCTCTTCTTTTCACCTTCAACTGCAAAAATTTCCGAAAGAGAAACTTGATTCGTTGCGCAGCCATTTCCGTGATGCGCCCAAAGCGCTGAAGCTGCTACAGTTTCTAACGACACAACGCAGCGAAAAACTGAATATGTGCCATGCAGTGCAGCATGTTTATGGCGCAAAAGCCGGTGACAGGAATTACACGGTCTATGAAAACCGTTTTTACAAGCTGCGAAAAAAAATTGAAGACCACCTCCATGAGCAGGATGAGCCGCGAATGACAACATTGACCGCAGAGGAGAAAGCGCTGATGGAAGCAAAATCATTGATTGCAAACGGCAAATTTGCCGATGCGGAAAAAATGCTCGTTACCAGTGAAAAGAACTGCCGAAACAAAAACATTTTTGAAATCCTTCCTGAAACGATAGACCTGCTGATACAGGCGCGCCAATCGCTGAACAAGCTGGAAGGCAGCAAAGAACTGCACCAAGAATTTGCAGAAGCAATAACGCTGTATGCTGACATGATGGAAGCGAAGAACCTGACGCGACAGATTTACGAGGTGAATTTCAAACAAGGCATCAAAGCTGCGGAGCCGCTGTTCAGACGCATGGCGAAACTTGACCGCCAGCACAAAAAATTCCCGCGTTTCAAACTGATCTACAATTTCGTGGCAGGGTATTACAAAGTGGGCGCGGGCGGAACCGAATACTTGGATAAAACCAATGTTACCAATCGCCACATTGGTGTTGCGAAAAAAATCATGCAGCGATATCCCGAAATGCCTGTAGTGCATTACACCGCAAACGGGCAGGTGACACAACGCTACCGCCTGATGGAGTTGCAGGCGATGTGTTATTACAACGCGCTTCGGTTTGCCGAAGCTGCCGATGAAATCTCGCAACTTTATGCGAGCGTCATGCAGCCGCAATCGCCTATGAACAGGATGAAGAATGAAATCCTGTTTACCAACATCCTGCACATGCTGGTGGCGGCAAGCCGCTATAAAGAAGCGCTAAAGGTTGCGCAGGAATATTTGAAATTTCTCATCGAAAACAAAAGACACGAACAGTCAGGCAATGCATATGCGGAGATTGCAAACATCCACGTTTCGATGTTTCCGCAGCCATCGGGATATAATCCTTTGCTTCTGCTGAAGAAAGCGGATGAACACATAGCAGCTCTGAAAAAAACGAACAAAAATTATTTCAGCCGCCCGATGATGGCAATGAAGGTAAAACTTCTGCTGACCTTGGAAAGATATAACGAGGCGGAAAAGTTGATTTCAGATTCAAAGCGCCAACTGCATGACGACCAGAACTTTCTTCCCTCGCTATTAAAACTGATAGCGATTAAAAGAAATCAGGATGCCGGGATGTCGGATAAGCAACTGCGTGCGCTGAATATTTTGAGCAAGAGCAGGAAGTTAAGCGCCAATACTCCGGGGAGCTATTTGCACTGGAAATGGTTGGAGAAAATGATTGATCTATCCTAGAAAAGAATACTACCAGATTCAGCCGTCAGAAATTCGGCTTCAGCGGATGCTCCGTTTTGTAATATTCGCGAATCAATACGATAGTTTCATCCACCGTATCTACTAAGGAGATGAGTTGCAAATCTTCTTCGTGGATGTTGTGAAATTTTTTAAACATCGTGCCGCTCATCCATGCAAGCAGTCCTTCCCAATAATCTTTTCCGATGCAAATAATCGGGAAGCGGTCAATCTTACGCGTTTGAATCAGCGTGAGGCATTCAAAAAATTCATCCATCGTGCCAAAGCCTCCGGGAAACAAGACAAACGCCTGCGCATATTTCACAAACATCACCTTGCGACTGAAAAAATATTTGAACGTAATCAACTTGTCAGGATCTATATATTCATTGTGCTCCTGCTCAAAGGGCAGGTCAATATTCAATCCGACAGACTTTCCTCCGTTTTCAAACGCGCCTTTGTTTGCGCCCTCCATGATACCGGGACCTCCACCAGTGATGATGCCATAACCTTCATCCGACAATTTTTTTGCAAGCTCCACCGACATCTCATAATACTTGTCGCCCGGCTGTGTACGCGCTGAGCCAAATACCGAAATGCATGGGCCTATCTTATTCATCTTCTCAAATCCTTCCACAAATTCAGACATCACTTTGAAGATTTGCCACGATGATTGCGCCTTCAATTCGGTTGTCCAGCTTTTTTCGCGATGCTCTATTTGTGGTTTAGTATGTTTTACCATGATTTGAATTTTTGTGTGAGATAATCCATAATCCCATATACGTAAGGAATCCGTTTGCGATTAAAATTTCATTTCCGAAAACATAACCGTTCATGTATTCTTTTGAATTTATGTCGAGCATATAACAGATAACTGGCGCTATGACGCAAACCAAAGGAACGAGTTGGTCGCGCACGGTGCGCTTTGTAAATAGCCCGAAGGAATATAATCCCAGCAGGGGTCCATACGTGTAGCCCGCCACTTTCAGCACGGTGTCAATAATCGCCTGGTCGTTTAATAATTTGAAAATCATAATCACCAGCAGCAGAATTGCGGCAAACGCGAGCATGATGCCATGACGCAGTTGCGTTTTCTTTTGCTCTGAAATTGTTGTGTCGGAATCAGCATGAAGGAAATCAATGTAAAACGAAGTCGTGAGCGTGGTAAGCACGGAATCCGCGCTGGAAAATGTTGCCGCAGTTAGTCCGATGATGAAAAATAATCCTGCCACTGTTCCGAGATGCTGCAAGGCGAGCAGCGGAAATAAATCATCGGTCTTTTTTGGAATTTCGATTCCCCTTGAATTTGCATACGTGTAGAGCAACACGCCCAGCGACAAGAAGAAAATATTTACAATCACCACCACGATGCTAAACCAGCGGATGTTTTTCTGTGCGTCTGCAAGCGTTTTGCAACTCAGGTTTTTCTGCATCATGTTTTGGTCAAGCCCCGTCATGGCAATGGCGATAAACATTCCTCCGAAAAATTGTTTTGGAAAAAACGATTTCAGCTGCCAATCCCAAAAGAATGTTTTTGATAATTCGCTTTGCTTCACTGTTGAAATCAAATCGGTTAATCCCAAGTCAAGCTGAGTTGCGATAAAACCGATGGAAAGAATTACTCCCGAAAGTAGCGCGAACGACTGAAACGTATCCGTCCACACGAGGGTTTTAATGCCGCCCTGATACGTGTATGCAAGCATCAGCACGATAATCAGCAGCACCGAAAGCCAAAACGGAATGCCGAAAAAATCAAATACAAAAATCTGCATCACGCCTGCCGCGAGATAGAGCCGCGCTGCTGCGCCTAACGTGCGCGAGAGGATAAAATAAAAGGAGCCTGTTTTTTCCGACCATGCCCCAAAACGCTGGCTGAGATAAGAATAAATGGAAGTGAGATTCAGGCGATAATATAGCGGCAATAGAATTTCAGAAATCACGAGGTAGCCAAACAAATAGCCGAACACCAATTGCAAATAAGAAAAGTTGGACGCGCCTACCGAGCCGGGAACTGAAATGAACGTAACGCCCGACAGTGAATCGCCAATCATGCCGAATGCCACTGCATACCACGGTGATTTTTTTTCACCGATAAAAAATCCTTTCGCTCCCGCGCCCTTGCCGGTGATTCTTGAAATCAGCAGCAGGATAAGAAAATATCCTCCGAGAAAAAGGAAGATTTGGTAAGGAGAAAGATTGGGCTGCAGGGGTAACTCTTTTCAGCAAAATAAAAACTGATAGAAGAAAAGACAGAGGCAGTTATGAACTTTGTCTCATAGTAGTTGTCCTTAATTAAACAACTTATAGTGAGCGCATTAATTTTTAACTTTCTCCTTAAATAAAAAGAAATTTTTTATTCTCCAACTGTATCCGCTAAGATGATGCATAAACTCTCCAAAATGCTTGAAATAAAAAAGGCACCCCAAGTATGGGATGCCTTTTCTTTTTTTAAGTGTGTTAAACGCTTAGTTCAAGATAACGCCTGCGCGCGCTGAAACCTTTGGAGTTGAACTCATGCCGGTTTCTGTCGGCTGCCCATCTTGAATGATGGTCACTTTCACTGCTTCGCCACGGTCGCTTGTAGCGGCTACGTAGGCGAAGTGCCCATTGGGAGCGGTGTACTTTGTACTCCACCCGTTGTTCACGCCCACAATTTCCTGGCTTTCGCCTTTGTCATTGCGGAAATAAACATCGCACGAGGCGCAATCTACCTTGTATTCCACTTCGTGAGATACTTTTTCAGGTTCTGCAAATTTGAAACCTACAAAACCGGTCGCCCCGATCACCAATACAGCTAAAATCATAACAGTCTGCTTACTCATAGAACATTCCTCCTCTTTTTTTAATAGTTAAAAAATAAATAGTTAAATCAATCAGCCTCGCTGGTTTTGTACGGAGGAGGGAAAGGAAGGTTGCAGGCAGGAAATAAATAAAAAGCAGGAATTGAAAATAATAATTGGTGACAATTCCACTGACCTGAATATTTCAGGCGGTGATACTTATTTCAGGAACATCAGGATAACCTGTATAAGGGCGGCAATGGCGAGAATAGCTACTATCCATTTGTAAACAGCAAGTTCGTCTTTGTGGGTCTTATCCATGCTTATTAATAAACGAAATGGAGTGGTGAAATGTTTTGGTAATTCAGATAAACCATAAATTAGCGTTGAAAATTAATCTTTTATGAAACATCCTCTTTTCCTTTTGCTGTTCCTGTGCTTCCAATTCTCCGCTTTTTCACAAAAAGCCTTGTATGATAAGGCGTTGCAAAAAATCGAACTGGAAAACTATGCGGGCGCGATTGCTGATTTGAGTAAAATAATTCAGACCGACTCAACGAATGCCGAAGCAATTTTCAAAAGAGGCTATTGCCACGCAATGGAACGCGACCATAAAGCCGCGCTGATTGATTTCAACCGTGCAATTTTCATGAACGCCAATGAGAGCAACTGGTTTTCAGAGCGCGGCATTGCAAAGATGAACCTGCGCGACATGGAAGGCGCTTGCAGGGATTGGAAGATTGCCGCCAAGATGGGTTCTACTGGAGCAGAGGATTTAATCAGCGAATATTGCCCTGAATGAAGTTGTCTTCTCTCTTTTTCTGCTTTTCTTTTTTTCTGCTTGCCGGGGTGCACGAGAGAGCGCGCGCGCAGACATTTCAATCTCCCTTATCAAAAAGGATTGTACATGCCTTTGTCAGCAGCGACAACCAAACCGTTCTTGCCGCAGATACGGAAGGATATGTTTTTTCCTGGAGGAAAGCAGATGGGTCAATCTCAAAAATTTTGCGTGCGCACAATCCGGGCTTTATCCGAATGGCGGTGTCGGGCGGCAGTAAATATTTCGCAACATCTGCACTGGACAGCAAAATTTTTCTTTGGGATTTTGAAACCGGAGAGAAAACGAGTGAACTCTTTTTAGGCTACCCCAGCGCCTCGCTTTCATTCACCAGAGATAACAAATTCCTGATTTATACTAGCGGGAATACCGTTTATAAAGCTGCGGTATCCGATTTGAATACCTCTGTAAGTTTTTATCAATCAGAGTTTGCAATCTCCTGTGGCGCATTAGTGAATAGCGGAAATTATTTTGCGATAGGGTCGGGAAATACAGTATTGCTGCTGAATGCGGCTGATGGCAAGGTCATCACACAAACAACCACATGCGCAGGTTTGAGGTTTATTGAAAGCAGCGCAAATCAGCTTTGCGCTGTATGCGCAGATGGAACCGCACAGCTATTTGAACTGAAGGATGCTGCCTTTCATAAAAAGAATGAAACGAATATCCCATTCTCAACAGCGATGCAGTTGCTGCTTTTGCCGGAAGAAAAAAATGTGTTGTTCACTACGGAAGCAGGCAATATGCAGATTTGGGACTGGGTTTCAAACAAGTTATTTCAGGCCGAGGGGTTGCAACAATCTATCACCGCTTTGGGTAGCGCAGGACAAATGATGATAACCGGCAGCAAGGATGGGCAGGTTGTGATTTCCACTCCCCCGTCAGCGCATGGTGAAGATGTGAAAACTTTTGAAAAAGCAGCGATGAATGCTCCCATAACAAAATCGCTAAATGAACGCCCCGTGCGCTTTCAGGAACCCGTAGAAGTGCAATCGCTACAGTTGGATATTTATGTATGGGATGATGAAAATATTGACGGGGACACCATTTCACTCAGCCTGAACGGAGAGTGGATTTTGGAAAACCATTTAGTGACAAAGGAAAAGAAAAAAATAACGCTCGCGCTTGTGCCGGATAAAAAAAATACCCTTGTACTCTATGCTGAAAATCTCGGCACATCCCCGCCCAATACGGCTGTGATTTTTTTCAACGATGGAAATAAAGAGCGGACGCTTACACTGAGTTCCGACTTGAAGCGCTGCGATGCGGTCAACTTCATTTTGAAAAAATAAATGAAACTGCCCTCTGCCATTCTCCAATCTCCGCTAAATGATTTTAAAGGAAAGGGGCACAAACTAAAATCCTCAGCATTTTTTCTGCTTCTGCTTTCAGTTTTGTTTTTGCCGCTCTCAATTGAATTACCTATTTCAAAAACAATGCGACTGCAATTTCCTTTGGAGTTGCTTGCGCCAGCAACAGTCGCGCTCATTTTAGCAGGCTTACTTTTTTTCAGAAACGAGTTCCGATTTTTGTTCACTGATTTTGCTGTATTGCTATTCATTGCTGTAGCCGGGATGTCGGTTGTATCCTCCGTTCTTCCGATAACTTCCATTAAATCATTTTCCGTTCTTACCACATATGTGATAACATTCTATTTCGCTTTCCGCTTTTTACAACTCAAAAAATCACATTGGCAAATTATCTGGCAGGCGCTGTTGGTTGGATATAGCGCATTGCTGCTTTACACGTTGTTTCGCTATTTCAATATGGGAATTCACCGCAAGCACAGTTACGAAATGTCTCTGCCGTTTGTGCCGGGACACACGCTGCTCATTGCAATCGGATTTCCTGTTTTTCTTTACGCTATAAATCAATTGTTGGAAAAAACACGAAGCAAACTCCATCTCACCTTTGTGCTACTTTTTGCGTTTGTCACTGCAATTTCTTACTCCCGCATTTACTGGGTAATGCTTTTACTCTCTATTTTTGTTTTTGTCTTTTATCGTTTTAAAAAAATCAGGATTGGAATGATTGCTTCGGCAGTTGTTATCATGATAGCAGGAAGTATCGCTTATCATCACATTGACACAAAGCGCGACCGTACGCGCGCGTGGGACGCCCCCGATGACCACAACTCGCTATTCGTTCAAATACAATCCATTTTCGTGTGGGAGAAAAATGAGTCGAATATCGAGCGCAGCAACCGCTGGAAAGTGGCGCGCGAAATTTTCAAAGCGCATCCGGTGGTTGGCGCTGGACTAAATACCTATCCTGAAATTTATTTCTGGTACAAAGAATTTGCGGGCGTTGAAGAAACAAATTTGAGTTGCGTGAAAATGAACTCGCACCAAATTTATCTGGGTTGGCTTTCTGAAATGGGCATATTTGGATTTATCAGCGGCATCTTTTTATTTATCTCTTTTCTTGTTGCTGTTATCCGTTTGCGTGGTTCACCGCATTTTGTTTTTGGAATACTGTTGTTTCTGAATTTCATTTTGCTTGGAATCATCGAAGACTTCACTACGCTCGAAAAAATCATGGCTGTGTTTTGGATTTCGCTCGCTTATGTGCATCACCTCAGTTGCGAAAGAAAATCCTCAAGTTGATTGGAAGTAACAGCGATTGCATACTTCTCTTCAACCAACCTTCTTGCATTGTTTCCTGTTCGCTCTACAATTGAAGTGGTATTGACGCAAACCGAAATTCTCTGCACAAACTCGTCAGGCGTATTTGCAATCAAAATATTTTCGCCATCCGCGCAATCAATTCCCGCTGCGCCAATTGAAGTAGTGACAACTGCCTTGCCCAGCGCCATGCCCTCAATGATTTTCACGCGAATGCCGCTGCCCGAGAGCAACGGAACCACCATGATGTTTTTTGATTGCATAAACAGAAACTGGCTGTCCACCGTGCCCGCCACATGCAGTTGCGCATCCTGCATTTTGAAAAATTTTTCCGGCATTTTTCTTCCGGCAATATAAAAATGCAATTGCGGAAATTGCCCGCGCAGCTTCTTCCATGCGGTATCTAAAAACCAACTCATGCCCTGCTGATTCGGAATCCAATCCATCGCGCCTAAATGAAACAACGACACGGCAGATTCTGATTTTGTTTGCGCAATAGGATACTGCTGCAAATCAACTCCCAGCGGAATATTGGCAACAGGTATTGAGAGATTCAGCGACTGCACTTTCGTATAATCGGCTGAAGATATTGTAATAATCCCGTCCGCTTTACTGAATGCTTCCAATTCAAATTGCTTCAGACGTTTTGCAAGCAGTGCGAGATACCATTTTTTCAGTGGATGCTTTTCAGCGTTCGCTGTGCTTTCCCACACTTCATGCTCCATGTTGTGCAGGCGCAAAATAATTTTTGCTTCCGAATATTTGCGGATAACTGCATGATAAACGAATGGGAAAATTGTTTCTAATTGAATGACATCAAACTTTTCAGATTTCAGAATTGCAATCAGCTTCTGCGCTACTGCTTCCGAATAAAAGCGCTCCGCATGATACGAGCGCGAAGTGAACAGATTTAAAAATGCTTTGTGCGGTTTCAGTCGTAAATCAACGGATGCAAAATGCAGTTTGCAGTATTGCTTCAACTCGTCCTGCCAATCATTTTCTGTTGCATGATGCTTATAGGAAACCATGTTCAACACGGTGACGTCATAGCTATTCATCACCATACTGCGCGTCATGCTGCCCATCGCAATCGCGCCCCCGTCAACTGCGGGGAACGGGGGCTTGTTGCAGATTTGCAGAATTTTCATGCGCGTATTCTGAGTGGTTGTTATCAAGCTGTTATTCCATCAAATCCTGTTCTGATTCTTCCACAGATGAAAGCGAGACAGCGCGCGGCAACAACAGCAAGGCAACAAAAAATGCAACAAGCGTTACGCCTGCCTGCGTTTCCAACGTATCTTCTACCAGCATAGCTGCCAATGTTATCACAAGAAAAACCAACGCAAGAGAATAAGTTACAGACGGAGCATAGAAAACCGGAAAGAGAAATGCGAGCAGCAAACAAATTAACCCGACACTTCCGAGCGCGACTGCGGTTGCAAGATATTGATTGTGCGTTTTCAAACGAAAATCTTTTTCAAGCACAGAGTTCATTTTTTCATACTGCTGATTTATCACCGAACGCACTGAGCCTGTTCCGTAGCCAAAAAATGGTGATTGCAAAAAAGCGCTCCATCCCGCTTTCCAAAATTCAAAACGCTGTGTCACCGAACTGCCCTGCGGATTATTTCCGATTTGATAGTGATACAGCGACCACATCGTTTCATACAAGCGGTCGCTAAGGTTCAGTCCATCCATGTATCGAATGTTTGCAACGCCTTTTTCAATCGCATGAATTTCTTCCATTGAAAGTTTGCTGATTGCCTCTGCATCTTTTTTCATTTCTTTTGAAGTGAGAAACCGGATAAGCGTTACATGCAACGGTTGCCCGGTGCTGTCATTCCCCTTGAACGCAAGCGTGCTGCGCTGATTCCAGGCGTTTTCCAATTCTGTCCATACAATATCACGCCACACATAATTCCCGTTTTCAATTTCTTTTCTTTCAGGATAACCAACATACTTTTCACCTTTGGAAGTAAATACCTCAGTTGCCGGCTTCATTTCCGCATCGCCCTGAAAATCTTTTACACCTTCATAAATAAAAAAAACTGCAGAGGCGGCAAGCGCAACGATTGCAAAAAGAAACAGCAACTTCAGTTGATTGCTTTTCGATTGAACCACTTTTAAAAATGAAAAAACAAAAAGCCCGCAGGCAAAAGTTACAATGCCGGTGTCATACGGAAATTGAACAAGAAAAAAAGCAAACCAGATTGCTAAAACAACAGCGCTGATTTTTTTCCATTGTTCGTCTGCCAAAAAACTTTCTTGCAGCAGAATGAAAATGGAAATGGAAACCATCATGCTGAAGCGGATAGGCGAAATGAAAATCCATCCGCTATTGAATGAAATCATAATCGTTTGCAACAACACGCCCGCAACAAACGCAAGCAAAATCTTTCTGAGCATGTTGCCCGGAATATCCGGCAAAGTCACCATGACAAAGGGAAGCAGGAGCAGCGGCAATTTGATGCGCAGGTCATTTAACCCCGCTGGAAAATCAACGGTGTACAGCAACCCGATGAGATGCAAACAATAAAACACGATGAACAAAAGAGCAGATTTGTTATCAAGTAAGCGCGAAAAGCCGCTATTGTAATTTCCGTGCAGGAGCCACGCTGCAACAAGAACAAACTGCGCAACGCTCATCAGAAAATTTGAAAACGGCAGCGCAACGGCAAGCAACAGCAATCCCGTGAGGTAAATTTTTTCAGAGAGATCGCTTTGCGCAGGAAAAATCAATTGGAGATGCTTTTGTTTCACTTCCGCTTGTTGTTCACCGGATACCACGTTCTGTCAGCAAGTAATTTCACAGAGCCGGTAAAATTTTTAAACGGAATTTTTTTCCATTCCCAGGGCGCAACCAACGATAAAATATAAGTACCGTCATTCTTTTCATACATGTGATAGGTTTCGCCTACCACAGGAACGAAATTGATATCCGCTTCATAAACCCGCTGAGAAAATGCCACGCGGTCTTTAATTTCTTTTGCGCGTCTCAGCAGCGTTTCCAACTGCTCGCGCACCTGATTGAGTTGCATCTCCGCTTGCTCTTCCACCGCAGCAAGCGAACTGCCGACCATGCCTTTTTTATCAACAGGCTTAATCACCGCACCGCCCACCGTATGCGCATAAGGCAGCGTGTGCGGATTTTCCGTCACCTTGTCTTTGTCAATCGGATTATGCGTGATGGTTGGATTTTTCTTCTTTGCCACGATGAGATTTTCCTGAAGGGTTGAACAAAAATAAGTGCTTTGGTTACTATAATTTTAGCGCGAACAGAATCAAAAAACGAAAGAACGCTCATGTCAAAAATGTATTATTCCACTTACCTGCAACTTGATAAAATTCTGAACGCGCAGTTTCCTGAAAGCGCAAAACAAGAAACGCCCGCGCATGATGAAATGCTTTTTATCATCATCCACCAAACGTATGAACTGTGGTTTAAACAAATCATGCACGAATTAGATTCAGTGCGCGAAATTTTCCGCAACCCTATCAATGATAATTCGCCCGGAATGCAAATTGCGGTGCATCGGATGAAGCGCGTGGTCGCCATCCTGCGCATCGCAGTTGACCAAATCACCGTGATGGAAACGATGACTCCGCTTGATTTTCTTGATTTCAGAAACATGCTGCGTCCCGCTTCGGGCTTTCAGAGCATTCAATTTAAAATGCTCGAAGCATTACTGGGATTGAAAATGCAAAACCGTCATGCAGGCAACTATTATGTTTCGCAATTGAAACCGGAAGACATGGATAAAATTGTGCAGGCGGAGAAAGAGCGTTCGCTGTTGGATTTCATCAATGAATGGCTGGAACGGATGCCATTTTTTGATGACGCAATTTTTTGGGAAGAGGAAAATGATTTAAAAAATTCGGAGCACCATTTTTTCTGGGAAGATTATCGCGCAATCTATAAAAGCAGTTTAGTGAAAGAAGAGGGCGATAACCTCAACGCTTTCGATGAAGTTTTTCTCAGCAAGCAGCGTGACGCTTCACGCAAACTAAGCGCAAAGGCAAGCAGGTCTGCTCTGTTCATCATGCTTTATCGCGACTATCCTTTGCTGCAACAGCCGTATCAACTTTTAACAACGCTGCTTGATATTGACGAACTGCTTGCAGCATGGCGCTACCGCCACATGAACATGGTGCATCGCATCATAGGCACGCGCATCGGCACGGGCGGCAGCAGCGGCAAAGAATATCTGAAAGGCGCGCTCGACCGCCATTATGTGTTTGGCGAAATCGCTGAACTCAGCACGTTTTTGATTGAGCGAAATAAACTTCCAAAACTTCCGCAATCGCTGGAAGAACGGTTGGGCTTTGTGCGCAAGTGAACTTAGATTTGCTGCTAAATTTGAAATCTATGCGCGGAAAAATATTTTCATTGTTCCTGTTTTTGAACATTGTACTTATTAATTCAGAAACTTCCGCTCAAGCACATTAAAAAGGTGATATTGCGCTTAGCCCGGGAATCAGCTTTGGGAATTACGGATACTATCCTAATTCATGCGACCAATTCAGTATTCCCCTTGTATTTTATGCAGATTTTTCTCCTCATGATTATGCAAGTGTAGGTCCCTACTTTGGTGTTTTCATTGGCGATGGCGCTGCATTTAATTTTGGTGCCAGAGGGAATTTTCATTGGTGGCAACTCACCGATGATAAAGTAAGCAAAGATTTGAAGGCAGACATCCTTGACCTCTATTTCTCACTTTATGTTGGCGGTGAAATTTCAACGCATGCCTGCTACCAAAAAAACGGGCACAACGGCAGGGGACGGGCAGGAGCAATCATGGGACTCAGATGGTATTTTGTTGAGCCTGTAGCGCTGATGTTTGAATTTGGAGCACCCCCGATGGGATTCACCACGATAGGCGTTTCGTTTAAGCTGTAATCGGAAATTCGTCAATCTAACCTTCCGAAAAGTCCATACACCCAAGGGTTATCTTCCCATACGCGTATTTCAAAATTTTTCAGGAATATTTTCTCCTTCCCTTTATTCCAGTAATAAATTTTCACGCGCATGTTTTCCAATTCTTTCTTTGAATGGATAAAATCTGCAAGGCGAACAGGAAAATATACCTTCTGCCATACAGCAGAATCTGTCTCAGAAAAAGCAGATACACCGTGCGCCCGCCATTCGTAAAGTTCTCCGTCTTTGCTGCCCTCAAATACAAGCATGCCTTCGCTCTGCGCAAATTCGCGCTTTACTGAAAACGACATATCCACGATATGCATCCTGTTGTTGTTGGGAAAAAGATTTTCAAGTTGTGCGCTGAAAGTTGGACCCCACTCTTTGCCTGCATCAAGTTGTAGTACGCCCCCTGATTGCAGCGCGTCTCCTTCAAAACTCCAGCAGCAGGCATCGTCAGCTCCATAAGTTGTTTTAAATAAAACTGCATCAGAAAACAGAAGGGGCGACTCTTGTTTTGAAAGATGGTAAAGGGAATAGGTGTAACCGAAATCGCGATGCAGTTGATAGGGAAAATATTGAGCGGCAATATTTAACTGTTCCAATGATGCGCCTCCAAGTAAAACAGAGTTTGTATTTAAAGAAGATAACAACGTATTGAACTCACTAAGCGTAGGCTTTTTGTGATAGCTGTTGTAGTAAGCCGGTTTGAAATGATGTTTCCTGAAATAATAATTCAGGTAGTTGCTGTCTGTGTTTAAAATAATTGTAGTGGAATCTGTGTCAATTTCACTTTTTGCGACAGCAATGGATTGAAGGGCAAATTGCTCAACAGGTTGCTTGCTGAAGACCTGGTAATGCTGCCTGCTGAAAATCAAAGTCGCGGTATTGATTCCAAGCAACACAAGAATTAAACACGTTTTAAAAGCAGCCGATGATTTTTCATAAAAGGAGAAAAGAAACAGCAGCAGAAAGGGTAGTGAAAAAATTAACACAGAAAATTGAAGCACCGGCTTCACGTTCACAGAATAATAAAAGCCGACAAAAAATGGCAGCAAAAACCAAAACAGACATAGCGCTCTGAATTTATTTTTTTCAAGGAGCGCTTGTCTGCCCTGTATCATGCCCATCAAAAAAAACAGCGTTACAGCGGTAATCACAAGCGGTGAGTAATGAAAAATATATGCAAGAAACTCCGTGGGGAAATTATTCTTGGGTTTCCCCAGCCAGTCTAATCCGCCTGTTTCATATTGAAATAGAAATAAGCCAAGATGCGGCAAGAAAAGCAGAATAGAAAAAGCGCACCCCAACAGGTAGGCATTTCGCTTTTCTTTTGTCAAAAAAAGAAATCCGCTGGCGCCAACAATCGCTGCAAAGAACAAGCTGAAATAATGATTGTATGCGCAAAGAGCAGCGCATACTGCAAAGCCAGCGAGGTTCAACAGTTTTCTTTTTTCAGCAAATAAATAATTTGTCCAGCATAATGCCATTACAATTGAGAAAAACATTCCGCTCATATAAGGGCGGGCAATGTCGCTGTACAGAACAGGAAATTGCAGCGTTGCAAGGCAGGCTGCTGCCAGTAACCCTGTTGTGCCGCTGAACCATTTTTTTCCAAGAAGATAGATAAGCGGGATGCTTGCTATCCCGCAAAAAATAAACGGCAGCTTTATCGCTGCCTCCGATATGCCAAACAATTTTGACCAATAAAAAAGAAATACCTGCACGCCTGCCGGGTGTCCGTCTTTTTTCACGCCTTTTTCCAGCAACTCGCTTAACGAATCAAAGGATAGCCGGTTCACAGCGCTCAACTCATCAAACATAAACGGGATGTCGGGAAATTGCACCAGCCGCAAAATACTTCCCACAAGAATGATGAATGCGAGCAGGGCAAAGTCTGCCGTCAACAATTTTTTCAAAGCCGTAAATGTTGTTTAGAAAATATTTTGACGGACAATTTCAATAATCAAAAAAATAGTGAGCGTAATTGATACTGCGAGTTTCGCAGAAGTTGCAAGGAGAAATCCAACGAACGAACCAATTCCCGCCTTTAATGCGCTTTCAAATTGCTTTCCTGCAACAAGGTCGCCAATCACCGCGCCCACAAGTGGTCCAATCAAAATTCCCCATGGTGGAATAAACATTCCTATCACCAAACCGATGATGCCGCCCCATACGCCTTGCTTAGTGCCCCCGAATTTTTTTGTGGTATAAATCGGGAGAAAATAATCCATTGCGGCTGCGGCTGTTACGAAGAATAACGCCACAAATAAAAAGGTGAGACTAAACACCTCGCCTCCTTTTGCAAAATGATAAATCAAAAGCGCAACGTAAGAAACCGGTGGTCCGGGCAACGCTGGCGCAATGCAGCCGATTATTCCCAACCCGCTTATTGCGAGTACGGATAGAATCAAAACAATTTCAATCGTGATTTCCATGATGGAATAAAATTAATGAATGAAAGCGCAGCAATGAAATTTGTGCTTTGTTTCAGTTTCGTCATGCTGAGTGCAACGAAGCATCTCAATACTAAAGAAATGAGATTCTTCGCTGCGTATGACTCCGCTCAGAATGACGCTTATTCAAACTGAGACTCAATCGAAATTTGTAAATTCGATGCTCAAAAATTTCTTTGATTATGAAACAACAACTTCTCCTCACCGCTATTCTTATGACATACTTACTTACATCAGCGCAGCAAAAGCCAAGTTGCCATTCAACAGAAGCATTTGCATCATTCGCAAAGGAAGAAAGCTTCCGCAACGAACATCAGGAGCCATCGGCATACACTTATACCGGAGCAGGCGAAATGGTTTCCTTTCAGACTTATGACGGGAAGGAGGCAAAAGCATTTTTAATCAAAGCAGAAAAGCCGACAAACAATTATTTGTTTGTGTTTCATGAATGGTGGGGCTTGAATGATTTGGTGAAAAAACAAGCAGCGCAATTTCAAACGGATTTGAAAAATATAAACGTACTCGTCATTGATTTATATGACGGCAAAGTGACCGACAACCGCGAGGAAGCCGGAAAACTCATGGGCGCATTGGACACGAAACGCGCTGAAGCGATTATCAGTGGCGCAGTAAAATATGCGGGCAAAACTGCGCGCATTTTCACAGTAGGCTGGTGCCTGGGCGGTGGCTGGTCGTTGCAGGCTTCGCTAATCGGTGACGAGCAAACAGCAGGCTGCATCGTGTATTACGGAATGCCGGAAACGAGTGTGCCGAAACTAAAAACACTTCATGCCGATGTGCTGGGCATCTTTGCCTCAAAAGACGCATGGATTACACAAGACATCGTGAAAGAATTTGCCGCAAACATGAAAGCGGCTGGCAAACGCCTTGACATCGTTTCCTTTGATGCCGACCACGCTTTTGCCAACCCCAGCAACTCGCAGTTTGATAAAGAAGCAACTGAAAAAGCTTATAAATATTCGGTTGATTTTATCAAGGAGCGGCTTTGAGTTGAAACTTTGTCCGGTTCGATTTGTTTCTTCTGCAAATCGTCATCATGGAATTTCTATTCACGCTTAAGTTTCTGAAGATTGCCGCAATCTCTGCCGTGTTGTTTATCCTGCTGGACATGTTGTGGATTGGTTTTCTTGCCTCCAAAATGTACTCGGAGCAACTTGGCTACCTTGCCGAATTGAGAAGCGGGAAAGTGATATTCAACCTCCCTGTCGGGTTGCTTGTGCAAGCCGTCATCTCACTCGGCTTATCCGTCATCATCCTGCTTGCTTTGCAATTAGACGACCGCCTTGTTATCTCACTTGCAATCGGGGCATTCACAGGTTTCGTGATTTACTTCACCTACGATTTCACGAACTACTCGTTTGTAAAAGGATGGTCACTCTATGTTTCCGTTATTGATGTCGCTTGGGGTACGTTGCAAGGTCTGCTTGCGGGCGCATACGTTTATTTTTTGAACGACAAGCTGTAATGCTGTCACTACTTCATCACAACAATTTTTCTGCATACAGAATAATTGCCTGTGTTCTTCAACTGAATCAGATAGGCGCCCGGCTCAACTGCTGACAAATCTATCGTTACGGTATTTGTAGCTTGAATAGAAGAAACAGGTTTGATAACGTCTCTTCTTGCCAAATCAAGCAAGCGATATTCAGCTATGGAAAAATCTGCAACAACATACAACTGATTTGCTGCAGGGTTTGGAAAAATCCTTACATCGTTGCGTTGATTGATTTGCCACAGGCTGCTGATTTCATCTTTCACATACAGCGTATCACCATTTGCAGAAAGGCTCACCGCAGCTTCGTCTTTATCAATCGCTAATACATTTTCAAACTGAATCTCAAGAGGCAGCACGAAATAATCTTTGCCGTCAATGTTGTCTTGAATCACGAAACTCACGTCAGCGATTTTTCCTGCGCCTGAAATATTCGTGTGGTCAATGCGCGAAATGCCTGCGTCCATTTTCGATGCGAGAAATAAATCTTTGGTGAGTGAAATCCTGTTTGCGTTTGGCGTAAACCATGAATCGGTGAAATCAATGCGCAGGCTGCCGCTGTCAATAATGTTGGAATTGTAGAGAAGAGAAAACGCAATGCCGTAAATATTCGTGATTGGATTCGGAGAAGTGCCAAGATAGATGGAGCCGACAATCGTATCGCCTGTGTTGGCAGAGTCTTGCGGAAATGCAAAATACAAATCAGGGTCAATCGCGTGGTTGGGGTCACCGCCTTTTTGATGGGTGAGTCCGTAGTTTAATCCGATAACTCCGACATCAGAAGAATCAATGAGCGCATTGCCATTACAATCTGCATGTTTCAGATTTACTCCGCTTATGAATTGTAGCTGCCAGTCAGTTGCAGGCTGACCAACCCAGTTAGTTGTCGCATTTGGTCTTGCAGAACTGGAAATGCCATAACCAATACCAATTGCAAGCACATCCCACACGTTGGCGATACCATCAGCGTTGGCATCACCGGGCCAGACGAGGTTTTGAATAGCTGAAACTATGATTGCGGTGCAGGTAGTGTCGCTGCAACCGGAAGTATCGAAAATACTCAGACATACATTATAGGTACCGGGACTTAAAAAGGTGTGCGTTGGATTTTGTTGGGTGGAAGGTGGATTACCTTCAGCGAAATCCCAGGAATAGGAAACATTGATTCCGGTGGAGGTGTTATGGAAAGCATAGATATTTTGTGAGTTGGCGTAAGTAAAGGAAGCATCGCAAATTTGCCCGCATTGATTCACGATTACTGTGACACTATCACTATTGAAGCAGTTATATGTATCCTGGACTACAACCCAATAATTACCCGCACTTGTAATTGTAAAACTTGAATCTGTGCTTCCATCTTGCCATTGGAAAGAATGGTCGGCTTGACTGAGTTGCGTATTCCAAATGACAGAATCTCCTGTGCAAAGGAAAAGCGTATCCCCTTCCATGAGGTTTATTAAATCAACAACAACTTCATCATAACTGGTGAAGCCAAATATATCAGTCGCAATCACCGAATAGGTTCCATTCCCGTTGATTTGTATGGAAGAAGTCGTCTCTCCGGTTGACCATTGGTAGGAAACAAAATGAGTCTGCGCATAAAGAGTAGTCGGATCGCAGAACCCATATCGCGGATAATTACTTCCAAGATTTACCGGAGGCGCATATTTAAACCGCAGGTATTGTTCTGCTAAATTTCTTTCAGTGCTGTCAAGCGCGGTATGATACACCATAATCTCAGCGATGTTTCCATTCAGGAAGAATGCTAAATCACTATAGCTATTCCATGAACAGCCTACGGTCATTATTTTATTTCCATTTTGCGTGATGTCAGCGCCATTGAGGATACCTGAACCACTATTGGTCACGGTGGTAGAAGGAATATTGCTGTTAATATGCATATCCCACATAGCTTCAGAATTATCCCAAACTGTGGAGACGATTCTGTAATTGCCGTCATTCATGCAGCAACCGTTTTGAAATCCCCTTTGCTGCCCTCCTTCTTCAATTACTGAGGAGTTCCATTCAAATCCTCTTGGCGCGAGACTCCAGCCGTCAGTGAATGTGGTGTGTCCTCTTTTTTGAATCAACCGAAATTGTTCTGCATTAGCATTAAAGGAATTAAAGACAATCAAAATAGTTTGGTCATTCGTACCTAACTCCAAACTTTGCCCTCCATCGAGGTAATCATTTCCGTCAAAGCGAAGCGCAGGCAACCCATTTAATTGCTGAGGAACCCATGTTGGTTTTCTGGTAGCATCGCTTTGAATTAACTGAGTGCTATTTCCGCTAAAATCTTGCCACTGACTTATAGATGTTCCACCAACTGTGCCGCTATCTGCGCGTACCCACAGTTGCATGTTGCCCAATGTTTGTGGAGTCAATAAATAAAGACTGAAAACAACCGACCAGTTTGAAAAAACTAAACCATCAAAAGCGCGTACTCGCCAGTAGAGTTGTGTATCAGATGGTAAACTCAAGGCAGTATAGAATGGTGTGAAAAGGGTTGCAGTGTCAAAAATAGTTGTAACAAAAGAGCTATCCTCGCTCACTTGCAAGTGGTAAGCAACAGCATTAGGCAGTATATCCCATCTAAAAGTCAGTGCCTGCTGCAAGAATACAGACTGCGGTTTAGGAGAAATAGGAGTAACGCTATTTGTTTGACAGTAAGCTTTAGAGCATTCAAACAAGATGACAGACAGCAACACCATTGCTATCAACTGTATGCGAAGTCTTTTCATAAAATGTGGTTTTTGATGCTACAAATATGCCTGCACTTTCATCCAAAAAAAAGAACACTTTTAAGGGGTTGTTCATCAGTAATCATTAATAGATTATGCTAAGTAGCTCATTTTCAATATCATAGAACAAATTATTGTTCACTTCATTTTTATTAGCTTAGAAAGACGCAAATGACTGAAAATAAGTTAACCTTTCTGCTGAAAAGCCTTTCGGGAGCAACGACCAAATCAAAAGGGAAGTTAGGGGTAAAGTATTAGCTTTGATTGAAATGATAATCACCGGGTTGATAAGAGCGAGATACGATGGCCTTCTTTCTTTGTGCAAAGCACATAAAGTGAAGCGCCTCTATGCCTTTGGCTCGTCTGTAACCGGCAATTTTGACTCCGGCACGAGTGATATAGATCTTCAAGTTGAAATAGAAGAAAAAGACCCGATTGAAAAAGGAGACTTGTTGTTGCACTTCTTCACTGAAATTGAAAAGCTATTCAACCGAAGGGTGGATTTACTCACAGACCAGCCCATAGAAAATCCCTACCTGAAAGCAAGCGTTGAAAAAAATAAAGTGCTTATCTATGACGGAGAAAGGGAAAAAGTACTTGTCTGACATACTCAGCGCAATTTTATTGATTGAAGAATTTACTTCCGGGGTAAAAGATTTTGAGGCTTACCAGAAAGACAAGAAAACAAGAAGCGCAGTGGAACGGCAACTCGCCATTATCGGAGAAGCCGTTTCAAGATTCACAAAAGAAAACCCAGATGAAGTTTTGCAAAACAGCGGGCAAATCATTGCATTCAGAAATTGGCTGATTCATGCTTATGATTCAATCAATAACACCACCGTTTGGGCGATTCTCCAGCGCCACCTGCCGCTGTTGAAGAACGAAGTGATGGAGAAGCTGAAAGAGTAGCTCCATGTCCGAAAATAAGTTAACCGTACTGCTGAAAAGCCTTTCCGGTAAGGAACTGAAGGAGTTAGATAAATTCCTCCGCTCGCCTTATTTCAATACCAATGAGAAGTTAGTGGAGATTTTTCAGTTGTTGAGGCAACATCATTCTAATAATAACGGACAGCTTGATAAGGAAAAGATTTACAAGCACCTCTTCCCCGGAAAACCATATCGGGATGTTCATTTCCGGCAATATTTTTCAGCGCTCACGGCTTTGGTAGAGCGTTTTATCGCAATCAGAAAAGTGGAGCAGAAGCAATCATTTCACCATGCGTTGCTTGAGGAAATGATTGACCGCAACGTGGATAACCTGTTTAACCAAAAACTGCGCAAAACGAATGGAGCATCCTCATTTGAAGATGATTCAAATTATCTCAACCAGTTCAGGCTCGAAGACCTTCGCAATAAATTCTTGGTGACCAGCGCGCAACAGCAAAACAGGTTGGCTCAACAGCCCGACCTTGTCAAAGCCATGCGCCTGCTCGATACGTTTTATATCATTCGCAAGCTCAAGTTTTATTGTTCACTGCTCAACTATAAAACCATCGCTGCGGTAGAGAAAGAAAGCATCTTGATGGATGAGATTTTGGAACTGCTGGAGAAGAAAGATTATTCCGACACACCCGCAATTGACATCTATCACAAAATTCTGCGCACGCTTACCGAGCCGGATAATGCAGAAAATTTTGCGAGCCTTTTGAAAACGCTCCATGCAAAGGACAATCTGTTCACACAAAGCGAAACGCGAGAGATGTATATCTACGCGCAGAATTTCTGCATCCGCCAAATCAACAAAGGGAAAACAAAATACCTTTCTGAAATCCTGAAAATCTATCAGCATCTGCTTGAAAAAGAAATCATTTTGGAAAAGGGCATTCTCTCTCCGTGGGACTATAAGAATATTGTAGTGACCGCCTTGCGGTTAGAAGAATTCAAGTGGACTGAAAAATTTATCAATAATTACAAAGACAAATTGCCAGAAAAGGAGCGCGAAAATGCCTATACCTACAATCTTGCTAAATTCTATTTCTACAAAAAAGATTACTCCATAGTGCTGGGCTTATTGCAAGAGGTGGAATACAACGATGTTTTCTATAGTCTTGATTCCAAGTCAATGCTTTTGAAAACTTATTATGAGCTGAATGAAATTGATTCACTTGACTCGCTGATGGACAGTTTTAAGATTTACCTCCTGAGAAATAAGGCGCTTTCTGAGCATCATGTCAAAACCTACAAGAATCTTCTGAGAATTACGCACAAACTTTCCCGGCTGATTTCCAACGACAAAAAGAAGATTGCGCTTTTGGAAACTGAAATCGAACAAACCAAACCATTGGCAGATGTAGGATGGCTGAAAGAAAAAGTGAAGGAACTAAAACGGTGATATTTGCTTTATGCAATTGTTTAAACTTTGAGCAAAGAAATGTTTAACGCGAGCAAGATGTCAAAACTGTATTTTTATCTGCCTTTTTTACTCGTGCTTGCGTTGTCTTGCGCAAGTAGTGGAAATAACACCAATCAACCCGGAGATGAAACCCTAATGGATACAAATAACAAACTTGATACAGCGACCCTCGGTGCCGGATGCTTCTGGTGCGTGGAGGCGATTTTTCAAAACCTCGAAGGCGTACATTCCGTGTATGCCGGCTATGCGGGCGGGCATGTAAACAATCCCACCTACAAGCAGGTGTGCGATGGCGGCACAGGACACGTGGAGGTGGCGCAAATCACGTATGACCCGGTAAAGATTTCTTTTGAAGAACTGCTGCATGTTTTTTGGAAAACACACGACCCCACCACGCTCAACAGGCAAGGCAACGATGTAGGCGACCAATACCGCTCCGTGATTTTTTATCACAATGAAAATCAAAAAGCAGTTGCAGAAAAATCAAAACAAGAAATGGATGCGAGCGGATATTATGATTCACCGATTGTAACTGCTATTGAGCCTCTGAGCAATTATTCCAAAGCGGAAGATTATCACCAAAACTATTTCAAATACAATTCGAAGCAGCCTTATTGCCAGATGGTTATTCAGCCGAAGGTGGAAAAATTTAAAAAGGAGTTTAAAGAAAAACTAAAGAAGTAGTGGAGAGAGAGGGATTCGAACCTTTTATCTGCCGTAGCTTTAGCGAAGGCAGACTTAAAGAAAATGTCTCGTTGTAAACGCTCTTCCCGAACCGGATTTTAAGTACTTTTCAAATTCGTATGCTTTGTATATATCACTAATTGCAAAATATCCAATTAACATTACAGGGAGGACATTTTTCGTTGCATCTACATAACCTTTGTTATGTCTTTCCAATCGTTTTTCAATATTCTGTGTGCATCCCTTGTAAATATCGCCATTGCTGCATCGAAAAAGGTAAACAAACCATATTTGAAAAATTTAGATGACCTGCCTTCGCAAAAGCTACGGCAGGGAGAGCGGAGAGAGAGGGATTCGAACCCCCGGACCCCTTGCGGGGTCAACGGTTTTCGAGACCGCCCCGTTCAGCCACTCTGGCATCTCTCCATTGGTCAAAAGCAGAGCAAAGCTACGCAATCACTTTTCAGATTTTTTAACGCTACCATTGTAAAATGGAAAAATCAGGAAATCGTTTTTTAACTTGCAGATGCCCGACAGACTTACTAACTAATTGTATTTTTGAACAATGAGCGCCACCATGAATGCAACACTTGAAATTCCCGTAACGCAAGCCACCATTTCACGCATCAAGGAAGTGGATTTTACCTCACTTGAATTCGGGAAACACATTGCTGACCACATGTTTTTGGCTGACTATGCCGATGGAGATTGGCAGAGCGCGAAGATTATTCCTTACGGAAATCTTTCATTCAGTCCTGCAATTCTCGCGTTGCACTACGGGCAAAGCGTGTTTGAGGGCATGAAGGCTTTTCGCATGAAGGACGGAAAAATTTCTGTTTTCAGAATAGAAAAACACTGGGCGCGTTTAAACAAATCACTGGAGCGCATGTGCATGCCCGAAATTCCTGAAGACCTCTTCACTTCAGCCATGCACAAGTTGGTAGAGTTGGATAAAGAATGGGTTCCTAAGGAAAAAGATTCAGCGCTTTATCTGCGCCCTATTGTATTTGCAACCGAAGCGCGCCTTGGCGTGAAAGTTTCTGAGCAATACAAATTCATGATTCTCTCATCACCCGTGGGACCATATTATGCAAAGCCACTGCGTGTAAAAGTTGAAACCGAATACGTGCGCGCTGCCGAAGGCGGTACGGGTTTTGCAAAATGTGCAGGAAACTATGGAGGCTCATTTTATCCTTCTCAGCTTGCCCGCAAAGAAGGTTTTGACCAAATCCTCTGGACAGACAGTAAAGAACATCTCTACTTTGACGAAGCAGGAACGATGAACGTGTTTTTTGTAATCGGTGATACATTAGTTACGCCACCGCTTTCTACCACAATACTTGATGGCGTTACCCGCGCTTCGATTTTGCAACTGGCGCGCGATATAAAAATGAAAGTGGAAGAACGAAAAATCAGCATCCGCGAAGTGCAGGATGGAATCAGCAAGGGCGTGGTAACAGAAGCGTTTGGCACAGGCACAGCCGCTGTGGTGGCTCCCATCAAATCCATCAGCATCAAGGGCGCTGAATATACTCTGCCTGATGCGACCGAGAACAGTTTCATGGTGAAAGTGAAAAAGCAAATCTCAGACATCCGCAGCGGCAATGCTCCCGATTTGCACGAGTGGAATTATATCGTTTGAGTAGTTACAACTCAAATACCTTCTCTTCAATCAGAGTCCCTTTGTTCGTAACGCGCGCATAATATTTCCCTTTCGGAAGCTTGCTCGATTCAAATTTTATTTTCATCATGTGTATGCCCGCCTTCTCCGCATGGTTGGCAAGAATCGTCCGGACGGTGTCGCCCTGCTCATTAAAAATCGCGAAGGTCACATCGCCCTCTTCGGTAAGCGCATATTTAAAATCCGCATGAATGCGCAGCGGCTCAAACGTTTCTTGCACGCCCGGCTGAATATTGTACTCTGTTTGATACCAAGGCGGAATCTTCCCCGTAAGTTTTGCAACAAGCATCCGCAATTCTTTTGCAAGCGCAGGATTTGTTTCATCATAAATGCCCCCGATGCTTGCGCTGTCCGTAATGCACCACACGGCATGTTGCGCGGCTGAAGTTTGATATTTTTTCTTGCTGAGAAACTGCGCAACAGTAAGCAGATGCCCTTCAGCCACAGGTCCGAGCGCAAACAGTTCATCTGCCGAAGGACCTCTGTCAGATTGTTGTGTGCAGAGCGCATAAAGTTTTATTTTTTTTAGAGTCTTAGACGTAAGGGTAAAGATTTTTTCCTGCGACACCATCATGCTTTGCGCAGATGTATCGGAGGGCAGCAGTTGCAAACCTGCATCAATTAATATCTCCATTTCTTTTTTATTCAGGCTCGTGATGGTGATTTCAATACACTGTCCCTGATGTCCACCTAATCCTTTTGTGGCTACCTGAATCAGCCCTTTGTTCAGCGCATCTTGCAGCGAAACGGATTTCGAATTAGCACAAAAAGCAGAAGTACAGAAGATGCTTGTCAGCGTAAATACTAATGAACGTATCATGAGCAGTTGTTTAGATGAAAGATACACTGTTGTTGAATTTCCATAGAACGCTTGCTTGTAAGAGTTATTCTTTCATGCTGCGATTTCTTCACTATATTTATTCCATGAAACACACGATGCTTCTTGCAATTTTCGCTGCCTGTTCAGTTATTGAACTGCATGCGCAAAGCCTTTCAAAAACACTCACGTTCGGAGACACTACCCGCACGTACAGGATTTACATTCCTGCTATTTACGATAGTTCGCAGCCTGTGCCGCTTGTGATGGCGTTGCACGGCTTGGGCGATAATGCAAATAATTTTCAAGGCGTTGGATTCAATCAAATTGCAAACACGCAAAATTTCATTGCGGTTTATCCGAATGCGCTTACCGATCCTCTTCTTGGCGCTTCCGGATGGAGCGCAGGCGTAAATCCTTTGAACAATATTGATGACGTTGGATTTTTAAACGCGCTGCTTGACACCATTCAGAGGGAGTATTCCGTTGACACGAACAGAATTTTCGTGTGCGGTTTTTCATTGGGCGGATTTATGACACATCGCCTTGCCTGCGAATCAGGCGAGCGTATAGCCGCAATTGCTTCTGTTGCGGGAACCATGCCCGCGCCTTTGGTTTCTGCTTGTGTGCCTAATGCGATGCCTGTTTTGCATATTCATGGAACAAGCGACCAAACAATTCCCTATGACTTTGGTGTTATTTTTTTCGTGGTAACAAACCTCGGAGCCGACTCCACTGCACATTATTGGGCTACGCACAACGGTTGCAACGCTTCTTTCACAAGCGACTCATTTCCAAACACAAAAAATGACGGATTGACTTTTGAAAAATTTTCTTACTCCGGTTGCAGCGACTCCAGCGAAGTGATTCTGATAAAAGCGAACGGAATGCCGCATACATGGCCCTATACTCCAGCAAATGATATTGACGCCACGGAAGAAATTTGGGATTTTTTCAGCAGGCACCAGAAAGTAATTCCCTCGGACACAACTAACACCTTCATACAGGAAATGAACCTGCGATTTTCTTTCTTGCCAAATCCTGCTTCTGAGTTTGTTCAGATAACATCTGACTTAAATGGGAAAATGGAACTCACACTGCGTGACATAACTGGAAAGCAATTGTATCAAAATACTATCCCTTCAGATTCTTATTTTCTGTCGTTGAATAATTACCAATCTGGAGTATATTTTCTGACGCTTTCAACCGGAGAAACGCGAATCACAAAGAAGTTAATCATCAGCAGATAGAACTTGATGAAAATATTCACGCCACCTCCCATAGACCAACTCAATGTTGAAGAGCGCGTAGCCCGCCTCAATGCGCGCAGCATCAAAAAAGAATCGAAAGTTGCGGGGCTGAAACTCGCACTCAGCATGATTGACCTCACCACGCTCGAAGGGAAAGACAGCGCGGGAAAAGTGAAGCAGCTTTGTTACAAGGCGATGCACCTGCACGATGAAATGTCCGGCTTACCGACTGTTGCCGCGATTTGTGTTTATCCCACATTGGTAAGAACGGCTAAGAAAGCCTTGCAGGGAAGTAATGTAAAGGTTGCTGCTGTCGCCACCGCATTTCCCAGCGGGCTTGCTCCGCGCAGCATAAAAATTGCCGACACAAAATATGCGGTGCGCGAAGGCGCTGATGAAATTGATATGGTGATTTCGCGTGGTAAATTTTTAGAAGGGGAACATAATTTCATCTTTGATGAAATCGCTGCAGTGAAAGAAGCCTGCGGTGCAGCGCATTTGAAAGTGATTTTGGAAACAGGCGAACTCGGCACGTTGGATAATGTGCGTCTGGCAAGCGAGATAGCGATGCGAGCAGGTGCGGATTTTATTAAAACCTCAACAGGAAAAGTGCAGCCTGCCGCCACGCTGCCCGTTACGCTCGTGATGCTCGAAGCGATTCGTGATTACTATTATGAAACCGGCAAAATGATTGGGATGAAACCTGCCGGTGGAATCGCTGTTGCAAAACAGGCATTACAATATCTCGTGATGGTGAAAGAAACGCTCGGCAGCGCATGGCTATCGCCTGATTGGTTTCGCTTTGGCGCAAGCAGACTTGCAAACGACATCTTAATGCAACTCGCAAAAGAAACAACCGGGCAATATCAGTCGCTCGATTATTTTTCGCAGGATTAAAATTCTATTGTTTCAGAAATTTCAAAGTGCCGTTATTCCTTTCAGACTTATATGTAAGAGTATATATGCCCGCTGGCAATGATGAGACATTTATTTGGCGTTCTTCTCTTTGACTTAAAAATGTGGTCATTACAGTCCTCCCAGTAGTATTAAGTATTGTTAGAGTTGTATTGGGTAATGGTGATTGAATTGTTAGAATATCAGAGACGGGGTTGGGATAGATTTTGAGCAGAGGTTTTGTGTCATAAGGTTCAGGATTTGTTCCCACTGATAAAGCCGCGCATCCGATTGTGTTGTTAGAATAAAATGACTGAATTTCCTGAATTTGTGATTTCATCAGGGTGACGCTTGCAAGATGACCTCCTGCTGAATCAACTGCATAAGTAAATGCCACATCAACGCATATCTTTCCATTGGAGGGAATATCGAATGGACCTGCAACTCCAAATACCCTTCCTAAGCTATGTCCCAAAAAGGTATTGCAGGCGTATGCGGAAATACCTGAAGTATCATTGGGGTCATCAGGGAAAATAAAATTTGCAGGGGTTGTCCCGCCATAATAATCACAATCCTTTTTGAAAGGAGTATTGTCTTTAAATTGAGACCTTAAATATTTATCATAGTCATAGAAAGTTTCGGGGTTTCCAGCAGCAGATTGATTGTTCTCATAAACTCCAAAACCAGTCATTGGTTGGTTTAGAAATGCAACACCAACAGCAGGCGGATATGCGCCATATCCCGTTCGCGCACCAAACCCATTGTTGCAATCATAATCTACGGGCAATCCATTATACACGAAGAAAGTATTTAAGATAGAATCAGAACCCTCCTGATTATCTTCAAAACAACTTATGCATTTGTCAAACCAAAGTCCCATGCGCACGTCAGAATAATTATAAGTGGAACGATTAAATATCGTGTAATTAACAAAGATGGTATTGTGCAAATAAGGCTCAGACGGCATGTTAAAAGAGTACGCCATTCCATGAATCTCAAAGCCGAATTTATTTGATCCCGAACCGCTGGCAGAGTGGCTGCTTCTGTCATCATTGAAAATAAAATACAGCATTTCATCTCCCAAGATTTTCGGATAATCTCCAAGTGAAGGCTCATAAATACCGTTGCCGTTTATATCATCAAAAGGCGCTAACCTATCAGCGACTCCCAATGTCTGAAGTCCATTGCCCGGCCAATTTGCAATAGCCCAAGGGGCTACAACTCCCAAAGTGTTGTAGTTGGCGATGTGATTCTGAATTTCATCCTTGCTTATTTTCCATACATAATTATACAGGCTGTCATATCTATCAATATAGGATGTTGGTCCTGAATAAGGAGAATATGTGTTTGCAACCGGACCAGCCCAATAATCGGTTTCCGTTCCTGTTTCATACGTTTTTGCAGCAACACATAATACATCAAAGCTGGTTTTCTGGATGCCGGAAAACCAAAGCCTGCCGATACTGAGCATTCCCTTTCCCCCGTCTTTGGGCATTTCCAAAGCAGGTTTCGTCAGCATGTCCGTATTGAACAAATCACCAGAAGCGTCAAATCGCGCTCGTACATTATTCGTGTCAAGGAATTCATAGTAGTTCTGCGCTGATGCTATAAGAGTTGATAGCGTAAATAGCAAAATCGGATAACTGATTTTCATGTCAAAAATTTTACAATGTTTAAGTTATGAAAATTTCACTTTAAGAAGTTCAATTCATGGACTTATTTTTAGGTATGCTTATTTGGATTTTCAAACGCTTTGAAGAATTAACCCCGCAGGAACTTTATGATGCGCTGGAGTTGCGGCAACAGGTTTTCATTATTGAACAAAATTGTATTTACTCCGACATTGACGGGAAAGATGCAAAAGCGCATCACCTGTTGTGCTATGAAAACAAAAAACTTATCGCATATACGCGCATCACATTTCCGGGTGTGATGTTTCAGGAAGTTGCTATTGGAAGAATCGTAAGCGACCCGCATCAAAGAAAAATGGGGTACGGAAGACAAGTAACTGCGATGGCTTTAGAAAAAGTGAAAGAAATTTATGGCGATGTGCCGGTGCGCATTGCAGCGCAGAGTTACCTTGTTCACTTTTATAAATCTTTTGGGTTCAAACCTATAGATGAAGAATATGTTTGGGATGGGATTCCCCACCAAGATATGCTGCTGAACAAATAACCTTCAATACGTTACCGCTCGGACTCCCTCTTCCGCCTCAGGCGGACAGGGTGAGGTTCTTACTCACCACACCTTGCCCTTCAGCATTGGCACAAATTTGAAATTTTCAAACTCTTCCTGCTCGAAGTGGTTGTCATCTACTTTTGTGATGCGTTGCATCTTTTGCACTTCACCTTTTCCGTAAGGCATCACCAACATGCCGCCAACTTTGAGTTGCGCTAAAAGTTTGTTCGGTACTTCTGGTGCAGCGGCTGTGATTAATACTTTATCAAAAGGCGCAAAAGAAGGCAAGCCTTCAAAACCATCTCCGTAAAAAAATTTGATGTTGGAAATGTGCATCGCTTCGAGCAAAGCCTTCGCTCGTTCATTGAGTTTTTTATGCCGCTCAATCGTGAACACCTTTGCGCCCAGCATCGAGAGAATACACGCCTGATAACCGGAGCCTGTTCCCACTTCCAGAACTTTGTCGCGGGGTTTTATTTCCAACAACTGCGACTGATAAGCAACTGTATAAGGTTGTGAAATCGTTTGCCCTTCGCCAATCCGGAACGCTTTGTCCTCATACGCAGATTCCATGAAAGCAGAATCAAAAAAGAAATGACGAGGAAGTTTACTAATTGCATTCAGCACCGTTTCATCGGTGATGCCTTTCTCGCGGATAATCTCCACCAATTTATTGCGCAAACCCTTGTGGCGGTAATTGTCTTCCAACTTAAATGTAAACTCGCTCATGGCGACAAATTTAGCTGATGTGCTAATGTGCTGATATGCCGATGTAAAACAGGATTGTCAAGAACAATTGGCACATCGGCACATTGCTAAATTGGCTAATTGACTAATCGCTATTTTTGCCGCGTTATAAAATAAAAAAGAATGACTCCAATTAAATTCGGAACAGACGGCTGGCGCGCTATTATCGGCAGAGATTTCACGGTTGACAACGTGACCCGCGTTGCGGAAGCAACTGCAAAATGGGTGAAGGAACGCAACATGAATCCACTGGTAGTTATCGGATATGACACCCGCTTCGGTGGTGAATTGTTTGCCGATACCGTTGCGCTGGTGATGTGCAGGCATAATATTAAAGTGAAGCTGGGAAAAGGTTTTGTTTCCACTCCAATGATTTCGCTTGGAGCAAAAGCATATGATGCCGATATGGGCATCATTATCACCGCAAGTCACAATCCTCCTTCTTACAATGGTTATAAATTGAAAGGCGGATTTGGCGGACCTGCTTCTCCCGCAACCATCAGCGAAGTAGAGGCATTGATTCCTGAAAAAACAGCTCCTGCCGAAGGTTCTGTTACGGAGTTTGTAAAAAAGGGATTGGTGGAATATGTTGACCTTGAAGAACTCTATCTCGAACACGTAAAGAAAAATTTCGACCTCAAAGCGATTGAAAAATCTGTTGTGCTGGCATACGATGCGATGTATGGCGCGGGACAAAACGTATTGCCGAAAATTCTTCCCGATGCGATTCTGTTGCATTGCGATTACAATCCCGGGTTCAAAGGACAAGCTCCTGAGCCGCTGGACAAAAATTTGAAAGAGCTTTCTCAGTTGATAAAAAATTCCAGCGATGTAAGCGCTGGGCTGGCAACGGATGGCGATGCTGACCGCATCGGCATGTATGATGAGAAGGGAAATTTTGTGGACGCGCATCACTTGCTGTTGTTGCTCGTGCATTACCTGCACAAATACAAAGGCATGACGGGGAAAGTCGTTACTGCATTTTCTGTCACCAACAAAGTGAAGAAGATGTGTCAAGCGTATGGCTTGCCGCATGAGACAACCAAAATCGGCTTCAAGTATATCTGCGAAATCATGATGAAAGAAGATGTGCTGGTGGGCGGTGAAGAATCGGGCGGTATCGCAGTAAAAGGTCATATTCCTGAACGCGATGGCATTTGGGACGGCCTTGTGATTCTCGAACTGATGGCGAAATCAGGCAAGTCGCTTACGGAATTAGTGAAAGAAGTCTATGATGTGGTTGGCGCATTTTCTTATGACCGTAACGACCTCCATATCACCGAAGAGTTGAAAGCAAGAATTATTGCCAATTGCAAACAGGGCAATTACAAATCGTTTGGCAGCAATGCCATTTCAAAGGTGGAAGATATTGACGGCTTTAAATTTTATTTCGGTGAAGATGAAACTGTGATGATTCGCGCATCAGGCACTGAGCCTGTGTTGCGTGTATATGCCGAAGCGCCCACGAAAAAGCGCGTGAAAGAACTGCTTGATGCCGCAGGCGAAACGCTGCTGAATTAATTTGAGAACCTCACCCCTCCCTCTTCCGCTGGGAGAGGGAGTCCAAACATTATTCCTTTGAAATAAATTAACTTGCTCCGATGATTTTCGGAACGAAAAATGTCCCCCTTGCGCGATTGCAACGTGCAATTTGCGAAGGGAAGCACACGAGCTGCGAGCGAAGGCAGGGGGATGATTTCAGGAAAAACTTAGTTCTCCTACTGCTTTTTTTTCTTTCCTTCTCCACTTCCTTTTCTCAAGACGCACTCCGCTTCTCCCAACGCACTCCTTCTTTTTCTCACAAACGGTTTTGGGGTGTATCGGGCGGCATCCTCGGCATCTACGGAACATCGCTTGTTGTACTCACCCAATATTGGTACAAAGATTATCCGCGTTCTTCGTTTCATTTTTTTGATGACCGCAAAGAATGGCTTGGCGTTGACAAAGCCGGACATGCTTTTAATTCATACTACATCAGCCGCTGGTCAGTAGGCATGTATCGCTGGACGGGCATGAACGACCGCGCAGCGATTCTTACAGGCGGCATGATGGGAACATTTCTGATGTCATCCATTGAAATACTTGATGGCTTTTCTTCCAAATGGGGATTTTCCGGTTGGGATATGCTCGCCAACATGGGCGGCTCTGCTTTAGTGATTGCGCAGGAATTTGCATGGCATGACCAGCGCCTCACGCTGAAAATTTCTGCTTTGCCACAGAACTATCCTGATGATTTGCAATACCGCACCGACAACCTCTATGGTGATGCACCGTTGGAGTTGCTGCTGAAAGATTATAACGCCATCACGATTTGGGCTTCAGCCAATGTGTATTCATTTATGAAAAAAGAAAGACGATTTCCCGAATGGCTCAATATCGCCTTTGGCTATGGCGCAAGCGGCATGTATGGCGGCTTTGAAAACAAGTGGTGCAGCGACCCGCAATCAGCATCGTATTGCGATTGTGCCGATGCCAACAAAGTTGACCGTTCTGACATTGAGCGCTACCCGCAATTTTATCTCTCGCTTGATGTGGATTTTACCCGCGTGAAAACAAAAAAACCTGCGGTAAAAATTCTCCTGCATCTGCTTGACCTTATCAAGGTGCCTTCACCTACTTTAGAATTCAATAAAATAGATGGTGTGAAATTTCATCCGTTGTTCTTCTGAAAATATTCAGGCAAAGGCGTAAAGAATGCCAAGCCTGAATAGTCCACTCATTCCTTTGCGTTCTTTGCGTCTTTGCGTGAACCCATCAGGCTTCATCAATTCATAACACTGCCGTAACAACCAACCCTTTGGCGCGCACGTAACTTCGGAAACGCAATTCATGCACAACGAAAAACGGAAGGTTAAACTGGTGGTAATTTCCGATGTACATCTTGGCACCTATGGCTGTCACGCTCAGGAATTAATCTTCTACCTTAAAAGTATTGAGCCGGAAATTTTAGTCTTGAATGGCGACATCATTGACATGTGGCAGTTCAACAAAAGCTATTTTCCGAACGAACACATGCGCGTGATTAAGCACATCACCGGCTTGCTTGCGAAAAACACTCCCGTGTATTACGTGGCGGGCAATCATGATGAGTTGATGCGCAAGTTCGTGGGCTTTGAAATGGGTTCTTTCAAAATCGTGAACAAGGAGATTTTAAATCTTGATGGTAAAGAAGCATGGATATTTCATGGCGATGTGTTTGACGTGACGATGAAACATTCCAAGTGGCTCGCACAACTTGGCTCCACGGGATATGATTTTTTAATTCTGCTGAATCGCTTTGTAAACTTCATCAGCAAAAAATTAGGAAGAGGAAAAATTTCGTTTTCCAAGAAAATTAAAAATAGCGTCAAGAGCGCGGTGAAGTTTGTAAACAACTTTGAACAGACCGCTGCCGAAATCGGCATTTCGAACGGCTATTCTTATGTGGTGTGTGGACACATTCATCAGCCCGAAATCAGAACAATAGCGACTGCGAAAGGCACGATTCAATATCTCAACTCAGGCGACTGGATAGAAAATCTCACTGCGCTGGAATATAACGAGGGCGCATGGAGCATCTATCATTTTAATGAAGACACCCGCGCTAAAGCGCTGATGGAAAGGGAAGAAAAAGAAAACCCGCTGAAAGAATTAAATGAAAAAGAACTCTTTGAAGAGTTGATGCGAGAATTTAGAGTTATCCCCACCTGAGTTTATCATTTATCCAATACCACTTTCACAGTCGAAGAGAAATTTCCTGAGCAGACACGAAGGAAGTAAAGCCCCGCAGGATAATTTTCAACGGAAAACTCTTTGCTCTCTCCGTTTTTAATTTCTCCTTTGTAAAGTTGCGCAATCTGCTCGCCTTTAATGGTGAGTAAAGAAACTGTTGCATCTAGAGCACAATTCAAATTGAATTGAATGCGAAACGCATCTTTTACCGGATTTGGCGTTACAAGTAACTCATTGATTATGTTAGGTGAATGTATCGCTGTCAGGGTATCTTGCAATGACATTTTCTGAATGGTGAATGAATCCTTGATTCCATCATGAGCAGTAAGAAATTTTGCTGTGAGCGTGAGGCTGTCAATATCAATTACCATTGAACCATGATAAGCATAAGTGCAGAATTGCATTGCAGGGTGGTCAAGATTTCCCGAAGCGCTCAACTGCCCCGAGCATCCGACAACTGCGAACACTGTGCCTTCATTCGGATTATTCCCATCCGTATTTTTTATGAAAGGTTGAACGGAATCTATAATCATACTTGCGGACTCAAACGTGTTTGCATTTCCGAAATGTCCTTTAATCATGTATGACCGCTCATAGCAATTGCTGTGCCCGCACAATACCAAATCAACTCCATATTCTTCAAGAATCGGATTGATGTTTGCGCGCATCATCCCCATGCGCCCGAAAAATTCATCGGAGTCATGCGAGCCTCGCGTGTAAGGGGGCTGGTGCCAGTAAACAATCACCCAGTCTTTGTCATTGTTTTCCAAATCATCTTCGAGCCAATTCGTCATTGCAGTATTGTCGGTGAGCGTCCATGCAAGATATTCGGAGTTGAGCGAAATGAAATGAGCGTTGCCGTAATCGTCTGAATAATATCCCTCTGTTCCGCTGGGCATGCCACCCGCTTCGCCATTTGTAGGAAGCGTAAAAATGTCAAAATACGATCCGTTGTTGTTCAGGTCAACGCTGCCGTAATCATGATTGCCGGGACAGGGCCATGCAACTATTTTTCTGAAAGGCGCAATATAAATGTTGAACACTTCTGTTTGATATTGCTGCTGTGTGCCGTCACCGTAGGCATTGTCACCTGTCCACATCCAAACATCGGTGTGTGTTACCGGTATAGTTCAGATCAGTAGCGTTTTGATATTACTGGAAGATAATCAACTGATTAGGATTTAGTTCTTTGAAATTTTGTAGTAAGGGTGGCTGAAACAGTTGCTGAATGGGAGTTTTCTCAAA
>JAWXCB010000032.1:0-10534 GCA_034440455.1 Chitinophagales bacterium
GCACAACCATCAGTGGTACACGCGTTGCCATCATTACAAACAACAGGAGTTGTAGTACATCCGGTAGCGGGCGCACAACCATCAGTGGTACATGCGTTGCCATCATTGCAAGTAATTGGTGTGTGTGAGCACACTCCGGCATTACACAAATCATTTGTGCAATCGTTGTTGTCATCGCAATCAGGTTCGGTAACAGTATGTGTTGTAGATGCTGTTTGCCCGCAATCATCAGTGACTACAAGAGTATAGGTGGTGGTTCCGTTTGGATTTACAGTAATTTCATCATTTGTGCTACCACCCGGACTCCATGAATATGTCGGTGTTCCGGTTGTGCCGCTTGCTGAACCCTCCAGCGTCACCGAACCAGTTGGACAAACTGATGTTGGTCCGTTTATGTCAGGAGTAATCGGAGGATTATTAATAATCAAAAGCTGGTCAGTTGTTGGCGTACAGGCGCAAGCATTTTGTAATGTGATGATAACGCTCTCGGAACTTTCCGGGTGAATAGCATCAAGTATTGTTTCGATGTCTAAAGTATAGGAAGATTGATTTGCAGGAATAGTAATGAAAGAGGGAATATTACTATAGTCGGTTCCTTCTGTGGCGATACCGGACACTGTGAAATTCACAACGATTGGGGAAGAAGATGTTTCTGCGGTTGTGAATGTGAACGAGCCATCACAACCTTCCCGCACATCCGCTGAAGCTGTAACGGTGATTTGCGGACCACCCGAAAAACTGCTTGCCTCAACAAATAAACCTGAATCCCAGATGTCATCAACGACATCAGCGATAACAATTTTCATGTGATAAGTCTGGCAGGGTGTAACATTGAGGGTTGCGGTAAAAGGAGTTGTATATGCGTCATACTGAATGTTTACTCCCAGAGTGTTATTTACATAATACGCAGAATAATTTAGCCCGGTAGGTCCACACCCGCCCGGGATGGCATTTATGCCCGGATTTCCGCTATTCACAGTGTTAATTGAAACAGGTAAAGCTGTTGCGGGTATCAATGCAACATTTGTGTTCACTCCATAACCGGGTCCGGAAACGAGAAAGGCAAAGGCATCATTATAATCAGAGCAAACCCATTCGGGATATTCTTCCGAGCCGAAAACATATCGGAAGGTTACCGAATTATTATAAGGAATGAAATCAAACTCCAACGCGCAAGCATCAAGTGTGATGTTGGCGGGAAGTCCTGCTGCGTTTTCCAGTTCAGAATCACCCGGTGTGCCTGCTATCGCGCTGGCAACACCTAAGTTATTCGGTCCCACCGCTATATCGGTGCTTCCTGTAGTGAGCAAAATTCCCTGAGCGAGTCCCATTGCTCCTCCGTTTGAAAAATAACCGATTGCTCCTGGCGCGCCTGTATAATCAATATTTGAAACATCAATGCAACTGCCCAGCAAAATATCTTCTACCAATTCATCCGGGGTGTAATTATCGTTGTCGGTAACAATAACAGGGCTGGCGCAACCGGAGCCGAGTCCATATACATAACCCATTTTTGAAAAAAGTGAGCCGCTGCCTGCAACAGTATTATTGTAAGAAACAATGTAATACCCGATGCCGTAGTCGCAGCATATCCCATTGCTGTTAACGTCACTGATTACAAAATAGTAGCACCCTGTCGGCACACAGATATTCGTTTTAATGAGGTTGTTATTTCCGTCTGTGTAAGGACCGCCCATTGCCACAGGCTGCTGTGTAATCTGGTTGAAAATAGTCCACGTTGTTTCACTTCCGAAATCATCGGGCTGAATTTGAACTGTAATCGTATTTTGCCCTGTGCAGGGATTGGAGCAACTGCCCCACATGCCAACGGTTTCTGCGCTTTCAAACGAACCGCCTTGCTGAATCAGCGATCCGTTTTTATCATAGACGCGGTAATATCCGTTTCCCCAGGAGCAGCATAATCCGTTATTTCCTTCATCTAAAAAAACAACCTGATAGCAATGCGTTGGGTCAATGCATACGGACCAGTTGTGGATTGTGTTTGGCTGATAAAGGTCGCCCGGTTGCACTCCCGCAATCACGCTGTTTGTGGTTACGTCAATCACATGCCAGCCTGTTTCATGCGGCAAGAAGTCGGTTCTGATTTGAATGCGCAGACTGTCGGTTCCGCAGTTGGCGTAGTTGCTGCAATTTCCCAAGCCGGGAACAAGGGAGGATGCTCCAAAATTTCCGCTGCCGCTGCCAGCTACGGTATTTCCTCCTTCATAAATATTATAAAATCCGTCTGTTAAAAAGCCATTGTTCCCGCTGTCAAAAATTCGGAAATCATAACAGGTAAGCTCCCCGGTGCAGGCATACCACAGATAGTGCGTAGAGTTGCCGAGCGCGCCTGCAAGCTCTGTATATTCAACCCCGTTTGTCAGCGTATTGCGGAGTTCCCAAGATGTTTCAGCAGCATTGTTATCAGTTAATATTTCAATGAAAACAGTGGACTCATCGCAGAGGTTACATTGCCCGACAATCACTGTTTCAACAGAGCCGAAAGAACCGCCAGATTCAACCAGCGTATTGTTGTAAGAAACATTGAACGAGCCGGAGCCGGCTGAACAGCAGATTCCGTCCTCATTGCTATCGGTGATTCTCACCCAATAACATCCGCCATTTGATACGCATATATTCCAGTTGTAAGTGGTGTTATTGTTTAGAGAACCCGCTGAAATGGAATTGATTACAGCCTGAGTGCCAATATCAACTACTTCCCATCCCGTGTCACCGCCATTATTGTCCGTGTGAATTTGTATTGAAATTTTTCCATTGGGGCATTGAGCAGTAGCGCGAATGCCGAAGAGGGCAATCAGGGACAGAAAAATAGTATAGCGCAAAATCCTTTTCACTTGCGGAACGACTCGTTGGGTTTACTCAGCAAATATGCTTAAAACAACCTGTAAGAAGAAGAAAGAAGCAGGAAAAAGCTATTGCCATCAAGGTTTTTAACGAAATTGTGGGAAACCTTTTGCCCTTAACAAGAATGAATTAAAATCCACTTAAAATCACTTAAGTGCAGTTCTAAAAATTGCTTTTTTGACCGCCTCACCCCAGCCCTCTCCAAAAGGAGAGGGTGCCAATAGTAGAATTATTAGAACTGCCCTTGAGGAATAGCGCGAATTCAAAATAATTTTGACTTTGCTGGAGGGAACTAACTCTGCCTCTGTATGGAAAAATTTGGATAAGAATTCACTATTAAAATGAGGTGAATTGGTACTGCTCTAATCAGAATGACGGCTTGTCCGGCAGTTGCTTCGCTCCGTAATTATGTCTTCTATTTGGTTGTTGCTTTCGCTGCCCCTGTCCCTGCTTGTGCGAGGGTGCGGTATATTCAAAGCAATCCTCTTTCGTAATCGGGAAAAAGTGGTCGGCTTCTTCTTTCAATATCGCAGCGGTGTTTTCTTCCACAGCCGCAATTTCAACGCGCACACCTTCAGATTTTAAGTGCAGCACCAATTCAACATAATCGGAATCGCCTGAAAAGATGATGATGGTGTCCACTTTCTGCGCGATTTGCGTTGCTTTAATTGTGAGCGGAATATCGGCTGACTTGTGGCACGCAACTACAGAGCCGTGATAATTTGTGTGCAGACGCTCTTTTAGTTTTTCAGAAATGTTCGCGCCCTCGCGGAAATAGATGAGCCGTGTAAGTCCGCGGTTCACCAGCACCCGCGAAATCACCGTGTCGAAATTCAGCATCACGTTTGTTTTGCCCAACAGCGTATGCAGGCTTCGCTCGATATTATTTCCGTCAATTAATATCGCTACTGACTGGCTGATGTTTACTGGTTCGCGGGGAGGAGTTGTTGTCATAGATTTATTTAGAGTGAAAAAATACAACTTCTTTTTATTAGCGCTTTGCAAAAAAATAATTCAAAGCGATGAAAATCAGAAATTCTAAATCCGAAATCATAAATAAATCCCAAATCTGAATAACTCAAAAAATCAAACGTATGAAATCGAACTGCCTTTCAATTGGAATTTAGAGATTTGAATTTGTTTAGAATTTTGATATTCGTATTTGGAATTTTTAAACTTGCTTCTTTAAAATAATTACGCACACACCCATGCGCAAACTGCTCAACGAAGAACTCAACAGGCTCACGAAAGATGAGTTTATCCAATCGGACAAAACACCTGTGTTGATTGTGTTGGATAACGTGCGCAGCCTCTACAATGTAGGCTCTGTGTTTCGCACGGCTGATGCTTTTCGTGTGGAAGCGATTTATTTGTGCGGCATCACTGCCACGCCTCCTCATCGCGAAATCCATAAGACAGCGCTGGGCGCTGATGAAACAGTGGCATGGAAATATTTCAAAACGGTGGAAGAAGCAATTGCCGAATTGAAAGCGCAGGGATGGAAGATAGCCGCCATTGAGCAGGCGGAAGGCAGCATTGCATTAGATAAGTTTTCGGTTGAAAAAAATACGAAAATCGCATTGGTGTTTGGCAATGAACTGGGCGGAGTGAGCAATGCCGTAATGAAAAGCGCAGATGCCTGCATTGAAATACCGCAAACGGGCACAAAACATTCGCTTAACATCTCCGTGAGCGTGGGCGTGGTGGTGTGGGAGTTTTGGAAACGATGCACAAAAGGATAAGCAACCGGTTTATCTGAATTGGAGACTGCGCGAAAATATTTAACAAATATTGTGAAACATTCTTATTGCTTCAAGAAAACATAATGCGCTGTCAGCCGTATCATTTAGGACGAGATTCCTTTGAAACACTTGGTATCAGTGAGTTTGGGCGGTGTACTACCTTCTTAAAATATTAAAACTTGATTCCGCATTGGAAATCCTTTACCTGAATAAAGACAAAGCCGCTTTGACTCAAAAAGAGATGCAAAGCAAGTTGTCTTTCAGATTTTCAGAGGAAGAAATTGCTATGCTTATAGATAAAATCAGGAAGGATAGTCTGCTGACTGAAATTGTAAAGAATACGATAAGCAAATATTATCTTACTTATGAAGGAGCGAAGTTTTATCAGAATGGAGGCTTTTTGAAAGCCGCTGTCCGAAATTTTTTAAGAAAGTGATAAAGACTTTCATTGTCGCTCTTGGGGTTATCAGTACGCTAATCGGGATAGCGCTCGGAGTGAGAGAATTGTTCTAAAGCAGCGCCTAAGTCTTAGGAATGGTGGTGGTTGTTATTATTTATGTTGCTGTTTTTCTTGTACTTATCCGACCACTTGTAAACGATGTTCTGGATTTGCCTTTCCGTGAGTTCATATTTATCGGAAAGCTGGATAAGCGTGAGATAGCTGATGCCATTGTTTTCTCTGAGCAATTCATAGTAGTCCTCAATGATGATATAATTCCGGATACGCTCCAAGTCGGTGATGTCATCTGAAATCAGGTTCAATATCAAGCGGGGCGCATCCACATTGCCATTAAATTTTTTGAGGTAGTCATCAGCGAATCTTCCAATGACACCGATATCGTTAGGTTTTTTAGCCACAGAGTCAGGGTTTTGTTTGGTTATACTTACTTGTAACTTTTCATTTGCAGAGCGGAGCGCAAGCCCCTGAATCGTTACAGCAGTAAGCTAATCAGGCAATTCAGGAATTGAAACGAAATTTATGGAAATAAAAACCGCAGACACGCGAAGTGCGAAAATATAGTTATCAACAGGAAACCCACACCGGGCGCGGCTTACCTGAACAACACCAATTTTCTGTTCTGCACATCACCGCTTTCTGTGATAAGGCGATAGAAATACATTCCGTTTGCTAATGTGCCTGAACGGAATTTATTCGATTGCATCATTCCTGCTTTTACATTCCCCTCAAACACATCGCCCATAATTTTCCCTTCAAGGTTTACAATTTCCAAGCGTACGCGCGCATCTTGCGTAAGCGTAAATTCAATATTCACTTCTTCGCTAAATGGATTAGGATAGGCGTTAAGATAGATTCCGGTTTCATCCTCATTGCTTAATTGTTCTGAAATTAAAATTCCCGAATCCATTTTCGCCCTACTACATGGATTGCCCGGAACAAGCATAGCAATTAACGCGCTTCCGCTGCCTGATTGCCCGTCATGGAGGTTGTCGGTTTTGGGGTCACCAAACCATAGGAACGGAGTTGCGCCACCGCTGAACACGATACGTTGTAAATGAATTTCAAATGCGCCAGCGCCATCGCTGTAAGGAATTTCAAGGAAAGTAAGTTGCGTGAAGTTCACGCTGGAGAAAGTAGATAGTGGAATACAGATGGTAAACCAGTTTGTGCCCACATTCGCAGGAACATAGCTTCCGAGATTTACAGGACTACTTGATGCACCAAGCGGACGCACTTGAATTTTGCTCCACTGTGCCGTGCCCAGCGCGTCACGCATTGTAATGCACATCTGGTTGTTGCCGCCTACAGTTACGTTTTGTTTCGGTCCGTAAATGTTGTTGTTGGAATATCCCAGCTTCAGTTTTCTCCAACTCTTTGCGAGATTTACAACTTTCAAATAAGATGCTTCACCCGCGCCACCTTGTTGATGCGCGCAATAGCCCTGGCTGCAATAATCAATTGTACACAAGTCGCCATCCTCACAATCGGAGTTACTGTCGCAGCAATTCGGAATCGCAACATTGGAACATCCGGTTACAAGATTGCAAATGCCATCAATCGTACACGGGTCGCCATCATTACAATTTTTAGGCGAGTGAGAAATCACACCTGTTTGCGGATTGCAATAATCATTGGTGCAGGCATTGCCATCGCTGATACTTACAGGCGTGTAAACGCATTGTCCGTTTGTACACGCATCTGTAGTGCAGGGATTGTTGTCCTTGCATCCGCCTGTGCAAACACGCGGAGGATTACTACATGCGTAAGAACTGCTTGAGCCGGTAACGCTGAAATGCACGTTGTAAGAAACACCGGCAGCGCCTGTTGCATTCAAGCCGGAATATGCAGTTACAACCAACGTGTGATTTCCTCCTTGTGCAACCCACGGCTTGTAGCTTCCGGCATTATCACCCCAGAACGCATATGGAGCGCTGTTTTCAATTTTTGTCGTTGAGCCATTCAGCACAAACTTCACGCTGCCCGCAGGCATCTGGCAAAGGTTCGCGCGAATATTCACACGGCAATATTGCCCGCGGTCAATCACCAATCCTTCCGTGAGTGCGCTGATTTCGCCATAATTTCCTTCATACATCAGTGTTAATCCGGTGATGCCGAGATAGCAGGTGCAAGGTTGATTGCCTGTGTTGCCGCCCACGCAAATTCCGCAGCCGTCAATGAAAGCGGTACCGTTGCATTCGCCTGTGCAATCGAATATGCATTCAGCACAAATAGCTTCATCAGGATTATTAATCGTGAAAGTAGAATGGACTGAACATCCTGCATCATCCGTAACTGTTACAGTATAATCGCCCGGGCATAATTCATTAATCGTATTCAGATTTGTTCCCTGCGCAATTGTTTGCTGTCCATTTCCCCATGTATAATATGCGTTTTGCGCACTGCTGCCGCTCACAGTTGCAGTTGCTGAACCATCGCAGCACGGCTCATCACAACCGAACACAATGTTTGTAATAGCTCCTGATTCAAAGTATTTCACTACCATCATTCTCACGCCTGATGTGTTGATTGGAAGAAGCTGTACGCTGCCATCAGCCGCTGCCGGAATTGGTATTGTTTTCACTAAGTTGTTGAATCTGTCATACAACTCCACAATGCATAATCCACAGTTTGCATCATCAAAGTCAATCACAGTGATTGAAAGCACGGTTCTGTCATTGTCAAATGCAAACGTGATTTCACCGCCTTCATCATTATCATTATCTGTTTGCACGTTGTCAATCGGGATAATCAAAGCGTTACCAACACCTACTTCGAGATCAGGGTCAGGCGAGCCGCTGCCGTTAGTATTAAATACATACGGACGTGTTACCGGACCTGCGTTTGCTTTCGCATAAATATGAATGCCGTCATCCGCATATTGCTCGCTCACCATCGTTCCTGGCGCGAGACCTGCGAAATCAAGCAGGCAAAGCTGGTCTTGTGATGCTGCGCAGAAGCAGCCCATGTCTGTTTTTTCAATGTCAATATTCAATAAACCCGGAGTATGCGTGCATTGTCCGTTTGCACAAGCGTCTGTAGTGCAGGAGTTGTTATCATCACAGCTAACAGGAGTGTAGTAGCATTCTCCATCATCGCAATTATCAGTCGTACATTCATCGCTGTCGCTGCAATTAATCGGAACAAACTGACAAATTCCGTTTTCGCAAAAATCGTTTGTGCAATCATTTCCATCATGGCAATTCTCAGGGGAATAACTGCATGTGCCGTTATTACATTTATCGGTAGTGCAGGCATCTTCATCATCACAGATTACGCCTGTGTGTGTGCAACTGCCATTTACGCAGGCATCAACCGTGCAGGGGTCATTGTCAGAACATTCCTGGATAAATGTCGCCTCGGCTTCATCATCTTCCAGCGGAGAGCCATCGTAATTTGCAGATTCTGAATCGCCATCGGTTTTGCTGCTTGCAGTGATTTCAGCAACATTTTTGTAATCCCCGGAGCCATTTACAGTTGCGGTGATTTGCAATGTTGCGGATTGCCCGTTGTTAAGACTTCCTATCGTCCAAGTAATTGTTCTGTTTGCTTCTGTTGTTGCAGCACCGCCATTATCGCTGATATACGTGTATCCATTTGGCAGATAATCTTTCGCTTCAATGCCTGTCGCATCTTCCAATCCGTCATTTGTTACGGTAAGGACAAACGTCACCGTATTTCCCGGGCAGCCGCTTGGAGGGCTTACAATTTTTGAAATACGCAAATCAGCGTTGCATACCAACGAGGCGATTGCAATTAAATCCTCTTCTAATTTATCAGAAGAAGAAATGGAATAATCGCCTTTGGTGAAATCAGCTTCGGGCGAAGGATATTTATCCTGACCGGAAACTGCAATCACATTTGCTTCAGGCAATGTCGGATTCGGAATTCCAATTACAAAGACATGCGAACCCTGTGCCTTCACTGCATTTGCTGCGCCTGCTGCTTCAAGTAATGCCTGCGTTTCGATGCTGCTTCCGGTGCCTTGTGTTACGCCACCTTGCGCGATATTATAGGCGGTCGGCATTCCGTCAGTAAAGAAAAGCACAAGCGGAACAGTTCCTTCGGCTGTATTGATTGACTGTACTTCATTAAACGCATCTTCCCAGTTAGTATAAAAATCAGAGGAAGAATAATCTTCAGGGTCATAACTTGTGTTGCTGCCGGAATTGTTGCCATCAGGTCCGATGTAACTCAGAAATCCTACAATGGAACCGGCATTCACTTCCTGAAGCGAAGTGGTTCCGTTAATCACCGCTCTTCTTGCTTCGCTGTTAAATTCTACAATTGCAACTCGTGAGCCTGTGCCGTTCAATGCGTTCAATACACCGTTAGCTGCGGCTCTTACCTGCGCACTGATGTTATTTGCGCCACCTTCACCCACAATTGAACCGGATTCATCCAGAATGAAAATCAAATCCAAGCCGCAATCGGGAATGAGGTCGGGATTTATTGCGCTGCAAGGAACCGGAGTATATTGACATTGACCGCTATTGCAGATATCAGCAGTGCAGGAATTATTGTCGTTGCAAAGAATAGGCGTGTTCGAGCAAATACCGTCATTGCAATCATCTGTTGTGCAGGAGTTGTTGTCGTTGCAATTAACAGGCGTATAAACACAGCCTGATTGCGCATTGCAGATGTCGGTTGTGCAGGAATTATTGTCATTGCAGATTACCGAAGTGTGCAGACATTCTCCGTTTTCGCAGGCATCAGTAGTGCAGGCATTGTTATCCTCACAATTTACGTTTGCACACAAGTCAATACAACCCTGGATTGGAGTGTTCGAGCAGCCGCCACTCACGCAAGCATCATTTGTGCAATCATTATTGTCATTGCAATCCAGCGCAGTAAACGCGCATTGTCCTTCTGAGCAGGCATCGATAGTGCATGCGTCATTGTCGTTGCAGCTAACAGGCGAGGAGGCGCATTGTCCATTCACGCAGTTGTCGGTTGTACAAGAGTTGTTGTCGTTGCAGCTAATCGCGGTGTACGCGCATTGTCCGTCTTGGCAAGCATCAGTCGTGCAGCCATCATTGTCATTGCAGAACACCGGAGTGTAAGAGCAAATTCCATTGCCGCATATATCTGTGGTGCAATCATCATTATCCTCGCAATTTACATTGGCGCACAAGTCAGTGCAATCTTGAATTGGAGTGTTTGTGCATTGGTCATTGTCGCAGGCATCGGTAGTGCAATCGTTATTGTCATTGCAATCAACGGGCGTGAAAGCACATTCTCCGTTTTCGCATGCATCGGTCGTGCAGCCATCATTGTCATTGCACGTAACGGTTGTGTGCCTACATTCTCCCGCTGTGCAAGCATCATCGGTGCAATCGTTGTTGTCGTTGCAATCAATTGCATCATTTGAGCAGATGCCATCGGCACACGCATCAACGGTGCATTCATCGTTATCATCACAGTTTACGCCTTCACAAAGATTTGTGCAGTTCTCTATTGCCGTATGCGC
>JAWXCB010000033.1:0-95596 GCA_034440455.1 Chitinophagales bacterium
AACCGCTACAACAAACCAGATACAGGCACGCAAGGTCCAGTTAACTTACCCTGGTCAGTTTGCTCCGAAAAGGCCTGGTCAGATACCCCGAAATCTCCAATCACTATAGAGAATATTATTCTGATCAATTAATGAGTTTTGTAAATCCTGAATTTTGTTTTTAACGATTTTGTTTTGGTAGAGTAACTTTAGTTCAGCATATCTACTTTTATTAAATTGTTCAAATTTTGAAGAAGAAGCATTTTCCTCATTATATTTTAAAAATGCTTTGTATTTACAATTTAAATAGGAAAGAAAAATGTCATCAGTAATTTCCATTATTGCAAATTATTTTTTGATATTTAATTCAGTCATTTGATTTTAGTCGCAGTGTATAATAACTTGATGAAAACGAAGGACGATTTGGCTCTTTTGCTTTTGTTCATCCATAAAAAATAAAAAGGAACAAAAGCAAATGTGCCAAATGTAGGCTGGCTAAAAGAAATTTTTAAAAATGCGAAGATGGGGTTTTTATTTTCTTTTTTGAAAAAGGTGCTGTAACCTGATGGCGGTAGTTTTGTGTCATAAAAATGTCAGAATCGCCTGAAATGTCATCCCTGCAATATTTTCAGAACATTACCTGCGTTATACATACAAAATAGTCATTGCCAAAGAACGATGCGTTCGGCTGTTTTTTTGCTTATTGATATTGTTGCACTTCTGGCATCAGCGCTACCAGTAAAAGCGATAAGGAATTGAGATAAGTACGCGCCACATCATACCTGATTAAAAATCGGGCAGAGTTTTTTCAGTACCGAATCAACCAATTAACGAATTACTGCACGTCCTTTCGCACGCATCCTTCCATCTCCAAGATGAAATCAGCTCCGTAAGCCATTGAGGGTGTTTGATAGCCTGCTTTAAAATTTCCGTTTAACACATTTTGAGCAATAGCCACAGAGGTCATCGCTGTGAGCGTATAACCCTCCGGTGTTTCTTGCGTGCTGATACAAGTTTTTCCGGCAGCATTCGTCACCTTTCCCCAGAAATAGCTGCGTGATTTTCCTCTGCGGGTATCGGAAGGTCCGGGAGGTCCGCTTTCGATTCGTTTCTTTAAATATTGCCTGACAGTTTTTGTGCGGAGCAGCCAGCCCAGCGCATTTGCAAAGCGCATCGCTAACACCATTTTTGAATTCGCGCCAGTATAAATTTCAATATCTGGAATGCGGGTGCTGCGCCATGCAGTAGCAACATCGCCCCACGGAATACAAACGGTGAGCATCTTCTTTCCTCCGAAATCAATCTCCAGTGTTTTATGCGCATTGGGCACAACGAGAATTTTTCCGTTTTTACGCACCGCGCCTCCTCTGCCGAGATTTTCAACTGCTGTTTTTGCTGTGCCTTGCGACAATCCGCTGCCGCCAGCAAATGCCATTTGCAATTGCGTTGCATCAGGAAGCCGCTTTTTCAAATGAGCCGCAAGACAATCTGACGGCACCACATCAAAGCCTGCGCCCGGCATCACCATGATTCCGGCTTCCTGCGCTTGCTTGTCATAGGAGGCGCATCGCTCAAACACTTCTATTTCGCCTGTGATGTCTAAGTAATGCGTTTTGTTTTTCAGGCAGGCTTCCACCATCGGTTGCGAAGTAAATTTGAAAGGTCCAGCAGCGTGCAGCACAACCTTTATTCCCTCTAATCCTTTTTGAATTTCATTTTGATTATCGAGCGCAAACACCCTGTGGTCAAGGTTGTAGCGTTGCGCCAATTGCTGTACAAGAGGCGCATTACGCCCGGCAATAATGGGTTTCAAACCCTTTTCTAAAGCCCGCTGAATAATCAACTGACCCGTGTAGCCATTTGCTCCGTATAAAAGAATCATGGTTTTGGTGTTTTGGAAATTTCCAACATGTTCGGAAAATACGGAGAGTTTTTGATTTATTTCATTGTAAGAGGTTTATTTATGAAATTCTTCACTGCCATTCTTTATTGCTTCTGCTTTTTTACAACTGCATTTTCTCAAGAAGTCGCAAGTCTTGAACTGCTGAAAACCATCTCAGGAAAGATTACGCCTAAATCCATCACCAATGATGGCAATGGGCGTTTTTATGCGCAGAACATGATGTACTCGCACAACATCACGGTTTACGACAGAAATTTCAAGCTCATAAAAACCATATCGGATAAAGTGGATTTAGCCGACTATGGATATACGCAATATGATACTACCGTGAGCGGCTCACCTGTGGAAGCTGCGGCAAGTCATTGCGGAAAATACTTGTGGGTCACCAACTACCAGATGTTTGGCGAAGGCTTCGACAATCCCGGGAGCGACAAATGTAAAATGAGCAAAGACTATGATAGCAGCTTCGTTTATAAAATCAACACGCAAACACTGAAGATTGAGGCTGTCGTGCAAGTAGGTTGTGTTCCAAAATACATTGCGGTAACTCCGAACAACAAATATGTTCTCGTTACCAATTGGTGCAGCGGTGATTTGAGTCTCGTAGATGCTGATTCGTGTAAAGAAATAAAACGCATTGACATGGGTTCTTATCCTCGCGGCATTGCGGTGGATTTAAAATCTGAGTTTGCTTACGTAGCGGTGATGGGCGGGAAGAAAATTATTAAAGTGAATCTTGCTGATTTCAGCATTACTTCGCTTCAGGATGTCGGAAAAAATCCCCGCCATCTCTGCATTGACTCAAAAAATAAATATCTCTATGCTACGCTCAATGGCGAAAATCGGGTTGTGAAGATTGACCTCAATTCATTTGCAGTGGTTGATTCCGCAACTACGCAAACAACTCCGCGCAGCATGTCAATTTCGTCTGACAATTCCTTGCTCTATGTCACCAACTACGCAAGCAACAGCCTCAGTGTGATTCGCACCGACAGTATGAAATCCATTCAAACAATTTCAACTGGTAACCACCCTATCGGTGTCACTTGCGATGCAGGCACAGGAAATGTTTGGGTGGCGTGTTACTCGGGCAGCATCCAGGTGTTTAAAAATGTTCCATCTAAAAAAGTTATACCTGAAACTGTTGTGGTAAGCACTGTAGATAAAAGAGAAGATGTTTTCATCTATCACATCATTGTTGGCGCATTCAAAGAAGAACAGAACTTGAAAAAGATGCTGAACAAATGCGCAAAGGCAGGCTACAAACCATACATCATCAATCCTGATGACAAGCTGAAGAAAGTAAGCTGTGCAGGTTTTGAAAATAAAGAAAGCGCAGTTGCTGCTTTAGAGAAAATTAAAGAAAAGTTTGGCGAAGGCGTTTGGCTTTGCAAGCAATAGCATAATCAATAAGGCGTGTTCTTCTTATCGTACTTCAACTGCTTGAAGTCCGTTTCTTTCACCGCATCTTTTTTACCAAGGTAAGTCCAATAGATGGCGTTCGTATATTTTGCAAAAGCTTTGTTCATCTCATCCAGCGTAAGCGCATTTACTTTTTCTGAAAATGTTTCCGCCAGCTTCCAGTCGCCTGCCACCTGCATCATGCCGAGCGTTTGTGATTGCGCTGCCGATGTTTCCTGCCCCATGTAGAAGTTGGTGAGAAAGGAGAGCTGGGTATTTTTCAATTCTATATCAGTGAAACCTTTCACTTTGATTTCATTAATTAAATCAACCATCACCTGCATGGACTGGGCCGGGTCTTGCGTAGTGATATACAGCACACTGTAAGGACTGTTGATTACGCCCGTTGAATAAAAAGCTCCGGGCGCATACGACAAACTTCTTTTGGTTCTTAATTCCACGAAAAACTTATCCTGCAAAATATTCATCGCCATACGTAATGCAACCGCATCCTTATCGCTCATAGCAGGCGCAGTGAATAAACCTCTGAGATAATTCGTTGCGATGTCACGGTCTTCAATATGCACTCCTGACTCGCGGATTACCTGGCGCGGCTCTTTGGTTGCCGGTGTGCCTTCGCGCATCTTCACGAGCGATGCTTCAATCTTTTTCTTTAAATCTTCTTCCTGCACATTTCCAACAACCACGATGAAACATCTTTTCATCCCGATGGTGTTTGTATAATAGTTCTTTGTTTCAGCCACTGTTAGCTTTTGCAAACTCTCTGATGTGCCGTCAGGCTGCTTGGAATAATTTTTCCCTTCAAATACATTTTCCATTGCGAGTGTGCGCAGGTGCGCGTCTGGGTCTGACTCAATGTTTTTTGCCGTGGCAATCAGTTGTTCTTTGATGATGTTGAATTCCTTCTCATCAAACGCAGGATTCAAAATCGCGTCAGTAAACAACTCCCATGACTTGTTCCAAAACGTGCCGAGGCAGGTCATCTCGATGCTGCCGAAATCATACGTTGTTGCGCTAGCGAAATGCGCTCCAATTTTTTCCGCTTCGGTTTGAAAAGCGATTTTGTCGAGTGTCTTTGTTCCACCTTGAATGGCAGTCATCAATGCCAGTGCTTCAATGCCTTCCTGCTCTTTGGAATAATTCGCTGTGCCGCCATCTACAAACATGCGTACGCTGATTACTTCTTTAGGGGAAGGCTTGAAAATCACTTTGATTCCTCCGGCTGTGAATTCTCTTGTTTGAGCAGGAAGATTCAGAACTCCTGCAAGTAGAAATAAACTGAGGTTGATATAAATTCTCATCGGGAATTAATTTACTTGTTCAAAAAAGTTTTCAAATCACTCACGCCCATGCCTTCCGCCATTTGTGTGGGCATGAGCAAACCAACGGCTGCGGGCTGTCCTTTGATATAAGTCTGCACGTAGCGTTTGATGTCTTCGCGGGTCACGTTTTGCAACTGCTTCACATAGCCCGTGTAATAATCAATGCTCGCAGAAGCCCACCAATAGGTCACCGTATGCACAAAGTCAGAGGTGGCTTCTTTCCCGTAGGCATCATCAATAGCGAGCATATTCTTTGCGATTTGCAATTGCTCATCCGTGAAATAATCATCGCTATCCCATTGGGCGATTTGCTGTTCGAGCGCTTCATACGCCTCTTTCACTTTTGTGGGGTGCGGCACAAGGATGATATTAATCGGTCCCGTGTATTTGCAGGTTTGGTAACTCACGTTCACCTGCAAGGCAAGCCCTTTGTCAATCAACTCCTGCTGCAATTTGCTTGATGCCTGTTGTAAAATATAAGAGAACACATCAGCCGCATAAGTTGCCGGGATGTCTTTGCGCGTGTCAGGACCATGCATGCCAATCATGAATATCGGCATCTGCGCATTGTCATTTTTCGTGAGGAAATAATTTGTCTTCTCCAAAGGTTTGAACGCAGGTATCGGATATTTCAAGAACGGGTCAAAGTCAGAGGGAATCCAGTCGCCATAGAGCGCCTGCACTTTTTGAAACACCTCATCATGCTTCACATCACCCGCCACCACGATAATGGAATTGTTCGGGTAATAATATTTCTGCTGGATGATGCGCATTTTTTCTGGCGTGGCGGTCATAATAATATCATGGTCGCCAATCACATTCTTGCGGCTATAATGCTCGCCCCACAGTTGCCGCGCCATATCATCGCGCAGAAAGAAGAACGGGTTTGACTCGTTGCGCTGAAACTCCCCATCCACCACGGGGTTTTCTTTTTTCATTTCTTCTTCCAGAAACAGCGGATAACGAATAGCTGAATTCATAAACTTCAATCCTTCATTCAGCTTCAGGTTGCTGAGCGTGAGGAAATAATTTACGCGCTCGTTTGACGTAGTGCCGTTAAACGTGATGCCCAACTCGTTCACTCTGTCCATAAATGCCTCCTGCGAAGGCAGGTCTTTGTTCGCCTTAAAGAACATGTGCTCATACAAATGCGACAAGCCATTGTATTCCGGGTCTTCGCAGTAAGAGCCGTTGCGCACGCAAACCTCGATGGTGGCAAGCGGCACCGAGTTGTCCTCAATCACGAGTACCTGCAAGCCGTTGTCAAGCTTGTTGAAGAAAAAATTATCGGGCAGCTTTTCCGCGCGGGCATTCCACGCAAAAAGCAAACACAGAATCAGTATTAAACTCCTCATAATGGTTGTTAGTTTGTGCCGCTAAAATAATGGTTCGCTCTCGTATCCCGAAAGGGAATTAGACAGACTGAAGAAATCGGAAGATGAACGGGTGCATGAGGGGCAGTAAGCTGTAAATAAATTACTTTGCATGACGTGAGAATGACGTTTTGAAAATGAAGCTAAAAAATCAACTTTTTCAAAGTGGTTTTTTGTCATATCGTCATTGTGAAAGGCTTTGCGACCAAAGCAATCCAAAATTTTAATGCGCCATTATGAAAACAGCGAAGAATCTCCTCATCAAAGTCGCTGTTATTTTGGAGTTGCTTCGTAGGACTATAAATGACGTTAAGATGGAGAGTCCGCACTCAATCTATTCGCTTTATCTCCAACTTGGCAGGAGTTTCGCTGCCTCCGAAAATCGCCACCTTGTTTGTTTCTGATTCGAGCGTGTAGTATTTTTTGCTATGGCGGTTCACGTCTAATTCCGCATTTACATAACTGTCAAGGTTTACATACACAAGATTGAAATCACGCATCTCCCATTCGCCCGTCACGGAGTAGATGATGGAATCATTGCGCGTGTAGGTGCCGGTGCAGGTGTTGTCGTCTTTGAAATCAACAATGTATTGGCAGCATGTAGAATTAGAAACATAATCATTCAGGAAAACTTCCATCGCGTTGAAATCATTATGATTCAATTCCACTTTTGTTACTTCCCAAGTTCCTTTTATGATTTTGTTTTCCTGAATTTTTTCGCAAGAGGAAAAACAGGCTGTAAGAAAAATTAAAAAGAAGAATGAAGAGTTGATGCGCATGGGAAATTATCTAAGAAAACAATTTTTTAAACGCGCTGCCGCTTGCCGCTGCAAAGCCACCAACAATTCCTGCCAATACTCCTCCAAGCAAAATGAGTGCTGTAGGGCTGCCGATTTGCAACATCGCAGCGATTTTTTCAGAGAGCAGCGAAGCGGTGTTCATGTCAATGAACCACGCATACACCCACCATACGAGCGCAGTGCCGAGCAAGCCGCTGAGAAAAGAGAAGAACAACGATTGTGAAACAATAATGCCAATGAGAAAAGCTGCAAGCGCGAGCGACCACCAGGGCAGCACGATTTGCAGCAGCAGACTTGCGATTGCAGTAAGCGCGATGGAAAGCAGGAATTTCATTTTGCGGGTGTGATGGTTTTTGTGAGAAGAATGTTCTCGTTAGTTTCTGATTCATTTTTCAAAAAAACGAGCGTGTTGTATTCGCCCTTCACCCACTTGTCAGTGAAGTTGGAATAAAACGGGCTGCCGGGATTTCCAGATTGTCCGCCCGGATAAATGCCATAAGCCTCCCCTCCTAATTCCACCACCATGCGCCACGAACCGCCATGCGTTTTGCTTGTGGCATTTACGATATGATAGTTTCCGCCAATGGCAAGGTTCTTTACATAAAACGGCTCAATCGGCAGCCAGTGCGCGAGGCGCGTGCCTTTGTAGGTTGCCCACTCCAAAGTGAGTTTCGTAGAGTCGCTCCATTTGTCTAAGTAGGTTACGCTTTGTTTAAACGATTGCGTCAACAAATCGCTGAGCGTTTCTTTTTCCGGTGTTTGCTGATTGTCGGTGAGCACATTGTCAGGTGCGGTGATGATGTAATTCACCGTGTTGTAAAAATCAGGCGCAGTAAGTCCCTTTTTTTCTTCTGGTAAAAATTCATCCCACAATAACTCATAAAATTTATCCCACCATAAGGTGAAGTAAGTAGGAGCAGTAAGGTCTTTTTCATTGTAGAAATTCCATGCTGCTAAATCACTGAATGTTTTTTTTTCAATCTCTGAAAGCGAAGCAGGGTTAATCTTCGTCAGCAAATAGGGCAACACTTCGGAAGCCATTAAGTTGGAATTGTCGTTTTGCAGTTTCATTAAATCTTCTGCTGAGAATTTTTCTTTCGAGGAAAGCACATTGTTGATTCTGCGGTTGCGATAGTATTCATAGAGGCCATGATAATAATAAGGATAGGTGGTGTCGGTGGGATGCTGGTTTGCAGAACTCACAAATCCGCGCTCCGGATTTTTCACCTGCGGATTATCCGCAAAGGGAATGAATCCGCGCCACTCGGTTGCCGAAGTAGTTCCATCCTGAATAAACTTTCCTTCATCAGGCTTGCGTAAAATAAATTTACCCTGCTCTTTAATAGCGATGTCGCCACTCACGGAAGCGAACACAAAATTCTGCCCGGGACATTCGTAATAATTCAGCGCGTTGATATAGTCGTCATAATTCTTTGCGCGGTTCAGCAGGTAAAAGGTTTTCAACTCGTTTGATGCATCGTGCGCTGTCCAGCGCAAGGCGACTGGGTACGGGTTGTCGTAAAATTTGAATTGAGCATCATAGGTAACAGGACCATGATGCGTGTAAACAATCGTGTCATAATAAGTTTCTCCGTTACGGATTTTTATTTCCTCTACAATCTTTTTTGTGGGAAGATATTTCCCGTCATAGCGATATTCATTTTGTGAGGCATCTTTAAATTCAATGCGATACCAGTCTTTCACATCCATGCTGCCATTGGTAACGCCCCATGCGATATTTTCATTGAAGCCAATGGTGATACCGGGCGCGCCCGGAATTGTTACTCCATAGGCATTCACTCCCGGAGCGTTCATCTGCAATTGATACCAAATTGAGGGAAGGTGCAATGCAAGATGCGGGTCATTGCAGAGCAGCGCTTTTCCAGTTGCAGATTTTGCGGGCGACACCGCCCAGTTGTTGCTTCCAAGATTCGCTTCGGGTTTTTCAAACGGGCTTGGAATGAAAGGTTGATGTGTTGAAAATGATTGCACCTTTGAAGATGAATCTGCCGCAAGTGATTTTGTGAATGGCGTTCCCACCGGAATAATCGGGTCAATGCCTTTTGGGAAATCGGCAAACAATAATTCAAAGGTTGGACGGTCAAGGAATTTTAGCGCATTGGTATATTCAAAATCATATTCTCTGCCCGTGAGCATGTTTGACATATACTTGAGCAGCAGCGCGCTGTTATAAGGAATCCATTCTTCAGGAGCATAATCAAGCAGTTTGTATTCCAAAGACAGGTCTTTGTAATCAAGCGAGTTGATGTAAGCATTTACTCCCTCCGCATAAGAATTGAGAATTGTACTTGCAACGGTATCTGTTTCAAGGTGCTCAATTGCTTTTTTTGCTGCGTAAGGCAAACCGATGCGCCTTGTAGTTCGATCATACTTAAGTGCTTTGTCACCGACTAATTCTGAAATTCTTCCGCTTGCACCCAAAATCATAAACTCCATTTGCCAAAGGCGGTCGCGCGCGGTGAGATAGCCCTGCGCGAAGTAGAGGTCATGTTCGTTTTTTGCAAAAATGTGCGGCACGCGCTGTTCATCCAATTGCACCGTGATAGCTTCCTGCAATCCGCTAATGTTTTCAGCGAAATGTAAGTTGCCTTCTTTCGGTTCTGCATTCTGCCAAAAGCCTGTGAACGGACTGAGAAATTTCCCCAGCGGAGGCAGCGCGGTCTCTTTGATTACAATTCTTTTATTGAGCAGAACGACAAGCGCGAGCGTGATGAAAGCGAAAAGAAGAAAGCGGAAGATTTTCATGCGGGAATGATTGGGATAAAAATAATGATTTGAGGATTGCATCGCGAAGGAAATTATGAAGAAGTGCACGCAGAGGCGCAAAGACGCAAAGATTGTGAATGAGTTTACGCAAAATCGCAAAAGGTTTTCCTCTGCATCTTCACGTCTTTGCGGTGAGATCACTTCAGCACGTATTCCCTCAACTCTTCAACGATGCGCGTGTCATTTGCGAGGCGCGGCACTTTATTTTGTCCACCCAGTTTGCCTTGTGCTTTCATGTAATCAATGAAGGCGTTTTTTCTAAGCGGAATAATCTCCAGCGGCTGTAATACTTTTCCCGTGATTAAATCATTGTAATACGCATTGCGCTTGCACATTTCCGTATCAAGTTTCAAAGCGAACTGCTCAAGATTTTCGGGCGGCTTTTCAAACTCAATCCACCATGCGTGATAAGGCAATCCGTCTATTTGAATATTATTTATTACTTCAGGAGCAACAGTAAATTCCGTTACGATTGCTTGTTCACCTTTCAATGCTTCTTGCAGCGCGTGTTCCACTTCTTCCGCAATCACATGCTCGCCAAATGCAGAGATGTAGTGGCTGGTGCGCCCCGTTACTTCAATGCGGTAAGGATTTTTTGAAACAAACCGCACTGTGTCGCCCAGCACATAGCCCCACAAGCCTGCGTTTGAGTTGAGGATGATTGCATAGTTTACGCCTGTTTCTACTTCGCGTAAGGAAAGCCGTTCGGGGCTTTCATCAAAAATGTTTTCTGCTTTTACAAACTCATAAAAAATTCCTGAATCAACATTGAGCAGTAATCCTGCTGAGTGGGGTAAATCCTGAAAGGCGATGAAGCCTTCTGATGCAGGATAGGTTTCAATCGTGGGAAATGTTCTGAACAGCGAGCGTTCAAGGTTGAAGCGATACGGCTCAAAGTTCACACCGCCATGCACAAGCACCTGCAGGTTTGGAAAAATTTCTTTCCTTGGCTTGCCGGATAATTGCACGAGCTTATCAAAATACATCTGCACCCAAGGCGGAATGCCGCTGATGAGCGTCATGTTTTTATTGAGCGTTTCGCGCACAATCATCTCCACTTTCTTTTCCCAATCTTCAAGGCAGTTGGTACGCCATGAGGGCACCTGGTTTGTTTTCAGATACCACGGAATGCGGTGGTTCACAATGCCCGACAGCCTGCCTGTAGGAATGCCGTTTATGTTTTCAAGTTCAGGACTGCCGGAAAGAAAGAGCATGTTGCCGTCCATAATGTTCCATTTGCCTGTTTGCAGCATGAAGAGCAGCAGCGCGGTTTGCGCGGTGTAAAAATGATTTTTGATAGAATCGCGTGTAATGGGAATGTGCTTCATGCCCGAAGTGGTGCCCGATGTTTTTGCAAAGTAGAGCGGCTTGCCGGGCCACGTCACATCTTTTTCACCGTTGAGGATGCGGTCAATGAAAGGCTTGAATTGCTCGTAGCTGCGCAGCGGCACTTGTTTTTTGAAGTCATTGTATGTTTTGATGTTTTCAAAATGATGCTCTTTGCCGAAAGCCGTAGTGGAGGCAACGCTTATGATGCTTTTCAGGATTTTATCCTGCGCCTCAAAGGGTTTCTCAGACCATTGCCGCACTTTGTACGACACGTAATCGGCATACGGGCGGATGAGAAGTGATTTGATGCTCACGACTCAAAGATGCAAAAAATAGAATTAGTGCGGCAGAATGAAAAATTGTTTTTGGCGCGTAATTATCTTGTTTCTTTATTGGCTTTGGTTAGTGGCGCAGACGGCAGAAGGGTAGGGGTGTTTTTTGCAAAGCGCCATTGCGATTGCAGCGAAGCAATCTCCAACTTTCATTTAACGATTTCATCAGCATGTTATATCGCTCCTACTGCTATCATTCTCTCGCAATGACGCATTGTATATACATCCCCCGCTATCGTCCATTCCGCTCTACGAACAATGAAATTTCAGTTAGTTAAATGCGCAAACCCCGCCTGCACAATAATCTAATTTTAAAGCGTTTCTAAACTTGAAAAAATAACGTAGATGGATTTATTTTTCTTACAAGCTATTGACACGCTTCCCGATGGAAGCATGACGCAAACAACTTCAATGTTTGAACTGGCGCTTAAAGGCGGTCCGGTGATGATTCCGATTGCGCTGTGTTCGGTGGTTGGTCTTTACATCTTCGTGGAGCGGTATCTCACTTTGCAAAAGGCATCGAAGATTGACGAAAACTTCATGTCAAACATCCGCGACTTTGTGATGAGCGACAACATCCCCGCTGCAAAAGCGCTGTGCAAACAAACCAACTCCCCGGTTGCGCGCATGATTGAAAAGGGAATTGACAGAATCGGTAAACCGCTGCGCGACATTGAAGCCTCCATCGAAAACGTGGGCAAGATGGAGTTATTCAAGTTGGAACGCGGCATTGGTATTCTCGCCACCGTTGCAGGGCTTGCGCCCATGCTTGGATTCTTCGGCACAGTAACGGGAATGGTGCGCGCCTTTTACAACATGGCGAATGCGGGAAATAATATCTCAGTCGGTTTGCTCTCTGGCGGTATTTATGAAGCCCTTGTGACAACCGTTGCAGGCTTGGCAGTTGGTATTCCCGCGCTCGTGTGCTACAACTGGCTCATTGGCTTGATTGATAAAATCGTGAACAAGATGGAAGCAAACTCCATTGAGTTTATTGACTTGTTGCAGGAGCCGGTGTGAGTGTGGGGTGTTGGGGGGAATGGAGTGTTGAGAAAAAAAATTAACTAATTATCGAATCACCGAATTAACATGAATCTGAAATCAAGAAAAAAGTTTAGTCCCGATTTTCAAATGGCATCTATGACCGATTTGATTTTTCTGCTGCTGATATTCTTTATGCTCACTTCCACGCTGGTAAGCGTGAATGCGATGAAATTGATTCTGCCCACATCAGATGTGAAAACATCTACGAAGCAAACCATTGCAGTTTCCATTGACAAAGACTTACACTACTATGTTGACCAGCAGAAAGTGAGCGTGGGGGAAATAAAAGGTATCCTGAAAGAGAAACTGAATACTACGAAAGAGCCGACAATCGTTTTGAATGTCGAAAAAACAGTGCCGATAGATAACGTGGTGCAGGTGATGAATATCGGCTACGAATTGAAAGTGGATATGGTGCTTGCCACACAACAACCGCAATGAACAACACTTCACACACTTGGGAGGTTTATGAAAAGAAAAACAAGCGCAAGGGGCTGATTACGTCAATCATCATTCATGCCGCGCTCATAGCCCTCTTCTTTTTCTTTGGATTGTCCTCTGCTTTTCCGCCACCTGTGGAAGGCATTCTCATCAACTTCGGCACAATGGAAACAGGAAAAGGCGAACAGCCTTCCGAAGTGATTGAGCCTGCAACAGAAGTGTCCACTGACGCATCTGCTCCTACTCCGCAAGTGCAGGAAGTAGTTGAGCAGGAGGTGGTAACGCAGGATGTGGTGGAAGCGCCCGCTGTTAAAGAACCTGAAAAGAAAAAGGAAGAAGTGAAACCCGTGAAAGAGGAAGTGAAAAAGCCGGTCAAGGAAGAAGAAAAGAAACCTGTGAAGGAAGAACCAAAGGTGGACAGCAAGAGTATGTACACGGGACAGGAATCAGACGAGAACAATCCTGCGGATGAAGGACTCACGTATGGTCCCGGTGATCAGGGCGACCCCGATGGCGACCCTTCTTCAAAGAATTACTATGGAGATAATTCAGGATTGGGCAACATTGGCGTGGGGCATGATTTGGCGGGAAGAAACCTACTCTCTATTCCACCGATTGAGGAAGAATATTCAGAAACAGGAAAAGTATCCGTAAGCATCAAGGTTGACCGCAACGGAAAAGTGCTGTTTGCAAAATACACGCAGAAAGGCTCCACCACTACGAATCAAAAACTTATCAAACTTGCCGAAGAAGCGGCAATGCAGGCAAAGTTCAGTCCCAACAGTAAAGTGGCTGAAGAACAATTCGGAACGATTACGTTTACCTTTAAGCTGAAGTGACGTGTAATTGCGGACTTGTTCCGCAATCCCCAATATTTATTAATCTGGGGATGCCGGAACAAGTCCGGCATGACCCAATCCCAAACTTTCCGAATTTCGACATTCGTAATTCTTAATTTCTCATTCCTAATTAGCATTTTCTTGACTTACAAAGAAGCCCTCGACCATCTTTATTCCCAACTGCCGATGTTTCAGCGCATCGGTGCGGCAGCCTACAAAGGAGATTTATCAAATACGCTCAAGCTGTGCGCGATGCTCGGCAATCCGCAGACCAAATACAAAACGATTCATATCGCGGGTACAAACGGAAAGGGTACAACATCTCATTTGCTTGCCGCCATGCTGCAAGCGCAGGGATATAAAACGGGGCTTTACATTTCCCCGCACTATAAAGATTTTCGCGAGCGGATAAAATTCAACGGGGAGTATATCCGTGAAGAAGCAGTGACAGCGTTTGTAGAGACGTATCGTGAACAGTATGAAAAGATTGAGCCTTCCTTTTTTGAAATCACCGTTGCGATGGCGTTTGATTATTTCGCAAATGAACAAGTGGATATTGCAGTGATTGAAACCGGCATGGGGGGCAGGCTTGATTCCACGAATGTAATCATCCCGATGCTTTCCGTTATTACCAACATTGGTTTTGACCATATGCAGTTTCTCGGAAACACGCTTCCATTAATTGCGGGAGAGAAAGCGGGCATTATTAAACAAGGAGTGCCTGTTGTGATTGGAGAAACAGATGATGAAACCGCTCCGGTGTTCATTCAAAAAGCGAAAGACTGCAATTCTGAAATTCAATTTGCCGACAAGCAAGTAGAGTTTGTATTGAAAGAAAAAACTACTGCGGGGATGCGGGTTGATATTTCAGAACAAGAACAATTCATTCATCAAAATATTTCAACAGAGTTGTATGGCTCTTTTCAATTAAAAAACCTCGCAACTGCATGGTGTGCCGCGCGGGCAATACAGGAACAAGGATTTCCACTCTTTGAAAAAGCAATGCTGGAAGGAGTTGCGAAGGTGCGCACACGAACAAAACTTATTGGTCGCTGGCAGTTTTTGAAAACAGATGGTCCTGTGGTGGTGTGCGACAGCGCGCATAATGAACACGGATTGAAAGTATCGTTGCCTGAATTACAGGAATTGCCGCACCGAACACTGCGCATTGTGCTCGGCTTTGTGAATGACAAAGACCTTGCGAATGTGTTACCCCTGTTTCCAACCACAGCGCATTTTTATTTCTGCAAGCCCGACATTCCACGAGGATTGGATGCGGAAGATTCAAGAAAACAGGCTGCTGCTTTTGGATTGAAAGGATTTGCTCATTCATCTGTACAAGCAGCGCTTGATGCTGCTCTCGCAAATTCAGCGAAAGAAGATTTAATCTTCATTGGAGGAAGCACGTTTGTGGTGGCAGAGGTGGTATAACAATGGACATTAAAAAAAACGATGTGAGAAAGTAATTCGACTGCATCCGCTTTGAATTCATGTTTGGGAATAAGTTTGCAGGAAATATTTAAAAACCAAACAAAATGAAAAAACACAAATTTCTTTCGGGATTAATAATGCTTCTTTTGGGAGGCGTATTTTTCATGACAAGTTGTAGCGATGATGACGAGGAAACACTCAGCTTAATCGGCTCATGGGAAGTATCGGCTGCGGTTTTTAATCCTCCTGTTGACGCAAATGGCGACTCCGTTTTGGATACGGATGCGTATGCCATGCTCTTTTCACAGCCCTGCGATCAGGACAACCTTTTCATTTTTGAAGATGGTGGAGTTTCAAAAAACGATGAAGGCGCTGTTAAATGCGATTCATTAAACCCGCAGCAAACAGTAGGCACTTACACCCATTCCAGCTCTATTATTACCATTATTGAAGGAACCGACACAACGGTATTCAATGATGCTGTGATTACAAACACAACGCTTACCGGAACTGTAACCTTTAATTTGGATTCAGCAAATGTCGCCCACGTAGATTTTACGATGATACGCCAGTAATAATTTCTCCCATCTTCTTTCTAAAAGAGGCTGTTAGCTCGCGCTTTCAGCTTTTTTTCATTTAAAGGGGGTTATTTTCCCTCTTTAACAATCCTTAACACACCTTTTACAACTTTTTGGCACGATGCTTGTTTATATAGTTGTAATTGATTTTTTAACCAACAAAACTCAAAGCCATGTTACAACTAATGAAAATTCACAGACTGAATAGCCTCAAAGCGCAGTATAAAAAGGTAAAAGATGAATCCTTGAAGTTCATGCAATCAGGCGACCTGAAGAATTACCTCAGAAACCTTACAAAGGCTACTAAGATTCAAAACGAATACATTGAAACGCTGCACATGCAGGTGTAGTTTAAAGAAATCTTTTTCATGACGGGAAAAGCCGCTCCTATGGGTTGGGGGCGGCTTTTCTATTTACTTCTTTTGAGCGGCTGCTGTCATGCTGAGCTTGTCGAAGCATGGTGCAGGCTTGTGCCAATGCCCTTATGTTAAGACCATTGTGGTTGTTCTTTTTCCAATCACCCTCCTACCCCCTCAAGGGAGGCTACCACGCGCGCAGCTCTGCGCGTTTGCTTCCCCCTTCGAGGGGGATAAAGGGGGGTGAAAATCTCGCTTAACTTAATGACATTGGGCTTGCGCACCCTTCGACAAGCTCAGGGTAACTGCGCTTCTAAATTTAAACTGACATATTACCAAGAATCTAAAGGGCAATGCTTCATTCCCTAAATCAGATTATTTTTTTCAGATTTGCGCTTCAGATTTAAGTAAAAAAACTTAGTAAAATGAAGTTCCCAAAGATGCTCCCCCTCCTTTTCCTGCTTTCTTTCAGCACTGCATTATTTGCCCAAGACCCCGTAGCAGCCGATGCCGACACCTCAAAATGGAAGGTCGAAGGCTTTGGGGCAACCACAATTAATCAGGTGAGCTTTACCAACTGGGCTGCGGGGGGCGACAACTCCATTTCCTTTGCACTGAAAGCCTTTATGACCGCCAGATACAATAGCGGTCGCCACCATTGGGACAACGGGTTCAATGCCGAATATGGCTTGCTGTGGACGAAGGCAGAAGGCATGCGCAAAAACGAAGACAAGATTGAGCTGGAAACGAAATATGGCTATGACATCAATAAAAAGAAAACGCTGCTGCTGAGCGCCCTCGGCAATTTCAAGAGCCAGTTTGCCAATGGCTATAATTACCCAAACGACTCTATCGAAATTTCAAAATTCGCCTCTCCCGGCTATCTCACGCTGGCGCTCGGTATTGACTGGAAGCCGAAAGATTACTTCTCGGTGTTCGTTTCGCCCGTTACGGGCAAGATTACTTTTGTCACCGACCAGTATCTTGCCAACACCGGTATCTACGGAAATGAAGCAGGCGTTGCTGCATTGGAAAACGGACAACCGAAAATTGATACAACAACCGGCAGAGTTATATTCACTGCTGATGGCGAGAAAGTACTCTTTCAGTTCGGTGCATACTTAAACGCGCGTTTCCAAAAGGAAGTGGTGAAAAACATCACCGTTGTCAGCAAGCTGGAACTCTTTGCCAACTACATGGGCGATACGCCTGAAGAAAAGATGATTGATGTGAACTGGGAAACAGCCCTGCTCTTTAACATCAACGAATGGTTTGCCGCAAGCCTCACCCTCAATTTAATTTATGACAAGCAAACCCGCATTGCTAAAGATGAAAATGAAGACGGCAAAATTGAATTGAATGAGTTTGACGACCGTGTGCAGTTTAAAGAAGCGCTCGGGTTAGGACTTACTTACAAATTCAACAATAAAAAAGAACCGAAACCCTAACCTGCGCTTCCATTAATTCATTATTTTCACTCATTATTCATCCTAAAAAAATATACTTATGGGCATGTTAAAAGAATTTAAAGAGTTTGCGATGCGCGGCAACGTGGTTGACATGGCTGTCGGCATCATTATCGGTGCTGCCTTTGGCAAAATCGTTACTTCAGCCGTGAATGATTTGATTATGCCCCCGATTGGGTATGTATTAGGCAGAGTAAAATTCACCGACCTGAAAAAGGAAATCTCCGCAGCCGTGCTGGAAGGCGACAAAGTGGTGAAAGAAGCCGTGACGATTAACTATGGCAATTTCATTCAGGTAACGGTTGACTTCCTCATTATCGCATTCGTGATTTTTATGCTGATAAAAGGAATGAACTCCATGAAGAAGAAAGAAGAAGCCGCGCCTGCCGCTCCCGCAGCGCATTCAGATGAAGTGGTGTTGCTGCGCGAAATCAGAGACAGCCTGAAGAAGTAGTTGGTTGCGGATTGATGCTTTAATGACCCTAACCCAATGTCATTAACTTGAGTTTGGGTTAAGCAAATTGACAAAAAGGTAGCCTGCTGTGGCGTGAATTATATTTATTAAATGGGAGTCAAGCAAACCGCGCAGGTTCCGCAAAGTGGGAACCCTTGTAAATTGGTTATTCATCTTAATAAACCATCACTCATCATTGCCTTGCTTCTTTATCCCTCTGCCAACTGCTAAATTTGGCTGAAAGCCAGTTCAATGAAACCCCTCTCTCATTTCCTGCTCCTTCTTCTTGTAATAGCTTCCTGTGAAAAAGACACTGGAAAGTGTGGCAACACATGGGAAGCCGACCCTGTGGGGCAGTGGTATGTAGGAGACTTGCACGTACACGCCACCGGAGCCAGCAACGATACAGGCGGTGATTCCTATCCCGAAGATGTGAAGCGCGTGGCGATTGAAAGAGGATTGGATTTTGTGGTATTAACAGACCATAGTAACAGCACCGGCAGCGATGCCACCACCACCGATGAAGATTCGCTCTTGTTCAATCAGGGACCTGAATTCCCGTATTGGGATAGCGCTGCTTTTTATACTGACGCTAATTTTTTGATGATTGATGGCAATGAAATCAGCCCCGTGAATCTCGATAATAATATCCCGACAGGACATATCGGTTGCGTGCCGATGGATTTAAGTGCCTTCAATAAAGAGTATGTGTTCACCGACCGCCCCAAGGGAACGGTGAATGGCGCAAATGCAATGAGCCAGGCGACTGCGGCAGGATGTTTCAAAATATTAAACCACCCATACGCCCTCATCAAGTGGATAGCTTACGATTGGACAAGCTATGATTATGATGCGATGGAAATTTGGAACGGCACCATCGGCTTCGACCCTTATGGTGACGAAGATGCATACCAAGCGTGGATATGTGATTTGCTTGCAGGCAAGCAGGTGACGCCCATCGGCAGCAGCGACTGCCACCGCGTAAACACAGCGCCTCCCGGCACAGGGCTGAATCCCGCTTTGGGCTATCCTTCCACTGCGGTGTTCGCGCAGAGCTTATTGTGGAACAACATTATGCAAGGCTTGAAGAATGGCGATGTTGCCATTTTTGAAGGCGAAAGCAGGCTTTTTATTAATGACTATACCGAAAATAAATGCCACGCCAACGGAAATAATATTTCTTGGCTCAGGCTGCGCGGAAAAGCTGATTCCAAATTGCAAAACGCTGTGTTGAAGCTGCATCTTTATACCTCCTGCAACGACACGCGCCCAAGCACGGATACCTATCCTGTGGCTGCCGACACAGTGCTGCACGAAGCGGCAATAACGCCCGGAGAATCATTTGATATAGCGGTGAAAGTGAGCGCAGGCGCAGGCGTTTATAACGCCACGCTTAAAGGAAGCGGCTTCCATTATTTCGCCATCAGCAAAGCAATTGTTGTAAAATAAACTGCACTTTGCACAGTGTTACTATGACTCAATGCAACAGCAATTTCCTCGAAATCATTTTCTCGCCCAAGTATGCTCTCAGTAAATAAATTCCTGCCGGATTAGTGGAGATGTCAATTTGCTCTGTAACAATTCCGTCATTCGAAATTTTTTCAGTAACATAAATCTCCTTTCCAAGCGCATTATAGATTTCGATCCGCACAGGAGTATTCTCCTGTATTGATTGATAGTGTAGATTGAATAATCCCTCGTTCGGATTTGGGAAAACAAGCAGTTCAAAGTTTTCATCTGTATCTTCAATTACATCAGAGTTTTTTGCAGCGGAATTGACAACAGTAAAATTTACCGTAATCGCTGCGCCTGCCGTGCCCGTTGCCGCTCTGCCGGAATAAGGCGTCACCGTGAGCGTATGACTTCCCAGCGTGGGCGTCCACGCATTGTATTTTCCGCTGTTGTCGCCTTGAATGGTATAAGGCGCGATGTTTTCAATCATATAATTCGCATTGTCGTCATAATTAAATCGAATGCTGCCCACTATGGGAGGATTGGTGTTTGCGCGTATGCTGAGTTTATTGCCTGTCAATGCAAAATCAATCACAGCTCCATTCACAAACTGGCGTATATCCTGATGAGTTGTCGCGCTCACTAAAGTAAGGCTCGTTACTGCGTTGCCACCGCAGGGCGCATTGCCCGTGTTGCCCCCCACGCAGTTGCCGCAGCCATCAATGAAAGCAGAGCCGTTGCACACTTCGTTGCAATCTTTGTTTGTATTATTTCCAAAGCAGATTCCGCAATCGTCTTTATCTGAGTTGGCAACATGCCCTGAGTTTCCGCCAGAACAAATACCGCAGGCATCTAAAAATGCAGTGCCGTTTATATCACCATTGCAATCAGTATTCACAGATTGGTTGGTGACAGTAAATGAAATTGTTTTTGGATTGCCACTGCTGCCCGTTGCATATTTTCCTGAATATGCAGTTGCGGTGAGGGTATATGAACCGGGCGCAACATTCCATTTCTTATAGACACCGCTGTTGTCACCGGCAAGCACAAATGGTCCGGTATTTTCAATAGTAATTGAACCATTTAAATTAAACTTCACGCTGCCCACTGTGCTTGCGCAAAGCGCAACGCGGATGTTGATGTTCGGGGTGTTGTATAAATTAATTATCGCACCATCCATGAGCGGTTGAATATCATTTGTAGAATTTGCCTGCACGAGAATGAAGTTTTCAATGCGTAATGAACAGGGTTCCGGTTGGCAACCGCTGTTGGGAACAATGCCTGTATTTCCTCCCGCGCACACACCGCAGTTGTCAATCTGCGCAGTGCCAAAACATACTCCGTTGCAATCTTTGTTTGCATTGTTTCCAAAACAAATTCCACAATCGTCTTTATCAGAGTTGGCAATATGTCCTGTATTTCCACCCGAACAAATTCCGCAATCATCGTGAAATGCATTTCCGTTGGGAACGCCATTGCAATCAGTAACAGCAGATTGATTGATAATCGTGAAGGAAACAATTTTAGGAATTCCCGCTGTGCCACCGCCCCCGCTTGCGGAATAGGGCGTAACGCTCACTGTGTATTGTCCCACGCCCACATTCCACTTTGTGTAGTTGCCTGCATTATCACCCGCAATAGAAAATGGCAACGAACTTTCGGTGCGCGTGAAATTTCCATTCACAAAAAACTTCACGCTTTTCACATCAGTAGAACATGGATTCGCGCGAATGCTGAACGAGTTGTATGTATTCAGATTAATCGTGTCTTCATCTTCAAGCAAGCCGATTTCTCCAGCCGTTCCGCTATACATCAGTGAAAGTGATTGAATCTGCAACACACATGCAGGCACGTTTTGGTCAAACACAGTGAGATTAAATGTGCCTGATGCGCTGGCGGATTGGTCGCTTGCAGTTACGCGAATAGCATAAGTCCCGATGTGTGCAGCCGAAGGTGTTCCGCTGAACATTCTTGTTGCAACATTGAATGAAAGCCATGCAGGTAAACTGTTTCCGTTTTGCAGCGAAGCGGAATACGTGAGCGCATCGCCATCGGAGTCGGTAAATTTATTTGCAGGAAACTGAAAGCTGAACAACGAGTTGATAGGCGTTGTGAGATTAGAAAACGGACTCGTTAATTGTGGAGGCTGATTGACGCTTGTTCCAAATGGAGTGATGTACGTTTCCTTGCGCGTATCATTGCGCGTGTTTTTACCGCCATTGCTCACGATAAGTTGGTTGCCGATAATTTTCGCAGTTGCAGAAAAGAGCACAAGCGGCAACTGTCCCAGCGTTGACCACCTGTTTGTTGCCGGATTGAATTGCAGGATGTTTTGATTGCCGGTGCCTTCAAAGCCACCGCTCACGAGAATAATTTTTCCATTATGCACAAAAGTGCCCGGCTCGTGATGCGAAATAGGAGAGGGGAGATTTACGCCATCGCTCCATGTATTTGTGGCAGGGTCATAAATATCTACCTGTGCCGCTTCCGAGCGCGGACCATCGTGATTGTATTGTCCGCCAATAGCATAAATTTTTCCGTTCAACCTCACCGCAGCGAAGTGATTGCGCGGGTCAGGCATGGCAGCGCGTAAAGTCCATCCGGCAGTATGATTATTCAAGTCAAGCATATAGTGCGCAGAAGAAGCAGTTCTCCTGTTGGGCATCAATCCGCCAAAGAAGTGGATTTTATTGTTCACCAAAACCGCTGCGCCACCGTCCCGCGCAACAGGCAATGCCGGACCCGTGCTCCATGTGTTTGTGGTTGTGTTGAAGATCTGCACGTCCGTCACTGCCTGCAACGCCTTCATGCGTCACGAGCACCGGCATTTGCGGCAGAATCGTCCATTGGTTCGTTGCAGGATTATATGCTTCGGAAATCGGCTGATAGGTGATTTGCCCGATGCTGGTGTTGGTATAAACTCCTGTAAAAACATACATCTTATTATTCACCGCCACCGACATTCCTTCCCAACGAGCGCCATGTGTTGAAGCAGCCTGTGTCCATGAGAAAGGCTGCGCAAAACTGGGAGAAACCAAAAGCAGGAAAGCCATGAGGAATAGGAGATAGATATTTTTCATAACGATAGTTATCAGGGACTTCGCGAAAGCTCAAGATAGTTTACCATAGTTGTAAAGGCGAGAAGGAATTGGAAATTACTCGGCAGGACCCAATAGAGAGCGATTATTGCTCCAAATACTACAATAAACATTCGACTATGAATAATCCGTTTCGCTAAGTCACGAAATTTTTCGATTTTTAGGCTTTCTTATCACAGCCTATGAAAAGAATAGCCTTTATTTTAGTCAGTTTGTTTACCTGCGTGAGTTTGTTTGCGCAGGATATTCATTTCTCCCAATTCTATAATTCACCGCTCACACTGAACCCTGCATTGACGGGAAAGATGAATGGCGTGTTCCGCTTCGGGCTGAACTACCGCAACCAATGGTTTACGCTTTCCAATGAAAAAACACCGTTTGCTACTTATGCAGGCTCATTTGACGCGCCTATCCGCTTTCGCAAAGATGCGCTGGGCGTTGGTTTGGTATTGGTAAATGACCGCTCCGGTCAGGGTAATTTAAACAACATGCTTGTTCTTGGTTCTGTTGCTTATCACCTTGGCATCGGGAGTTCGGGAAAGCATTCTATCTCGCTTGGCGTGCAGGGCGGCTACAATCAGAAAAGGTTGAATTCGGGCGATTTGCTTTTTTTCAATCAATTCAACGGCACCACGTTTGACCCCGCAAGTCCTTCTGGCGAAACAAATCTGAATGATAAAGTTGGTTTTTTTGATTTGAATATCGGCATCATCGGCAATTCAAAAGTAACGGACAAGGTGAATGTGTATGCGGGTTTTTCCGCATTTCACCTTACGCAGCCGGAAGAATCATTTCTTGATGCGGGTGATGAAAGCCTGCCGTTGCGTTTCGTTGTTCATGCGGGCGCTGAGTATGTGTTTCATCCGCGTATTGCGCTGTTGCCTTCCATGATTTATATGCGCCAGCGTGCAGCCGACCAGTTGAATCTGGGAACTGCTTTTGTGTTTCGTCTCACTGAAACCGAGAACACGATGTTTTATCTTGGAGGTTATTACAGAATGCTTCCTTCTTCAAAATCAAACGGCAGCAACCTTTCGGATGCATTCATCGCGTATACTGCATTTGAGTATAAAAACTTTAAAGCGGCTTTCAGCTTTGATGCAACGATGTCTGATTTAAGTCAGGCTCCAAAAGCTGCAGGAGCATTTGAGGTTTCGCTCACTTATACGCATCCGTTTCTACTGCCAAATATGAAGACGTTGTTATTCTGCCCAAGATTCTAAATGATTTTTTTTCACGCAAAGGCGCAAAGGCGCAGAGCTATTCTTGCTAAAAATTTCTCCATTGTGTGCTTTGCGTCTTTGCGAGAAATACAAAACCACTGCACATGCGATTGATTTTACTTTTATGTCTCGCTTCTTTTTGTATTGCTTCTGAAACAGTTGTAGCGCAGAACGCATGGGAAGCAGAGCCAATATCTTCGATGGATTCCATGTTGAAGCAGATTGCGATTAAAGGCTGGCGGAAAAAAGTATTTATCGCTGACGACTTGCTTGCCGGTGGCGACCCGATAACCGCAATCAAGGTGTATGAAATGGCGCTAAAGGAAAGACCGAAAGACCGCTATACGCTCTATAAAATCGGAGAAGCGAATTATTCGATTCGCCATTATCCCAATGCGCAGAAATGGTATGAACAATTGCTCGCTGTTGACACGGTGAAATATCCGTTTGCGCGTTACTATCTCGCAAAGAGTTTAAAATATCAGGGATTGTATGAAAAAGCGATTTTGGAATTCAATCACTTTCACGTATCAAATCCCAAGTTGAAAAAGTCAGCGGATAAATTGAAAATCGAAGATTTGAAAAGCCGCATTGCAACAGAAGTGGAAGGCTGCAAATTGGGTTTGCAATACGCTCTTGAAACGACTAAACGCATTGAAATGCTGAACATTGGCGCGGGCATCAACCATCCGCTCACCGACCTTTCACCGCGCTTAGTGAATGACTCAACTTTACTGTATGCTGCATTGCTTCCCGATTCAGCATTCATCGTGCAAGACACAACCGACAAGCGCTTCACGCGCATGATTACTGCGCAGAAAGTTGCCGATGTGTGGCAAAACCAACAGATGTTTGATTTCCGTTACAACAATGGCACCTATCACGTGGGTAATGGAATTTACTCGCCTGACGGCAAGCGTTTTTATTTCACGCGCTGCTCGGAAGTGAAAGGCGGCATTCGCTGCCAGATTTATGAAAGCATGATGACGGATACTTTATGGAGCGAGCCTGTCGCGCTGAATGAATCGGTGAACGGTGAATTTTCTTCCACACATCCTGTGGTGGTAACCAATGAGAAAGGCGAAGAAATTTTATTTTACGCATCCAATCGCCCGGGTGGAACAGGGGGATTCGATATTTGGCAAGTGACACGCGATGCAGGCGGCAATTTCACCAACATTCAAAATCCGGGAACAATCATCAATACCTATTATGATGAAATGACTCCTTACTTTGATGTAAAAAATCAAACGCTCTATTTCAGTTCTGAGGGCAGAATTAATATTGGCGGACATGATATTTATTCCTCAAAAAAAGATGCGCAGGGAAATTGGGGCGAGCCGCAGAACATGGGCATTCCTGTTAATTCAAGCGTTGATGATTTGTATTTCGCGCAGGGTGAAAATAAAAACAAAGGATTTTTAGTATCGAATCGTCCGGGGGGATTATCTCCGAAAAGTCCTACTTGCTGTGATGATATTTGGTCGTTTAAATTTCCGCCCAACATCGTGTTTGTTGAAGGTTGGGTGACTGATGACAGCACGGGCGAGCGCATCCGCGAAGGTATGGTGGAATTTTATGATGCTGAAACCGACAGTCTTGTGGCATCTGCGCCTATCACTGCTGATGGATATTACAAAGTGAAACTGAAAGGCGATAAAAATTACAGGGTCGTAGCAACCAGCCCTGAATATTTTGATGCGGAGACAACCGTGAACACGATGAACCGCGAAGAAGGCGAAACAATGAAACAGGATATTGCAATGGAAAAGCGTCCTTACCATGTAGGTTTGAAGATGGGCATTGTATATTATGATTTCGACAAATCAAAACTGCGCGATGACTCGCGTCCGGTGTTGGATAACATTGTTGCAACATTGAAAAACTATTCAGCAATTATTGAAACAGGCGGGCATACAGATGATATGGGCGATGTTCCCTACAACATGAAACTTTCGGTGCGCAGAGCGGAAGCGGTGTATAATTATTTGGTGCGTAAGGGAGTGCCGAAAGAACAATTAACACAAAAAGGCTATGGGGAAACGGTGCCTGTTGCGCCCAACAAACATCCTGATGGAAAGGATAATCCGCAGGGTAGGCAGATGAACCGCAGGGCGGAATTCACGGTGGTAGGGGAGTATAAGCCGGTAAAGCAGTAAAAAAATCCTGCTTTCATCTTGCATTTCTTGCCTCTTTTTTGTTTCTTCAATCTACTTCTGTTTTAAAATCCTCCCATAGCATAAGACTTCTACACTTTTTTCGTTAACGCATTATTCAGGGCAGTTCTAAAAAGTCTACCAACTACACCATCTCCTTTTAGAAAGGGATGGGGTGAGGCGATAAAAAGCAATTTTTAGAACCGCCATTCAGGGAATCAACTGAAATGTTGTAATTTGGAGTAAGTGTTTTAACCTACTTATTTTTGGGTAGAACTAAACTGAAACGGTTCCCTGTGTGTTAGCAACATTACAGTTTGAATCGTTTACACAATTGTTAAATTCAGGCTTCAAATACCCCTTGTCCGTGAATCTGCGAAAGCTGTATATCGTTTGGAGTTTGTGCCTTGCATTTCTTTTCGGAGAAGTGAAAGCGCAGAGTGCATGTTTTACAATGGAAAATTTGGGTGGACAACCTATTTCGGCAGGTTGTATTCCTGATATGATTATCCAGTTTTTAGATTGTTCAAATGTTCCGTTTAGAAGCATTGATAACGGTGATGCCTATAATTCCCACTTATGGAGATTTGGCTATAGGGGCGACCCCACTTCCAATGTGCAAAGCCCGGTGTTTGGTTATTTTCAATCAGATACATTCACCATTACATTAACAGTTACCGCAGATGGAAGCAACTACACAACAGCGACCAACTCCGTTATTGTTTATGAATCGCCTTTTGTGGATATGAGCGTAACGCCAGCAACAGGCTGCAATCCGCTCACTGTTTGTTTCACCGACCTTTCTACTTCGCCAAGCAGTTCCATCGTAAGCAGGATTTGGGATTTTGGCGATGGAGCAATTTCACCGCAGCAGAGTCCTTGTCACACCTACAATATTCTTCCGCAGCAAAACTGTTTCTCGCCTACGCTGCGCGTGGAGAATGCGCTTGGATGCGTTGCAGCGCGAACATTTCAAAATATGATTTGTGTTGACCGCCCGCCTGTGGCGAATTTCAATTCCAACCTGCGCACCTTATGCACGCCACCTTACACGGTAAATTTTTCCTTTACCGGATTTTTAGAGCAAGGAAACAACGCAACTTATCAGTGGAATTTTGGCGATGGCACATCGGGAACAGGAGCAAATCCCTCACATACCTACACAAACGACAGCACCTTTGATGTAACATTAACTATTACTGATACTGATTGCAACCTCAGCAGCACAATCACAAAAGACGCATGGATAAACACCCGTGAAATCAATGCAAATTTTGTTGTGACGGAAACGGTGCTTTGCGCAGGCGGCAGCACTCAGTTCATCAACACTTCTGATGGAACGGATTCTGCAAACTTTACCTACCTGTGGAACTTTGGTTTCCCGGGAGGTTTTTCAAATCAAAAAGACCCGAATTTTCCTTTTCCAGGTCCGCCACCGGGTTCTCCGCCAATCACATATACTGTTTCGATTACGGTTTCAGACCCTGCGGGCTGCACGGATGTTGAAACAAAAACAGCGCTTATTACCGTGAACCCTGCGCCCAACGCAAACTTTACTGCAAACGATACTTCAAGTTGCCAAGCGCCTTTTACAGTTACATTTACTGCGCAAACGACTTGCGCCACTTGCACTTTCACTTGGGATTTCGGTGTTCAACCAATTGTAACATCCACCGCTCGAAACCCAACATTTACTTACGACACCACCGGCAGTTTTTCAGTTTCATTTGAAGTAACGGATAATATTTACGGATGCACCGGCACACGTGTGAAAAGCGGGTACATCAATATTGCTCCGCGCAACTTCAGATTCGCGATGGATAGAAACAAAGGATGTGCGCCTTTGCAGGTAAGATTTATTGATGTTTCAACTATTATTTTCAATGACCCGATAACCGGCTTTGTGTGGGATTTTGACGACCCGGCTTCGGGAGCAAACAACACTTCAAATCTTTCTAATCCCGTGCATGTGTTTAATGATACAGGAAAATATGCGGTGGAGATGTGTGTTGTCACTCAATCAGGCTGCACAGGATGTTTTACAGATACCGTGTATGTAGGTGTTAAACTGACTCCGAGTTTCACGATTAATCCAAGTCCTGCTTGCGTAAATGAGATTGTAAATTTTATAAACACAACGAATGACAGCATCTTGCCTCCGGGCGAAACTGTTCGCTATTATTGGGAGTTGCCCGGAGGGGAATTCGTGCGCGACCCGCCTCCGCGCTTTTATGAGGAGCCTGATACGCTCACAATAAAACTTGCAGCGGGAATTTATGGATGTTTTGATACGATAGAAAAACAACTGATCATCAACTTTCCCAAAGCTGAATTTTATTTTGAACAGGATTGTGCCAATCCGGGCGTAGTGGAATTTACAGACACTTCGGAAAAAGCAGATACATGGCTTTGGCGCTTTGGTGATGGAGATACTTTGGCTGATGTGCAGAATCCAACGCATACATACGATTCTTCGGGAACATACAACGTCACGTTAGTAGTTTCAAATGACTCGACAGGGTGTATTGATAGTTTTTCCCTCAGCGTTACTATTTCAATACTTGATCTGGATTTTGACGTGGATAAAACAGTGGCATGCTTTGGCGAGCCGGTTACATTTACAAATCGCTCTACGGGGTTAGGTACGGTTCCCACGTGGAATTTTGGCGATGGAACAACCGGGACAGGGCAAACAGCAACTCATACATATACCACCCCTGGTCTTAAAACCATAAAGATGGTTGTGACTGACGCGCTGGGGTGCAGAGATTCTGTTGTGCTGGTCAATCACATTAACATCACTGGCGTAACTGCCGATTTTTCTGCTTCCCCGCTCATCGGGTGTATTCCTCCGACAGGCACAGGAAATACAGTAACATTTACAAGCAATTCCACTCCGCAGGGCAGCCCGATAACACGTTATTACTGGACTTTCGGAGATGGTTCTCCTGTTGACTCAACGAGCGGTGCAATTGTATCACATACCTACACAACGCCCGGAACATATACCGTGACGTTGCGTGTGCGCACAGCATCGGGTTGTGAAGACACCGAAGTGAAAGCGAACTACATCAACATGCGGCAGCCGAATGCAAATTTCACCACTGCCGGTACGGTTTTTTGCAGAGACCAAGTGGTGACCACTACAAACACCACGCAGGGTGGCGGCACGTTCACATGGAATTTTGGCTGCAACACATGTAGTGATGTAATTGGAATCAATCCTTCTTACGTTTATACTGACACAGGAACATTTACCATCACGATGAACGTAGTGGATGCAAACGGTTGCGTGGATGATGCGCCACCCGTTACGGTAAGAGTTACAATTCCTGAAATTGGGTTTGGCGTGGATAGCGACACAAGTTATTGCCCTCCGCATGTGGCGTGTTTTGATAACCTCTCAACGCTTGACACAGTTGCCATTGACCGTGTGCTGTGGGATTTTGGTGATGGCAGTTTTTCTGTATTAAATGACCCTTGTCACATCTATACGCGCGCAGGATTTTTCACCGTAAGGCTCACCGTGTGGTTTATGAATTTGTGCGTGGATAGTTTAACGGAATCCACTTTTATTAAAATAGGTGGCGCAACAGGAAACCTGATGACAGTGCCTGACACCGGATGCGCTCCGATGCCTGTTATTCTCAATGCAAATTCGCAAGGCGCGGCAAGTATTTTTTGGGTGTTTCCGTGGAGTCAGGAAGAAAACAGAATCGGAGGAGACACCGTGCACAGCATTGTTGACGACCCCGGAGTGTGGCAGCCGTTTATTGTATTAACTGATACGCAAACTCCGCAGCCGTGCAGCTATGTGCTTTATACTGATACGCTTGTTGTAGCTGATAGCGCGATTGCAAATTTTATCGTGAGTTCCGATTCGGTGTGCCGCGCTGACCTGATTCAGTTTACGGATGCTTCTTCTACTGTTGTTGGCGACAGCATAGTCGGATGGTTTTGGGTTTTTGGCGATGGCGGATTTTCAAATCTGAAAAATCCGACTCATGCATTTATGTCCACGGGAAATGTCACCATTTGTTTGACCGCAATCAGCAAAATCGGCTGCACTGCAACTTTTTGCGATGCTATTTATGTGCTGGATAAACCGACAGCGTGTTTCACTGTTTCCGATAATTCCGGTTGTGATGTGCTGCTCGTGGCGTTTACAAACTGCTCGACACCGGGCAATGACGCGCCTATTCCGGGCAATGGATATTATTGGGATTTGGATGACCCCACCACCAACAGCGATATTTTAACTACGCAACTTCCGCTGCCTTATCAATACAACGATACCGGAAGATATGACCCGATTTTAGTTGTGACAGATTTGAACGGATGTGATGATACTGCCACTGTGCCAATTAATGTTTATAAAACACCTGATGGAATTTTATTGGGTGATGTGGTGCAGATTTGCGAGCGCGACACGATTCAGTTGTTTACAGATTCAATTACGTATGCAGGCTATCAATGGTCGCCCCCACAAGGATTAAGCAGCACAACTGCGCAACATCCGTTTGCTTTCCCATCTGATACGATTACATACACGGTTGATATTACCGAAGGGCATGGCTGCGATATGACCGATACGATTCGGGTGAATGTGGTTCCGTTGCCATTGCTAACTCTAAATCCATATCCTACAACAGCAATTTGCCTCGGGGATTCAGTTCAACTTTCTGCAAGTGGGGGGCTTTCTTATTCATGGACGCCCCCTATATTTTTTATAACGGCAAGCAATATATCCAATCCGATTGCAAATCCACCGGTGTCATTAACATACACAGTTACAAACACAGGCTTGGCTGGTTGCAGGAAAAGTGATACTGTGCGTGTAATCGTGAATAACCTCAATGCAAGTTTTGCCGGTGAAAGAAGTTGCTTGGGTGATTCAACAAACTATATTGATTTCAGCACACGCAGTGATTTGCCTATTGTGAATTGGGATTGGGATTTTGACGGTGATGGTTCTTCCACATTAAAAAATCCTGCTCACACGTATTCAGATTCGGGCAGCTACAACGTACAGCTCGTGGTGATGGATGCGCGAGGATGCACCGACACTGCAACAGGAACAACAATTATAGATTTTCCACCTGCTGCTGCTGCCGGTACTAATTCAGTAATTTGTCTTGGTGATAGTATTCAACTATTTGCAACGGGTGGCACTACGTTCCTGTGGACACCGGCACCATATATTCTTAATCCAACCACTTCCAGCCCGATTGTATTCCCGATAAACACCACTACCTATATTGCAAATGTCACAAATGGCGTTTGCCCTTATGATGCTGCTGAAGTTGAAATAATTGTGATGCCGCTGCCTGTTGTTCAAACCATTGATGATACTTACATTGTGAGAGGAGAAACGATTCAATTGGTTACTACTGCCGACAGGTCTATTTCCATCGTATGGACTCCAAGCGACAGTCTGAGTTGCTCAACTTGCCTTTCGCCCGATGCAAGACCGTATATTAAGACAACTTATCGCGTAACGGTGATTGACCAATATGGCTGCGAGAGTTATGATGAGGTAACGATTGACGCTGATGTAGAATGCAAAGAAGAGCAGGTGTTTGTTGCCAATGCATTTACGCCAAATGGTGATGGATTAAATGATGAATTGCCCTTGCGGTTGCGTGGAATTGAGAAGGTGAATTTTTATAGAATTTATGACCGTTGGGGCAAGCTTGTTTTTGAAACAAAGGATATGCAGGAAGGCTGGAACGGAAAAAATTCAGACGGGCAAAACCTTAGTTCAGGTGTTTACGTATATGTGGTTGACGCGGTCTGTTTCTACGGGAAGAGTATTTTGAAGACCGGCAATGTAACGCTAATCAAATGAGGGGAGGGACTATGAGGAGAACGAAACACTACACGCTATTACTTGCCTTAATACTGGTAAGCATTGCATCATTTGCACAAGACATTCATTTTTCACAATTTCATTCAGCGCCACTGTATTTGAATCCTGCGCTTGCGGGTATCAATGGCGGGAATTACCGTTTTGTCTCTAATTACAAAACGCAATGGAATGGGTTGGCGCCTTACAACACAGTGGCGGCTTCCTATGACATGAATATGTTCAAGCAGCAAGGCGCAAGAGGGAATTTCGGAGGGATGGGAATTTTCTTTTTCACGGATAAAGCAGGCGATTCCGAATTGAGAACAACGCAGGTAAATCTGAATCTTTCTTACACCGTGATGGTGAGCAAGAAACAATCTATCACTTCAGGGATTGTAGGCGGCTTGGGTTATCGCAGCATTAATTATGCAAACTTGGTTTTTGATAGCCAATATGATCCAACGGGACAAAATCCGATAAATACTTCCGGTGAAAGTTTTGCAACGGACAATGTGTTATATCCTGAGTTAGGAGCCGGATTCCTTTGGAATTACGTGAAGAACGAAAAAACGAATTTCTATTTTGGGGGCTCGATATATCATCTTACGCAGCCGAATCTTTCTTTCATGGAGGCGCGTGATGAGAAATTATATGTCAAGTTCACTGCGCATGCGGGCGGTTATTTCGGGTTAAATGAGCAGATATTCCTTCTTCCAAGCATTCTTTACATGAATCAGGGACCGCATAACCAATTCAATTTTGGCGCATTGGTGAAAGTGCGGAAGTCTATTATTCCTTCTGACAGAACTGCATTTTATATTGGCGGATGGTATCGCTTGAAAGACGCGATGATTCTGAATGCAAGAGTTGATGTGGGGCAATTCAACATCGGCTTCAGCTACGACATTAACCTGTCTGGATTAACTCCTGCTTCAAATGCCAACGGTGGCGCAGAGTTATCGCTGATTTACACCGGATTTTTCAGGAGCAAAAAGAACGAGGTGAAGATTTGTCCTCCGATGATGGGAATTCTATAAGCGGTTCACCGCAAAGGCGTATTGTTAGAAAATTTTCTTTGCGTCATTGCGACTTTGCGGTACAATTACTCACGCACGACTACTTTCAAATCAGGATTGCCTGAGCGGAAATAGCCGAGAGATGCTTCAGCTTGTTCCTGCGATTCTCCCGCCCGCAAACCGACAACATAGCTGTCGTCTTTTGAAAAAATTTCAAAAGTTTTTCCATGCTCTGCATCCAATTGCTTTTTCATGCGAATTGCATCTGAAATGAAATCTGATTCGCTGAACACGATGTAAAAATTTCCGTTGGAAGGAAGCGATGCTGTGGTTTTTGCCGGTTCCGTATTTTCTTCAGCAGGAATTGCCTCGGAATAATCTTCCAGGGTTTCTTCTGTGGAACTTGTATCAGCAACAGAGGTTGACTCCGGCTCGCTTGTTAGCGGTTTAAATTTCACTTCAGTGTCAGCATTATCCAGACTGTCAGGGCTTAAAAACGGCATTACGTTCAACTGCTGAATGCGCATGTTTTCAGGAAGCATATTTTGCAAAAACAGTTGCGGAATAAGCAGGAGCAGAATCACTGCGGCAGCCGCAAGGGCAACCCACTTTCCTGTGTTGCTTTTAGGTTGCTGTTCATCGCCTGATGCGGTTTCCTCAACGGGAGCAGTTTTTTTACGTTCCATTTTTATGATTTTAGCAGAGTTGGAGTCAGTGTTTATATGATAGGCAATTGGTTTCAAGCCAAAAGTTTCCGGGAGGTAGTTCTTCCTGAGTTCAGGCAGAAAAACCAGCGCGCTGGATGAGTTAATATACAACTTCCCGATGTCGGGAAACAGCAACATGCCCTTATTGTCAATCAGGCGGTTCCACGATTCTGAGAATTGCCGTACTTTTTCTTCCGCTGTTTTGTAATCTAATTTTTCCTGTTGCGCGATGTGGTTCACAAGAATGCCGTCATTCGTTTGCAGCCGTTTGTTGAAGAGGAGCGATTTGGAGGGCGGATAAATCACATTCTTGAACCGTTGGATTTCTGACGACTGATAATTGGTGACAAATCCCCCGAAGCCGGGAATTATCACGCAATCGTGCAGAAAAAGCAATTCTTTGATGTATTTCCGAATATCCACTTTAAAGCGTTCGCGCTACGAAGATTGTAAAAATTCCGGCAGAATCAAAGTTAAAGAGATAACGCCATCGCAAAGACGCAAAGGACGCAAAGTTTTTATTCTTTCTTTTTAATGCAGTTGCCACGGAAACACGGAAAGGCACACAGAGTATTTTAACAAGGAGGGGCAAAGAATTTTTTCTTAGCGCACGCTGAATGTCTTTGTAGTTTAAAAAATGACTTCCGTGCCTTTCCGTGGCAACTTTCGTTTCGTGGCAAAATCTCAGTAGGTAAAAATCGCCCCAATCATCCCGTTAAATCCATACGAGGGATAGAGGTAATACTTCTCGTACTTAATAGATGCGAGATTATTCAGATTGCAGAAAAAGGAGAAGTGCTTGGAGAATTTGTAAGTAGCACCGATGTTAATGTCGGCAGTTGGATTCAGTTCTTTTGTTTCGTTGCCGGGAAGCAGCGCTTTTACGCCATCACGCACGAGAAAATCAAACGTGAGAAACACTTTTTTCTTAATCGTGTAGCGCGTGTTGAAGTCAATCATGAAGTTGGGCAAGTGCCAGGGTTGCGCAACATCATCCATTTCATAGTCGAAAAAATCAAAGGTTAAACTGAAATCCAAATCGCGCATCGCGTGGTAAAATAATTCAGCGTGGAAAGTCAGGATATTCGTGCGCGGGTCATATTGCACCACGAATGTTTTCATGTCAGTTGTATCATTGACAAAAATTGGCATCCTGCGCACGAGCCGCTGCCCGAAGCGCACGTCATAGCTGAAATTTTTTACGGTTCCTTTCAGTCCGGTGCTGCGATCTTCATACCACGTATTTCTTAACTCAAAATCATTTCCTATCCAGGGATTGTCAGCAGTAAGTGTTTTGTAGCTTGTGCGGTTTAATTCCATGCGCCAGGTGCTGTAAGAAATAATGTAGTTGTCCCACAGCGATCGCTCCATGCCTGTTTCGGGGAAGAGGTGGAAAATGTTGTTTTCCCAAGTGAGGTCAACACCGCCCCAGATGCGCCATGTGCGGTCGTTGTATTCATACACGGGCTTCACGGTAAAAATATTTCGCTTGCGGGGCACAGAGAAGCCCACCTGAGAAGCAGGTTCGCTATTGAACACGTTGAAGTCTTCCGCCAATTTCAGCGTTACAAAATGCTTGTTCCGGAAAATTTTGTCCATCTGCACCGCTCCACGAAAGTAGAATTCGCTGCGGTCAAACTTATCGCTGAAGTAGCCGAAATCAAGGTCGGCTTTGTAATTGAATTCGTGCGGGTTTTTTGTGTTCGTAATGGAGTTAGAAAAAACGAAATCGTTGAAAAACTGCTTGATGTCTTTTTTCTTGAAAGTAGTATCAGAGTGGTCATATCCATAATACACCACGCCATCGCGGTGGTAATCAATCTTGGAATCAAACCGCGCCTTTTTCATGAAAGCATTTCCAAACACCGAAACATGATTTGTGTTAAAATCCTGATGATTGATTTTGCTGCCGCGTGAAGAGAAGTGGCGGAAGTATGCGCCATAATGGAGTTTCTCATACTTGCCGTCATTCCACAGTGCTTCAAAAAGCGGGCTGAGTTGCGTTCCAAATCCCACTTTGAAATACGACATCGGAAATTGTTCGGGCTTTTCTTTTGCAATTGCAATTGGTTTCAGCGGAGTAGGGGAGAAGGGAGTCGAAAGCAGTTGAACCGGAGTTTCATAAAACAATTCCAGTTTGCCTGATGCTTCACGGTCAGGAAGCGTTGCTGGAAAATTAATTTTCACCGCATCTGCAATCAGCGGGTTGAAATCACTCACCACCTCAATGTTTTCCGGCTTCAAGCCATCTTGCGCGAAAGAAGGAGCATGAATAAACAAAGAAAAAAGAAGAGCGAAAGCAAATACAACAGGATTGTGCAAACGCCCGGACTCCCTCTCCCGCAGGAGAGGGGCGGGGTGAGGTGCAGCGGATTGCTTCGTTAACGGCAATCGCTTCATGCGTTGCGCCTCCTCGCAATGACGGTTCATTTTTTTATTCATTCGTAATTCCTAATTCTCAATTTCTAATTTACTAACATCTAATATCTAACGTCTCACATCTCATATCTAATCTTCCTCATCCAAATTATCCACCGGCACCACCAACTCAAACTCTTCGTTTGGGTCTTCTTCAATTGTAGTTCCGGTATCAACGATAATCTCTAATTTCTGTTTTGTTTTTTCTTCATCAAGAATTGCATTCAACTTGTCCTGCGCGATTTGTTTTAGTTCTTCGCCTTTGTAATTATCAACGATGCTTTGCAAGGTTGCTTTCGCTTGAAAAATATTTCCCAACTTGTGGTAATTATCTGCGAGCAGGATAAAACCTTTTACGCGCCAGTATTCGTGTGTGGGTTTTTGCTCCACCATCACTTTGCATTCATTCATGGATTGCGTGAAGTTGCCTTTGATAAAGCTGATTTCAGCGATGCGATATTTCGCTTCCGAACCGATTACAGTAGTAGTTGATTCAGCAGTCTTCTTAAAGAATTTTCCTGCCTGCTCATAGTCGGCTGCGGCAAAGGCTGCTTTTCCGAGATAAAATTCCGCTTCGATATTATGTTCCGGCATCGCATCTGATGAATTCAATACTGCGGTTGCGTATTGTTTTAAGTCTTCCATTTTCTGCAACTGAAATGCGCAGCGCATTAAACCCAAGTTGGCGCCATAAATGTTTTCCTTGTAAGAAGCGTTTTCCAGCAACAGCTTGAAATATTCAAACGCATCTTCGTAATCCTTGTCAATTTCAAATGCGATGCGCGCAGCTTTTGCAAGCGCTTTTTCGGAGTAAAGATTTTTTCCCGCGTCAATCACAAATTGATAATCCTGCGAAGCGGCTGCAAAATTCTTATCAGAGTAATGACATTCACCGCGATAGAAATGCGCGGGCAGCCGGAAATAGCCTTCCTTAAATTCAGCAAGATATTCGGTGAACGCGGCAATCGCCTTGTCGCACTTTCCTGACGCATATTGCTTTTCGGCATCAAGATAAATGAGCGAATCTTTTTCTGATGCGGTAACGGGCGCAAGCGTGGTGTAGAGCTTTGCGTCAATTTCTTTGATGGCGACAAATGCCTCTTTTGCTTCTTCCGAATTTTTGTAGAGTGAAATCACGCGCTTATAATAATCGAGCGCAGTCTTTGTGTCGTCCTGATTGTAGTAGGTGAGTCCAAGTTTCAGATAGGATTTTGGCACATACGCGCTTGTGGGAAATTTCTCCGGAATTTTTTTGAACGACTGAATTGCAGATTGATATTTACTGAGCGCGAGTTGTGCCGTGCCTGTTTCATACACTGCATCATCCAGATAAATGGAAGTCGGGTACTGCGTTTCAATCGTTTGCATCGCAGTGATTTTTTCTTCCATCTTGCCCTGCAAGCCAAGAATCATTCCCTTTTGATACAGCGCGTAATCGCTGCCCGCTTTTTTCGCGGAAATGATTTCAGAATAATTGGTGAGTGCAGCGGGATAATCTTTCACGATGAAACTGCAATCGGCAGAGCGCAGTAGCGCATCGGACAGCACTTTGTCTTTCAGATTTCTGTTTGATGATGTGCGGCATTTTGCAACACATTGATTAAAGTAGGGGAGCGCGTCACCATATTTTTTCTGTTTAAACAGCGAGTAACCAGCTCCGTATTGCGCGTTTGCTTCGTGCCATTCTTTCTCGCTCACGTCATTGATTTTTGCAAGATTTAAAAATTGCAAATAGAGTTCTCCAGCGGTGACATATTCTTGTTTTGAGAAATTGGATTCGCCTTTCCAGTAATAGCACAACGCTTTGATAGAGGCATTGCTTGGATTTTGCAAGGACACATCAAACATGCGGATTCCCTCATCAAACTCTTTGTCATTATAGTGTTCCAATCCCCGAAAGTAGGCGACTTCCTGATATGCCTTTTTCACTTTTGCAGAGGGATTTTTTACCGATTCAATTACTTTGAGCGCTTCTTTGAAATTGCGCGTATTCAGAAATAATTCTGAGAGCAATTCTTTTGCTTCCTCTGCATCTTCACCATTGCCGTATTTTTCATTGTATTGCTGTAATGCGCGGATAGCTTCCGAATCAAACCCTTGCTCGTAAGAAAGTTTGCCATAGTTGAACAGCGCGTGTTCAGCAATAAACGGGTCAAATTCCATTTGCGCAGCTTTTTGAAACGCGCTCAGTGCGCTTGATTTGTTGCCGCTCTTCATGTAACAATCCGCAAGCAGATAAAGCGCGTGTTGCCCAAGCGTGTCTTTCTGATTATCCAATTGTTCAAATTGCAGAATGGCTTCTTTGTAGTCTTCCGCTTTGTAATGAGCGTATCCGAGTTGGTAAACATCTTCTTTGCGCGCCTTGCCGGTTTGCGTGATGTAAATCGTGAGGTGGCGAACTGCCTTGTCATATTTCTGCTGGTCAAAATACGCTTGTCCGAGAATTTGATTCAATTCAGCGTAATACTTTAAATCGGTGTCGTTGATGATTGGCGCAAGGTATTCCGTGAGTTCTTTGTATTGCTTTTTGAAATAATACACCTGACTGATGTAATACGGAATGATTTTTTCATACACCTTTGAATCCTTCAGGCGTTCAAAACTTTGCAGCGCGTCATCGAATTCTTTATTGCCGAAAGCGATGTAACCGTAATAGTAATTAGCCGGGTAGTAATACTTGTTTTTGATGTTGCGGATTTCTTTAAAGAGTTTCCCTGCTTCGGTAAGTTTCTTTTTATAGAAATAGCAATAGGCAAGCTGGAATTTGTATTCGGCAATATCTTCATTACTCAAATCTGCGATTTCTGTTTTTTCAAACCAGATGATTGCCTCTGCATAATTTTTCTCGCGGAAATAATATTTCCCCATGTAATAATATCCCAGCCGCTTCATCGGAGTTTCATCGTATTCCTGCGCCATGTCGAGCAGCAATTTTTCCGCATCGGGCTGCATCAATTCTAATGCGCAGAAAGCAGCATAGAAACGCGCATTATTTTTCAGCGTTTGATTTTCATTGCCAATTACATGTGTGGGCGATTCGATGAATTCAATAAATAGTTTTTTCGCATGCACATAATTTTTCTGCTGAAAAAGATTCAGCGCCTCCTTATATCCGCGTAGCGCGTCATCATAAATCAGCGATTCCTGCGCGGATGCTACCGAACAGAAAATGAGGAGCGTCATTGCGAACGCAGCGCAGCGGAGTGAAGCAATCCGCTGCAAACAAGGGATTACTTCGGTCGTTCCTCCCTCGCAATGACGGATATTCAAAAAAAACTTCGATGCAAATAATCTCGCTTCTTTAATCATTCAAAATATTTCAAGTCAAACAAATCAGGGTTAGAAAGTTAATGCCACTCCCAATGTGGGCAATACAGGCAGTTGGTTTACCCGTTCATAGCGCACTCTGTCGAAATAAAAAATATTGTCACGGTTATACAAATTGGATACGCTTGCGATGATATCTAACGTAATTCTTTCAGAAAAATTGAATGTGCATTTCAACGAAAGGTCTAAACGATGATAAGTGGGCAGGCGACCTGCGTTGATTTCTTCTTCATATACAATGCCGATATCTTCATCTTGTGTATTGGCAGAAATGTAATCGGTGTTGATGCCATCCTGAACAAACGTAGTTCCGAAATCAGGATAAAACGCCTGAGTGCGCGTGAAGGGGAAGCCTGTTCCGAAATTCCAACGTACGCTTGCTTCCCACACGGGCTTCTTGCCAAATGTGTAGGAAGTAACTACGTTGAGGTTATGTCTGCGGTCATAATGCGGATGATATTCTTGCTCGCCATCTTCGTGGCTCACATACCCGAGCGAATAGCCCGTCCAGATATAGAGTTTCTTATAGTCAAATTTCACGAGCACATCCAAGCCATACGCCTCGCCTGTTTCAACCATGAAATCCGGGTCATCGGGAAATGTTTTGTTGCGATTAATATCAATGAGTTGTCCGAAGTATTTATAGTAGGGTTCAACATTGACCTCAATAGATTTTGAAAGATTGAACTCAATGCCCCCAATCGCATGGTATGCTATCTGAAGATTATTCTTCACTTCCTTGCCATCGGTGCCGGTGAGTTTTTCTTCAGGTCCGGAGAGGAAGGAAGTGAACAGGTTCACTACATCGCGGTCAGATTTTCCGCTGATGAGGTTTTGAGAATAAATGCCGCCAGCAAGTTTGAAACGCAGTTTGTCCGTTGCAATAATCTTCATTCCAAGGCGTGGCTCAAAAAATACTGTAGCTAAGGAAGCGTAATACTGCATTCTGATGCTGGGGTCAATCACCACTCTGCCGAATATTTTTTTATAACGGGCAAAAAATCCCAACTCAGTCGTGTTTTGATCTTGTTCAACTTTTAATCCCAATGAGTTGAAAAACTCATATTCCGTTTTGAAGCCATTTACATCGAAGCCATAATTAAACTCCCCATTCTTCAAAAAATATTTAAACGCCATTGCAATCGTGAATCCACCGACAGAACTTGTGCGCGGTTGATTATCACCTTCTGCAAGGTTCATGTCGTAATTGGAATAAGCAATATTGCCAGAGATGATTGCTTTCGATTGCCCCGGCACAATTACGAAATTCGTTCCCAGCCCAAGCGAGTTCCATTCAAATTCCGAGACATCTTCAAAGTTAGCTTTGTCTTTATAGTGAAAGCCAAACATATTGAACTTTGACCCCCCGCTGCTGTTGAAAGCGATTTTTCCGTAATAATCATTGAAACTATAAGGAATGCCCGCGCCATCATTCACATAAGAATAGAGTTTGGGCGATGTTTTATCCAAGTATGAGAACTTGGAATTAAGAACAAAAGTGAGGCTATTCCCGCCTTCCTTTAACTTCACGAGCGGTCCTTCAAGAATCGCTTTTGCCAAAAAGGGATTTGCAGCAATTTTCCCGGCAAGACGATTTTTATTGCCATCGCGCGTTTTAATATCAATCACTGCGGAAATACGGTTGCCATACTCGGCATTGAAGCCACCGGTATAAACATCAACACTTTTCACGATGTCCGTTTCAAACACTGAATACAAGCCGATGCTGTGAAAGGGATTGTAAATCGTAACGCCATCCATCAGCACTTTTGTTTGAATGGGTGCGCCACCGCGAATGTAAAGTTGTCCGCCTTGGTCGCCCGTGAAAATCACGCCAGGAATCACTTGCAGAAACTGCGCGATGTCAGGCTCACCGCCTACGGAAGGAATCATAGAAATTTCTTTCGGAGTAACGCTGATGGTTGAAACCTGTGTTTCTGTTTTTACTTCTTCCCGCTTCGCGGAAACATCTACCGATTTGATAGCTATCGTGCGTTTGTTGAGATAAAGTGTTTTGCTCACGATTTGCCCTGCTTTCACTGTCACAGGCGCGCTGGAAGAATCAAACTCAAGAGAAGAAACGACTAAGGTGTAATCGCCCGGGGGCACTTTTGAAAGTGAAAACAAGCCGTTGTAATCTGTTGAGGTGGCGAAGGTTGTTCCCTGCAACGACACGGTAGTGAATATAACCGGCTCGCCCGTTTCCTTTGCAAACACAAAGCCGCGCACGATGCCTGTTTGCGCAAATGAAAAAGCAGAGAAAAATGCCAGCGAGAAACAAGTGATAATTATCCTCATAAAAAAGTGGGGCGAAGATAGCCGTTTAACGAGAGGATGTAACTGGGTTTTTCAACAGTTATTCGGGGAATGAATGCAGGCATGTACTCTAAAATTAGATTTGGATTAAAAGGATTGATTAAAATGAAATCATGGGGCATACTTTGAAGTTTCGGGCTGCTACTTATTGAAAACCAGCTTTGCGAAATTCATGGAAACTCTCTGTTATTTTTGCTCTATCTTTAACCCCGTTATTTTCAAATCGGAAAAAAGAAAATGGATTACCGCGCAGCGTTAATTGAATTCTACAAAAAACATAATCCTGCAAAGCTGACTGAAGTTGACGCTCTTTTAAGAAAGTACAAAGGGCGTGAAGATGAGTTGTTGCATGCATTGCGCGTAAAATACAAAGCGCAGGACCCGTCACAAACTGAGCCAATATACACCCCGCCACCTCCGACCATAGAAGAGCCAGTTTCTGAGATGAAAGTAGTGAAAGAAGAACCTTCTCAAGAAGATGAAACGCCAAGAGTAGAAGCCCCTGCTTCAAGATATAGAGATGCAGAAGTTACACGTGCTGGAGATACTAAAGGAAGAACGGCAGCTGAGCGAGCGGAATATTGGAGGAAAGAATTGGAGAGGAGAGAAAGGGAGAGAGGGCAGGAAAGAGAAGAGAAGCGCGTGGAAAGCAATGTGAAACAAAAAGCCGAGCGCATGAAGGTGGTGCGGGAAACTGAAGAAGAAGGAGGCGCGGTTGTTAAAAAGCCGAGGAATGTTAAAAAAATAGCGGTCATTGTGGTGGCAATAGTGGCGCTTTTGGCAATAGCAGTTATTTTTTTTAATGACGGTATTCGGCACAAACTTGGTTTGGCAGACGAGGGAAAAATTCATAGTGAAAAAGCAAAGAAAGAAGGTCTTGATCCGGGTGTTCTCAGCAGCACAGATTCTGCTGCTAAAAAAACAGGTGAATTTGTTTTAGAAGACGAGCCGGATGAGAAAGCCCCATCTATAGAGGATGCGATGAACGAACAGCCCTCATCCGCAACAAAACCAACTCCTTCAAAAGAAGTCCAGACAAACGAAGATGCTTCCACGCAAACTGGCGTTCAAAGGAAAAAATACTACATCGGATATTCTGCGGTAAGCAGCGAAGAAACAGCTAAAAAAACTGCGGCTGAATTACGCAGAAAGGGATTTGATAATGCAGGTTATTTCTACATTCCTAATTATGAACCAAGCGGAAAAAGTCTTTACCGGATTTATGTAGGTCCTTTTAACTCCATAGAAGCCGCAGAAGAAATGATTGTGAATGTGCGCTCCGAAAATCCGAATGCCTATTCTTTTTACTTGAAATAATTCTTCTCGATAAATTCTCAGCCCTTTTCTTTTCTCGATTCTTTTTGCAACGCATTTTTAATCAACCATACGATGCCTGCCGTTGAGATAAGCACCATCAGGATGGTTGCGATATTCATCCATTCTTCTTTTCGCGGGTTTGTAGCAAAGGAATAAATTTCAGTAACGCTCATTCCGAGGTAAAATGAAAGCAGTGTGCGCGGCAACATACCGATAAAACTGCCGATTAAATAACTCCCCCACGGCACTTTCATGGAAGCAAAGGCAACATTCATCATGGCAAAGGGAAGATGCGGTGACAGCCTGCCGAGCACAATCATCAGGAAATTGCGCTCTTTCAGTTTCGCGAAAAAATCTTTGAGTTTTTCATCTTCAGCAATGAAGCCGCCAACAAACCATGCGTTGAGTTTTTTTCCTAACAACATTCCGATAATCATTGCGCCCACATAAGAAATCAATACGCCCGGCAACCCATTCCATTGAAAAAAGTAGCCTGAAAGAATTGCGAAAAAAGTGGTGGGCATCAGCGCAAAAGACATGGCGAAAATGGCAAAGGTGAAAAACAGAAAATAACTCCACGGATCATCTTTTGAAAGGAGCATTTCATTTTCACGGAGAAACAAGAGCACAGAAGAAGAGAACAGAGTGGGTATCACCGCAAAGAGAAAAAGCACAAAGCCCAGCCTGCCGCGTTGCGAGTAAAAAAGCCGCCTGAAAAAGGAATTTTCTGCTTCTGCCAAAGTGAGGCAAAATTGCTTGTTAGAAAGGAAACCAAACGGGCTTATTTCCGTAAACACACCCATCTTGCCTCAGAAACCCAAACATGCAGGTATTCTATTCTTAACATTTTAAAATTCATTGACAAATGAAGTTGAACAACAAGAAATTCGATTCGAAGAAACCGGAAGATTTGGAAGAGCAAGTGGATAATGCGCTCCGCAAACGGAAAAAAGACAGACGCGAAAAATATAAACCGAAAAACCAGAAGGTACACCAGTTTGGAATGTTTGAGCCGGACGGTGATGAATATGGCGGAATGTTTTAGTTGTCGTGCTGTGCCCGTTACAGTATTCTTAAAAAAATATGAAGAGCCGGACAATTTTGTCCGGCTTTTCTATTTTCAGGTGACAGGTTGGCTATTGATTTTCAGATTTTAACGTCAAAAATTCAGGCTAAACACTAACTTACCTAATGGAATAGCCTTTGACAACTTGCACACGTCAGCAAATTGAAATAGTCTGACGATAAAACCAACACCATGAATCTGAACAACTATACCATCAAAGCGCAGGAAGCAATTCAGCAGGCGCAGCAGTTGGCATTCAGCAGCCGCAACAGCGCGATTGAAAACGCGCACTTGCTGAAAGCGCTGATGATTGAAGATGAAAGCACGGTTGACTACCTGCTCAAAAAACTCTCAGTAAACACAACGATACTTAACAACAAACTGGAAGAAATTCTAAATCGCCTTCCAAAAGTTTCGGGTGAAGCGGGGCAACTTTTATCAGGCAACGCAAACCAAACTTTTTTACGCGCTCAAGATTCGCTGAAAGAATTTAAAGACGAGTTTGTTTCAACCGAACACCTGCTGCTCGCGCTTGTTGCGGGTACAGATGATGTCGGCAAACTGCTGAAAGAAGTTGGCGCAACAGTAAACGGACTGAAAGCTGCTATTAAAGATTTGCGTAAAGGCTCCACCGTAACCGACCAAAATGCTGAAGCGAAATACAACGCGCTTGATAAGTACGCCAACAACCTGAATCGCATGGCGCAGCAAAACAAGCTCGACCCTGTTATTGGTCGTGATGAAGAAATCAGGCGTGTGCTGCACATTCTTTCACGCAGAACAAAAAACAATCCCATTCTTGTTGGCGAGCCGGGCGTTGGTAAAACTGCAATTGCAGAAGGTATCGCGCATCGCATTATTAAAGGAGATGTCCCCGAAAATTTGAAAACGAAAGTGATTTACTCACTGGATATGGGCGCCTTGATTGCAGGCGCAAAATACAAAGGCGAGTTTGAAGAAAGACTGAAAGCCGTAGTGAAAGAAGTGACAAGCGCAAACGGTCAAATCATTCTCTTCATTGATGAAATACATACGCTTGTGGGAGCAGGCGGTGGGGGTGAAGGCGCGATGGATGCAGCGAATATTTTGAAGCCTGCGTTAGCGCGTGGCGAACTAAGAGCCGTTGGCGCAACGACATTAAATGAATACCAAAAATATTTTGAAAAAGATAAAGCTCTTGAAAGACGCTTTCAAAAGGTGATGGTGTACGAACCATCAAAAGAAGATGCCGTTTCCATTTTGCGCGGATTGAAGGAGCGCTATGAAACGCATCACAAAGTGCGCATAAAAGATGAAGCGATTATTGCTTCCGTTGAACTTTCAACACGCTATATCACCGACCGTTTTCTGCCTGACAAGGCGATTGATTTGATTGACGAGGCTGCTGCAAAGTTGCGCCTCGAAATGGATTCATTGCCGGAAGAACTTGATGAGCTTGAACGAAAAATCAAGCAATTAGAAATAGAACGCGAAGCAATCAAGCGCGAGAAAGATGAGAAGAAGCTTGCAAAGCTCAATGAACAGATTGCAAATCTCTCTGAAGAAAGAAATAAGCTGAAAGCCGCATGGCAGGCGGAGAAAGAAGTGGTGAATCAAATTCAGGCGCGCAAGGAAGATATTGAACGCTACAAGATGGAAGCGGAAAAAGCCGAACGCACAGGCGACTATGCAAAGGTTGCTGAGTTGCGTTATGGAAAAATAAAAGCAACCGAAGATGCGCTTGCGCAATTGGAAAAGGATTTCAACAAATTAGAATTAGGAAAGCGGTTGATGAAAGGCGAAGTGGATGCGGAAGACATTGGCGAAATCGTTTCCAAGTGGACGGGAATTCCTGTGGCGAAGATGCTGCAAAGCGAAAAGGAAAAACTGCTGCACATCGAACAGGAACTGCACAACCGCGTGATTGGTCAGGAAGAAGCTATCACTGCTGTTGCTGATGCTATTCGCAGGAGCCGCGCAGGATTGCAGAACCCCAACCGTCCGATTGGCTCATTTATTTTTCTCGGCACAACAGGCGTTGGTAAAACCGAGTTGGCGAAAGCGCTTGCGAACTATCTCTTCAATGATGACAATGCCATTACGCGCATTGACATGTCCGAATATCAGGAGCGCCATTCCGTGTCGCGCTTGATTGGCGCGCCTCCGGGATATGTGGGCTATGAAGAGGGCGGACAATTGTCAGAAGCTGTGCGCAGGAAACCTTATTCGGTGGTGTTACTCGATGAAATCGAAAAAGCGCATCCGGATGTGTTCAACATTTTGCTGCAAGTTTTGGAAGACGGTAGGCTCACGGATAATAAGGGTAGGGTGGTGAATTTTAAAAATTCCATCATCATCATGACATCAAATACCGGATCGGATATTATCCGCGACAACTTTGAGGGCGTGAATGAAGATAAATTCGAAGAAACGGTGGAAAAAACAAAAGTGGAAGTGATGAACCTTTTGCGTCAATCGCTGAAACCTGAATTTCTGAACAGGATTGACGAAATCATTCTATTCAATCCATTGACGAAAAAAGACATTCGCTCCATTGTGCAATTGCAGGTGGATGAGTTGCAAAAGCTGCTCAAAGACAGCAATATGCAAATCAAACTCAGCGACTATGCCCTTGATTGGCTGGCGAAAGAAGGCTTCGACCCGCAGTATGGCGCACGTCCGCTGAAACGACTTATTCAAAAACAAATCGTCAACGAGTTGTCAAAGAAGTTGCTTGCCGGTGAAGTGAAGCAAAACGAAACGATTTTAGTTGATGAAGTGAATGGCATTCTTTTCTTCAAGAATGACAAGATAGAAAAGGCAAGGAAGAAGGCAGCTGTAGAAAATTAAGTTCGATCTTTCTGTCTTCTGTTTTTGAAAGATTCCATCGCTGCAATACCTGAATTCAATAATATTGCAGCCGCATGAATCCCATCCTCGTAGAAATTCACCGCAATAACGTACTTGAAAGTTTTCATCGAGGCGTGGTGTGCGTGGTGGATAAGGATGGAAAGATTCTTTACAGCGAGGGTGATGTGCAGCAGGTGTGCTACCCGCGCTCTGCCATGAAGTTTCTGCAAGTGATTCCGTTGATTGAACACGGTGGCATCGCGCATTTCAATTTCACGCTGGAAGAAATTGCTGTGATGTGCGGCTCGCATAACGCGCAGCCGGAACATCTGCAAGCGGTGAATTCCATTTTGAAAAAAATCGGCTTGGATAAATTCGCCCTGCATTGCGGACCGCAATATCCCACCTCAAAAAATGATACAGAAGCATTAATAAAATCAGGCGAGCGTGCGCAAGATATTCATAACAATTGCAGCGGCAAACATGCGGGGATGCTTGCAATGTGCGTAATGAAAGGATGGACAACCGATAATTATATCAGCCCGCAGCATCCGTTGCAGCAACTTATTTTAGATACTTGCGCTGCCTTCTATGAATATCCCAAGGAGAAAATGATTACGGCTCTTGATGGTTGCTCTGCTCCGATTTTTTCTGTGCCGGTATTTCATCAGGCTGTAGGTTTTAAAAATTTAGCGCACCCTGAAAAATTTAGTGACAATAGAAAATCTGCTTGTGCCACTGTAGTTGAAGCGGTGAGCAAACATCCGCTGATGGTGGCGGGCACAAAGCGTTATTGCACCGAAATGATGGAGATTACTGCTCCCCGTATCATTGGTAAAACAGGCGCTGAAGGCGTTTTCTGCATGGCGCTACCACAGGAAAAAATAGGAGTATGTATCAAAATTGATGATGGCAAAATGTTGCCGCAATACAATGTTGCGCAGGCGTTTGTCGAGGCGACCAATCTTTTCACGCAAGAGCAATTACAACCGTTGCATCATTACATGCAGGAACCCATTACAAACTGGAACAAGTATGTAACCGGAGAAATCAAAGTGCGCGAAGGATTATTTCAGAAATTGGATGCAATGCTCTCTTCTTAATCAAGGCGATTTAACAGAACCTTTTTTGAATTGATTCTGCCGGGGGCATCCTGCCATACAGTATCAATTCTCAAACGAGAAGAAGATCGATGAACTTAGCGGTTTTTCATGGCTTACAATTCCTTCAGCCACTGAATGGCAGCTTCGCAGGATTTGAACATTTTAAAAGCAGGGTTGGGTCTGTTGGTGACAAGCGCTTCAATAAACCCAGCTCTTTCTGTTGGGTATGTGGCGGGGTTGTAAACCACGGCACACTTGTTTTCAATCATAAGCCCGGTAGTTGCGCCCATGTTTTTCATATCAAGAAAACCTTGCAGCGAGGATTGTCCCAGCTTCATTTTTGAAATGTCGAAAAGAAGACGATTGCTCCCGTGCTCTTTTGCTAATTGAAGTGCAAGCCCCGTTGTCTTCCTGACATTTTCAGTTGTCACTGCCCTTCCTGCTCGTCATCCACAATGACGAGATGATTTGCGCTGTCATAGCGCGCAATCATTTCTATGGTATTATTTGTTTCTGACATTGAATGAGGCGGAAAATTAAACAAATTATAAAATTCGCTTTAGCAGGTTTTCTAACAATCCGCAGTACAATGCGCTACTTCAAAAAATCCGGTTGCCGGAAGGAAGGGTTGGGATATTTATAAAAACCTTCTCCTGTTTTAACGCCCAGTTTTCCGGCATCAACATATTCCTTCAGCCACTTGGCAAAGCGAACGCTCTTTTCATCGCGGTAGGCTTTGGTAACGTGCCACACGGTGTCAATGCCGATGGTGTCCATCAGCCCGAAAGGACCAATAGTAGTTTGCATGTTTGCCATCCACGAGCGGTCAATATTTTCGATGCTTGCTACACCGCCCGTTACTAACGCCCCCGACATGCCCATCACCACGCCTAACATGGCGTTGAACACATATCCGTGCGATTCCTTCTCCACCACGATGGGAATTTGGTCGAGCGTTCTGCCCATGTCTTTCAGAAATTTCACCACCCAGGGTTCCGTGCCGGGATGCGGCATAATGTCAACTACGTTTGCAAGGAACACATCATGAAAATGATAAGCGCAAAAGCGCGGAGCGTTGCCTGAATCTTCAGCGAGCCATGAAGGCAGCATGTAAGAGGTATTGGTGGTAATCACAGCATGTCTTGGAAATAAAGGCGCGAATTGCTGATACAATTCTTTCTTCACCTCCCTGTCTTCCAACACTGATTCGCTGATGAAATCTGCATTTGCAGCAGCCTGTTTTGCATCGGTGGTTACGCTTATTTTTTGTTTTGCAGCTTCGGCATCTGAAGCCGTGATTTTTTCATCTTTAAACATGGAGGCGAGCAGTTTGCCCTGTATCTTCAATGCTTTTTGCAGCGCATCTTCGCTGATGTCATACATTGCCACGTCAAATCCTTTCAGCGCGCTTTGCAGTCCAATGCGCAAGCCCATCGTGCCGCTGCCGATGATAAGCACCTTTTTTACATCATTCAATTTTAGCTCCATGACTTGTTTGTTTTGAGTCGTGCAAGATAGCAAAGCGCGTTGCAAATCCTCCTTATTTACCTCTCGAAGGCAGGTGCGGATGGCTTCGCGCACAAGCTAAAGGGGTTAGGGAGATTTGCGCTTCTTTGGTTTCTTTGCCGCCTTCGCTTTTTTTATTGAACTCCAGAGAACGCCTGTCCTGCGATAAAATTTAGCAAATCTCATTCTGGATTCATGAAGCGAGCAGCAAGGTTGAGCCTTCTTTGAAGTTTAATAATTATACTCTTAGGGAGGCATCAGGCGTTCTATTCTTATCACATCTGCTGGGGCTGATAAATGAATCTGCAATTTCCCAACCCTTTCACTCCGCGCCTTTTACGCGCGCTTTTCCAACTGCCATTACTTTAGCAACACTTTTTTCCTTCAGCAGTTTAATGGAGGTTACCTTCGCGGGCATTTGGAGATGATAAGATATCGCGCCCTTTCAGCTGTTTGCGCCCGTTCGAATGGATTCATCGGGCGGGCTGCCATATTATGCGCTAATGAAATGGAATACGTACGCCACTACTTTCAATATTTAATTTTTCATTCAATTTCATAAGCAATTGAAAAAAGCTCTTTAGCTTTCGGATTCAAAACAAACCCTATGTTCAGAACCCTGCTCCTTTCTATTCTTGTTTCCAGCACTTCCGCAACCTTTGCGCAGAAGGGAATCCAATTTGACGGCTTAAATGATTATGTGACCTTCGGCACTGCTTCGGGCTTGGGAAGCAGCGCGTTTACGATTGAAATCTGGTTCAAACGCACCGGTACAGGCGCAACCACTTCTACGGGCACGGGCGGAGTAACCGCTTATCCCTTGCTGGCGAAAGGTAGAAGCGAATCAGACGGCAGCACGAAAGACATGAATTATTTTCTCGGCATTAACACGAGTGGAAAATTAGTTGCCGACTTTGAAGAAGGCGCGGGGCAGGCAACCCCCGGCTTGAATCATCCGGTAACGGGCATTACCACGATAGTAAACAATACATGGTATCATGCTGCTGCGACTTATGATGGCGCATCATGGAATCTGTATCTCAACGGCAATTTGGAAAAGACATTAGCTGTCGGACGGCTTCCGCAGTCAGCAAGCATTCAGCACGCGAGTATCGGCAGCGCATTAAACTCAACAGGTTCATCATCAGGAAATTTTAAAGGAGTGCTTGATGAGGCGCGTGTGTGGAATTATGCAAGAACGCAGGCGCAAATCAGCGCGAGCCGCTCTGCGGAAATCACAGCAACAACAGGACTGGTGGGCTATTGGAAAATGAACGAAGGCACCGGCACCACCGCTGCAAATACAGGCAGCGCATCTTCAGCAAATGGTTCATTGCGAAACGGACCAACATGGGTTACTGGATTTCCCGCAGGCACACCGCCACCCGTAAACAATCCGCCAATAGTAACAATTGTAGCGCCTGCAAATAATGTAACGGGAGTTTCTACCAATGCCACATTGAGCGTGTCAGTAAGCGATGCGCAGGTAACAGCGCTCACGGTCACGTTTTATGCGCGGGCGTGTCCTGCCGTTTCAACAGGCGTTGACTTCACGATTGTGCCGCTGCCCGACACTCAATATTATACCAGCCACATGAATGGCGGAACGAATTCCATTTACAAAGCGCAGATGCAGTGGGTGGTGAATAACCGCGTGTCGCAAAACATCGTGTTCGTTGAAGGCTTGGGTGATTGCGTTCAAAATGGCGACAATGGCGGCAACCCGATAGAATGGTTACGCGCTGACACCTCGATGAAGATTATTGAAAACCCGATAACGACTACGCTCGCGCATGGAATCCCTTACGGAATTAATGTAGGCAATCACGACCAGACACCGGGCGGCTCGTCAAGCGGCTCTACGAATTCGTTTAATACATACTTCGGGGAAGCGCGTTTTTCAGGACGCGATTATTATGGCGGGCATTACGGCAACAACAATGACAACAGCTATTATTTATTTTCCGCGAGTGGATTGAATTTCATTGTCATCAATTTTGAATATGCTACTTCAATGAGTTCTGCCGTGTTGACCTGGGCGGATAATCTTTTGAAAACGCACAGCAACCGCAGAGGGATTGTTGGCAGTCATTATATTCTGAATTCAAGCGGCACATTTGGCACACAGGGACAAGCGATATACAATGCGCTGAGAAATAATCCTAACTTGTTTTTGATGTTGTGCGGGCATAACGATGAAGAAGCGCAAAGACAGGATACATACATCGGGAATACGGTTTACAGCGTGATGTCAGATTACCAGGCGCGGACAAAAGGCGGCAACGGCTGGCTGCGTATGATGAAATTCTCGCCCGCGAATAATACGATTTCTGTGAAGACCTATTCCCCAACATTGAACCAATATGAAACGGATGCAAACAGCCAGTTCACGCTCAACTACAATATGTCGCCTCCTCCTGCTGCGTTTGCTTCACTCGGTACAAACAGCAATGTTGCTTCAGGTACAACAACCACAAAATCATACAGCGCTCTTTTGCCAAATACCTGCTACGAGTGGTATGTAATAGTGAGCGATGGCGTGAATAGCATCACAAGTTCATCTTGGAAGTTCACTACTGGAAGTTCCTCGAATAAAACAACGCTTAATGAAGCAGAGGAAGACGAGTTACAAATAAAAGTGTATCCCAACCCAAGCAGCACCGGAATTTTTAATGTGAAATATGATAACCTGACGAGCGAAACAACCTACTCTGTTATCAATGCCGCAGGGCAGGAGATTCATGCAGGTGAATTTTCAGGCAACGGAGGATTAAAGCAACTTGACCTTGCGAATGCAGCCAAAGGCATTTATTTCTTCATCATTAACAGCGCAACCGAACAGAAAGTAGAAAGGATTATTGTAGAGTAATTCTTCAGTTCCATTTATCTCGCTTTTGGAGGGAATATACATTACACTTTTCATTTGCAGTATCTTTGTTGCATGAGTAGTGCAGAGCAACATATTCTTCAACGTATCAAATCAAAAGTGCTGCAAAAAGACCCGCAGGCAGAAGTGATTTTATTCGGCTCGCGCGCGCGTGGCGATGCCCGTCACGATTCTGATTGGGACATCCTTATCTTATTGAACCAATAAGATATCAGGCAGGCGCGTGGAACAAGAATTCAGAGAACAAATTTTTGATGTGGAGCTTGAAACCGCACAGCCGATTTCCACATTTGTATTTTCAAAGGCTGATTGGGAAGGGAAACATCGCGCAACTCCCTTTTATCATAACATTCAAAAAGAAGGCATCCGGTTTTAATGTCAGCAGCAAAAGAAGACTATATCGCTTATCGCATTGCCAAGTCAGATGAAGTTTTTGCAGATGAAGCTTTGCTTGCATTGAATAACAGGTGGAATTCATGCGTCAACAGACTTTATTATTCCAGTTTTTATTTAGTGAGCGCATTGTTGTATCGTTCAGGAATAAAAGCGGATACGCACAATGGCGCTAAAACGCAGTTTTTTCAGCACTTTGTAAAAACAGGCGCAGTGCCTGCCGAGCAAGGGAAACTTTATACGCATTTATTCGACTGGAGGCAAGAAAGCGATTATGCCGACTTTATCGAATTTGATGGACCAACAATAAAACCCATGTTGGAGAAAGTGTCTGCTTTCAATTTACTCCTCAAATCTTTAATTAAGAAGTAGCTTTTCTTATTTCGTAGAATTCTCTCTTTTCGCTTTGTGATTTTCCAAAAGCGAGAGATAGCAGCACTGACAGAACGCGCCACTTTTAGAATTGCAGGAGGATAGACTATTTACCTATTGATTGTGAACTATCGTGTATGTGCTGTGCATTTTTTCGCGCTACTTTGCGCTAAACTTCAAACTTGAAACTGCAAACTTCAATTTTCATTTTTTCTCTCGCGCTATTTATCGCTTCGTGCAATGGGGATAGCGAATCATCCGATAAAAAAATCTTCCGCTATAATTCCTCTTCAGGCATCACTTCCCTCGACCCTGCTTTTGCAAAAGACCAGGCGAATATCTGGGCGGTCAACATGCTCTACAGCGGCTTGATTCAATTTGATGAAAACCTGAACATAGAACCATGTCTTGCAAAAAAATGGAGCATCAGCGATGATGGATTGACCTACACGTTTCATTTGCGCAGTGATGTCTATTTCCACGCTCACGAATTATTTCCCGATGGAAAAGGCAGAAAAGTGACAGCTACCGATGTTGCTTACAGCCTTCAAAGAATCGTTGACCCCGCAACGGCATCGCCCGGCTTGTGGATTTTCAATGGAAGAGTTGATGCAGCGCAGCCCTTCACTGCTAAGGATGACACTACGTTTCAAATCAAACTCTTAAAACCGTTTCGACCGATGTTGAGCATCCTCACGATGCAATACACGTACATCGTGCCGAAGGAAGTTGCGGAGCATTACGGGAAAGATTTTCGCGTGCATCCTGTCGGCACAGGTCCTTTCAAATTCAAAGTGTGGCAGGAAAGCGATGTGTTGATTCTCACAAAAAATGAAAACTATTTCGAGCAAGGGTTGCCCTGCCTCGATGGCGTGAAAGTGTCCTTCATTCAAAGCAAGCAAACCGAATATCTCAACTTTCTGAAAGGCGATTTGGATTTTCTTTCAGGTGTTGACGCGAGCTACATCAATGATTTACTTACACAGGAAGGCGAATTGAAAGAGGAACACTCCACAACAATTTCCATGTACAAAACGCCTTATCTAAATTCTGAATATCTTGGCTTTTTGATGGACGACCGCAACGCGAATCTTCCGAACAACCCGCTCAAAATAAAAGAGGTGCGTCAGGCGATTAACTATGGGTTTGACCGCGAAGCAGTCATTCGGTATTTGCGCAATAGTATTGGAAAGCCTGCAAACTCAGGCTTTGTGCCATTCGGATTGCCTTCGTTTAATGCGGAGAAAGTGAAAGGCTACAGTCACAATCCCGAAAAAGCAAAACAACTGTTAGTGCAAGCAGGATTTTCTGGAGGAAAGGGCTTGCCTGAAATTCCGCTCTACACAAGCAAGACGTATGAAGACATCGCAACTTATCTCCAAAGCCAGTTGCGCGACATCGGCATTCCCGTAAGATTGGAAATTGTGCTGCCCGCGTTTCAGCGCGAGCTGATGTCAAAGTCGCAGGCTCCTTTCTTTCGCGGCTCATGGATTGCCGATTATCCTGATGCGGAAAGTTATCTCGCGATGTTTTATAGCAAGCATGGCGCGCCTCCCAACTACACGCGCTTCAGCGATGCGCAATTCGACAACTTGTATGAGCAGGCGCTCAATGAAAATGACGATGCGCTGCGTTATTCACTTTATCAAAAGATGGACAGCATCCTGATGGAAAATGCGGTGGTCGTTCCATTATTCTATGATGAAGTAATCCGCTTTGTGCGCAAAGGCGTTGACGGGCTTGAACCCAATGCGATGAATTTGCTCAATGTGAAGCGCGTGAAAATCAGTGAATGAGCCATACCCGCCATGAGGAGGAGGTATTGGCGCGTACGTATTTCGTTTCTTTATCGTGTCGCTTTAGTGGCGCGGCTCGTCAGAACGGTAATGATATTTATGGAGAAATCGTCCACAGTCCTCAGTCTTTAGTCCACTTGTCCATCGTTCAACACTCCCTTACTCCCTCTCTCAGGAGGGGCTGGGGTGGATTCTTGCTGTTTGCTACTTGCAGAGCGTGTGCCGCTGCGTCCGGCTTCCCGTTTTTATGCGAAAAAATGACAGTTTTTGCGTAATTGATTGATTATCATACATGAAAGACCTATTCCGCTAAAGCGGTGGGGCTTTCATGTCTTGGGGCAGCAAATGCAAAATCAAACTTGAACCTTCCTAAAAGAACTTGACACTTTCTGAGGTAGTTTCTAAAAAGTGTCTCGTCCTAAAATAGGTTTACACAAAAACCTAATTTAGGACGAGACAAAGCAAGATTAAATCTTTCAGCGCTGGCAACAATCACAGCCTCCGCTTGAGCCTTATATCCTTGAGCGTCCGCTCTTTTTATTAGCGCACCAGCGGACGCTGGGCGAGATACGGTATTTCCAAAAACCACGTATCTTTGAACACGAGTTCAGAAGATGATGTCAAACAACACATTTTATTATTGGTTTTTTAAATCCCCTGCGGGACTTGAATCGGTGTGTTGTTAAGCATCTGAAAACAAAACACAAAGGAAGTCCCGGTAAACAACCGGGACTTTTTATTTTATGGCAAGCCAAAAGAAAAAAACAAAAGTTGCAATTCAGGGAATCGCGGCAAGCTTTCACGAAATCGCTGCGCTCACTTATTTCAACATTCCCGTTGAAACAGTTGAATGCCTCACGTTTTATCAACTCTGCGAAACGCTGAAAAACGAAAAGTCGGATTATGCGGTGATGGCAATTGAAAACACCATAGCGGGCAGCATTCTTCCCAACTATTTTTTGTTGCAGCAGAATCATTTCAGCATAGTCGGTGAACTCTACCTGCCCATTCATTTGCATTTGCTTGCCTTGCCCGGTGTTGCATTGAAAGACATCCGCAGCATTGAATCGCACCCGATGGCAATTCGACAGTGTTATGAGTTTCTGCATTCGCTGCATGGCATTGAACTAAAAGAAAGTGATGACACGGCTTTCTCCGCAAAGCGCATCAAAGATTTGCAGTTGAAAGACACGGCAGCCATTGCCAATGAACAAGCTGCAAAGAAGTTTGGCTTACAGATTTTGGAGAAGCGTATTGAAACGAACAAAAAGAATTTCACACGCTTCCTCATTCTTACAAGACGCACCGTATTGAACGGCAGTGATAAAAATTCTTCATCAAACACCCTCTCCTTCGGAGAGGGCAAGGGTGAGGCAATAAAAAAAGTAATTTTTAAAACTGCCGGAAAGCAAGAAAGCAACAAAGCCTCTATTTGCTTTGAAGTGGCGAATGAAGTGGGCAGCCTTGCCGATGCGCTGATGACATTTAAAACCAATCAAATTAACCTGACAAAAATTCAATCTATTCCCATCATCGGGAAGCCGAATGAATATTCAATACATGTTGACGTGGAATGGAAGCGCAGGAAAAATTATGACGATGCCATACACATTGTAATGCGGCAGGTGCGCAACCTAAATGTGCTGGGTGAATACAAAAAGGCGCAAATCAAATTCTGAACGATGATAGAAACGGCAAAGCGCATCGCGCAGGTGGAAGAATATTATTTCAGCAAAAAGCTCGCTGAGGTGCGCAGCCTTGATACGCCTGCGTTGCGTGTAATCAATCTCGGAATCGGCAGTCCTGACCTTGCGCCAACGAAACAAGTGATTGATGCGCTTGCGTCATCAGCACAGCTTTCAACGAGTCACGGGTATCAGAGCTACAAAGGCGTTCCGCAACTCCGCAACGCGATTAAAGATTTTTATAACAGGATTTATCATGTGCAATTGGATGCCGACACAATGATTCTTCCGTTGATTGGCTCGAAAGAAGGCATCATGCACATCACGATGGCATTTGTGAATGAAGGTGATGAAGCGCTGATTCCCAATCCAGGCTACCCTACTTATTCGTCTGTTGCAAAGATTGCGGGCGCGAAAATCAGGGCGTATGATTTGATGGAAGAGAAAGACTGGGCTGTTGATTTGGAAGCGTTGCGCAAAAGTGATTTATCAAAGGTGAAACTGATGTGGGTGAATTATCCGAATATGCCTACAGGAAAAACTGCTTCTCACGATGAGTTGAAAGCATTGGTTGATTTAGCGCATGCTCATCATTTCCTGCTTATAAATGACAATCCTTACAGCCTGATTTTAAATGATACACCGAGGAGCATCCTATCGGTTGAGGGAGCTGAAGACGTTGCGCTTGAATTGAATTCTCTCAGCAAGTCGCACAACATGGCGGGTTGGCGCTTGGGGTGGGTGGCAGGGAAGAAAGAATACATTGACGCTATCGTGCGCGTGAAAAGCAACATGGATTCCGGCATGTTCCTTCCGCTGCAACTGGCGGCTGCCGAGGCGTTGAAGAATAACAAGGAATGGTTTGATGCGCTGAATAACATTTACCGCGAGCGAAAGAAAGCAGTGCAGCAAATACTTGATACGCTCGGTTGCACTTATTCAAACAACCAATCGGGACTGTTTGTATGGGCGAAAATTCCCGATGCAATTTCAGATGTAGAGAAATGGGTGGATGAAATTCTTTATGGAACAAAAGTGTTCATCACACCCGGATTCATCTTTGGCGATGCGGGGAAACGCTATGTGCGCATTGCGTTGTGCAGCCCGGTGGAAACAATACAGCAAGCGTTAAATAGGATTAAGAAGTTTATGAATAAAGAAAGCACTTAAAAGAAAGCGTCATTGCGAGAGCGTAGTACAAATTGCACCGAGCAGGGCTTTTCCCCTCTTAGAGGAGAAGCCCAGCGCACAAAGCCGGTGCAATGACGGTAGTTTCTTTAAAGCTTTTTCAAATTAACACACAATGAAAACAACCATCATCGGCTTGGGACTTATCGGGGGAAGCATCGCGATTGACCTGCGCAAAAAAGGCTTTGCCACTTCAATCATTGGCGTGGATGCAAATGAAAGCAATGCGAAGAAGGCGCTGGAGCTTGGCTTGGTTGATAAAATCCTCCCTTTGCACGAAGCAGTGCGCGATGCTGAACTTGTGCTGATTGCAATTCCAGTGAATGCTCTTAAGAATGTATTGCAACAAGTGCTGGATGAAGTTGCTCCAACAGCCGTAGTGATTGACGCAGGCTCTACCAAGTCGGGGCTTTGCAAATCCGTTTCCACGCACAGCAAGAGAAATCAATTCGTTGCCTCCCACCCGATTGCCGGTACGGAAAACTCAGGACCTGAAGCAGCTTTCATCGGGTTGTTTCAAAACAAAACAAATATCATCTGTGAAAAAGAGAAATCATCTGCACACGCATTGCAGGTTGCTGAAGCTATTTTCACTGTCCTCGGCATGAGAACCATCTTCATGGATGCGGTGGAGCATGATAAGCATGTAGCCTACGTTTCGCACCTCTCGCACGTCAGTTCGTTTTTGCTTGGGCAAACGGTGCTTGATATTGAAAAAGACGAGAAAAATATTTTCAACCTTGCAGGCAGTGGTTTCGCCTCCACCGTGCGTCTTGCTAAAAGCTCGCCTGACATGTGGGCTCCTATCTTTGAACAGAATGCGGAGTTTCTCAGCCAGGCGTTGCTCGAATATATTATGCACCTGCAGCAGTTTCAATATTATTTGATGAAGCGCGATGTGAAAGAATTGCATCGCATCATGACGAAAGCAAATCATATTCGCGAAGTGCTTGCGGGCATTGAATTGAAACAATCAAAACCAGTTATCGAAAAGACTCAACACTAATCAGCTATGAAAAAAAACATCCAACTCCAACCGATCTCCTCTTGGTTGCCTACGGCAACACGCCCCGTGATTATCAGCGGACCATGCAGCGCGGAAACTGAATCGCAGATGGTTGCCACTGCAAAACAAATTGCAGCTACCGGAAAAGTACACGCTTTGCGCGCAGGCATCTGGAAGCCCCGCACACGCCCCGACCAGTATGAAGGCGCAGGTGAAGTCGGCTTGAAATGGCTCACCCTTGCCGGAAAAGAAACAGGGCTGCCTGTCACTACTGAAGTTGCTAATGCAGTGCATGTGGATGCATGCCTGAAAGCGGGCGTTGATTTCCTTTGGCTGGGCGCGCGCACAACGGTGAATCCATTTTCCGTGCAGGAGATTGCCGATGCGCTGAAAGGCGTTGACATTCCCGTGCTCGTGAAAAACCCAGTGAACCCTGACCTTGAGTTGTGGATTGGCGCACTCGAACGCCTCAACAAAGCAGGCATCACCAAACTCGCTGCCATTCATCGCGGATTTTCTTCGTTTGAAAAAGGACCCTTTCGCAACGCGCCCATGTGGGACATCGCGATTGAGTTGAAAACACGCATCCCCGAACTTGATATTCTCTGCGACCCCAGTCATATTTGCGGTGCGCGTGACCTCATCGTCTTCGTGGCGCAAAAGGCGCTCGACCTCGACATGGCGGGGCTGATGATTGAAAGCCACATCAATCCTGATGCTGCATGGAGTGATGCGAAACAACAAGTGACGCCTGCCGTACTATCATTCATCATAGATAATTTGATTGTGCGCACCGTTTCAACAGAAAACAAAAAATTTAAAGACACGCTTACAATGTTTCGCGAGCAGATTGACTTGCTTGATGATGAAATCATGAGCAAGTTTGCCGCGCGCATGAAGATTTCTGAACAAATCGGGCAATACAAAAAGGAGAACAACGTAACGATTCTGCAAGTAAAGCGCTGGGAAGAAATCATCCAGACGCGCGTTGACCTCGGCAAGGCAATGGGTCTTAGCGGAGAGTTCACGACCGAGTTACTCAAACTCATTCACCACGAATCCATCGCGGTGCAGACCAAGGTGATGAATGCGGCAGAACAGGCAAATAGTAATAAACAATAGCCTTTAATCAATATCAGCAGACCGAGGCGAAACTCAGAATGGGTATCTCAGAAGTTGATGCTGATGTTTGTAATTGCCCGCATCAATAGGACATATTGCACCAACTCGCGCGGAGGGATTGAAGGGCAATTCCCCCTATTTGATACCCCCTTTGTATCCCTAATTCGGGATGAAACATTTCTCCTAAGGCGGGGAAAAGCCACGTTCGTTGCAATTTGTCCTTCACCCGGTTGCTGGAACATCACACCCGCTCCATCGCCATATCAAAGCAACTGTTCATGCTCTTGCAGAAACGAAATTGGAAAGGAGATTCTTCAATTTGCAATGATTTCAAATCTGCAGCGCGAGGCGAGTCGCCCAGCTTTAACCACTGCGTATCGCTCTTTTTATTTTTCTGCCAAATCAAATGCATGTACTTGTTGATTGAGAAGTTTCCTTGAAAATTCGTTTGGCTTTTCAGCCGCTTGCCATCAAGTACGGAATAGAGATAACTTGTTTCATCCAAACGCTGCAACACGCCTGTTGTCGGTACTTTTAACTCAAAGTAATTTTTTCCTCCGTCATCTTTTGCGGTGGTGACGCAATAGTTCCCGTTGATTTGCACATCAATATCTTCGGTCACTTTGGGCAATCCCCAAATCTTTAATCCACGCAGTTGATTTTCATGCGAAGTGACGGGCATGGAGAAAACATAATAGCCTGCTTTTGTAAAACTCTTCATCACCAACGGCAAAAGAGGAGGATTAAACGCTCCGTCAACCATCACAGGAATGGTCATTGCGATTTCGTTATAGCCGGGAATGTTCAGTACGTTTTTATATTCATAGCATGAAAAGGCAACGAGCGCTCTGTCGAGTGTTCCTTTAATTGGTTTCATCGTGGAATGCGGCATCATCGCCAATGCGCGTTCATAATTGCAGAAAAAGATTGCCATCGCGCAGGTTACATTTCCATAAAAAGTAGGGAACTGATAGTTCTTTGTTATTGCATCCGTGAGTTGAACAGGAGCGGTTGCATGACGCAGTTTGAAACGCTTAAAAAATGCATCTTGAAAGAGATGTTCGTTCTCTATGAATTCTTTTTCAATCGTGTAGTTTGATTTCATGGGGACAGGTTTGAGGCAAATGTAAATTTTATTGCCGCAAAATATTTACACCGCTAATATTCTCAACGAGGAAAAAGCATTGAATACTGCACAACTAAAATTAGATAGCAGGTTATTCAACATCTTTTCTCAAATCCAATTTTCTGAAAGAAGGAAAAGCGAGCGCTGTTGCAACTACTGTAAGTAGCGTCATGCTTCCGCCAAACACAACGGCTGTAACTGTTCCCATAAGTTTTGCAGTGAGTCCGCTTTCAAACGCGCCCAGTTCATTTGATGAGCCGATGAACATTGAGTTCACTGCGCCAACCCGACCGCGCATGTTGTCGGGTGTTTTTAATTGCAAAATAGTTTGGCGTATCACTACGGAGATTCCATCTGTGACTCCGCTGAGAAACAATGCCAGCACCGAGAGCCAAAACCATTCTGAAAGACCGAACAAGATAATACTAAGTCCAAAGCAAAATACTGCGCCCAGCAGTTTGATGCCCGCGTTTTTGTAAAATGGAACATACGCAGAAAGTAAAATGACGATAAACGCGCCCACGGCCGGCATGGCGCGCAACACGCCAAAACCCTGAGCGCCCACTTTTAAAATATCCTGTGCGAACACCGGCAGCAGCGCAATCGCCCCGCCAAACAACACGGCAAACATATCAAGGCTTAATGTGCCCAAGAGTGCTTTTGTGTTATAGACAAATTTGATTCCCTCTTTCAAGCTTTGCATAATAGGCTCGCCCACTTTCGGATTAAGAATAGGTTTTTTATCAATTTGAGTCGCACACAAAAACGAAAGCACTGCAAAAACCAGAATCAGGCACATGGACCAATGCACGCCAATCCAGCTAATGGAAAAGCCTGCAAGCGCGGGACCGAGCACTGCGCCAATCTGCCATCCCGTGCTGCTCCATGTGGCGGCATTCGCATACGCCTTCTTTGGAACAATCAGCGACACTAACGAAAAGATAGTAGGACCGAAGAAGGCGCGATTAATTCCGCCCATGAACACCAGCGCGTAGATTGCATATAAAATTTTTTTAGTGGAATAATTTTCCGCTACCTGCGGTAGTGTCAGCAGAAAAAGCCCAAGGCTGATGAGTGAAAATGCGAAGATGCATTTAATCAGCAAGTTGCGCTTTTCCGTTTGGTCAACGATGTGTCCGGCATATAGCGCTATTGAAAGAGCAGGCACTACTTCCATCAGCCCGATGATGCCCAATGAAAGCGGATTCTTCGTGAGGCTATACACCACCCATTCAATCACGATGAATTGCATGCTCCACGCAAACACCAGTGCGAAGCGAACGAGCAGAAAAATTTTAAACTCTTTGAAACGAAGGGCTGCGTAAGGGTCTCGTTTTTCCACTTAGTAATTGTGGCGCAAAACTACCATTCCCTTTGTGTCTGGATTTTTTTAAGAGGCTTCATCTTTTTTATCATCTTCCTACTCATCAAGCAGCTTGCGGATTTCTTCTGGCAGATCATCAGGGTCGGAGCTATTAAGCACGCTGATGTGCAACACCCCCGTTGCAATTAAAATAGCAACGAGCGCTGAAATTGCAAGCAGAAAAAGAAGCAGGTAATACAGAATATGTATGACCCCAAATTTAAGTAAACAACGCTTTTTTTATTTTTGAAATAATTTGAAGCATGAAGCGATACGTATTTTTTCTATGTAGCTTTTTTCCTCGTGGCAGCATACTCCTTCGGTATTATCATCCACCACGTATTGCAAGAGTTCCTGCGAAGGTCTTGTTACAATCGGAGGATACCCACAGTTGGAAATGAAAGAAATGTTCCGATAGAACTATATATTATACTAATTGGTATCAATGATGTGTATTATGTTCTGGGCAATGATGACAATTATCTAAAACAATTAGAAATTCTGACCCTTAGTATTGATAAGTCAGATAAATGTCATGAGAATCTATTTTATATCGGGTGTTCCTGAAATTGATTAATCCTCCAGTGCATAGAGAGTGCTATGCGCGCCATCTTCGCCTGTGCAACAAGCATCGCAAGGAGGCATTTGAACAGCCCTGCAATTTGTCCTAAACCTGTCAAAAATCAGAGAACGGTTGGGATATTCTGTGATAACCCTTATTTTCAGCGCGTGAATCAAAAAAATATTCTTTTCCTGTCTTTTGCTTGCATTGCTCTTGCAGCAGGTGTTTCGTTTGCCGCAACAAATGGAATGCTCGCCATTTCCAATGTGGCATTGATAATCGGCAGATGGCTTGCTATCGCAACGCTTGTGTATTATGCCTTTCTTAAAAAATCGCTTACTACTACTATCCTCATAAGTATGGTGATAGGCGTGGAAGTGGGCGTTGACTTCCCGGACTTCTCGCAAAACCTTAAAGTGCTTTCGCAGATTTTTTTACGACTGATTAAAACCATTATTGCACCCCTGCTTTTTGGAACGCTTGTGTATGGAATTGCCGGGCATAGCAATATCAAGCAGGTGGGCAGGATGGGGTGGAAGAGTATTCTGTATTTTGAAATTGTCACCACGATTGCGCTCTTTATCGGGCTTGTTGCAATTAATTTTTCAAAGGCGGGAGTCGGCATTCAGTTGCCTCCTGTGCCTGAACATGAAAAGCTTCCGGTAGTGAAGCAAAGCCTTTCGGATATTATCCTGCATGTATTCCCGGAAAATATTGCGCGTTCTATTTACGATGGCGCAGTGCTGGAAATTGTGGTATTCAGCATTTTGTTTGGCATCGGCACTGCGATGGTTGCCGAGAAGTATCGCAAGCCGATGGTTGATTTCGTGGAGTCGTTGAGCGAAGTGATGTTCAAGTTCACGGCTATCATTATGTATTTCGCGCCTATCGCAGTTGGCGCAGCCATCGCTTACACAGTGGGGCACATGGGTTTAGGTATTTTAGTGAACTTGTTCAAGTTGTTGCTCACGCTCTATGCAGCTTTGATTTTCTTTTTACTCGCGGTGCTGCTTCCAGTCGCTTTGCTGTTTAAAGTGCCGCTGAAAAAATTCATCAACGCGATTATTGAGCCGGTGTCCATTGCATTTGCAACTACATCTTCGGAATCGGCTTTGCCAAAAGCAATGAAGGCGATGGAACATATCGGAGTGCCGCGTAAGATTGTAGCTTTCGTAATGCCGATGGGATATAGCTTCAACCTTGATGGGACAACGCTCTATCTCGCGCTTGCTTCCATTTTTGTCGCTCAGGCAGCGGGAATTGAGTTGTCGCTTTCCACGCAAATCATCATGATGTTTACGCTCATGCTAACGAGCAAAGGTGTGGCAGGCGTGCCGCGCGCATCATTGGTGATTTTATTGGGAACGCTTGCTTCGTTTGATTTGCCGATAGAGCCTGTGTTCATCATCCTTGGTATAGATGAATTGATGGACATGGCAAGAACCTCTGTGAATGTGATTGGGAATTGTCTTGCTACCGTAGTGATAGCGCGTTGGGAAGGAGAGTTTCAGGAAAATCCTGAAGCGGCAGAGCTTTTTTAAAAAATATCCAACAGCCCTTCTGGTAAGTTCAGCATGATTGTTTTCTTCCGCTTGTCAATCTGCACAATGGTAGAATCATTTAAAGGAAGCAGGACTTCTTTCCCGTTGATCAAAACCTGCGCAAGCTTTTGCTGCGGCATTTCAAATATGTCTTCGATGGGGCCGATGGTACCCTTTTTCTCGTCCATGGCGGTAAAGCCAATCAATAAGCCGGGGGTAACGGTATCCTTTTCTGCAAAAGTCTTTTCAAATAATTCTATCGGGATAAAAATCTTGCAACCGGAGATTTCATCCGCTTTGTCGCGGCTGTCAATACCTTCGGCTGTGAGGTAGAAATTCTTTTTACCGGAGGAATAGATTTTCTGGATAGCATAGGGGAGGGGATGCTCCGCATCGCCAAGGAACAACTTTCGGAGCTTTGCGATTTTTTCGGGATACTGCGGATAGTTAAACACGGCATTCACCTCACCTTTCAAGCCGTGTGGCTTCATGGTGTAACCGATTTGAATAAGGTTCGAGTCCTTTTTGCGAGCGGACAAGTGTTACTCTTGAGTTTCGCTGGGTGTTTCAGGAGTCGGAGCTTCTGCAACAGGAGCTTCGATAATTTCAGGCGATTCAGCAACTTCTGCAACAGCAGCAGGCGCTTCTTCCACAACAGGTTTTCTAGCAGTCTCCATCTTTTCACGCTTCTTCACTTCATCCGCCCTTACGCCTTCTTTCAAGCGCTTCTTCTTATTCAGTTGCTCTTCCTTTTTGCGTTTTACCTGATCTTCTTTCTTTGCTGTGAATTCTGTGTACAGCACGTCAGCTTGTTCCTGAGTGAGGGCTTTCTTATCAACACCTCTTTGCAGGTGCTTTTTGTACATCACGCCTTTGTAAGAAAGGATAGCCCGCACGGTGTCAGTAGGCTGTGCGCCTTTGGTCATCCATGTGAAAGCCTTGTCATTATTGATGTCAATCGTAGCGGGAATCGTAGTAGGGTCATACGTGCCGAGACGCTCGATGTATTTTCCATCGCGCGGTGAACGTGAATTGGCAACAACAATCGAAAACCACGGAGCTTTCTTCTTTCCTTGCCTTTGCAACCTGATTTTTACGGGCATAAGTCTTTTAAATTTTGAGTGTGCAAAGGTATTGTTTTCCGTTGAAATAAAAAAAGGACATTCCGAAAGAGTAAAAAAGGAGGGGTTTCCAACTATTGCACCTTTTCCAGCAAGGAAATCACTTCCGCTTCAATGATGTCACGCACTTTTAGAAAATCCGCGTCATTTACCTCCTTCGAGTCAGGAATCGCCCACTCCTCACGGTTACGCGCCACTAAATGCGGACAGTCATCCCCGCACCCCATTGTGATTGCGTATTCGTATTCCACATCAGGAATTTCCGAAAGCGACTTTGATTTGTGCGTTGTCAAATCATAATCTAATTCTTTCATCGCAGCGATGGCTTTTGGATTAATCACACCCGAAGGTTTTGAGCCGGCACTGTAGGCATTCACCCTTCCTTTTCCGTGAAGAAGGGCAAATGCCTGCGCCATCTGGCTGCGATTGGAATTCTCAACACAAACGAATAAAATATTCTTCTTCATCAGTTGCAGCAGGTTGTTTTATCGCAACAGGCTTCTTCTTTTTTCTTTTCAGCATAAACCGTGATGCTGAAAATGCTCACTCCGCTCTGTTGATAGAGCGCAATTTCTTCGGCAGTCAGGTAGTTGGAAAGAATATCCACCGGAACGGTAATCGCTTTTTCTTTCTGCACGGTGATATTTTGAAAGCCAAGCGAACCGATAATCCCAAGATATTCTTCTTTTTGGATTGCGCCTGCAACACAACCGGCATAGAGTTCAGCAGTTTTTAAGATTTTTTCGGGAAGCGCACCTGTAAGTACAATATCAGAAATGCTGAAGTGTCCGCCAGCTTTCAATATGCGATGGATTTCTGCAAATGCCTTCTGCTTGTCGGGAACAAGGTTCAGCACGCAGTTACTCACAACGACATCGGCAACATTGGAAGTGAGTGGCATCTTTTCAATTTCCCCCAATCGGAATTCCACGTTATGAAAACCAAGTTTCTCTGTGTTTATTCTTGCGCGGTTAATCATGGCTTCGGTCATGTCAATGCCGATTACTTTTCCTGTTTCGCCCGTTTCTGCGCGTGCAACAAAGCAATCGTTGCCTGCGCCCGAACCGAGGTCAACAACAACATCCCCTTTTTTGATTTTTGCAAATTGTGTCGGCAAGCCGCAACCCAACCCCAAATCTGCATCAGGGTTATAGCCTTTCAGCGTTGCGTAATCATCGCTCATGATGTTATACACTTCGCTCGAGCAACTTGATGCCCCGCAACACGAGGATTCGTTCGCGGCTTTGTCTTGCAATGCGATTTCACTGTATTTTTCTCTTACGACTTGTTTGATTTGTTCTGCGTTTTCCATGTTTAATTTATTTTGAATTGTGAATTATCAGCAGCATTTTGTGCCTTGCGCTTCGGCTTGCGCCTTGGCTTTGGTGAAAAAAGAATTGAAACTCTCGGCAAACCGGTGAAAGGCTTTCCAATTGATGCAATAGCAAGCGCGCGGTCCATCAATAGTTCCTTCCAGTAATCCGGCTTTTACTAATTCTTTGAGATGTTGCGAAACGGTGGACTGTGCAAGAGGCAACACTTCTACAATTTCACCGCAGATACATGTTTCCTTGGCGGCAATTGTTTTTAAAATAGCAATCCGTGCAGGGTGGCTCAATGCCTTGGCAAAATCGGCAAGCTCGTTTTCTTTCTTGTTGAATTCTTCTTTCTTGTGAAATGCCATTTCTTTATCGTTTATCGCAAATATACGATTCAAAAGCGCAAATGAACAAATTTTTTTTCAGGATGCCAAAAAATGAAAGTGAAAAGAGAGGGGAAACTATGCTGCGATTTGGTTGGCAGGTTTGTCTGAAACAGCAAACTCATTGGGTTCGCGTCCCGCAACTTCCTCAAAGGTTTCGTCATACTTGGGGTGCATGGTGCCGAACATTCTGTCCCACCAGTTGAAGTAGATGCAGTAGTTGCAGTTGAAAAACTTATGGTGCATATTATGATGCGTGGGCGTGTTATGCCAGAATATCAGGCTGCGCGTAAATCCTTTGGGAAGCAGTTCAATGCTTGAATGCCCCAGAACATTGTAGGTGATTTGAAAAAGCGCGAATGCAAGCAACGCATAGATATGGAGTGGAAGCGCGAAAATCAAAATCGGTCCAATTAATCCCTGGATAATCGCTTCAAAAGGATGAAACGAATATGCTGCCCAGGGTGACGGATTGGTGGATTGGTGATGAACCAAATGCACATGCCTGAATAAAGCAGGATGGTGCATCAGGCGGTGAGTGAAATAGAAGTAAGCATCATGAATTACGATGGCAAGCGGAATACTCAAAAAGAAATATCCCCAACCGCGCTCGTTGATGTCGATATAGAATTGCCCGTAACCATTTTTTATCGCGAGGAATATCCCAACCCCAATGAGTGAAAAGATGGCAATGCTACTCATGGAATAAAGAAATTCCTTCACCAGCCTTTCTCTCGTGGAATATTTCCGTTGAATCATGCGGTGTCCCAACTGTTTGCGCAGCAGCACCCAGAACAACAGGAACGTAATTCCTGCAAATACAAGATAGCGCATACTTTCACCCACAAAATCAACTGCGTAATGTTTCAAAAATTCTTGTACCGAAATCATGGGGTAAAGTTAAAATGCTTTCGCCAATTTTTAGAAAATTGTAAAATAGGTGGGTGTAGGACAAATTGCAATGAGCGTGGCTTTTTCCCTTTTAGGGGAAATTCAAAGGGGTATCAAACAGGAGGCATTATCCCTCTGTGTCTCCCCTAAAAGGGGAGAAGCCCACCGCGCGAGAGCCGGTGCAAATTGTCCTCCACTCAAATAAGCTTGGTGATTTAGCGTTTGTCACGATTGTTTGCAGAGCGGTGCATAACCTCTTTAAATGTGCATAAGTAAATGCATTTGTTTTGGGTGTTTGTTGTATCTTAAATTGTTTTTAAAATAGTTTTTTATGCCCGTAACGGAGAATCTTACACAGCAAACTACAGGCGCTACCGAAAAGGCAGCGCAGCCTGTAAAGAATAATAAACAAGCGGTTGAGGTTTCGGCCGGTTTATTAGAGGATAGCGCGCACGGGCAGATGACGGTGCGTGGCTGGAATAAAATGACACAGGATTTTCAGAAAGATTTGCTCCTGTTTAAAATCACACAGGAGGCGACATTAAAAATAGAATGGTCAACCCTTCCCGATAATCTTCAGGATGCATTTAAAGAAGTGTTGGGCACATTAAAAAACAAAGGCGAGCATCACGAATCCGAGACTGACGGTGAATGTTTCGTATTCGGCTTTGCCGATGAAGGTGTAAATATCTCGGCTGTATGCACCGAACTGAATGGTAGGGTAGCCTTCTTTTATAAGGAAGTTTAGTTGCCCCAAAATCAACTTTTTTCTTGCCCTCTTTTAATTTGATGGAAGTCAGAGTGCCTCTCTAAACGAATATGCGGTAATCTTTTCTGGGGTGTACAACAAATTGAATCAGGCATTTTTCATACAGTCAGTAACTTCATTCATACTATTGTTTTTTGATAGGCTCCCTGATAGTGAACAGGTTCAACTTTAACTGGATTTTCGCCTACTCACAAAATCCGCGTTAAAAGGCGATATTGGAACAGCCAGCGAAATTTTTCCTCCCCCTGAAACCCGCATCTCACAAACTCGCAACTTCCTTCTTATCTTCGCAGACTTAATTTTTAACCTTTAAACAGGAGATGCCCCGATAGAATGGGAGCATGACAACTATGTCCAAAGAAATCATCTTCTCCATGGTGGGCGTCAGCAAGACGGTGCCACCCAACAGGCAGATCCTGAAAGATATTTACCTCTCGTTTTATTATGGCGCCAAGATCGGCATCATCGGGATGAACGGCTCCGGGAAGTCAACGCTCCTGAAAATCATCGCGGGCATTGACGATAACTATCAGGGCAAGATTGACTTCAAGCGCGAATTCTCGGTGGGCTATCTGGAGCAGGAGCCTAAGCTCGACCCCACGAAGACCGTGATAGACATTGTGCGCGAGGGCAGGAAGGAAATCTTCGACATGCTGAATGAATACAACGCCATTACTGAAAAATTCAGCGACCCGAAAGCCGACCAGGATAAACTGATGGCGCGCATGGGCGAACTGCAGGATAAGATTGACGCAGCCAATGCGTGGGAGATTGACACCGTGCTGCACCGTGCGATGGATGCGCTGCAATGCCCCGAGCCGGAAGCGCTGATTAAGAATCTTTCAGGTGGAGAAAAACGCAGAGTAGCATTATGCCGCCTGCTTTTACAAGAGCCTGACATCCTGTTGCTGGATGAACCTACCAACCACCTTGATGCCGAATCTATCCTATGGCTTGAACATCATTTGGAACAATATAAAGGAACGATTATTTGTGTGACGCACGATAGATATTTCCTTGATAACGTAGCGGGCTGGATATTGGAGCTTGATGCAGGAAAGGGCATTCCGTGGAAGGGAAACTATTCTTCATGGCTGGAACAGAAGCAGGAGCGCCTGCGGTCGGAAGAGAAAACCGAAAGCAAGCGCCAGAAGCTGCTACAGCGCGAGTTAGAATGGACTCGCATGGGCACGAAAGGGCGCCAGTCGAAAGGAAAGGCGCGTATGGCGAACTATGAAAAGATGCTCACCGAAGATGTGACGAAAAAAGATGAACAGTTGGAAATCTACATCCCGCCAGGTCCGCGTTTGGGCGCGAAAGTTATCGAAGCGAAAGGAGTGTCGAAGAGTTTTGGCGATAAGTTGCTCTATGAAAACCTCAATTTCAGCCTTCCGCAGGGCGGCATCGTGGGAATCATCGGACCGAACGGTGCCGGTAAAACCACTTTGTTCAGAATGATAATGGGTGAAATCAAGCCCGACAGCGGCACGTTCACTCTGGGCGAAACAGTGAAAATCTCCTATGTTGACCAGGAGCACACCGATATTGACCCTGAGAAAACGGTGTGGGAAGTAATCAGCAACACTGATGAGTGGATTATCCTTGGCAAGTTGAAGATGAACTCACGCGGCTACGTGGGACGCTTCAACTTTAATGGCGCTGACCAGCAGAAGAAGGTGAAGGTGCTCTCCGGTGGCGAGCGCAACCGCCTGCATCTCGCGCTCACCTTGCGCGAAGAAGCCAACGTGCTGCTGCTTGATGAGCCTACCAACGACCTTGATGTGAACACCATGCGCGCCCTTGAAGAAGCGCTTGAAAACTACGCTGGCTGCGCTGTGATTATCTCGCACGACCGCTGGTTCCTTGACCGCGTATGTACGCACATCCTCGCCTTTGAGGGCGATGGCGTGGTGTATTCCTACGAAGGGGGTTTTACCGACTATGAAGAAAACCGCAAGCAGCGCATGGGCGATGAGGTGAAGAAATTCAGGTATAAAAAATTGGTGGCGGGATAAAACGGTTTGTTGTTCGTAAGTAGCGCGTACTGACTTCGATTCAGGAATATAAAACTGTCAGGAAGAGTGTAACGATTGCAGGTTTAAAGTTTAATCTGTCAAGCGCAGCACTTTTTCTAAACGCTCAAGTTGAAGGGCATTGTTTGATTTAAGTTTTACAAATAATTTAGGTTCCATTTCAATTACGTAGATTTCATCATGCAAGGCTTTTGTAAGCAGATGTAACTGGGCTGTTGCGGTAATGTAGTCTTGTTTCGCAAGCGCGTAGTTTCTAAAGCGTTTTTCGCTTTGAGGTTCCGAAGGCTTAAAGCCAAGGCGGGCATTGTATCTGATTGCAACGGGATTTTCTCCCATTACTTTTGCATGCAGCGTTTCTAATTTGCAGCAGGTGAAAAAGAAATCAACCATACTAAGAGAAGCAAGCACAGGTACAGGCGAGCCAAGTAGCTCATTTTTATGAATGAATAATCCCGCGTGCCCTGATTTTACTTTCCAATCAATGCCTGAAGTGTGAATTAATCCGACAAGTTGTTCATGATATTCAATGATAAAATAAAAATCACACACAGGGTCAAGTTGCTCAAACCAGCGTTGTTGCATTTCTGGCGTAATCGTTTCACGATATTCCATAAACTCGCGGATGCGCGGAGCATTGCGCCACTGGCGCACCAGTTCAATATGGTCGTGAGTGAGCCGCACAAGGCTGATTCCATATTTGCGGATGCGCATTATTGAATTTCCTTTATCTCATAAGAAGGGCGGGAAAATTCAGACACATAGAAGCGGCTGATATATTCTCCGATAATACCAAGAGAAAATAAGATAAGACTGGTTGAAAAGGTAATCGCAACAATGATTGAAGTGAATCCGAGCGGCACATCGCTCACAAGCCGATTGTAGAGAAATACCACGCCAATAATAAAACTGATGAGTGAGAAGATGAATCCGATATAGGTCATTAATCGCAGCGGAACAACCGTGTAGTAAACAATATAGCGCAGGGAGATGGCGATAAGTTTTGGAATGGTATAGCCGGATGCTCCTCCATTACGCGCATGATGATTGACGTTTACATAGCTGATATTATTTGTAAACCAATGCAGCACTTCATCAAGCAGCAAATGTTTTTGATTCACGCTTCCAAAGCGTTTAGCTATATCAGATGTCATCAATCTGAAAGAACTGCCTTTTCCCGATGTGCTGGCAAAAAGAGCGAATATTTTATTAAATGCCCAACTGCCTACATTGCGCATGAAAGAGTGGCGCTTGGAATCAAACAAGCCGTAAACGAGTTCCGCGCGTGTATCGCGGTAATTTGCAAGAAGTTTTTCAATTTCTTCAGGCGGAATCTGGAGGTCGTCATCAATCGTCACTACCATCTTGCCTTCGCTGTTGTTAATCCCGCAGAGCGTTGCTTTTTGTTGCCCGCAGTTTCCGGCAAGCCGAACCGCCTTGATATGTTGCGGATATTGTTCTTTTAGTTTCAGGATTTGCGCCCAACTGTAATCCTTGCTTGCATCATCCACCAGCACCATTTGAAACGTAGCGCCCAGTTTGTCAAACAGCGCTTTCGTGCGCGCAAACAGTTCCGGCAAAAACTGCTCGCTGTTATATACCGGCACTACCACGCTGTAATCAAAGGGGTTCATAGGCGACACAAAATACTAAAAAAGGAAAGGGAATCAGAGAATTTCAAGATTAGAAGATGGTGGATAATCGGGAGAATTTCAAAGATTTTCTACACCTCAATTAATGGAGGACATACGATTCCATCTGTTTCCACTAACAGTGAACTCCAGGATAGCCCCACGCCAAAACCAGAGAAAACCATTTTCAGGGGATTTGACTCCGCTTCCTTTTTTATTTGTGTGATAATTGTGACCGGTATTGTTGCCGAACTTGTATTGCCGAAATATTGAAGCGAGTAGGGGACTTGCGCTGAATCCAATTTCAGTTTCTTGCGAATCGCTTCATTAATAATTCGGTTTGCCTGATGAAAAACAAAGTAGTTAATCTTCGCGCGGTCGGCAGCGCTGAAGGAAAGCAACTCTTCAATATTCTTCGGCACTTCATTTACTGAAAAATTAAACACATCAATGCCGTGCAAAATCAACTGCGTTTTATTGCGGATAATGCCTTCGCTGATTTGTTCATTCTGCAATGATTGCTGCGTCACCGGATTGCGGTAGCCGCCATCGGGAATGATGATTGAGCCAAAGCCTTTGCCATCGCCTTGTAAATTAAAATACATTGCGGGCGCACCGGGCTTGTATTCCAATGCAGTTGCTGAACCTGCATCTGAAAAAATAGGAGTAGTGCTTTTATCTTTTTCAGAAATACACGCAGTGGAAATATCGCCTGCCAACACGAGCGCCTTTCCTCTTCCTAATGTTTGCAGAAGACTTGATGCGACAGCGATTCCATAAACATAGCCGGAACATCCAAGATTGATGTCGAGCGCAATGCACGAATTGGCGCAACCTAATTTCTGTTGTATAAGATTAGCCGTAGCGGGCGTGATATAATCAGGCGTTTGAGTAACGAAAATCAAAACATCAATTTCATCCGCCTTCCATTTTAATTCATCCAATAAAACTTTTGCGCTTTCAAAGCATAAATCAGAAGTGCAAACGCCTTTGTCGGCAATTCTACGCTTTTCAATGCCAACGGTTTTCACCAACAACTCGCGTTCTTTCGGTGAAATGAGTTCAAAGTCATAGTTGCTCACTTCCTTTTTGGGAACACAGGCTGAGATGCCGGAAATGCGAATGTTATTGATGGAAAATGTTGACATACGGGTGGCGCAAAAGTAAGAGGTCAGCCTGAATGGTTTGTGAAAAGTTGAAACTCATGTTGCTTTACTCTGCGCTATTGCAAACAGGTCATTGATAGTAGCGCATTTAGCTAACTTTTCCGCTGTGATAGTTACGCTATAATCGGAATCTATTTTTGCGATGACGATGAGCGCCATCATGGAACTCCATCCTTCAAGTTTGCGAAATTCTGTTTCGCCCGAAATTGTTCCGGGTGGCACGTCTTCAAATTCAGAAGAAATACTTTGAATAAAATCAGTAAGTTGCATGGGGTGCTAAATTGCTTTTTTAAAGATAGAAAATCTTATTTTGGCGCGAACACAATCTATGTCTAAAATCCTGTTTTTGCCACGCTGGTATCCAGCTGACAGCGACAGGCAAAATGGGGTGTTTATCCAAAAACATGCGCAGGCAGCAGCTTTGCACAATGAAGTTGTGGCGCTGTATGCGGAACCATCAAAAACAAAAAAGACAATTGAAGAAAATCGGAAGGGCAATCTTTCAGAAGTAATTGTTTATTATAGAAGCTCTTTTTTCAAGCCAATCAATGTTTTGCTTTATGCAAGGGCATTGTTTCGCGGATGGAAACACATCATGCAATCAGGCTTCTTGCCCGACATCTGCCATGTGCATGTGCTCAATCGTCCTGCGCTGCTTGCGTTAGGGCTGAAATGGAGAAAGGGAATTCCATATTTGATTTCGGAGCATTGGTCGGGCTACGTCACGGGCAAGTTCGAGCAACGCGGATTAGTGTCAGGATTGTTCACAGCCTTTGCTATCAAACAGGCAAAGATGGTAATAGTGGTTTCCGAAACGCTGAAGGCGGGAATGCTGAAATGCGGGTTACATGCCGACTATCGCATCGTGCCCAATGTAGTAGAAGTGCTGCCTGATGCGTGGAAGACAAATCTTCCTGCGGATAAATTTCGCTTTCTCGTTGTAGCTGATTTGCGTGACGACATCAAGAATATCAGCGGCATCATTCGCGCTTTTGCAACGGTTTACAAAAATGATGAGCAAACTGAGTTGGTAATCGCAGGTGATGGGGCGGATAGAGCAATGTTGGAATCGCTTGCGCGAAAGGAAGTCTTGCCCGTGAGTTTCAAAGGAAGGCTTACCAATAAAGAAGTGTTGCAGGTAATTCCAACTGCGCATGTCTTACTTATCAATAGCAACATCGAAACATTTTCTGTAGTAACGCTTGAAGCAATTTTTTCAGGCAGACCTGTCATTTCCACGCGCTGCGGTGGTCCTGAGCAATTCATCAACGAACAAAACGGAATCTTGATTGAAAAAAAGAATGAAGCGCAATTGGCGGATGCGATGCGGAAAATGAAATTGAATTATTCAAGCTATCAACCGGAAACTGTAAAAGACTCGGTGTCTGATTCCGGAAATTATAGCGTAATCGGAATTGCAAGCTTCTTGAAGAAATTGTATGAAGTAGCAGCCAATTCCTAATTTCTGATTCCTAATTCGCTCATTAGTCTTTTTACTTCCTCCTTGCTTACCACAAAATCTTTCCAGCCCAAAGATGCTTCTCTTGAAAATTTCATCCACGTATAAAAAGTGATAACAGCATAGGTTAATGAAGCAGCAATGCCTGCACCCGCTAAACCGAGTTTTGGAATCAACAGCATGTTTGCAAGCACATTCACAGGAAGCCCGATGAGTGATGCGGTCATGTTCACTCTGTATCTTCCCGTTCCTGCGAAATGATTTGCGAGAATAATATTGATGCTAAACACGAGGATGCCGCCTGCCATCATCAATAACACTTCTTTCGCTGCTCCGAATTCATCCCCGAAAACAAGCGCGTAAACGCCTGATGGAATTATCAGTGCAGGAATTATCAACAACAACGCACTCAAAACGCTGAAGCGCAGAAACTTTTTCGTTAATTCATGCGACTGTGTTGCATCAGTCAAGTTAGAGATGCACGTAAGTTGCACCGTGCCGATGCTTTTGCTCATCATCCAAATCACGTCAGCGAGCGCAAGCGCGATGGAAAAAATGCCCACTGCTTTTTTCCCTTCGCTAAACAGCAGCGCATTCAGAAAATAAAAACTCAGGCGGTAATTCAGCATCTGCACCACATTGGCAAGTTGCGACTGGCTGCCCAGCGAAAATAATTCCTTCAAAGAAGAGGCAGGGCGATTATCCGCGTTATCCTTTTTCCAATAAGCAAGTAGCGCAGGCAAGCCCGCAAGCAAGGGCAGCGCGTTGGATGCGTACATCGTATAGAGATACGTCATCACGTTCGCGCTTTCCAGCACAATGAAAAACAGCGCAAGAAACAACACATTGACAAGCGACTTCAAAAGAAACAGGTAATTATTCAGCCGGATGTTTTCTTTTCCAAGCAATACATTCAGCACGATGTTATTCATGCTTTGCAACACTGCGAGAAAGTAGAGGTGCGCAGAATATTCCGCAGGAATGATTTCCAAGAAGTGAAAGATTGCAGCGGAAAGCAGCGAACAAAACAAAGTAAACACCGCAGTGGGCAGCACAAGCGAAGAAAGGCGATTGCGCGGAACGAGATAAATCAGCGATACTCCCCCCACCATGTCATTCAATAGCGTGATGAACAGGATGTTTGTAGCGATGAGGCTGGTGATGCCTTTTCCCTCTGCGCCCAGATAGCGCGAGGTAAGCACAACGGATGCAAATACCAAAGCCGTTGCCAGCAGCCTCGTCCAGTAAGTGTGTACAATTTTATTAAGCACGCGATTTTTCCGTGTGTGAAATAACGGGATTTTTTGCTGAAATTGCAGTCAGTTAATTTACATAAGCAAAATGTCAGAGCATTTAGACCTCGGTAAGAAAGGTGAAAAGATAGCCTATATGTTTCTTCGCAAGAAAGGCTATGAAATTCTTGCCACTAATTTTCGCTTTGAAAAAACCGAGATTGACATTATCTGCCGCAAAGACAAAGTAGTGATTTTTGTTGAAGTGAAAACCCGCACTGACGATGCGCACGGCAATCCCGAAGAAGCAGTGGATAGAAAGAAGCAAGATAAAATCGTAAAGACAGCAGAGCGCTTCATTCAGGTGCATGACATGCTTGGCGATGTGCGCTTCGATGTGGTTTCTGTTCTGCTTGACGGCAAGAAAGAAAAGGTGCATCACATCCGCGATGCGTTTTTCCCTTATCAGGATTAGAACTGCGATTTAGCTCCGCCACCACAGCCCTGCCAGATATACCGACTTTTTTGCTTTGTTTTTTAAACTAAGTGGAGTGATGCCTTCAAGTGGTTACTCAATAGACCTCTTCGGAAAATGTAATTCTCATTTAGAGAAAGCCTCTTTTGTTTATGATGCAGTTTGGACTTCCCTCTCCGAATGGAGAGGGGGCGGGGGTGAGGCGGTGCAAAAGCGCGCGTTACCCTTTAGTCAAAGAGTATTTTCCGAAGAAGTCTAATATTTGATAGAATTTTCAGAAATTTCTGTGCAGATAGCATGTTTACTTTTGGAAAGTCAATGCGTTTCAAAATATTGAAGTGCGCATCGTTGGTTACTAAGTAGTCGGCATTGTTTGAAATAGCCGCGTCTGCATATTTTTTTGTCATCAGGATTATGCGTGATGAGATTGAACTTATAAAATGGATCTGCTTTGATTGTTGTCGGTTTGCCGATCCTCATATCCACCACATTACTGGCAATTTCAGGTTTTGATTTTGAGGCAAGTACTTCGATATATTCTGTCATGATTTAATTGGTCACAATCAATGAAACTGAACCGACCCCTATCTTTCAGGATATCAGATGAGAAGGTGATTTTGACGAAATTGAAACTAAGAAAAACACCGAAATCAAAGCACAGCAAGAAGTTTGAGCTGAATTATCAAAATTAGGTTGACGCCAATGCGATAGAATCGGGACAGGTCGAAGATACTTGCAATGAAGGGAAACATCAGCAGATTACTCAATGCCGCACAATCACTTTTTCATTATACAACTTCTCCCCGTACTGCAATTGAATGAAATACATTCCGGCAGGCTGTTCCTGCAGGCGGATGTTGTTTTTGTATTCGCCTTCATATTGCGGATTGTTTTCGTAGCGCACAACCTGCCCTAAGTGGTTGAAGATTTTCAATGTTACATCCGCTTTCTCTGCAATGTCTAATTCTAAATTAAACTCGCCATTGTTCGGGTTAGGGTAGAGCAACAGAACATTCTCATCCTCTGCATTTGCAGCGGGCAATGTTGTTTTAGCTGACTGCACCACGGTGAAATGCACGGTATGCGGAATTCCTAATGTTCCCGTTCCTCCGGTTCCGCTATAGGGATTCACTGTGAGCGTGTAGCTGCCGGGGCTGATATTCCATTTCTGATAATTTTCTGCGGGGGAATCGCCAGCGATGGCGAACGGAGCGGTGCTTTCTGTTCTTACTGTTGCTCCGTTTAAAATAAATTTCACGCTCTTCACCGCAGTGCTTCCCGGGCAAACATTTGCGCGTAAGTTGAAGTTATTCGTTGTAGCAAGGTTGATAACAGAGCCTTCTGTGAACGGACCGATTTCACCCGCAGTGCCTGTTTGCATCAGCGTGAAAGAAACAACTTGCAGGGGAACACAAACAGGAGGCGGGGCGCAGGAAGAACCGTTTCCGAAACATACACCGCAATTGTCAATATCAGAATTAGCAACATGCCCTGTATTGCCACCGGAGCAAACATTGCAATTGTCAAGCGTTGCCGAGCCGTTGCATACTCCGTTACAATCTTTGCCGTGGTTTGGTGAAAGTCCTGTTGAGCCGCCCACACAAATTCCGCAGCTATTTAAAAATGCGGTTCCGTTTAAAACGCCAGCGCAATCAGGAGTATTTCCGGTATTGCAGGGCGCACCCGCTATTAATGCAGTAATGAGTGAACTTCCGGTATTTCCATCGTGATAATTATCGGTTTTGGCATCGCCAAACCACAGGAAGGGTGATGAGCCTCCTATGAATTTAATATTTTTAATATGAATTTCAAACGCATCTGCCCCGTTGCTGTAGGGCAGTTCCATGAATGATAGCTGTGTGAAATTGAAAGAGTTGAATGCGCTCATCGGAATGCAAATCGTAAACCAATCAGTGCCGGGTTGCGCAGGCACGTGGTTGCTCAGGGTAACCTGCGCGCTTGAGCTTCCAGATGGTCTTATCTGGATTTTATTCCACTCCGCTGTTCCCAGGGGGTCTCTCAGCGTAATGCATAATTGGTTATTTCCCCCGCTGCTCACGTTCTGCTTTGGCGAGAAAAGACTTCCGGGGTCATAACCGAATTTGAGTTTTTTCCAACTCTTTTGCGTATTCACAACTTTCAAATACGGAGACCCGCTGATTTGCTGATACGCGCAGGTGTTTTGCACACATGCGTCAATCGTACATGCGGAATTGTCGTTGCATTCCGTATCATTTTGACAGCAAGAAATATTTTGTCCGAAACAAATTCCGCAAGCGTCTTTATCAGAGTTTGCAACATGCCCAGTGTTTCCGCCTGAACAAACATTGCAATTATCAAGCGTTGCAGTGCCGTTGCATACTCCATTACAATCTTTTCCCTGATTCAATGGCAAGCCTGTGTTTCCACCCACGCAGACACCACATTCATTTGTGATTGCGCTTCCGCAATTTCCGGTGCAATCTAAACCGGCATTTATAGCCACTCCTGTATTTCCACTTACACAAATTCCGCAGCTATTAAAGTAGGCGCTTCCACCGCAATCATTGTTACAATCTGTTCCTTCATATTCGGTCAACCCTGTGTTGCCGCCCACACAAATATTACACGCATTCAAATGCGCAGAGCCTCCTAAATCGCCATTGCAGTCGGGTTCAAGCGCGGCAGGCGCAGCCCATAAAATAGCAGCATCCAAAAGTTGGAAGCCTTGCGCAGTGAGCATTGACGCGCTGATGTCATTCAGGAAAAATCCCACTCTGCGCGCGGGGGCATTCAGGCTGAACATTGCCGCGCCTGTTTCATAGCCAAATACTACGATTTGCGTGTTGTTGCCGGGAACGGATGCAATGGAAAATGCAGAAGAAGCGGGTTTTCCAAAAGTGAGTTTATCGTTTGATGAATAAATCTGCGTGGTAGTTGCCTGCAATCCTGCCCCGAGCGGATGCGCATTGTTTGTAATAACGATGGAGTTTGCACCGGAGATTGTTCCTGCGTTTCCGCTTGCGGTGTTGGTCATTTTCATATCATCAAACAAAGCCTGTTCGCACAGAATCACGGGCACGGTTACGTTGGTAAACTTCGCAAGCACATCACCTGAATTCACCGTTGCGGAAACAAATACCAGCGCTTTGTTTTGCGCGTCAGCAGTTGTAGAAGATGATGCGCTTTTCACTGTCACGGTGAAGCCGAGTGATTCTAATCTGTTTTTTACCGCAAGGTCACCGCTGTTCAACGAGGTGCTTCCGACAACGAGCAATGCGCCTGAGCCGGGCGCAGGCGAATTTTGCACGGAGAAATTGATTGTTGCGGAAGTTGATGAAACCCCAAGATTGGAAAAGGCTTTTGCATGAACGGAATAATTTCCAAGCGCAACATTGGTGAGCGTAAGATTGTAAGGCGCGTCAAAGTCCGTTTGGAATAAGTTTCCGTTGAGATAAAATTCTACCTTGTTAATAGTTCCTGTGAAGATGGTTGCGCTTGCCGCAACATTCACATTTGCAGGCGTGGTGAACGAACTGCCTGCTGTTGGCAAAGTGATGGAAACCTGCGGTGTCGGATTCGACTGACCGCACCAGAGCAACGCTGCATCAAGCAACGCAAGACCATTTGCATTGAGATTATCTCCGGCAGTATCAAAGATGAAGAAGCCGACACGCTTTGCAGGAGCCGTCATGCCCGACATTGCCGCGCCCGCTTCGTAGCCGAATAACACTGTTTGATTGCTGTTGCTGACAACGGTTGCAATTTTTGCCGCGTTTGCATTCGGAACGCCCCACACCAATCTGTCGGTTGAAGACATAATAGTGGTAGTGCCGTTGGGCAATCCAGCCGCGAGCGGATGTCCGCTGCCTGTGATGCTCAGTTGTGTTTGCGTGTAAACGCTGCCCTGATTGGCTGTGCCGCTTGGACACATTTTCAAATCGTCATACAACTGATATTCGCAGTTAATCAGCGCAACGGGCGTGTTCGTGAATTTATTTCCGATATTCCCTGACGTGGCAGTGGAGGAAAGGAAAATCACATTTTTTCCGTTTGCCTGCGTTTCGGTGACAGCGGCATCGTTTACAACAGTCACTTCAAATCCGAGTTGCTCCATGCGCGTTTTCAACGCAGCATCAGAAACGCTCAACACTAAATTTCCAACGACAAATAAAATTTTTGGCGAGCCGAAACCTTCGTCAATCGCGGTGTTGCAGTTGTTATCCAAACTGTCGAGCAGTTCGGTTGCTGAAGGATTGATTGCGGCAACAGCATCATTGCAGTCATCATTATTTAATACAAAATTGGTAGGCGTAAGAGTAGTGATGATTGAATCATACGGATAACCAAATCCATCGCCATCGCCATCGGCATACCAGATTTTGCTCACGCAATTGCTTGTGCATGTTTGATTATTTCCATCGCCTTTCAGCGCAATGCTCACCGTTGCATTTTTTCCGTTATGGAAAATTTGCAGAGTAGCATTTTTTATTCCTGTGGAGGTTGGCCTGAAACTTACATTGAATGTCAGCGACTGATTTACGCCAAGCAGCGTGGGGAATGAATTCGGGAAATTGAAACTGAAATGTTGAGAACTGCTCAACTTAATGCTGTCAATCATTATCACCTGCGTGCCGCCTGTGTTGGCGAGCGTGACAGATTTTGTTGAAGTGGCATTCACCTGCACCGGACCAAAGAATCGCTCAATCGTATTAGAGATTAAATTCCCTTTCACAATTTGATTGCCATCGGGTGGGGTAGGGTCGAAGAAATAAAATGCTTCCATTGTGCCCAGTTCAGGCGAGCCGCCACGGTTGCCGCTGCCTGCGCACACAAACACGCCACCGTTTGATACGATTGCGCTGGTAGCATGTCTGCCCTGCAATAAATCAGCAAGCGGACGCCAGGTGTGATTGTAAATGTGAAATGCTTCTGTTTCATTATGCGCAGTTGCCTGCGAGCCGCTTTCACCGCCAATCGCAAGAATTTCATCACCTACTAATCCTGTTGCACATGCAGCGCGTGGCGTGGGTATGTTGCTCGCAGCAGGAAGCGTAATCCATGCGTTTGTCGCAATGTCATAAACATCTACTTGCGCCACTGTGGGACCAAATACATCACCGCCCCAGTTGGTGCGCCTGCCACCGATGTTGTAAATTTTTCCGTTTGCTACTGTTGCGTTGAAATGGTCGCGCTGAATAGGCGCATCTGCTAATTGTGTCCATGTGTTTGTTTGCGGGTCAAACCTGTCCACCCACTTTACCCAGCCCGATGAATGACCTACTTCGATTCCACAAACGATATAAAATTTATTATTATGCAGTACAACGCCTGCTGAACCGCGCCTGCGCAGGGTGGGAATGGATGGACCTACTGTCCATTGATTCGCAACTGGATCGTAGATGTAGATATTAGGAACGGGTGTTTCGTTCGGATAGCTACCTGTGAACGCGCCAATCACATAAATCAACCCGTTGTATTCCACCGGCTGAAAGTGATGCAGTTCAAGCGGATTGTTTGCAAGCGTGCTCCAAACACTGTCTTGGATATCGTAAGCCTGCACAGGCTTGTTTCCTCTTCCGCCCAGCAAATAAAATTTATCGCCCGCCTGCACGAAGCCGCACTCATGACGCGCAGTTGGAGAATTTTGTGAAAGCACCTGATACCATTGTCCCACCACGCTTGACGGGTCGTAGTCCACTTCGATGAAATCCCATGTTGCGGGAAAAGCAGAAGCTCCGCGCGAAGTGGAAATAAATCCAACAGCAAGCACACCGCTCAACCAGTTTGCAGGAACATTAACAGGCGAGCCGATGAAAACCTGCGCGCCATCTTCAATTGAATAGGAAGCCTGCACTTGATTGGTGTTCTTATTAATCTTCAAAAACAAATCCACGTAGCTCTTATTCAGGATGGAAGCATTATAGATGTTTGCAGTAGTTGCTCCGTTTTCTTCTTTCAGCACTTGGATTCCGCCAGAGCCGCCATTCGCATGGGTTACGATTTTGAGATAATTATTTTCATCACCCGTGCCGATGAACATTCCCATGGATTGATTGGAGGCTGGTGTAAATCCGGCAAACGGTCCCATCACTCGACTGTGAACGATATAGGACCATTGGCTTGCTCCTGAATTCACGCCAAACTGATAGCCATATTCCTGACTGTTTAGAGTTTGAAATGCATCGCCTGAAGAAACTTCTTCAATTGTGAATTTCAGCGCAGCGCCACCAACGGTCATCTTATCCGAGTCATACAGTTGCTGATAGTCAATGCCGCCATTGGTCATCAAGCCGGTGAAGCCCCAGTTGTTGATGCCTCCGTCAAGCGCATTGTCAAAATCATAGCGTACAGGAATCGTGGTGCTGAATCCATTCAGTGGATCGAGCGCAAAGCGGTCGAGCAAATCAGAGATGCCATCGTTGTCATCATCAGGATCGGTGAGGTCGGAGATGTTGTCAATATCTGCATCTGAGGGTTTGCTTGCCGCAGAGCAGGGGTCAGTGCCGTTTGCTGTTTCATCACCATTCTTAAATCCGTCATTATCGGAATCAACCGTCATGCTGTTTGGGTCGCCAATGCACGAAGGAAAATCAACCGGTTCAAAAATGGTGATGTTGCCCGCGCCATACGTTACCGCCCAAATGGTTCCGGGAAAAATATCGTTGTCGCCCTGCGCAATTACATCAAGCGGTGTAGCGCCAAAGTTGGAAGCCAATGCTGTTAATCCGCCTGATACAATTGCGGTTCCGGCTGCATTCAATTTCGCGCGATTAATTTTTCCATTGAAAGCGGCAATCAGCAAATCGCCTTTCATGGCATTGCTGAAATTCGATGCTTTGTATTCGCACATCCCGTTTGACGAACTGCAAATTGAAGTGAGCGCCTGCGGCTGATTGTCGGGCGTTTGATAGGTACATTCCACCGGATTTTCCAAACCTGCTGGGATGGGTGATTGAGGGTTACTCGTATTGAATTTATTATTTCTGCTTCCACGCGTGGGATTTGCGTGACCTGCATAATAGCCCAGCGTTACGTAATGCAACACATCACAATCTGCAATGCCGGGTTCAACAACCCCGTTTGAGCAATTAGTTGGCGCACCTCCCCATCCTGCATTTGGTCCATTGTCAAAACTGTACATCCTCCCCGCTTGCGTAATCACCACATCATAATTATTTCTCCAACCTGGTGAATAAATAGAAACCGGACCGCTCACCGGAAGCATCGCCTGATTTTTTCCGTTGTTGCCGCCAAACGGGTCGTATTGGTCAGTGTAGCCGAAGGTGGCGTTTACGTTTGTGCGGGTTTCATCATCAAGCGTAGGTAAATCATACGTGCCACTGATTAAATCCAAATCAATTTTCAGAATTGCAGTGGAGAGCGCGTATTCAGGCAGAAATACAAAGTTGTTGGAAGGTGCGCCCATGTTGGTGTTGCCGCCTTGCGCCATGTAGAGCACATTCTCATCCGCATCATACGCCATCCCGTTTGGCGAGTGATTTTCTTCCGAGCGTGGAAGCCCGCGCACTAAATCTGTTTTTATCCAGGAGGAGCCATTCCACGAAAGGCGCGAAATAATACCGGAGTTCGTATCGAGATTTTTATTTGTCGCGCCACCGCCACCGCCAATGCGCGGGTCGCTGGATGTGACATAAATAATAGGGTTTGTCGAAGTTCCCGCAACAACGATTCCCGTTACCTGCCGGGTGTTTGTGGTGGAAGCCACCGTGCCGTCATCATTATGATTGGTGATTTGCTGGATAAGCGCAATCGCTTCACTTGCAGTGACCTGATAATCGTTCGCGCCATTGCGCACAACTGTGTAGGCGTAAATAATTCCATTTTGCTGCGATACATACAATCGCCCGTCAGGACCAAATTGCAGCGAAGTGGGGCTGGTAAGACTTTCGCCCGCGAGATTGCCCGCAGTGAAACTTATTGTTTGGGAGAAGGCGATGAAGGGAAAGAAAAGGCAGGCGGCAAGAACGGTACGATACAAATGATTCATAGAGGGACTTTTGTTTCTGGAAAATCAAGAGAAAAAAAGGTGTTTCCTAAGGTAGTTTGTTCTCAACCACTTTTTCAAATTCTTTTTTGAAAAATAATCAGACAAACTATGCCTAAAAACTACATAACAATTTTACAAGAAGTGCAAATCAGATTTGCGAAATAGGTGGAAAGCAATGTTCATATTATCAACAGCGCGTTCAATCCAGCAAATCAGGATGGCGCTCAGTGGTTTTTATCACCGCTTGCTCATGCCGCCATTCATCAATTTGCTTTGCGTGTCCTGATAATAAAATGTCAGGCACTTTATGCCCGCGAAAATCTTCAGGGCGCGTGTAAACGGGTGGAGCAAGCAGATTATCCTGATAAGAATCAAACAGCGCAGAGGTTTCATCATTCAGCACACCGGGCAACAATCTTCCGATGGAATCAACCAGCACCGCAGCGGGCAACTCACCGCCTGATAGCACATACGGACCGATTGAAATTTCTTTTGTAATAAACAGATCGCGCACACGTTGGTCAATGCCTTTGTAATGCCCGCACAGGAGTATCAAATTTTTTAACAGCGATAGTTTATTGCAGATTTTTTGATTCAGATGCTCGCCATCAGGCGTCAGGAAAATGATTTCGTCATACGTGCGTTCCGATTTCAGTTTCTCGATACAATTCGCCACCGGCTCCACCATCATCACCATGCCTGCTCCCCCCCCATATTGATAATCATCCACCTGTCTGTGCTTGTTCGTAGTGTAATCGCGAATGTCATACAGATGAACTTCGAGCAAGCCCTTTTGCTGCGCGCGTTTTAAAATTGAATGACTGAACGGGCTTTCGAGCAACTGCGGCAACACGGTGAGAATATCAATGCGCATTTTTAGTTTGAAGTTTATCGTTTGAAGTTTTTTGAGCGGGGGAAATTCACCTTAAATGTAAATTTCTCAGCTTTCATGCTTTTCCATGCGGGCAGTAACTAACTCATTGATGGCTTTGGTGGTGGCAATGTTGATACGTTCCACAAGGTCAGGGATGCGCTCAAGAAACTTTTCATTTTCGGAATATTCTTCCACGCGTTTCACGGCATCAAGCGTTTTTGGCAAGCCGAGATACGTGATGCCTGATTTCATTTTGTGTGATACCGCGCGCACGCGCTTCCAGTTTTTTTCACGCGTAAACTGGCGCAGACTAAATAATTCATCCGGTGTTTCATCAATGAGCATCTCTAAAATTTTTTCCTTGAGCGAAGCATTGCCTCCCGTAATAGTGTCTAAATAGGAGAGATCAAGCGTGTCATTTTCACGGGCATAAGCGGTTGGTATTTCTGAAGTGGTTTTGTAATCAACCGAGCCGTGATGCAGCAATCCAATGATTTTTTGATATAACTGTTCCGGCTCAAAAGGTTTCGCCATCACATCATTCATGCCTGCTTCGAGGCATTGCTGCATTTCGTTTTCGGTGTTGTATGCAGTCATTGCAAGGATGGGCAAATCGGTGTAGGCAATTTTCAATTCATTGCGGATGGCTTTGGTCGCTTCGTAACCATCCATCACAGGCATCTGCACATCCATAAGCACAAGGTCAATCTTTTTAGTGCGGAGCATGTCAACGGCAATCTTTCCATCGTCAGCCACATCAATTTCAATGTTCTTCCACCAACTTTTCAGCATCTCGCTGGTGACAAGCTGGTTGAGCTTCTTGTCTTCGACAATGAGGATTTTCTTGTAGCCGATGTCAATTTTTTTCTCTGCAATTTTTTCTTCTGAAGTTTCAACCGTGGGCGTATCAAGGGTTTTCTTAAACAGCATTACTACCTCAAAGGTGGAGCCTTCATTCACTTTGCTTTTCACGCTGATAGTGCCGCCCTGCAACTCAATCAACTGGCGTGTGATGGATAACCCCAGTCCCGTGCCTTCAGCAGTTTTAGTCACGTCTTTGCCCAGTTGGGTGAAACTGCGGAAGATAGTTGTGAGTTTATTTTCAGGAATACCCATGCCGGTATCCTGTACGTTGAGAGAAATGACAATTGCATTTTTTGCGTCTTCAATCAGTCGTGCTGAAAGTTTTACGTAGCCTTTATCAGTGAATTTAATCGCGTTGCTCAATAAATTAAAAATCACTTGATTCAGCTTCACGGGGTCGCCCACTACTTGCGCGGGAATCGCATGGTCATAATCAAGAATCAACTCAATGCCCTTGTTAATTGCGGAGTGCTCCATTGTTTTCGCAAGCTGCACCAAATGTTCTTCAAGACTGAATTCAATGGAATGGAATTTTATTTTCCCTTCTTCAATCTTTGAGAAATCAAGAATGTCGTTTACTAATGCAAGTAAATGTCCCGAAGATGTTCTGATGCCTTCCACATATTGCGCTTGTTGCGGAGTGAGTTCTGTTTTAATGATGAGGTGCGTAAGCCCTGAAATGGCTGTAATCGGTGTGCGGATTTCGTGGCTCATGTTTGCAAGAAAGCGTTGCTTGAGACGCGCTGAACGCTCGGATATCTCTTTGTTGCGAATCAGTTCCTCGGTGCGTTTCTTTTCAGTGATGTCGCGGATAATACCCTGGTAGCCTTGCTGTTTTCCGTCATTTGACTTCCAAAAGGAGGCAGTTACAATGCAATCTATTTTTATTCCGTCTTTTCTGCGCAGCATCAATTCATAATCGCGTAATGCGCCTTTCTCTTCCAACGCTTTTCTGGCGCGTTCACGTTCATAGGGATTGTAATAGAGTTGAAATACGTATAGGTTTTTTAATTCTTCCGGAGCATATCCGAAAAGCTCAACGGTAGCAGGATTGAAATCAAGAAACTTGCCTTCGATAGTTGTAATCCATATTGCATCGTTTGATTCTTTAAAGAGGCGCGAGTATTTGTCTTCTGAAGCTGCGAGCGCGGCTTCCATCCATTTACGCGAAGTGATGTCCTGGATGGTTCCGCGAATTTTCTTTTTTGTTTCATCATGCACCTCAGTAGAACGCACACGCAGATTCAGATATTTTACTTTGCGACTTGGAAGCATCACCCGCACATCAATGTTGAAATCACGGTTAGTTTCTATCGCCTGCCTGAACACGTTCCATACTTCTTTTCGTTCTTCAGATTTCAGCAAGTTGGCAAACCATTCAAGCGTGGAGAACGGAGTTTGCTCAATCAACTCAAGTATCTCTTTTGCCTCGCGCGACCATTCGATGGTATTGTTGTCAAGTAATAATTCCCAATTACCAAGTTGGGCGATTGCTTGTGATTCGGTGAGGCGCTGTTCTTTTTCTTTCAGTTCTTTGGTGTAGGAATGCAATTCTCTGTTTAACTGGTGTCGCTCAATAGAATAATTGATGACGCGGGTTAATAAGGGGGCATCAAAATCATTTTTCACCAGATAATCCTGCGCGCCTTTTTGAATTGCGTTGATGCGCTGCTGCTTATCATGAATGCTTGAAAGAATGATGAACGGAAATTTTTCCTGGTAGTTGGCGACAAATTCAAGCGTTTGCTCAATGTTGCTGTCGGGCAGGTGAAGGTCAAGCAACGCAACATGCACATTCCCGCTTTCAAGCATGCGCTTTCCATCTTCCAATGCGTTACTTACTAAGAGTTCATAAGGCTCGTCATAGCTTTTGTCTAAAAGCTTGCTCACCACTTTCACGTCAATCTCGTTGTCGTCAATCAGCAGAATTTTTAAAGGAGTGGCGCTCATAAGTTGGCTTGAAAAGATAACAATTTTCAAAATGAAAGCTGCTGAAAAAAAAGAATTTCAGCGAAAGAGGGCTAAAATTTTTCTACTCCCTGATAAGAGCCAGGTCGCCCGAAGAATGCTTTGTAGCGGTCTTTCCATGTTTTGGCAGCAAGCATGTCTCTGAAAATATCAACGTATTCATGAAAGACAAGGTAAACGGGATTGCGCGACTTAATCGGTTGCTTCACGCCATAGTTTGGCTTTTCTGACGGCTCTACATAAGTGCCAAACATCCTATCCCAAAAAATAAACAGGGAGCCGTAATTCTTATCAATATACACTTCGTTTTTGCCGTGATGCACACAATGGTTGTGCGGAGTAACGAAGATATATTCAATCCATGCGGGCATCGGCTTGATGAGTTCCGTATGCTGCCAAAACTGGTAGAGAATGCCGATTTGATGCACGATAAAAAATTGAATCGGGTCAAATCCAAGCATCAGCATCGGGATGAAGAAAACCAGCTTCACCTGGTCAACCCAACACAGGCGAAAGGAAACAGTGAGGTTATATTTTTCGGAGGAGTGATGCGTGATGTGCGAAGCCCACCAAAACCGCTGTTCATGCGCAATGCGATGTCCCCAATAGCGCACAAAGTCATAAGCAATCGCGCATAAAATAAACGACCACCAGGTGACGGGCATCAACAAAGCCGAAGGTGTGAGGTAATAATACACCCACCATACAGTATGGATAGTGAGGATGCCGATAGCGGCAGTAACAGCTAAGTAGCCGATGCCAACGCCAACGGAAGCCTTCAAATCTTGGGCAGAATAGAGCGTGAGGTTTTTTCTTTTGCTGTATCGAAACTCAAGCCCTACAAAGAGCAGCATCAAAGGAGATGCATAAAGCAGAAGGTTGGGCGCGGCATTATAATTTCCCAGCATTTCTGCAAATGAAATCTTACTGGTAGAAAAATCCATTACGGGTTGTATTTGAATTTCATTTTCAAAACTAAAAAAATAATCCAAATAGCTGTTTGAGCACATTTATTCGCTGCGTCAATCCGTTTTGGCATCTTCCACCGATGACCCACCAAACTTGAATACTTTCATTTTAGAAGAAACCAATAGCTGCAACAATGTTTTAAGTTCTATCACTGAAGGATATCTGCGTTACGGGATACCTCTTTTTACTTATACTTATTTTAGAAGAAGCCTAATAAATAGGATCAAGAATACTGTCGCCCACAAGCGGGAGAGAATGACTCTTTTCGTAATAGTTTGTTTTTGATTCGGTAAAGGTATTTTTTTTCCGGAGAAATCATAGAGATTGTTTCTGAATAGATTTTTCAGAATAGCGTAATCCTGGTTTGAGAATTTCATTTGTTCATAGAGTGGGCTTATTACAACTTTGTAATTTATTTTACTTGTTTCCAAAATTCTTTTCACTTCCTGAAGCATAAAAACTTGTTTCGCGTTAATTCTGTGATAGGAATCTGTTTGTTCACCATTGCGGGCGTAAAAAATGCTTTCGCGCGTTGAATAATAGGTATCCGGTGACTTGGTTATTTCCTTATCTGTTTCACGAAAGGATATCTGATTGGTGATTGTGTCATAGACTGTTCCGCGCTCTTCTGCTTAGCCAAACATAAATGGTTTGCATGATTCTGTAAGCACATAAGTGTAATAGATAATTAGAAGCTCAAAGTTGAAATATGCTTTTAAAGATTCAAGATGAAAAATGATTTTGCTTTCTCCAGTAACGAGAGGGTGTTTGAGGGCTAAACGCCCTCTGTGATTTCTTGAATAGAGAAAGGTGGCATCCCTGCAAGTGATTATCAGCGTATTGCGGATAGGCGCACGAATAGAATCAAGATATTTCAGCTTTGTGTAAATGCCGTAAATGGATTCGTCTGACGCATCAAACATAAATGGACTTGCATTTTCATCAAGATGCGCAGCCCAAGAATACGGGCGTTCATGCTCAAAAAATAATTTCACCACTGCTCCTTGAGGCACATTTTCTTATACATCTGTCCGTGAAATGAGTTTTTCAAAGGACTCTTGTAATCTTTTCTTTATGAGAAGTATGTATGAAATAATAAAACAAGATTCATCAGCAAGTTTGAATTGTTTTTAATCTCTTTCTTAAAACAAAAACGCCCCGGAATTACCCGAGGCGATTTTGTTTTAAAAACGCAACACTCCACACCCAACCCTCAATACTCTATCTGTTTAGTATCAACTTTCTGTTATGAATCTTTCCGTCTTCCGTGATGAGGCGGTAGAAGTACATGCCGTTGGCGAGCGTGCCTGCATTGAATTTGTGCAGTTGCGTTTCACCGCCTCTTACATTTCCTTCAAAGATTTCGCCAATCACTTTTCCTTCGAGGTTCACAATTTCAACGCGCACTCTTGCATCGCTGCTCAGGCTGAACTCGATGTTCACCGTTTCGCTGAACGGATTTGGATAAGCCGCCAGCGTCACTTCTTCTTCATTGGGTTGTTCGGCAATATCTTCCATGCTCATCTTGCTGCTTCCTGTGTTGATGACGGTAATGGTGATAGTCTTTGGCGTTCCTACAATTCCTGTAGCATAATTTCCTGAATAGGGCGTAGCGGTAATCGTGTAAGTACCGGGTGTTACATTCCATTTGTGATAGTTGCCGGGCGGATTATCACCCATCAGCGCATAAGGCACAGCATTTTCAGTCTGGAAATTGCTGTTGGAGTTCAGTTTGAACCTGATGCTTTCTGTGCCGGTGTTTGTGCAAAGGTTCGCTCTTACACTTACGTCAGGATAGATTGCAAGGTCAATGATTGCACCGTTGTTCAAAGTGCCGATGTCAAGGTCAGTGGCGGAATTTACCAGAGTGAAGGAAGTCACCACTCTTAAAATGAGCGTATTTGAGCAGACTCCATTGGTGCAGACATCATTGGTGCAAGAGTTGTTGTCGTTGCATTGCGCGTTGGTCGAGCAGCAGTTTTGATTGGGTGAATTTGAACACACGTTGTTTTGAGCGCATACATCATTGGTGCAGGGATTATTGTCATTACATTGCGCGTTGCTCGTGCAGCAATTCTGAATTGGCGTGAACACGCATCCGGAGGAGGAATTGCAACTGTTGAGCGTACAAGGGTTGTTGTCATTGCAGACAATGGGGGTATTGAGGCAGTTGCCATTTGAAGGATTGCATGCGTCAGTAGTGCAAGCGCTATTGTCATTGCAGTTTTTCGGAACGCTTACGCAGATGCCATTTACACATGCATCATTGGTGCAAAGGTTGTTATCACTGCATTGAGCGTTGTTGGTGCATTGCGGAGCGCACGGCACATTTGGACCTTGAATAAGCACGGTAATGGTTTTGGGCGTTCCGGCTGTTCCTGTTCCATTAGCACCTGAGTAAGGTGTTGCCGTGATGGTGTATAGTCCCGGTGCAACATTCCAATTGTTGTAATTACCGGGAGGACTATCCCCCGCAATGGCATACGGAGCAATGTTCTCAGTCTTGTAATTGCTGTTGTTATTCAATTTAAACTTCACGCTGCCCACGGGAGAGACACAAAGGTTTGCCCTGATGTTAATATTTGGTGTGCAGGAACGCTTGATCGTGTCGCTTGCATTCAGCGTGCGGATGTCCACATCAGTGGAAGAATTAATGAGCGTTAATGAAACCACTTCGAGTGTGCACGGCTGACAATTTGGATTGGGCGAGAACACGCATCCTGATCCCGGGTTGCAGGCGTCAATTGTGCAAGAATTATTGTCATTGCAATTGACAGCCGTACCAGGCTGACATGAGCCACCGGAACAAGCATCGCCAGTAGTACAGGCGTTGCCGTCACTGCATGAAGCTGTATTGTTAGTGGTCACACATCCGGAAGCTGGGTTGCAAGAGTTGTCCGTGCAGGGATTGTTGTCGGTACAAGTTAAAGGAGTGCCCGCTTGACAAGAGCCGCCTGAACAAACATCGCCCGTAGTGCAAGCATTGCCATCACTGCATGAAGTTGAATTATTGGTAAACACGCAGTTGCCATTAGTCGGGTTGCAGGCATCTGAGGTGCAAATATTATTGTCATTGCATGTCACATTTAGGCAAAGGTTTCCACAGTCCGGAATCGGAGTTCCTACACAAGCGCCACCCGAACATACATCATTGGTGCAAGCATTGCCGTCACTGCATGGAGCAGAATTGTTGGTGGTCACACAACCTGAAGCCGGATCACATGAGTTATCCGTGCAGGGATTGTTGTCGGTGCAAGATAAAGCAGCACCTCCTTGGCAAGAACCACCTGAACAAACATCGCCCGTAGTGCAAGCATTGCCATCACTGCATGAAGCTGTATTGTTAGTGGTCACACATCCGGAAGCTGGGTTGCAAGAGTTGTCCGTGCAGGGATTGTTGTCGGTGCAAGATAAAGCAGCACCTCCTTGGCAAGAACCACCTGAACAAACATCACTGGTAGTACATGCGTTACCGTCATCGCAAGAAGAAGAGTTATTCGAGGTAACGCATCCTGATGAAGGATTGCATGAATTATCCGTACAGGGATTATTGTCGGTACACTCAATTGCTAAACTGCTGCAAGTTCCATTGTTACATTTATCAGCAGTGCAGGCATCGCCATCATCACACGTACTATTATTGTTCGTGTAAACACAGCCGCCAACAAGGTAGCATTCATCATTGGTGCAAGGGTTATTGTCGTTGCATGAAATAGGATCACCCGAGCAGGAACCACCGGAGCAAATATCTCCATCGGTGCAGGCACTGCCATCATCGCATGAAGCGAAGTTGTTGGTATAGGAACAGCCGTTAATAAGATCGCAATCATCATCGGTGCAGGGGTTGTTATCATCGCAATCAACAGGAGTATGTGTGCATCCTAATGAAACATTACATTCATCCGATGTGCAGGCATCGCTGTCATCGCAATTTGCTTCAACCGTTGCTGTTGCCGTGCAGGATGATGTGTTTCCACATGCGTCTTCCACAGTAAGCGTAACCGATACTCCGACAACATCAGCGCAAGTGAAATCGGTTTTGTCAAGTGAAATGCTGACAATTCCGCACACATCAGAACTTCCGTCATCCACTAAATCAGCAGTAATAGATGCGTTTCCTGTGCCATCCAACTGTACGTTGATGTCTTTGCAAACGGCAGTCGGGTCATCATTATCTTCCACCGTAATTGTTTGTAAACAGGAAGTCGGGTTTCCACATTCATCGGTGCAAGTCCATGTTCTTTCAATCACAAATTCCTGCGGGCATGAGCCGGGAATTGTATTGTCAGAGTAAGCAAGGGTTTCACCACAGGAAGCAGCGCCTGTATTTGACGTATCTGTTGATGCTGTGCAATCAAGGGTAACGTCAGCAGGGCAGGTAATTTCAGGAGCTTCCGTATCGGAAACTGAAATCGTCTGAATACAAGTAGAAGTATTGCCACATGCATCTGCGCAAGTCCATGTTCTTTCAATCATGTATTGATTGGGGCATAAGCCGGGAGCGGTAACATCAGAATATGTTGGCGTTGCGTTCGGGTCGCAGTCGGTGCATGTTGCCGAGCCGGTGTTTGTCGGGTCGGTGGATTCAGTGCTTTCAATGGTTGTGCTGCCAGGACAAGAGATGACGGGATCCGTGTTGTCTTCAACATTGAATGAACCTAAAGTAATCCCGGAGGTATTGCCGCAAGCATCGGTAGCAACAAACGTGTAGGTACTTCCATAGGAACCTCCGCAGCCGGGTATAAGGGTAACCAGTTCGTAACTAACAGTTACACTGCCGCATAAATCATCTGTCGTAACTCCTCCATTATTTGCAAGCCACCCGTCAAGGTCTTCCGCATTGCCCACACCGCATTCAACCGTGAGCGGGGTAGCAAATGTTACAAATTCCGGATCTTCAGTATCTTCAATAGTAAAGGTTGCGGATGTTGTTGCCGTGTTTCCGCAATCATCAGTTGCTGTGAAAATTACTGTTGCCGTTCCTGTTTCTCCGCAACCATCACTTAAGTCTGTAAAATCATGGCTCCATGTTACATCTCCGCAAATGTCGCTTGCTGTTGCACCGCCATTGTTGGCGAGCCAGTTGTTTAGCGTGTCGGTATTTCCAGCGCCATCACATTCCACTATTGCATCAGATGCTTCAGTGTCAATGGTGGGTGGAGTAGTGTCTTCAATTTTGAATGTTGCAGAAGTAGTTGTAGTGTTGCCGCAAGCGTCTGCGAATGTGAAGGTAACAACAGCGCTTCCGGTTAAACCGCAATCATCGCTTAATGCTGTGAAATCATCCTCTACGAAGAACCCTACATCACAAAGGTCGCCTACTAACTTCAGGCTTCCATTTTCGGCAAGCCATGTGTTCAGGTCAGCAGTGTTTCCTGCGCCATCACATTCAACTGTGAGGTCGGTTGCAGGAGTAACATTCGGACTCTTTGTATCTTCTCTTTTATAAGTTGCAGAAGTTGTTGCAGTGTTTCCGCAATCGTCTGTTGCAGTAAAGGTTACCACAACGCTTCCTGTTCCGCTGCATCCTGTGAGAGGCAGAGTAAAATCATGACTCCACACCACATCACTGCAATTATCACTTGCCTCTGCGCTACCGTTATTATTCAGCCATTGGTCAAGGAAGTTGTCATTGAGGCCACATTCTATTGTAATGTCTTCAGCAGGCGTAGTAACTGAAGGCGCAGTGTTGTCTTCAATAGTAAATGTTGCAGACGTAGTTGCAGTGTGACCGCATTCATCGGTGGCAGTAAAAGTTACCGTAGTTTTTCCGGTAGCTCCACAACCATCTGTGAAGGCAGTGTAATCATTTGTCCACGTTACGCTGCCACAAGCATCGCTTGCAGAAGCGTCACCGTTTGAGCCGAGCCAGATCGAGAATTCAGACAAGTTGCCCAAACCATCACATTCCACTGTATCATTTTTAGCAGGTTCACTGATAGATGGAGCGAGGTTGTCTTCAATGGTGAATGTTGCAGAAGTGGTAGTCGTATTTCCGCAAGCATCCGTTGCTGTGAAGATTACAGTTGCGCTTCCCGTGTTTCCGCATTCATCACTTAATTCGGTGAAATCATTTGTCCATGTTACGTTTCCGCAAGCATCGCTTGCATCAGCACCGCCATTGTCAGCGAGCCAAGCGTTCAATTCTGAATCATTATTCGGACCACATTCATTTG
>JAWXCB010000034.1:0-37206 GCA_034440455.1 Chitinophagales bacterium
AAGTTGTCAATTGTGGCTCCTATCACCGTAGAACAAAGGTATCAAATTCAGGCGCTGGTTGTCGCTGAACACACTCCAACTGAAATTGCAAAGACTATTAGTAAATGCAAGTCGGTAGTCAGTTTTGCTGTTTCTCCGCAAATCTCCGCACCCTTTTTTACTTTCCGCGTACAATAATTCAAAATCAACACGCGGCTTTTATTTTTTCTGCACCGGGGTTTAAAAAGGTGCCTTCCTTTCCCTGAAAAGGAACGCAAATTTTAAAAAGGCGGAACCGGTTGCTTCCTGATGAAGCCGGAATTCAAAAAGGGAGACCGGTTTTTTAAGAAGTGCGTCCCTTTTTGGGAGAGGGGCAAAGGGTTTTCACGTTCGGAGTCATTTCCCCCCAAATCCTGTCCCCGGATTTTGAAAGCCGCCTCACTTTTTTCATGCATTTCGCACAACCGGGGTATTTTTTCTCCCCTTATATTTTCGCGGTTTTTAGTATACAGCCCCTGCTTTCACTTCTTGCTCATCCCGCGCAAAAACTCCTCGATACTCATTCTCTTTTTTCCTTCTAATTGCACTTCTTTGGGAATGATGAAGCCATCGGGCGTGGTGATTTTTAAATCTTTTTCAGAGAATAAAAATGTGCCCGCAGGCATATCGGGCGTTTTGAAAAACTTCGTTGCGCGATAAATCTTAAACACTTTGCCATCAAGCATTGTCCACGCACCGGGGTGGGGCGAAAGTCCGCGGATGAAGTTGAACACCTCCACCGCAGATTGCTGCCAGTTGATTTGGCAACCTTCGCGCGTGAGCTTGGGCGCAACCTTGCTTGAGATTGTTTGCGACTGTTTTAAGGCGGGCGCTTCCTCTTTTTCAATCGCCTGCACGGTTTTTAAAATCAACGCTGCGCCAAGGTGCATCATGCGGTCGTGCAACTCACCCGCAGTTTCATCCATGCTGATAGGAATTTTTTCCTGGAAGATGATTTTGCCCGTATCAATTTCTTTCTCGATAAAAAAAGTGGTGACGCCTGTTTCCGGTTCGCTATTGATGATTGCCCAATTAATCGGAGCAGCTCCGCGATAGTCGGGCAGCAGAGAGCCATGCAGGTTAATCGTTCCCAATTTCGGCAAACCCCAAACTGCTTCGGGCAACATGCGAAACGCAACCACCACTTGCAAGTCAGGTTTCAGCGATTTCAATTCATCAAGAAACTGTGGGTCTTTCAGCTTCACGGGCTGCAACGCGTTCAGGTTGTTTGCAACGGCAAATTGCTTCACGGCAGATTGGGTAATGTGCAATCCTCTGCCAGCGGGCTTATCGGGCGCGGTGATAACGCCCACCACATCAAAGCCGTTCTTCACTAAAATTTCTAATGAAGGAACAGCGAAATCAGGAGAACCCATGAAGACTATTCTCACGTTGCTATATATTTAAAGTTTAAGGTTTAAAATCCCACTTGCGCGTTTGCATTGAGGATTGAGAAGGGAGATGCGCTGGCATTGAGTGCAGGACAGGGGGATGATGATTTAGTTTCAAGTTTAAACTTTTAACTTCATTCGAAATCAGCGTAGAGCAGATACTTCATCCGCACGTTTTTAAACTGCTCCAATTCAAGCATCCAGCTTGCTCTTATTTCATCTTCGCTTTTTCCTTGCTCAATTTGTTTTTGCAATTCGGTAGTGCCTGTGAGTTTGGTAAAGAATGGTGTAAAGAATTTTTCCTTATTGGGAAATTTTTGATAGAACTCGATGAGCCATTCAAGGTTCAAGGATTTTCTTTTTAAGAAATAATCGCGTTGTAAAGTGGAGAGGTCAATGCCTTTGCACTGCACATCTTTCAGCGGAGGTTCTTTTGCGCCTTCCATACTTTTCGGAGTGAAGGTGAATGTTCCGGCAGCAAAATCAGGATGCCCGATAATTTGAAAAGGCTTGTCCGTGCCGCGCCCCACGCTCACAGGCGTACCTTCAAAAAAACAGAGAGAAGGGTAGAGGTACATCGCGGTCATGTTCGGCAAATTGGGCGAAGGCTTCACGCGCACCTTGTACAACATCGAGTGGTCATAGTTTTCGCAGGCAATCACGGTGAGTTTGCACTGCGCTCCGTTCTTGAGCCACTTTTCACCGTTGAGCATTTTCGCATATTCGCCAATCGTCATTCCATGCACCACCGGCACAGGATGCATTCCCACAAATGAGCGATAAGCAGTATCAAGCACCGGACCATCAATATAAAAGCCATTGGGATTTGGGCGGTCAAGCACAATCAACTCTTTGTCGTTTTCCGCGCAGGCTTCCATCACGAAATGAAGCGTGGAGATGTAAGTGTAAAAGCGCGCGCCCACATCTTGAATATCAAACACGAGCACATCAAGGTCGTTTAAGTTTTCAGACGTTGGTTTTTTATTGTTGCCATAAAGCGAAACAAGGGGCAAGCCTGTTTTCTCATCAATGCCGCTTTTCACTTTCTCGCCCGCATCAGCCGTGCCACGAAAGCCGTGTTCAGGTGTAAGAATTTTCTTAACGGAAATTTTTAGTTTCAGCAGTGAGTCAACGAGATGAGTTTCTTTGTAAGGCGCACCCACCAAAGAAGTTTGATTCACCACCATTCCCACGTTTTTTCCTTTCAGCTTTTCCAGATATTGGTCGAAGCGTTCAGCGCCCACAACGATAGGCTTAGTTTGTGGTTGTTCTTGCTGCTCTAAAGGTTTTTGTTCAGCATTAATACACGCGGTGAGAAGAAACCCAAGCGAGAAACACAGCAGGAATTTGAGTCCGTTCATTTCTGTTTATCTTGCTGGCGAAATTACCGTTTGGAGTTTACAGTTGACAGTTTGCAGTTTTCAGTTAGTTCGATGTAAGTCATAAAACGAATAGAGAAAAGCTGCGTTGAGACAACTTCAAACTCCAAACTCCAAACTCCAAACTTTGAGCATCGAGCGCTTCATCGCCCGCAAAATTCTCTTCAACGCGCCTAAATCTTTTTCGCGCTACATCGTTTCTATTGCCATTGTGGCGGTAGCGTTGAGTTTGTCGGTGATGATTGTTGCAACAGCATTAGTGAATGGCTTTCAGCAGGAAATCAGTTCAAAAGTGTTTGGCTTCTGGGGGCATATCCACATCACCAAATACGGCTTTGGAAAATCATTTGAAGATAATCCTGTTTCTATCAATCAAACCTTTTACCCTTCGCTTGATACGATGGAGAACGTGCATCATGTGCAAGTATTCGCCAACAAAGCAGGTATTATTAAAACTCCCGACCAGATTGAAGGCATTATTTTAAAAGGAGTTGGAAAAGATTTCGACTGGGATTTTTTCGACAAATATTTAGTGAGAGGAAATGTTTTCAGCGCGGCTGATACGAGCATCGCGCGCGACATTCTTATTTCAGGGCAAACTGCCAGCCGCTTAAAAATTGACACAGGCAATGTGGTGAATGTTTACTTCATCCAGTCGCCCCCTCGTGTGAGAAGGCTGCGTGTTTGCGGTATTTATAATTCAGGGTTGGAGGAATATGATAAATATTATGCGCTGGTGGACATCCGCCAAATCCAGCGGCTGAATGATTGGGATGATACGCTTGTGAGCGGCTTTGAAGTCTATCTTGATGATGTGGATTTGTTGCAACAAACAGCGGATGATGTTTATTACGAAAGATTGCCGCCCGAACTTACCGCGCAAACCATCAAAGAGATTTATCCGAACATCTTTGATTGGCTTGCATTGCAGAACATGAATGAAATCATTATTCTTGTTCTGATGGCGCTGGTTGCGGCAATCAACATGATTACTTGTTTGCTTATTTTGATTTTGGAACGCACGAACATGGTAGGCATCCTCAAGGCGCTTGGCGCTGATGACGGTTCGGTACGAAAAATATTTCTCTACAAAGCATCCTACATTCTCTTGTTTGGGTTGCTTGCAGGAAACATCTTCGGCATCGGCATTTGTCTTGCCCAGAAATATTTTCAATTCATCCGCCTGCCCGAAGAATCCTATTACGTTTCGATTGCGCCCGTAGCGATTGATTGGATTGCGATTCTGCTTTTAAATGCCGCCACGTTTGCCGTTTGCATCGCTGCATTGTTTATTCCTGCGATAATAGCCGGAAGAATTACTCCGGTGAAGGCGATAAGGTTTCAGTAAATATTAGAATTTAAACTACTTGCATAGGGCAATCAAAGAATTTTGCAACAGCATCTCGTTTACGTTGAAAATTACTATTAACCGTTACTCAAAATTGTGCATGATTTCTTTTGAAAGAAAATAGTAGTTGCTTGCCGTCAGTTGAAAACACCTGCCAGAGGCAAAGAGTCTTAGTATTTTTGAAATACAGCAAATCGCAAATGAATTTATTGCAGAAACTTTTTGGCTCATCAGGGTCAAAGACCGTGATAGAATTTCCGGAAGAACATTCTTTGATAACTGCATATAATAAAACCCGCAACAGGGAGGCTCATCACAGCGCCTGCCTGGCTCCTTCTGTCAATATGATTTTTCGGAAGATGGCACCGTAAGGGTGTGCTGCCACAATCGTGAAAACCTGCCCGGTATTTATCCTGAGAAGACAATCCATGAATTATGGCATGGTGGGGATGCCGTTTTGTTCAGGCAGAAAATGAAGGAGTTTCAATTCCTCTCAGGCTGTTGAGGCTGCGCCCGTGATTATGACCGTGGCCGGTTTGAGGGTATGCCCGCTAAGCATTTTGACAGCCTGCCCAGTCATAGCACCCATCCTACCATGATGGAGTTTTTGCTCAGCAACACCTGCAATCCGGAGTGCATCATGTGCTGTGGTGAGCTGTCATCTTCCCTCCGCACCAAGCGCGAGAAGCTGCCGCTACAGAAAAGCCCCTACGGAAAGGAGTTTATCAATCAGATACAGGAGTTTATCCCGTATTTGAAGGAAACAAGATTCAGCAGTTCGGGCGAAGCTTTTTTGATCCATCTGAATTTCGAATTAGGGGAGTCGCTCATAGAAAAAAATCCAGAATGACTCATTGTGGTGCAAACCAATGGAACCATCATGAACGCCCGCGTCAGGGATTTCCTGGTACGCGGCAATTTTAAGATCGGTGTTTCCGTTGATTCGTTGAAAAAGGATGTATATGAATCCATCCGGCTCAACGCTTCCTTTGACCGAGTGATGGAAAACATCCGCTATTTTGCCGACTACAGCGCCAGACGTAACAAAACTTTAACCATTTCCATCTGCGTGATGAGGCAGAATTGGTGGGAACTTCCCGACTTCATCAATTTCAGCAACAGCATTGGCGCGATGGCCACTTTTCATAAAGTGATGACACCCCTGCAATACGCCATTCATAATCTGCCGCAAGCTGCCATACAGCATATCTATGATGAATTGTCGGCTTATCAGTTTCCTACAGGAAGCATGATTGAACGCACGAACAAGGAGCATTATGAAAATTATACTTCTTTATTATGTGCATGGTCAAAAGATGCCGGCTGGCGGCAGCAGCAGGAACCCGCTGACTTGCAAAAGCTCACTATAGCGGAGTTGTTGAATCATTTCACTTCCAACCTGAGGACATACATCCTTGAGCAAAATATGATCGAAAAGGACAGAGGCTTTCTGATCCAAACATCTGAAAAAAGAATTAACAATGTGTTAGGCTTGTTTGAAAATGATCAGCTAAGAAAAGCATGGTTGTTACTGCTATGCGCCATCCCGATGCCAAACATTTTTCCTGCCATAAAAAACCTGACTACGGAAAAACTGTATGAGCTATCCCTGATCCGTATCAAAGACAATCAGCAGGATACTTTTCTCACTCAGTAAGAAATGCTGGTTTGAAGAGTTTGTAATTTTAACGATTTAATGTCGGAGAAAGCAATGTTGGAAATGGCGTTGAGGTCAGCCGATTTTTACAGACCGTGTTGCTTTTCGTGCCTGAATTTTTTGGAAGACACGGACTCCGGCAAGGGCAAACATTCCTAACCATGAAACCAATAAAGCAATGCCTATCATCTGGTTTTTTGAAATATTTTACGTAGTTACTTAAGCAAATGTTGCCGGGTTGATAGGTGGAGTCACTTTAAAGCAAAGTCATGCAAAGTAAAGCCCGTATTAGAAACGATTCATTTCTTTTAAACGAAAATAGTGGTTGCTTTGCAGCAGAATACAGAAAATGACAAACGAAAACACTTCTGAAATACGCCTGAAAGTGCAGTTAGATGCGCAGAAACTTCCCGAACGCATCACGTGGGAAGCAACTGAAACGGGCCAAGGCGAGCAAGACAGCAAAGCCTTCATGCTTTCTATTTGGGATGACAAAGACAAATCTTCGCTGCGCATTGACCTTTGGACAAAAGACATGCGCATGGATGATATGACGCGGCATTTCATTCAAACGCTTATCAGCATGGCGCAGACGTATGAAAAGGCAACAGGCGCAAAAGAGGTAGCTGCGGAAATGAAGAAATTCTGCGACTCGCTCACCATTAAAATCAATAGTCAGTTTAAAGAAGGCGCATAGACTTTGTGAATTATCATTATTTTGTCAAATTATCTTTCATGCAAATTGGCGTGCAACTATCCAGCGTTCTGGAGTTATCCAACTAATTAAACCAACCGTCTATGAAGCTCCGCATCCTGTTAGTAGAAGACGAAAAGAATATCCAGGAAGCTATTCGCGTCAATCTCGAAATGGAAGATTACGAAGTGGAAGTAGCAATGAACGGACAACAGGCATTGAAGAAATTTAAAGAGCAGCGTTTCAATCTCGTGATTCTTGACATTATGATTCCTGAACTGGATGGCTATGCGGTGTGCGAGAAAATCCGCCTTGAAAATATGGATATCCCTATTTTATTTCTCACGGCAAAAGATACTTCGGCTGATAAAATCAAGGGACTGAAGTTGGGCGCTGATGATTATGTAACGAAGCCGTTTAATCTTGAAGAAGTGTTGCTGCGTGTGCAGGTGCTTGTGAAACATAGTGTGAAAGGAACAAAAGAAGAGTCCACGATTAAGACTTACAGGTTTGACGGGAATGAAGTGAATCTCGCCACCTTTGAAGCGATAGGCGTGAATGGCGCAATCAAACTCACAAAGAAAGAAGCGCAACTGTTAAAGTTAATGATTGACCACAAAAATCAGGTTGTTTCCCGTCAGCAGATTTTACAGTATGTGTGGGGCTATGATATTTATCCATCCACGCGCACCATTGATAACTTCATTCTTTCCTTCCGCAAATACTTTGAGAAGGATGCAGGCAACCCGCGCCACTTCCATTCCGTGCGCGGAGTAGGGTATAAGTTTACAGACTAAGGGCATCTTTGAAAACCTCTACCGTATATCCTCTCTAAATGGTGAGGGTAGGGTGAGGCTATAAAAAAGTAAGTTTTTAGAGATGCCCTTAAGTTTTACTTTTTCTGCAAGATGCGTTTCCGGTGTACTACGCCCCAATCTTTCAGCGCCATCATCACTGTTTCCAATGACCTTCCATAAGGAGTCAACTCATATTCCACCGTAACGGGTTTTGTGTCATAAACCGTGCGGGTAATCAGTTGGTTGATTTCTAAATCGCGCAGTTCTTTTGATAACATGCGGGCGGTGATGCGTGGTATTTCACGTTCCATTTCTTTGAAGCGTTTTTTCCCGAACATCAACGCTCCGATAATCGGCAGTTTCCATTTTCCGCTCAGAATGTAGAGCGTGTCGCGGATGGGCGTTATGAATTGCGAACACTCAGATTCGCTGTGTTTTGGAAGGGAAGCAGCAGTTGTTTTTGCCATGTGGTGTTAGTTGTTGCTATACCGGAGTATAGTGATATACTTTGGTATAGTGATTACGAATGTATAGCAGATGTACATAAGTTTGCAATGTTAATTCATTTTTTAAAAACAAAAAAACAGTACAATGAAAACAAATGCACTCTTTCTTGCAATGGCGGCAACGCTGTTCTTCTCCTTCATCCCCGTTGAATCTGCTACATGGTCGGTGGACAAAACACATGCGCGGCTTGGCTTTTCCGTTTCGCACCTGATGGTGTCGGAAATGGATGGCTCTTTTAAAAAGTTTGATGCCACAATCACCGGCTCGGAAGATGATTTTTCTGACGCGGTGGTAACGCTTACCGCTGATGTCAACAGTATTGACACCGACAACGAGCAACGCGATGCGCACCTAAAAAACGCGGATTTCTTTGATGCGGAGAAATATCCCGCGATCGCTTTCAAAAGCTCTTCATTTAAAAAGGCAGGGGAGAAGAAGTACAAAGTGACAGGCGACCTCACGATGCGCGGTGTAACGAAAACCATTGTGCTGGATGCCACTTACAACACGGGAGTTCACCCGATGACCAAAAACACGATTGCAGGTTTCAAAGTAACGGGCGTTGTGAAGCGTTCTGATTTCGGTGTCGGCACATCGTTTCTTGCAAATATGATTGGCGATGAAGTGAGCCTCGTTGCGAATGCGGAGTTTATCAGGAATTAAGCGGTGAAACGAAATAGTAATAATGTCAGGACTCCCCGCTCCAAATGGAAAGGGGCGGGGGTGAGGCTAATAAGAGAACTTTCGCTTGCAGGGAAATCAATGCCCTTGCGCTTTCGTAAGCGCTACGTTGAATTTCATCGTAAACTCGTCATAAACAATTTTATCACCGATTTCAGGGAAGAATGATTTCGAGCGATGCTGCACATCATATTTTGAGCGGTCAATTACTGCTGTTCCGGTGAAACGCAGTTTGCCTGCTTCCTCTGCAAACTTTGCATTGAACGAAACAGGATTTGTCTTGTCGCGGATGGTCATGTTGCCGCTGATAGTGTGCGTGTTTCCATCTTTGTCGGGTGCGGCAATTGTATTCAATGAAGTGATGGCGAATGTCGCTTTCGGATAAAGTTTTGAATCAAAAAAATCAGCCGACTTCAGGTGATTTTCCAATTTCGTTTTTGATTCGCCTTGCAGGTCGTTGACTACGATAGAACTCATGTCCACATCAAATTTTCCGGAGATAGCGCCATGGTTGTCACTTAATTGACCGCCAAGAAATTTGATTGCGCCATTGTGTTCGCCTGTCAGTTTCTTGCCGTGCCATTCGAGCGAGCTTGTTTGGATATCTAATTTGTAAACATCAACGTGTGGGGAAGGAGCCAATACAAATGCCATGCAAAGGAGCGCGCAACTTGCTGCTGAGAGTAAAAACATTTTTTTCATGGTGAATTTTTTAAAGTGATTGTACAAACTTATTTACTTCGAGCCACTATGACCACAAAAACAGTCTAAGGATTTATAAAATGCGTCCCTGGCATAAATTCAGGGTTGATGAGCGCAACCAATTTGTTGTAGTCATCTTTTGATTCCACAAAATTCAGTTTTGAAGTATTCACAATCAGCACGATTTGCTTCGTGATGCTTTTAAAGTATTGCAAATAGGCAAGCTGAATTTTTTCTAAATATTCGGGCTGAATCAATTTTTCATATTCCCTGCCGCGCTTTGCAATGTTGCGCAGCAGGTTGTCAATGTCATTGTGCAGTTAAACAATCATTTGCGGTTGCGCGATGTTGGGGTGCATGATGTCAAACAATTTGCGGTAGAGCAAATTTTCATCTTCATCAAGCGTAATGTTTGCAAACAGCAGCGATTTCACAAACAAATAATCGCTCACAAGGAAATCATTGAACATATCGCGCTCCGCAGTGAGCGTTTTCATTTGCTGAAACCGTTCAGCCATAAAATATAATTCAAGCGAAAAGGCATACTGCCGGGGATTGGAATAAAACTTCGCGAGGAAAGGATTGTCAGCAAATTTTTCCAAGCACATTCTGCCGTTGAAATCCTGAGCGAGTTGTTGTGCGAGCGATGTTTTACCCGAGCCGATATTTCCTTCAATGGCGATGTAACTGAAGCGCATGGTAGTTAAGCCTCACCCCCGCCCCCTCTCCAAAGTAGAGGGGAGTCCGGGCGGTAATGATTTGATTTAGGGACTGGTGTCGCCTCTTTTAAAGGATAAGTTTTTTTCACCTTAAGCGCATCTTCACAGTGGTGAAGCAACTCCGCTATTGTGACATGCAACAAAGGATGCGTCACATCGGGCGCAATCTCCGCAAGCGGCATCAGCGTAAATCTGCGCTTGTGCATCTGCGGGTGTGGAATAGAAAGAGCAGGGGACTCGAAAACGATTTCGTCCATCAGCAGAATGTCAATATCAATCAGGCGAGCGCCCCACTTTTCGGTTTGTTTGCGCCCCATGTTTTTCTCGATTGATTTTATCACACGCAGTAAAACTTCCGGGCGCAAAGTAGTTGTGATCTGCAACGCCTGATTCAGAAACGCTGGTTGATTTTCCTTTCCCCATGCAGCCGTTTCGTAAACTGAGGATGCCGCGACAAGGCTTCCGGCTTTTTCCATGATATATTGTTGCGCAGCGTGCAGGTTGCTCATCCTGTTTCCCAGATTGCTGCCCAGCAGAAGCAAAGTGTTTGTCGAAACCATTTGGGTAAAAGTAGCAATTCATTTAATTTCGTCAACTTGTTTTCTTACGGGCGGTTCTAAAAATTCTACCACAGTCACCCTCTCCTTCTGGAGAGGGATGGGGTGAGGTGATAAAAAAGCAATTTTTACGAAACGCCCTAAACTATAAAAATCCTAAACCATGAGACAATTCTTCAAATTTTTCTTCGCATCTTTTCTCGGCACCATGTTCGGCTTGTTCATGGTGTTTTTCTTTGGCTTTTTAATTATAGCCGCAATTGCCGCAGTATCCGGTTCTAAAGGCAAGAAAGAAGTAAAGCCCAATTCGGTGCTGCATATCAGCCTTGATTATGACATTACGGAGCGCACAAACAAAAACCCATTTGACCCGATGAACTTCAGCTTTGAAGGGCAGAGCAATCCCGGCTTGTTTGATATTGTGAAAAGCATTCAATATGCAAAAACCGATGATAAGATTAAAGGCATCTATCTTGATGTAAGCATGGTGCCGTCAGGTTTTGCTACAGTAGATGCGGTGCGCAATGCGCTGGTTGATTTTAAAACATCTGGCAAGTTCATTGTTTCTTATGGCGAAATGATTTCGCAAAAAGGTTATTACCTCGCGTCTGTTGCCGATGAAGTGTATATGAATCCCGTTGGCTACATGGATTTAACAGGCTTCCGCACAGAACTCATGTTTTTTAAAGGCGCGTTGGAGAAACTGGAAGTAGAGCCGCAAATTATTTACTGCGGCAAATATAAAAGCGCCACCGAGCCATTTCGCCTCGACAAAATGAGCGATGAAAACCGCGAGCAGATTTCTTATATCATCAATGATATTTACGCCCGCTTTATCAAAAATATCAGCGAGTCGCGCAAACTCACCGAAGCAGAAGTGGACAGCATTGCAGATAATATGCTTGTGCGCGATGCGGAAGACGCGGTGAAATACAAACTCGTTGACGGGCTGTTATTTTATGACCAGGTGATTGCAAAACTGAAAGAGAAAACAGGCACTGAAGAAAAAGATAAGTTACCGCATGTAAGCCTTGATAAATACATTGATGAAGAAGCCGAAGAAAAGAAGCATGGAAAAGACCGCATAGCCGTGCTTTTTGCAGAAGGCAGCATTGTTGATGGAAAGGGCGAAGAAGATAACATCGGCTCTGAGCGGTTTGCAAAAGCCATTCGTGAAATCCGCGAAGACGAAAAGGTGAAAGCGCTGGTGTTCCGTATCAATTCAGGCGGTGGCAGCGCGCTTGCTTCCGATGTCATTTTACGTGAAATTGAATTGACGAAAGCGAAGATGCCGATTATTGTTTCAATGGGTGATGTTGCCGCATCGGGCGGATATTATATCGCCTGTAAGGCGGATACGATTGTTGCCGAACCGAATACCATCACAGGTTCCATCGGAGTGTTTGGCATGTTGCTCAACATGCAAAATTTTTTCAACAACAAACTCGGAATCACGTTTGACGGGGTGAAGACGGGTAAATATTCCGACATCGGCACTATTTCGCGTCCGCTCACAGCCGAAGAGCGCATGATTATTCAGGCTGGCGTTGACAGTATTTATCTTGATTTCAAAGAGCATGTTGCAAAGGGTAGGGGCGTCACCGTTGAATTTGTGGATAGCATCGGGCAGGGGCGCGTGTGGACAGGAGTGCAAGCAAAAGAGCGCGGCTTGGTGGATGTGCTTGGCAATTTGGATGATGCCGTGAAGATTGCCGCTGAAAAAGCGGGATTGACCGACTACTCGCTCAAATCTTATCCAAAACAAAAAGACCCTTTTGAAATGCTGCTTGAAAACTTTGGCGCTGAAGCGGAAACTTTCGTGCTGAAAAGAAAATTAGGCGAGCAATATCCCGTTTGGAAAAAGTTAGAGGAAATGAAAACCCTCAATGGCGTTCAGGCAAGAATGCCGTTTGAATTGGAGATATACTGAGTTGTTTCTTGTTTGAAATCTCAAAATTTTTTGGGCGCGTACTTCTCTCATTTCTTTATCGCTTTCATTGGTAGCGCCCGTTGCACAAGGGCAACAATGCCTGTAAAAGAGAAGTCGCGTAATTGGTTGATTGTCAAAAGGAAAAACCGCTTTCGCTGAAGTCAGCGGATGCCCTCAAAGGTCTGGAACCCCCAGAAAAAATAAGTTGGAATAGAACTTTAGATTACTAACAACTACCAACGAACCACTCTCCTCAAAACTTCACCACCTTGAGCGCCTTCCTTGAATTGCCATTGGCGATTTCTAAAAAGTAAATGCCCTTGCTGAGTTGATATTGTGCGCTATTGATTTCCAACGTGAAGCTGCCCGCGCCTTTCTTTTCATCAAGTAAGAGAGCAACCTCTTTCCCCGCCACATCCTTCATGCTGATACGGATTTTGGCTAAATCTTTCAGCGTATAATTCAGCAGCAACTCATTCGTGAATGGGTTGGGTTGAACGGAAATATTGCCAAGCCAAGTTTCGGAGATGCCCGACCAAAAGGAAGCAAAGGTATCTGACCTGGCAATGCAGCCATTATTATCGATTATTTGTACATGAAAACGCCCTGGATATAATTCAATGCATGGAGAATTGGAAATTGTAATAGGTGTGTAATTAGAAAAATTTTCAGGTTCATTTCCATCCCAATCATACACATACCATTGATAACTATATCCTGAATCTACACAAAAATAGTTGCCTTCGAATTCTATAATAGGGATTGGAAGATTAATAAACTCAACTATTACACTGTCACTCACACCCGTGCATCCATTCGCATCTTCCACCGTCACGTTAAAAATGCCGCTTTCTATTGTAAACAAAATCGGCACTGTATCGCCCCGCGACCAAGTGTATTTTTCAAAAGCAGCATCGGTAAACAACTCAATTACGCCATCACCGCATTGCACAATGCTGTCGCCTTGCAAAATGTTTGGGGTAGGAGCGGGGAGCGTAGTGATTGCAAGCGTATCCGAATTTCCTGCACAACCGACAGTATCAGTAACAGCAACCCAATAATCACCTGCCTGATTTACATTTATTGAAGCCCCCGCTTCGCCTGTTGACCACAAATAAGCGGCATAGCTTTCCGTGAGAATCAAATCAGTAGATTCATTGGCACAAATCACCAACCCGTTTTGAGATAAAAGCAATGGAGCCAGTGCCGGAACAACAATGATTTCGAGCGTATCCGAATTGCCTGCACAACCAAACGTGTCTGAAACAGCAACCCAATATTCGCCAGCTTGCTGCACTGTTATTGCAGAATCTGTTTCGCCTGTTGACCACAGGTAAGCGTCAAATGTTTCTGATAAAAACAACACATTCGTTTCGCCTCCGCAGAGCGCTGTGCTTCCGTTTTGTGTTTGCAGCACAGGCGTAAGTCCCGCCTGCGCCAGCACGTTGAACAACGTGGAAACGCCTGTGCATCCGTTGGCATCCGTCACCGATACATCATAGTTGCCCGCTTGCGTAACAGTTGCCGTAGCCGTAGCATCACCCGTTGACCATGAATAGCTATTGAATGGTGTTGTCGTGGAAAGCACTACCGAAGTTGCCGCACCGCACAGTGTACCCGTTTGCTGAACGACAGGCTGAGGCAACGCATTTTCCGTAATCGCCACGCTTGATGAAGCGGCAGTACAGCTGTTGCCATCCGTCACGGTCAAGGTATAATTTCCCTGCTGTACATTATTCGTTTGCGTGTTTGCGCCATCGCTCCACGCGTAACTGCTGAACGTACCGGTAGAAAGTTGCGCGGAATCACCAGCGCAATATTCAGTTGCACCGTTAATAACAGGATTGGGCAGCGCATGATGCGCAACAGTTGTTGCTGGAGTTGTATAAACACAACCGTTGTTGCCTGTTGCATTGAGCGTGTATGCGGCTTCGTCTTTCACATAAACCTGCAAGCCTGTCGCAATGGATGTTTCATCCTGAAACCATTCGTAAGAAGCATAACCCGCTTGCGTTGAAAGTGTTACGGAATCATACGGGCAAAAAGTAGCGCTGCCGCTTGAAGTGATGGTGGGTAATGAGGCGGGAGTATTTTCTGTGATGCGATAGACAATGCCGTTCATGCCGGATACATATAATTCGCCATTGCGATCTTCACCAAAGGAAACATAGCGGAAGTTCGCATCATCAAAAAGCTGTGTAGTGACCCATGTGCCGCTGCTGTCATGCGTTTCCCAAAACCTGCCGCTGCAATAGTCAGTGAAAATATAGTAGCCGAACAGGTCGGGATATTTACACCCACGATAACGATAGCCGCCCGTTACAGAACAACCGATGCTGTTGTTGTCATAATCATACACAGGAAAAACATAAGTTCCATTGCAACCGAATGAAGAAGTGCCATAGGTAATATTTCCTTCGTAGCATTTCCAGCCATAGTTTTCACCACCCGCGCTACTTGCGGGTTGAAAGTCAATTTCCTCGCGCGCATTCTGCCCCACATCGCCAATCCATAAATCTCCTGAAAGCCTGTCAAAGCTGAAGCGCCAGGGATTGCGCATTCCGCGCGCCCAGATTTCATTGCGCACCGATGCAAAACCATAATAAGGATTATCAAGGGGAAAAGAGTAGGGAAGCGTATCCACATCAAGCCGGAGGATTTTGCCGAGCAGCGCCAAAGGGTCTTGTGAATTATCATCAGGGTCACCGCCACCACCGCCATCGCCCGTTCCGATGTAAAGCATTCCATCGGGACCAAATTCAAGATTGCCGCCATTGTGATTGGAATATCCGGGATGTGGAATGGTGAGCACGTTTGTTTCACTATTTGCATCGGCAACATCAGCATTTGCGGTAACGCTGAAGCGCGCAATCACGAGGTTGCCGCTGTTGTTCACGTAATACAAAAAGAAATAGCCGTTGTTTTTATAATCGGGATGAAATGCAAGCCCGAGCAATCCTTCTTCTCCACCGTTGGGATTCATCACACGGCTGTTGATGTCAAGAAAAGGAGTAGGCTTCACCGCGCCAGTTCCATCAATGATGCGGATAACGCCTGCCTGCTCCACGATGAACAGGCGGTCGTCATTGCAGTGGGCAATATCTACCGGACTTGAAAAACCTGTTGCATACGATTGCAACGAAATAGTAGGCTGCGCAAAAGAAAAAGAAATCGAAGCAAGTAGGAAACTAAAGAGGGTAAGGTGTTTCATAGGTTAAGGTATTTTAAAAGCGGTAGTGAAAATACAAAACCGGGGTAAACTTATTGGAGGACTATTTTCCGGGTAACAAGGTTGTCACCCAGCAACACGCGCACGAAATAGATTCCGGCAGATACTTCTTGCAAGTCAATGATTTTAGTTGATGTGCCCGATCTTTTTTCAGGCAATGATTCAGAAACTTTCTGTCCAAAAACATTCACCACTTCAATTTGTATTTCCTGTTCGGTGGGTGTTTCAATGTGAAGCGTAAAACTTCGGCTGTTTGCATTTGGAAACAGAATGAGTTTGGTGAAATCATTCAAGTCATTTACGGAAGAAATAATTTGTGTGGAAAGCATTGCAGTGTCAGAGCAAATACCGTTACTCACAATAACTGTTATTTCGTCCTGTCCGATTCCATTCCATTGAATGGTCACTCCGTATGTTCTCTGTCCAGTAATTATTTGCCCGCCCCCGCCCGTAACCAACCATTGATAGGTATATTGTGAATCGTTCACCACAAAGTATCCAGATATAGTATTATCAATAGGGGAAGTATTGCCTGTAATGTTCCCAATATCAAATGGGACCGAAGGCTCACTCACACTAATTGAATCATCAACAGTTGAATTATAACTGTCAGTAGCCGTTACGTTGTATATACTTGCCGATAATGCTGTGATGTTTTGTGTGGTGTTGCCATTTGACCATTGAAAAGTATAAGGAGGCACTCCGCCACTCAAGCTCAAATTAATGCTGCCGTCATTTCCGCCAAGACAGGAAACATCAGATGTTGTCGCTGTAATTATTATCGGTGCAGCAGGACCAACTGTAAATTGTCCCATCATGCCGTTGTCTTCATGGCTGAGGATATGACAATGATACATGTAAGGCATTGTGGTGTCGCTGAAGTCAGCATATTTGGTAATCACCTTCACCCCGCTTCGCGCAGGAATGAGCACAACATCTTTTCTGCCCTGCTCATTCAAAGGCGTGGACACCCCGTTTTTTTCAAGCACATAAAAATGATTGCCATGAATGTGAAACGGATGCGCGACAAAGGTGAGATTTTCAATGTTCCAGATTTCAACGCTTTCCTGCTGCACGGAAAAATTCACCACTTCCATGTCGAATTGCGCTCCATTGATAAAAAAATTACTCATGCTCATCATCGGCTGTGCGGTGAGGTCAAGAAAGCGCTGCGAAACACCTGTTTCATCCCACACCGTATTTGTTGTGAGCGCGGATGGAATAGTTGTCACCGGATTTGAAGTTGGTGCGGTGACATTGATTTGCAACACGTTGAAATCAATATCATCTAATGGTCCCAATTGCATTCCCATCATCATTTCTCCGCCCGGATAACCCGTGGGAAATTCACTGGCATAAGTTTTCAGGAAAAGCGTGTCGCCCTGCTCGCCTGAGAAATCAACAAGAATTTCTGCGCGTTCGCCCGGGCTTAAATCCAAGCGCGACAATGCAACAGGCGTATCAAGCAAGCCCGCATCGGAGGTGATTTGGTGAAACGTGCGATTGTTATCAAAGCCAAAGCGGAAAAAGCGCATACTTGATGCATTCAGCAAACGTAAGCGCACCATCTGCGCAGGCGCATTCACCATGCCGTTGATGGTGCCGTTCACCAACACCGCATTATCGAATTCATCATTCACGATGATTTGTTTTGTGAGCGTATCGAATGTTTGAAATTGAAAAATGAGGGGAATGTCATCTACTCCATACGTTCTTGGCAGGGTGAGCGCAGCTTCCTCGCTATCACGCACGATGATTAATCCGGCTGCGCCCTTCACGACCTGCTCCATTGTTTTGCCGTGCGGGTGCGGATGATACCAATAGGTAGCCGCTTTATCCATCACTTTAAAATGCGCCATCCATGTTTCACTCGGTAAGATGAGTGAATGCGGTCCACCATCATGCATCGGATGCACGTGCAAGCCATGCCAATGCGTAGTTGTGGTATCGGCAAGTTGGTTCACCACCATTAACTCGACTATATCATTTTGGTTGAGGATGAGCGTAGGACCTAAATAACTTCCATTGTAGCCGATGGTATTCGTGCTGAATCCCGGATAAAATTGGGTTACGCTATCTTCAATCGTCAAGTAGAATGAAGTGCCCGAAAGCGTATCAGGAATTGGAATGAGTGTTTGCCCGAATGCAGTTGGACACGAAAGAGAAATAAAAAAAGAAAGAGCGATTAACAACTTTTTCATGCACCTGATTTATTGCTGATGAAATTAGGAAATCAATCGGGTTTAAAGTGCCGGATTAATGAGCATAGAAAGATTTCCAAAAAATAGATTTGCGTTTACGACAAACCACGACTACATTAAACTCTTGCAAGTTTTCTCGCTTCACAGGAGCCTGCCGATCAATGGCGGGCTTCTGCTTTTTTAGCCAATCAACAATGGTTTGAATAACGGTAATTTGCCAGCTATTCCATCGCTTCAAGCGATAGAATCGCTACTATGCAAGAACATCATCTCACGATTCCGAAAACCGCCCGCTATTATTCGCTGGGTGAAATTTCAAAAGACACAAATACTGTTTGGCTTGTCTGCCACGGCTATGCGCAGCTTGCCGGTGAGTTTATTAAAGAGTTTGAATCACTTGCTGCGAATGATGTTTTAATAATTGCTCCTGAGGCGCTCTCTAAATTTTATACAAAGGGCTTCTTTGGAACTGTTGGCGCAACATGGATGACGAAAGAAGACCGGCTCAATGAGATAAAGGATTATATCAACTACCTGAATACCTTATTCCTGAAAATCAAAAGCGAAGTAAGCCCGACCGCACAAACGCACATTCTCGGCTTTTCACAGGGATGCTCAACGATATGCAGATGGATTGCAGAGAAAAACCCAGCGTACGCAGCACTGTGGCTTTGCTCCGGCAGTATTCCCGATGATTTGGATTTCGCCAAATTCAAAAATGCAATTGAAAAAAGCCCCGCGCACTATCTGCTCGGCAATGCCGACCCATTTATTGGGGAAAAAGATGTGCTTGCCTTTGAAGAAAGAATTAAAGGGCATCAATTACCGTTGCAGGTTCACCGTTTCACAGGCGAGCATGTGCTGAACCTTCAACTTATACAGTCACTTGTTGGGAAGTAAATGTTTCACCATTCTGAAGTGAGGAATATTTACTTCGGTGAATTCATCGCCTTCTATTTGATAACCCTGCTTTAGGTAAAACGGTACCGCTACTTTTCGTGCGTTACATTCCATCATTGTGTAACCATTGTTGCGCGCATGTTCTTCTGAAAATTCTACAAGTTTTCTCCCGATGCCTGTTTTTTGCGCAGAGTCAACTACCGCCACCTGACGCATTTTCATGTTTGTCTTACTGACAGGTTTCAAGGCAAGCGTGGCGATTACTGTTTCGTTTTTTAAATAGACAAAATGGAGCTGGTCGTTTTCTTTCAAAAGTTCTTCCTGCGTAAATGATAATCGAAGAGGAATGCGCAGAATTTTTGTTCTTAAATCAACCGCTTTCCAATACAGCGCTGAGTTGTGAAGAACAACTATCATTTTGTGTTCAGAAGCGGACATGGCGTGTCGTTTTTTGAGGAACGCAAATTATCTAAATTTGACGTTCAAAAAATTTAAACACATTTTATGCGCATCGCAAAAATTTCTCTTTTTTTGTTCGTTCTTGGTTTCAGCATCTTCAATCAAGGTTGCAAAGAAGAAGAGAACAATCCGCCAAAAGAGCCGCAACTGATTTTTAAATTCAAATTCGACTCCACACAAACCCGCCTTAACAACATCGGACAATCTTCGCCTGTGCCTGTTGGCAATGCAGGTCAATCGCCCCGCTTCAATGGAATGAGTGCGCATTATATTGAACTGAGTCAAGGTATCCATACATTGGTGGGCAGCGGTGAAGTGTTATATGTAGGTGAGCAAACCACTGCGGGTGGCGACACGGCAATCAGGTTTGAGGGGGAGACAATAGTAGGAGAGGGCGAAACCTTTTTCTCCGTTCCATTGAAAGATGTTTCACCCGGCACGTTTGAATACCTGCGCGTGTCGCTTGCTTATCAGAATTATGATGTGGACATGTTTGCCGTGATTTCCCTCACGGGAACAATCGCTTCTTTTGTCGGATTCAATACCTACATCAACTCCTATACTGTGAAAGACAGTAGCGTAATTGTCAATGGAAACCGCTTGCAAGGATATTGGGCATTTGAAACAGGTGGCTCACCTGTCCCGGTAGAAGTGCAGTCAGGACAAGCGCCCGGCACCACCGTTGTAAATCCTCTTTTTGCAACTTCGCCTATTCCGGCAGGCTCGTGTTTGGTTACGGGCGAGTTTGATAGTCCGCTTATAATAACGGGAGATGAAACCGAAGACATCATTATTACCGTTTCGCTTTCCACAAACAAAAGTTTCGAGTGGGTGGACACAAATCCTAATGGAATATGGGAGCCGCTTGCCGGAGAAGCTGTGGTTGATATGGGATTGCGCGGATTGAATCCTATTGTAGAATAAAAAAAGCCGCTCCAGTTAGGAAGCGGCTTCTTCTTGAGGAAAAAAGGGGTTATCGTTCGTGTCCTTTGACGCTGAATCTTAATCCAAAATACAAGATTCCTTTCATTCAAAGAAATTTCAGGGAATTTATTTTCAAATAGTTTTGCACAGATGGGTATCAAGAAATTCCTCACCCCGAAATGGGTTGACCGCTATGCCGACATTTATCGTCAGGAGGGTTTCAAGGGCGTAATAAAGAAAGGCGGATGGAAATTGGTTGTCGCATTTTTTCTCTTCTATCTTATTCGCGATTCTATTTTGTATTTGCTCATTCCATTTTTAATTGCACGAGGGTTATGGGATGGATGTAATTGATTATTTCCCTTTGAAATCAGGTTTACGTTTATCAACAAACGCGCTCATTCCTTCCTTCTGATCTTCTGAGGCGAAAAGCATGTAAAAGTTTTTTCGTTCAAACTGCAAGCCTTCTTCCAGCGAGCCGCTGTAGGATTGCAACACTGCTTCTTTTCCCATTCGTACTGCTATGGGGGACATGGCGGCAATTTCTTTTGCAAGTTTCACTGCTTCACTCAAGTATAATTCAACAGGCACGATTCTGTTAATCAGTCCCATGCGTAATGCTTCTTCGGCATTGATAAATTTTCCAGTTAACACTAATTCCATCGCTCGCGCTTTGCCAACGGCTCGCGTGAGGCGTTGTGTGCCGCCCGCTCCGGGTATCACGCCAATTTTAATTTCAGGCTGCCCAAACTGCGCGCTTTCAGACGCAATTATCATATCACAAGTCATGGCAAGTTCGCAACCCCCGCCCAACGCAAATCCTGATACTGCCGCGATGATTGGCTTCTTTGTTTTTTTGATTTGGTCCCATGTGGTGAACTGGTCAATTTTCACCATGTCAATTGCAGACCGGTCTGCCATTTCTTTAATATCTGCGCCTGCGGCAAACGCTCTTTCATTTCCCGTCAATACGATCACGCGCACTTCTTCATCATCGTCAAGCGCTTTGAGTGCATCGCGCAGTTCTTCCATCAGTTTGCGATTCAGCGCATTCAGTTCTTTTGGGCGGTTAAAGCGCACCAGCGCAATGTGTTTATCATACTGCGATTCAACAAGAAGATTTTCAAATTGCATTCTATTTATGTTTTCAGCGAAAATAGAAATTTTAGGAATCCTTCTTTCTTGATTTTCAAAGTCAAATGGCTTAAAATAAATTTTTGCTTTTTCCTTTATACCGCCTTACCTTTGCTATCAATGAAACCATTCCTCCCAATCCCTGCATGTTGTTGCTGTTGTTGTATGAATACATCGGGAAGGATGTGTGTGTAGTGCGATTTGGAGATTAAAAGAAAAAACACAAAGCCTTCTCGGTAATAACCGGAAGGCTTTTTTAGTTTAATAACATACTGCTTTTATCCCTTCAGATGAAAGCAGTAAAAAATAAAACCAGTCAAAATGAGCGACCTGCATTTAAACGGAAACATTAACAAGGATGCGAAAAAAGACATCCTTGACATGAATCAAAAGATTCAAAAATTTCGCACGGGAGAAATCCCTGAGGATAAGTTCAAGCACTTTCGCCTCACACGCGGAGTGTATGGGCAGCGCCAACTTGGCGTGCAGATGATTCGCATCAAAATTCCTTATGGTCGCATGACGGCTAACCAACTGATTAAGATGGCGGATGTTTCAGAAAAGTATGCAACAGGAAATCTGCATCTCACAACGCGACAGGACATCCAAATCCATTATGTGAAATTGGAAAACAGTCCCCTTGTGTGGGCTGAATTAGAGGAGGAAAATATTACGCTGCGCGAAGCATGCGGCAATACTGTGCGCAACGTAACCGGTTCTTCGGCTGCGGGCATTGAGCCAAAAGAGTTATTTGACATTTCTCCTCATGCAGAAGCATTTACACGCTACTTCCTGCGCAATCCGATTTGTCAGGACATGGGACGCAAATTCAAAGTTGCCTTTTCATCGAATGATGCGGATTCCGGCTTTACCTATTTCCATGACCTGGGATTTATTCCGCGCAAAATAATGATTGATGGCAAAGAAGTGTTGGGCTTTAAAGTATTGATTGGCGGTGGTTTGGGAGCGCAGGCGATTGTAGCGCAGGTTGCGTATGAATTTCTTCCTCTCGATGAATACATTCCGTTTGCAGAAGCTGTGTTGCGTGTGTTTGACCGCAACGGTGAGCGCGCAAAGCGCCACAAGGCGAGAATCAAATTTTTGATTCAGAAAATCGGCTTGCCTGCTTTTCTGAAATTGGTAGAAGAAGAACGTCATTCGCTGAAGAATAAAAAATATGTAGTAGAAGAATCGTTCAATTTTCCGGTGCAACTTCCGCCTGCATACATCGGCAATGGCGTAAAGCCGCATGATGAAAATAAATTTCAACGGTGGGTAAAAACAAACACGTTTGAGCAAAAGCAGAAGGGGTTTTATGGCGTGTGGCTAAAAGTGCAAACCGGAGATATTTCACATACCAATGCCCGCATTCTTGCCGCAATGGTAAAGAACTATGCTGCTGATGATATGCGCGTCACGGTGAATCAGGGTTTGCTGCTGCGTTATGCGAAGCCCGAAGTTTTCCCCGCATTATTCAATGAGTTGGATGCAATCGGACTTGCAGAGCCGGGTTTTGATTCAACGCATGATGTTACAACTTGCCCCGGCACAGACACGTGCAATCTTGGCGTAACGAACAGCATGGAACTTGCGCGCGTATTGGAGCGCGTACTGAAAGAAGAATATGAAGATTTGATTTACGACCATGACGTGCACATTAAAATCAGCGGTTGCATGAATTCATGCGGACAACACATGGGCGCGCAAATCGGATTTCACGGCAGCAGCATAAAGAAAGGTGAGCTTGTTGCTCCCGCAATGCAAATTGTGCTGGGCGGTGGCGTTGACCCAGACGGAACAGGATATGTTGCCGACAAAATCGTGAAAGTGCCTACGAAAAAAGTGCCCGATGCGCTGCGCAGACTGCTGAACGATTTTGAAGAACAAGCAGTTGACGGTGAATATTTCAACGCATACTTCCGCAGGAAGGGCGACAAATATTTTTACCAAATGCTCAAGCCGCTTGCAGAATACGAATACAAACAAGATGATTTTATGGATTGGGGACATGTTGAAACGTATGAGCAGGCAATCGGGGTGGGAGAGTGCGCAGGTATCACGCTTGATGTGATTTCCACTGTAATTAGTGAATCAGCAGAAAAGTTTGAGTGGGCGAAAGAAGGCTTTGCGGAAAAAGCGTTTGCGGATTCGATTTACAACAGCTACAACACCTTTGTAATTGGCGCAAAGGCAACCTTGTTGAGTAAAGACATTCAGTGCAATACGCAAGCAGGCATCGTTCGCGACTTTAATGAAAAATTAGTGAAGACCGGAATTTTTCCGCTGGGCGCTGATTTCGATGAACTCGTGTATCAAATTAACAAGAACGAACCGACTGAAGAGTTTGCGAAAAAATATCTCGAAGATGCTTTTTCATTTTTAGAAAAAGTGAAAACATTCCGCGCAGAGCAACTTGGAGTTGACAAGTCGCAAATTGATAAACAAGTGGTTTCAACTTATTACAAAGCATGAAGAAGCAGCCAAAATTTACTTTGATTGGCGCAGGTCCCGGTGACCCCGAACTCATCAGCGTGAAAGGATTGAAAGCCCTTTCCATAGCGGATGTGGTGTTGTATGACGCGCTTGTTTCAACAGAGTTGCTCGTTCATGCTCCAAACGCGCTGAAAATTTTCGTGGGAAAAAGAGCGGCTAATCATGCCAAGACGCAAGATGAAATCAATCAACTGATTGTTGATTATGCGTTTAGTCACGGGCATGTAGCGCGACTGAAAGGAGGTGATTCATTTGTGTTTGGTCGCGGGTTTGAAGAAATGCAATATGCAGAACAGTTTGCAATTGAAACGGAAGTGATTCCCGGAATTACGAGCGCTATTTCTGTTCCTGCATTGCATAATATTCCTGTTACCAAAAGAGAAGTAAGTGAAAGTTTTTGGGTTATTACAGGCGCAACGTCTGATGGACGAGTGTCTGATGATGTGAAACTTGCGGCTCAAAGCAACGCAACGATTGTAATCCTCATGGGCTTGGGAAAGCTGAATGAAATCGTGAACATTTTTAAGGAAGCAAAAAAATCATCCTTGCCTGTTGCAGTGATTCAAAGCGGCTCTTTGCCGAATGAAAATATCGCCATCGGAACAATCGAAACGATAGAAAAACAAGTAGCAGAGAAAGAGTTGAAAACCCCTGCAATCATCGTTATTGGTGAAGTGGTAAGGTTATCAAAAGAATTTAAACAATTGAAAAAAGAATTACAGAACGCATGACTAAAGCAGCATCACGCAATAATTTATTTCCCATCTTCCTGAAGGTGGAAAAACTGTGTGTGCTTATTGTGGGCGGTGGCGATGTGGGCAGCGAGAAATTGCGTTTTCTTTTAAAGAGCAGTCCGCAGGCAAAAGTAACAGTTGTTGCGCCTGAAATTTCTAATGAAATAAAAATGCGTTCCGAACAACATTTGAATGTTGTGCTTGTGCAACGCGCATTTCAAACAGAAGATTTGGAAGGAGAAGATGTAGTGATTGTTGCTACGGAAAATCATGCACTCAATCGCAGGATAAGAGATGAAGCAAAGGCAAAAAAAATATTAGTGAATGTTGCGGATACGCCTGATTTATGCGATTTCTATCTTGGTTCTATCGTTACGAAAGGTGATTTGAAAATTGCAATTTCTACCAATGGTAAATCGCCCACGTTTGCAAAACGCCTGCGCGAATTTTTTGAAGAAGCGCTGCCGGATGATTTACAGCAATTATTGGATAACCTGAACGAAGTAAGAAGCAAACTGAAAGGTGATTTTGCGCACAAAGTAAAGAAGTTGAATGAGATTACGTCAAACTTGATTTCTAAGAATGGATAAGCTCGTTGAAAAACTCAATGAAAAGTATGTGAAGCTGACTCCGGTTGAGCGCATGAAAGAGCTATTCAATGATTTTGACGCGGAGAAGATTTTGGTTACTTCCTCGTTCGGAACTTCCTCTGTTTTTTTGTTGAGCGTATTAAGCAAAGCGCGGAAAAAACATCGTGTACATTATATTGACACGAAATATTTGTTTGAAGAAACACTTCGATATAAAGATGAAATCGCAAAATTGCTCGACCTTGAAATCGTGAGCGTAGAGCCGGACCCCCGTGATAATGATTTCACTTCGCGCAATGAAACATGGAAGTCTGACCCGGATTTCTGCTGCATGATCAACAAAGTAAATCCGCTGAATAAAATCAAGCCGAATTTCGATGTATGGGTTTCGGGCGTGATGGCGAATCAAAATAATTTCAGACGCAACATGCAGATTTTTGAAAAGAACGGGATGCTGAAATTCAACCCAATTCTTGATGTGCAGGAGGAAGAATTGCGCGAGTTTATCAAGAAAAATAAATTGCCCGAACATCCATTGGTGAAGCAGGGATTCGGCTCAGTGGGATGTACGCATTGCACGGTGAAAGGCGAGGGCAGGGCAGGACGCTGGGCAGGACAAAGCAAAACAGAGTGCGGTTTACATGTCGTAAAGCCGGTGAAAAAGGCAGTTTGATTCGACAATTCGATGATTTGCTGATTCGATAATGAAATGAAGGGAATGAATAAAATGGAGTTTCAAGATTTTGGTTCAAAGAATCTTTTTTTAGTTGGCGTGAGTCACTGGAATTCATCTGTGAATGTGCGCGAAAAATTCAGCTTGACGAAGGAACAAATGATTCGTTTGTTTGAAGTAGCTAAATCAGCGGGAATAAATTCTGTTTTCTCAATTTCAACTTGCAACAGAACTGAAGTTTACGCGCTTGCTGAAAATGCAGAATTGGTTATGGAGCTATTTATTCAAGCAACAATTTTTACCCAACCCGTAACCTTCAACCCGCAACTCGCGACTCAAGACTTAACTAACCACATCTACACCAAACAAGGACAAAAAACTGCTGAACATCTTTTTAAAGTTAGCGCTGGTCTTGATGCGCAGATTTTGGGTGATGCGCAAATCACCGGACAAATCCGCGAGTTTCACCAACTTGCTTTACAACACAACTCGCTGGATGCTACTTTAAACCGCCTCATTGAAACTGCAATCAGTGTTGGAAAAGAAGTGAAAGCGCAGACACAATTAAATTCAGGTGCGGCTACAGTTGCTCATGCAGCAGTGAGATTCGCAGTAAAACAAAAACAAAATGATTTCAGTGCTTTAGTTGTTGGTTCGGGTAAAACAGGAAAACTTGTTTTGAAAAATCTTTTGAAATTTATTTCATCGGATAATATCTCGCTCGTAAATCGAACGAATGAAACTTCATTTCAATTAGCAAAGGAACATGCTGTTCAGGCATACAAATTTGATTCACTCAAAAGCCAAATTGAAAAGTCGGATGTGATTTTTACAGCTACAGCAGCGCAACAAATTTTAATTACAAACGAATTCTTGCAAGGAATAAACCTGAGTAATAAATTATTTATTGACCTCTCAATGCCGAGAAATATTGAGTCTGATTTAAACGCAACGATTATTGATATTGATGAGTTAACCGATTCTGATACTCAGCAAAGAAAGAATTATGCGGTGATTGCTGAAAAAATCATCGAGGCAGGCATCACAGAATTTTTAGAATGGCTTCACCGCTATGAACTGGCGCAAACTCTTAAGTCGCATATTGCTGAATCTATTTTCGATAATAGCTTAGAGGAAGATGAAATAATTGCGCCTTCAAAGTTTATTGACGGCATCACATCGCGCCATCTGCGCCATTTCCAAAAAGGAAAACAATCCCGTAATCTTGCTGCGTGAAAAAAGCAACGCAGCATCTCCGGTTAGCGACAAGAGAGAGCAAGCTTGCATTATGGCAGGCGCAATTTGTGCAGAAAAAATTGAAAAGTGCAGGTGTTTCAAGCGAGTTAGTGCTGGTAAAATCAAAGGGCGATTTGTTGCAAAAAAAACCTGTGCAAACCTTGAACAGCGTAGGCATTTTTACAAAAGCTATTGATGATGCAGTGTTGGATGGACGCGCGGATGCAGGAGTACATTCTCTGAAAGATTTACCGACAACATTGCATAAAGAATTAATTATTGGCTGTGTGCTTGAACGTGAAGACTCAAGCGATGTGCTGGTGTATAAAGACAAAGAATTTTTTAAGCACACTGAACGCGCGGCAACAATTGCTACTGGCAGCGCGAGAAGAAAAGCGCAATGGCTGAATAAATATCCGCATCATAAAATCGTGGGTGTTCGCGGAAATGTAGATTCAAGATTACATAAGCTGAAAGAAAACGATTGGGATGGAATGATACTCGCTTCCGCTGGATTAAAACGACTCGGGATAAAAACGCTTTGCAAAAAACTTAACTGGATGACTCCTGCGCCAGGGCAGGGTGCAATTGTAGTAGTGCATAAAATGAAGAATAAAAAAGCAGATGAAATACTTTCTAAGTTTAATCATCGAGAAACGCTTTTTGCAGTTTTAGCAGAACGCACATTTTTGAGAAGAATTGACGCAGGGTGTTCGGCATCTGTTGGCGCATCTGCGAGGTTATCCGGTAAAAATCTTTCCTTCAAGGCGGAAGTGTTAAGCGTGGATGGCAGACGTAAAATTGTTGTTGAATTAATTGATAAATTGGAGAATGCTATGCAGTTGGGGAAGAATGCTGCACGAATTGCGCTAAAGCAGGGAGCGAAAAAAATCTTAATGAGTTAATCAGCAAGAAAACATGAATGCCCCAAAAATATTAGTAACGCGCGAGTTGGATGAACTCTCCGAAATTTTCGCGAAGAAAGTCGGGCTGGATGTGGTGGTGAATCCTGTGATTCGCATTGAATTTCATGTCAATACCAAAGCGCTCGCGGAGCAAATCGCTGACACAAATTATGATGCCATTGCGTTCACCAGCCAGAATGCGGTGAAGGCATTCAGCGAAATTATTTTCAAGGAAAAAATCAAAGTGCCGCAAGTGAAGTTTTATGCGATTGGCGATTCTACTGCGCGACATTTGAAGCTATTGGACATTGAACCGTTTTTGCCTAAAAATAATGATGCTGTTGCACTCTCTGAATTGATTTTAAAGGATAAAAACATCAGGACTGTTTTGTTTCCTTGCGCAGAGCATCACCTGGAAGATTTGCCGGAATGGCTGAAGCGCCAAAATGTGCAAGTGCGTGAATTGATTTGTTACAGCACGATTCTGCTTAAAAATAAAATTGAAGTGAATGGCATGGAAGGAATTGTGTTTATGAGTCCGAGCGCGGTGAAGAGTTTTTTTTCTGTGAATAAGGTGATTGATGCTATTCCAATCTTTACGATTGGACGAACGACTGCCGATGAAGTGAGGCGATGGACAACTAATTCTGTGGTGATTGCCAACCGACCGGATGTTAATTCAATTTTTGAAAAAGTGATGGAATATTTTTCTAACCAAAAAGCAGCATTGTTTCAATAGTATGTTCTCATTATCAAGAGGTAGAAGATTACGGAAAAGCGAAGCCATCAGAAAACTTGTTGCTGAGACACAAGTGCTTCCACATGATTTGATTGCGCCACTTTTTGTGATTGAAGGGAAAAATAAGAAAGAAGCAATTACTTCGCTGCCAGGATATTTCCGTTTTTCATTGGATTTGGCGGTTAAAGAAGCGAAGTTTTTTTATGCGAATGGCATTAATGCTGTTTTGCTTTTTGTAAAAGTACCCAACAACAAAAAAAATAACACGGGTAAAGAAGCATTGAATCCAAAAGGCTTGATGCAAACTACGATAAGGGCGATTAAAGAAGCTGTTCCTGAATTATGCGTGATGACGGATATCGCGCTTGACCCGTATTCTGAATTAGGGCACGATGGAATTGTGAAAGATGGGAAAATTATAAATGATAAAACAATCAGAGTGCTTGCAGAAATGTCGGTGAGCCATGCGGAGGCAGGCGCAGATTTTGTCGCGCCTTCCGACATGATGGATGGGCGGGTTTTAAAAATTCGTGAAGCATTAGAGCAAAGCAATTTTCACGACACGGGTATTTTAGCTTACAGCGCGAAATATGCTTCTTGTTTTTATGGACCCTTCCGAGATGCGCTGGATTCCGCTCCGGGGTTTGGCGACAAAAAAACGTATCAGATGGATTTCGCAAATGCGCGTGAAGCCATTTGTGAAGCGCAGGCTGATGTGGAAGAAGGGGCTGACATTGTGATGGTGAAGCCCGCGCTTGCATATCTTGATGTGATTGCAAAAGTGAGAAGCGCGGTAAATGTTCCCGTTGCCGCTTACAATGTTTCCGGTGAATATGCGATGGTGAAAGCTGCTGCAAAAAACGGTTGGTTGGATGAGGAAATGGCGATGGTAGAGGTTTTGACAAGTATAAAAAGAGCAGGTGCAGATTTGATAGCAACGTATTTTGTGTATGATTTTTTGAATCATTTCTCGCAGAGACGCAAAGACGCAGAGAAATAAATTTGAAATGCTCTCTCTGCGCCTTTGCGCGAAAAGCATTTCATGAAAGAATCCCGAACTGAAATAATGTTTTTTTTAAAATCCCAACAACTTTTCTCCCAAGCCAAACGCCACATCCCCGGTGGAGTAAACTCACCCGTGCGTTCTTTTTATGCCGTTGGCGGAACGCCTGTTTTTATTGAATTAGCGAAAGGAGCAATTATCAAAGATGCAGATGGCAACGAATACATTGATTATGTCGGCTCTTGGGGACCGATGATTTTGGGACATGCGCATCCAAAAATTATCAAAGCGTTGAATGTTGCAGCAGAAAAATCAACTTCCTTTGGCGCTCCAACAGAAATGGAAGTGAAACTGGCGGAGTTGATGAAAAAAATGGTTCCCGGATTGGACATGTTGCGCATGGTGAATTCTGGTACCGAAGCCTGCATGAGCGCGATTCGTCTTGCACGCGCATTTACAAAACGAAACAAGTTCATCAAGTTTGAAGGTTGTTATCACGGACACGCAGATTCGTTTTTGGTTAAAGCAGGGAGCGGTATCAGTACGTTGGGAATTCAAAGTGTTCCCGGAGTTCCAAAATCTGTTTCGGAAGATACACTCGTTGCAACATTTAATGATTTGAAAAGTGTGGAGGCGTTATTCAAATCCAATAAAAAGAAAATCGCTGCTTTGATTGTCGAACCTGTTGCTGGCAATATGGGCTGCATTCCGCCACAACAAGGTTTCTTAGAAGGTTTGCGAAAACTGTGTGATACAAATGATGCGCTCTTGATTTTTGATGAAGTGATGACCGGCTTTCGCGTTGCGCAAGGCGGAGCAACGGAGTTATATGGAGTAATGCCCGACTTGATGACTTACGGAAAAATTATTGGCGGAGGGTTGCCTGTTGGCGCGTATGGAGGCAAAGCAGAAATCATGAAGATGATTGCGCCCAGCGGAGCAGTTTATCAGGCGGGAACGCTTTCCGGCAACCCGCTTGCGATGACATGTGGCTACGTGCTATTGAATGAATTAAAATCTAATCCGCGTATCTATCAGCAGTTAGATGAAAAAGGGAAGATGCTTGAAAATGGCTTTACCAAGATTTTCAAAAAGCAAAAAATCAACGCGCAGATAAATCGCATTGGCTCCATGATGAGTGTGCATTTTACGGATAAGCCTGTAGTTGATTTCACTTCAGCAAAAACGGGCGACAACAACATTTTTAAGAAATTTTTCCATGCGATGCTGAAGCAAGGAATTTATTTCCCGCCTTCCGCTTATGAAGCATTTTTCATTTCTGCTGCACATCAGAAAAAACACCTTGACGAAACACTAAGAGCAACAGAAAAGGCTTTGAGGAATTTACCTTGAACTTATCGAAGGGTGCGGAGAGCCAACGCCATGCTTCGATAAACTCTGCATGACGGCCTGGCTGCTTACAGCATCAGCGCCAGCGCAACCGCGATGTAATGACACGCGCTTCCGGCTAATACAAAGAGATGCCACACGAAGTGGTGATAGCGAATCCCTTTCCAGAAATAGAAGATAGTGCCGAAGGTGTAAAACAAGCCACCTACCACAATCCAGATGATGCAGATAAGAGGAAGCGAATCAATCATCGGTCCAGAAATAGCCAATGCGCCCCAACCCATCAGCACATAGATAACGGTGGAGAGCCTGTCAAATCGCTCTACATAAAAAAATTTGAAAACTGTTCCGATTGCCACGATGCACCAAAGCGTTGTCAGGATAATCATGCCGAACGATTTATCCAGAAAGAGCAGCACGAAAGGCGTATAGCTTCCCGCAATCAAAAAGTAAATGCTGATGTGGTCGAAGATGCGGAAGATGCGCTTCACTCTTGCATGTTGAATGCTGTGGTAAAGCGTTGAAGAGAGATACACCATAAAAAGAGAGATGCCAAAAATTCCTGCGCTGATAAAATGGAGCGGGGTAGGGGCTTTGTACCCCAGCCACAGCAGCAACGGAACACCGCACACCGCCAATGCCAGCCCGAAGCCGTGCGAAACACTGTTGGCGATTTCCTTTTTGATTTGTTCCATTCGTAATACAGACTGAGTTTTAGCTAAAAAGGTTGATTGCTCCTTGAAGATAATGAAGGAAGGAAAGAAAATCAAGAATCGTTCAGATTTGAATTGTCATCGGACTTTATAAAAACAAGGCGATTGATTATACGCATAGGGAAAACTGCACAGGTAAAAGCGCATCACCTTGTAAGATATATTCAGCAGTTAAAAACGTAGTGTGGATATAAATCACATTCTGAGAGTAGCCCATTCCTTAGTTTTACTCCGTCTAAAATTTTACAGACACTTAAAAAAATCAGAGTATGAAATCAATTTTCAAAATCATTATCCTCACCTCCGTCCTTTTCAGTTTGAATTCTTGCGTGAGCAATAAAGAATTCGCACTTGCTGAATCTGAATGGAGCGGCAAGCTCACCACATGCGAACGTGAAGTAGTAAGGCTTCAGGCAGAAGCGAATTCACGTCAGGAGCAAATAACCGATCTCAAAGACCAGCTTGCGGATTGCAAATCGCAAAGAGACAAGCAACTCACGCAAGTGGGAGATTTAACGGTATTGTCTCAGTCTGCAAATGAAAATATCAAAGAAACGCTTTCGCAATTGCAGAATAAGGATAAGTACATCCGGTTGTTGCAATCAGCCCGCACGAAAGCAGATTCCATCAATTTAGCTTTGGCTGTTAACTTAAAAAGCGTGTTGAAAGACGGCATTGAAGATCAGGATGTGGAAATCAAAGTGGACAAAACGGTGGTGTTCATCAATTTATCAGATAAGATGCTTTATCAAAGCGGAAGCGCGAAGCTCACAAAAAGAGCGAATGAAGTATTGGGAAAGATTGCAGAAATCATCCAGTCAAGACCTGATTTGGAAGTAATGGTGGAAGGATACACGGATAATGTACCTATTAAAAATGATTGCATGAGCGACAACTGGGATTTAAGCGTGAAAAGAGCTACTTCAGTGGTAAGGGTTTTACAGGAAACCTATAACATTGACCCGAGCAAACTCATTGCAGCCGGAAGAGGTGAATACAACACGCTTGCTTCCAATGACACCGAAGAAGGGAAATCAATCAATCGCAGAACAAGAATTATCATTCTCCCAAAGCTTGACCAGTTCTATGATTTGTTGAATCCAAACAATGTTCCTGAATAATTGCAGAAGTAAGATTTTCTTACTCAAGCATTCAGAAATCTATCCTATAACTCAGCACGGGGATTAATCCGTTTTGAGAATAGGTTACCACTTCTTCCTTCTCAGCATCATAGAATTGGTTGTACCGTTCAGGCGGTTAATCACATTCTGAAAATCAATCGTAACAGTGTGTGTGATATGCGGCAGGATGCGCTTCATGCTCACGCGCGCATCCATGCGGAAGTAGTTCGGCAGTTGAATGGTGTTATGCTTCGTTTTCTATGTACACAGCTTTGCCTTCCGCTTTTTATGCTTCCAAATCAATAGGCGAAGAGCGGAAGCCGCCATTATAGTTCCCTTTCAGGTTGATGCCATACGTGCGGTTTTTGTTGTGCTTGTTGGGCGTGAATTCTTTCCCTGCGGTGAAGCTCAACGCAAAGCGACCGTTGTAGCGCGTGTTATACCACTCATTATCCGCAGCGCGATACTTTGAATCATAGAGCGAAGCTGACAGCAGGTAATATAACCCCTTGTGGAGATATTGCTCTAATGTCAGTTCCAATCCCATATTCCTACCGATGCCGTCATTCGCCATCGCTTCCGTTTCAAAGCCCCACTCGCGGTTAATCAGCGCATCAGTTTTACTTGGGTCGGTGTGAATCGGAATGTTGTAGAGATGCTGATAGTAGGTTTCAACCTTCGCATGTAAATTCTCCGATAGCTTCCTGTTGTAGGACAATACGAAGTGATGCGACTTCGTGAAACCCAGCTCTTTATTCGGTGTTGTCGCGCCTGCTTCTGTTTCCACGATGGCGAAATAATTTCCTACGGGTTGCAACTGGCTGTGCAAGCCTTATCCGAAGGCGAATGTATTTTTCGCATTCAATTGATATTGTGCGGAAACACGCGGCTCAACCGAATAAGAATTGTTCAACGCGAGATACAACGTGTGCAATCCTCCGTTCAGCGTCAGCTTTTGAGTCGCCTTGTAGCTCCACTGGCTGAATGCCTGCACTGTTTGCATATTACCTTCTGAGCCGAAATCTTCGATAATCCTGTTCTCCTCCTCATCAAGATATTTACTGCGCACATCAAAATAAATTTGGTTGAAATACACCCCGCTCTTTGAATGCAGGCGCGCATTCGCCTTGTAACTCAGTGTGGCGCTCGCCATGATTTTCTTGTTTTCAATGCTGTAATCATTTTGAAATTCAGGCTCATAATCATCATTTAACCTTTCTTCTTCATAGCCGTTCTTGTTTCCTGAAAACACCAATGAAGATTGCAGTAGCAGCCGCTCATTCAAAATATATCCATGCTTCAAACCGGCAGCAACTGTGTTGCTGATAAAATTCCAGTTGTCGCGGTCAAAATCTTCTATCCATTTTGTTGAATCTTTCTCAGCATCATAATGCTGTCTGCTCAATCCGCCAAAGCCAAACAGCGAGAAGCTGCCGAACTTCTTTGAAGGCAGGTAAATGTTGTAAGACAAATCCTGAAAGTTGGTGTTCGCACCGCCTAATTGCAATCCTAAGTTTTCAAGAATAGAGAGGGTAGAGTAGCGGTAGTTCACCAAGTAAGAGCCTTTATACTTGTTGGAGAAAGGACCTTCTGTTGCTACATCCAAGCCGAGCACGCTCGCCTGCACCGTGTGCTCCCGCTGTTCGTTGTTGATTAAAGATTACAAAACAGAAAAAGCTGAAATTATTAAAGGAATCCATGAGCCGATTATTTCAGAATCGCTCTTTTACAAAGTGCAAGAGGTTTTAACAGTGAAGAAACGTAACAAGCATCTCCGACATAGTAAAGTAAAAGAAGAATTCCCGCTACGAGAATTTTTGTATTGTACGGATAACCATCGGATGACAGGCAGTTGCAGTTGCGGACACGGAGGAAAATATCATTATTATCATTGTCCAAACGAGTTAAAGCACGAATGCTTTCAAGCTGAAAAGGTTAATGCAGCTTTTGTTGATCTGCTAAAGTCAATTCGGATTGACAAAGAAATACAGGAAGTCTATCGCATGACAGTAGAATGGATGATGGAACCAGACGAAAACCAAACTAATGCCCTGCAAACCAAGATTAATGCGCAACAGCAGCGGATAGATGTCCTCAACGATAAATTCATTGACAATCATATCACCTCACAGGATTACACGCAGATTAAGACAAGGTACGAACCCAATCTTTTCGACTTGAAAAGCCAGCTTGCCACGATAACCAACCACGAAAAGGAGTTTGCCTCAAATTTTGGTAAAAGTCTTACTCTGTTGGAGAATCTTCCGGAATACTATCAATCAGCGTCTATTGAAGGGAAACGCGACATTATAGGTTCAATTATCACCGGAAAAGTCTATTTCCAAGAAAATAAATGTAGAACCTCAGATTTCAACCCGCTAATCACGCTACTCTCCACGCCTGATGCGGCTTTCAAAGGGGTGCATAGATTTAAAAAACAAAGATATGCGGAATTATCCCGCATCGTACCCGGGACGGGAATTGAACCCGTACAGCCATTACTGGCCACAGGATTTTAAGTCCTGCGTGTCTACCAATTCCACCACCCGGGCAACTATTGAGAATCAATCACTTATGGGAAAAATCAACTCGTCCATAAAGACTGGAGTGTTGTTCTGGAGTGTTGTTTCTCTTTTTCTAATGGGGCAAATTTAATTTGTTTTCCTCACCAAACAGAGTGAAAATTAAATGAGATTGCTTTACAATTCTCAATTTGATTTACGTAATGTTTGCTGACTACTCCCATAGTCCCGTGCCTAGTATATTCATGAGTGCTTTTTGGAGGCGCAATCTTGTCAAGTGCATTGATATAGGTTTTTCTCAGAGAGTGAAGTACCAGACATTTATTGGTGTCAATTTGAGCAATGTAATGAGCAATGCTCTTTGAAAGTTCATTCTTTAACGACTCTCGATTTTCATTGTTTGCCGCTATAATGTATCTGCTTGTTCCGAGATATTTCTGGTTGTCGAACTCTTTTAGCAACTCAATAAGCCGGTTGGGGACTGGAACATAAGTTAGTTCATGTTCGTCTACATTCTTTCTTCCCTATATCCTATTACTTTTGAGGTTTGGGAGTTCGATATATGAGCCGTCATCATCAATGTTTATGTTAGTGTAGCGCATTTCCGCCAGGTCTTGTCGTCTTGCTCCGGTAAGTACCGTAAACCAAAATGCTTCAACCAGCCAATCGTAATAGCGGATTCTTTTGTGACCACCAGAATCAATTTCATACCGTTCGCCATTCTTAATTGCGTATAGAAGCATCGAGAATTCGTTCTCTTTGATGATTTCATTTATTTTATTCTTACCCCAAGGAATCTTAAAATCAAAGGGATTCTCTTTCAACTTTGTATAGTGTTTCATAACGTGGTCAAACCAAAACTTGTAAGTGCCGAGATATTTATTAATTGTGCGAGGCTCCATCCCATCTTCCATTCGGTTTATTGGCTTCCCAACATAGTCATCATTAATATCATGCACTTTGGCTGTCTTTGGATTTATACCAGCATCTATCCAAAAATCATTTAGGTATTTCAGTTGACGTGCCACATCCTTAATTTTTTCCAGTGACCGCTTCTTCTTCCTATGCGCAGGAATGTTGACGTCTGAATAAAGTTCCAAGAACCATCTCAATGAGTCAACTAAATTGTATCGGAACTGATTCATGCCTTACGATTGAAGAGCAATTTCCCCTGAAGCGCTCTTTTGCTTGCATTGCTTCATGAACCACTTCTTTTGCGTCTCTGCTTGTTAATGAATAGGTCACGTAGTTGTTTTTTGTTGGGTTGTAGAGGTATAGTTTATAAACCCATTTTTCACTGAATTGGCATTTTACCTTTCCTGTTTCCTTACACCGTCCGGTGTAATCCTTTTTGCAGCGGTTGCAAAATCCCCTCAACCCTTTGATGCTCTCTTCTGGTGGTTTGAGCATCAGGTAAGAAATGTTTTTGCGATTTCAGACTTAGGTTCATAACGATTCGAGACTTGCAAAGGCATCTGCGATGGCTTTAAGTAGAGGTTGGTAATTCTGTCCACCTCATGTTGGGGAATAGCGCCCTTTGTAACCGAAAAATTTGTTTCCGTTTTTCTCGGTACTTTGCGCCTGCGTGTCTATCTGCGCACTCGGCTTGCTCTCCAATTCTTCCCACTTCTGTTTGCTCAACGGACGATTCTCTGATTCGATTATCGTAGCATCCGCGAGCGTTCCTTTCTTCAAGACCAATCCGTTCAACTCTAATTGAAGATTGATGCTCAAAAAAAATCTGTCCATCAATTGATGGAGCAACAATGCTTCTTTGAAATACCACAGCGTAGGGAAGTCAGGTATCTCCTGATCGAAATTGATGCCTACGAATTTCTGAAAGCACAAGCGGTCTATCCGTTGGTCTTCCAGTTCTTCATCGCTCAGATTGAACGCATAC
>JAWXCB010000035.1:0-11125 GCA_034440455.1 Chitinophagales bacterium
ATTGCAATCACCGTGAATCCGCTACCGACAATCATCGTGAACTCGCCAACAATATGCGAAAGCGGTTCAGCAATTTTGAATGCAAGTGGCGCTATAAATTATTCATGGAATCCAACTGCGACATTGAGTGATTCTATTGGAGCAAGTGTTACCGCAAATCCAATTACAACAACGATTTACACCGTGAGAGGCGTTGATGGAAATTCTTGTGTGAACACGAACGTGGCAATCGTCAGTGTTAATCCACTACCAATTGTTGATGCAGGTCCTGACCAATCTTTCTGCAACACAAACACGCCTGTAACATTCACCGGAAATCCTGTAAACGGAATCTGGAATGGAATCGGAATCACATCTGGCGGCATCTTCAATCCTGCGCAAGCGGGAGTTGGCGCGTGGCAGTTGATTTATTCGCTCACCGATGGAAACAACTGCGCAAACCAGGACACGACTGTTGCAACTGTTGTTGACCCTCAACTTGCAAATGCGGGCGCTGATGTTGCGATTTGCGTTACGGGCACTTCGGTTGATCTTGCCACGATTGGCGCAACACCTACGGGTGGAACATGGAGCGGCACAGGAGTTACAGCAAATTTCTTTTATCCGTTCGCGGCAGGCATTGGTCAACACACGCTGACGTATTCATTCGGAACAGGAACTTGTCAAACGCTTGACAACACGAGCGCGACCGTGAATCCGCAACCTGCGCTGTCAGTTAACTCACCTGAAATTTGTTTTGAAGACACTGCGCTGCTCACTGTTTTTGGCGCGGACAATTATGCGTGGAGTCCGATGAATGAACTAAGCATCATCGGTGGTTCTGTTGCTGAAGCTTTTCCTTCAGCAACTACTGCGTACCTCATTGTTGGAACAATCGCGGCAACAGGTTGTTCGGATACAATTGTAAGCACGGTAACTGTGCATCCGTTGCCTGTTGTGTATGCGGGTGGCGATACTTCCACTTGCAATCAGCCGCAATATCCCACACAGTTACAGGCGAATCCACCGGGTGGAATTTGGGCGGGGAATTTTATTTCGCAGAGCGGTTTATTTACGCCAAGCGGAAGTGCTGCCGATACAGGAAGTTATGCTGTTACTTATAGTTTCACCGATGGAAACAGTTGCTCCAATGCCGATAATGCGTTAGTGCTGGTGATTGCGCCTTTGCCTGCGATTGCAGGTCCCGACAAAACTTTTTGTATTGATGATATGCCAGCGCCACTCACCGGATTTACGCCTGCAAGCGGTGGAGTTTGGTCAGGCAACGGAATCGTAAATTCTGCAACCGGATTATTCAACCCATCGCTTGCGGGCGTTGGTAACAGTAAATTATTTTATGATTATGGAACAGGAACATGCGCTACGCGCGATAGTGTTACACTCACCATCAATCCGCTTCCAACTCCCGATTTCACTTTCAATACAACGTGCATCAACGATACTACTTCCTTCACCGACCTGAGCGTTGCCAATGCAGGAACAATCAACGCATGGCAATGGAATTTCGGAAACGGAAATACAAGCAGCGTTCAAAATCCATCGCATGTTTTTTCGCCTGCCGGAAATCACACGGTGATTTTTGAAGTAACGAGTTCTGTGGGATGCAACAGTGACACGACATTTACGCTCACTGTGCATCCGCTGCCGACAGTCGCGTTCACACATGACAGTATGATTTGTCCCGACAGCGCGTTGCAAATTATTCTTACAACTGTTGACGCGCTAAATTATAATTGGGATTTTGGCGATGGCTCAACAGGCACAGGAATTAATCCAAGCCATTCGTACCTTGATGAAGGAACTTATCAAATCAAACTTGTTGCGGAAACACAATTCGGCTGTGTTGATAGCGCATCAAGCAGCGTATTGGTGCCCTATCCGCCCAATGCATTTTTCACTTTCAATCCGAAAGAAGGATGTGCACCGCTTGATGTTTCGTTTTATCCAATCTTGCCGCCCGACTGGACGGGCTTGCGCTACATGTGGATTTTCGGGAATGGCGATACTACGTTCAGTCCGATTCCGCCTGATTTCGTTCGCTACAGTGCCGCTGCGGACGGGAGCGACACTTCCTACATCGTTGAGTTTTATGTCTTCAGTCACACCTGCCAGAATTTTGGAAAGTTTATTGACACGGTGAAAGTGCTGAACACTCCGCCTGCCGTGGTTACGGCAAATTTTACGATTGGCTGCGGACAAACGAATGTGTTGTTTACGAACACAAACAACACCGTTTTTGATTCGCTTTACATTGATTATGGCGATGGCACGGGCGAAATTATTCCGACTGCTGATGCGAATTTCATTCATGCGTTCATCAACACAACAAACAGCGATGTCACTTACACCGTCACCTATTATGCAACAGGCGCAAATTGTAATTCCATTCCGGGAACGATTCCGGTTACGGTTTATCCGAACACCGTGAAATCCGGAATTACTGCTGCTCCGCAGGATGTTTGCAAAGGCGAACAAATTGTATTGACCAGCAACGCCTCCGGTGGAAGTTATTTTTATTATGATTTGGGAACAGGAATAATTTCCCCCGTTTCAAATGCAGCGCAAAGCATCACCTTGGAACTTGCCGACACGGGCAGCTATGTGATTTATCAACTCGTTTACTCTGCCGATTCATGCAGCGTTGGGAAAGATTCTGTGACCGTGCGCATACATCCCGCACCAGTCAGCGATTTTGACTTTTCGCAGCCTTCTTCAGGATGTGATGGCTCGGAAGTTACGTTCACAAACATTTCTTACGGCTACGGCAGCAGCGTTTGGGATTTTGGCGACAACGCAACGGTGATTGGAGATTCACCAAATCACATTTTTGAAACGCAAGGAAAATACAACATAACACTGATTACTGAGAACGCAGCAGGGTGCAAAGACACGTTAAGCAAACCCGTGACGATTGATTTCTTGGAGAAAGGTTTATACGTGCCAAATGCATTCAGTCCTGAGTTTGGCGACCCGAAGGTGCGCGAATTCAAACCCGCAGGACAGTGCATGGAAACGTATCATCTGCACATCTACAACACGTGGGGCGAACTGCTTTGGGAAACATACAAACTCACTCCCGAAGGCGAACCGGAGGAAGGCTGGAACGGCAGGCACATGAATACCGGCTTGCTACTGCCGCAGGATGTTTATGTGTGGAAGATTGAAGCGGTGTTTATCAATAGCTCCGTGTGGGCAGGGAAAGATTATGAGGATGGAAGAACGAAGAAGATTGGCTCAGTAACCTTATTGAGATGAGTGTGATTAAAAACCATATCCTATTATCCGGTTTGATTTTAATTAGCTTTTTTGCAAAAGCCCAAGACCCCAACTTCTCGCAGTTTGAAATGAATCCGCTGTATTATAATCCTGCTTACACGGGCAGCGTGACCGATTTGCGCTTTGGCATTAACTATCGGAATCTCTGGCTGAATGTGCCGGGCATGAAATTTCCCGGACCGCTCTCTACTTACAATTTTTATGGCGACAAGCAAATGACGAATGCGCTGATTGGCGGGGTAGGTTTTTTCGTGCTGCAAAATTTTAAAGGTGAAGGTTTTCTGCGGCATACCGCAGCCGGAATTTTATATGCGTGGCGAATGCCGACTACAAACAACAATTACTCGCTCAGTTTCGGCACGAAAATTTATTACAACCAACTGCGTATTGATTATAGTCGCTTGGTTTTTTCTGACCAGGTTGACCCAGAGCGTGGATATTTAAACACCCCCTCCGCATTCGCTGCACAGAATGACGGGAAGAAAAACTACCTCGATATTGACGCGGGAGTTACTTTCGGCTTTAACATCTTTCAAAACAAACCGGATGAGCAGAAGTGGACAAATGAAGTAAGTTTTGCGGTGGCGCATCTTGTGCAACCGGATATTTCATTGAATGAAATCGAATCGCGTCTGCCGATGAAATATACGGTGATGTACAACACGAGCCTGCCGCTTTCCAAAAATAAATTCTACATCAACCCGAAAGTGCTTTTTGAAAAACAAGATGACTTTCTCGCTTACACATATGGCTTCAATATTTATGTGGTGAACAAACACAGTTATCGCAGCAGCTACGCGCGTTCTTATTTCACAAAACCCTTGTATCTCGGTTTCTATTTCCGTAATCCCAAGTTCAATGACAGGAAAAATACGAAGAGCTTGATTTTTGTTGCGGGGCACACGGGAAGTTTTGGAAACGACACGCGCTATCAAATTGGCGTGAGTTATGATTTTACGATGGGCGGGTTAAACCTTTCTACGTGGGGCGCGCTGGAGATTTCAGCAACAATTGTTTTAGCAACCAAGAATGCGAGCAAGAAATCCACTCGCTATTGTCCGAGTTTCAGAAGCGCACCGCTGAGTCCGGTGAATTAATTCTATTGCCTCACCCCCCTCCAAAGGAGAGAGGAGTCCCAACAGTATCTTTTTGAATAGATTGCCGCTTGTTTCTTCCTTGTAAAAGGAAGCAGTTCGGACTCCTTCTCCTTTGGAGAAGGATGGGATGAGGCTATTCCGGAAAAGCGACAAGTTTAGCGTACGATATAACATTTCATAGTGATTTTAATTCTTTGCAATCACAATCCTTTCCACATGCAATTTATTTCCGATTTGCACTTTGAACAGATACACGCCTGACTCGATTCCATCCAAATCAATCCATGTTTGCGCCTCATTGAAACCATTGATAGCGATGGTTTCAACATTTTTTCCCAGCACGTTGAAAATTTCAACTGTCAGATTTCCAACAGCTTCTTTTGTGAAACTGATAAGCACGTTGTTAGTTGCTGGGTTCGGCAAAATAGAGATGCGCATTTTCTCCGGTGTTTTCACGCTTGTAAAATCAACCGTGAAGGTATCGGAACTTACTTTGCAATTATTTCCATCGCCAGCCAATACAAAGTAATCCCCCTCCCCTGTTATTTGCGCCACATTGAAATTCGCGCCTGAAACGGGCGCGCCATCTTTATACCATTGATAAGAAACATAAGTCGGAGTCACAGAAAGAGAATTGCCAAGTTGTGTAATCACTGGCGCTTGCGGCAACACATTCACTGTAAGATTTGTCGTGAGGAAACTATCGCAGCCAATTGCAGTAGCAAGCGTGTCATAATACGTTCCCGCTTCTGTTTGATTTTTTCCACCGGCAAAATAAAATTCACCCATGCAAATTGCGGCATTCACTGTTTGCTCTGGCGCTTGTTGTAAAACAAGCGATGTAGTGTGAGTACTGTCGCACCCACCGGAAGCAGTTAGCATATCAGTGTATTGTCCTGCTATCGTTTGATTTGCTCCGCCAACAAAATAGCTGTCGCCATCGCAAATCGTAACAGTAGATGTTCCGGTCAAAGCAGGCAATATGCTGAGTTGCGTAATCACCGTGCTGTCGCAGCCAGTTGTATTCGTATATACATCTGAATATGTTCCCGCAGTAGTTTGATTTGCTCCTCCCACAAAATAACTTGAGCCTGTGCAAATGCTCACTGCTCTGTTTGTTGAAATGGGTTGAGTAACAGTAAGTTGCATTACAACAATGGTGTCAGGTCCAGATGAAATATTAATCGTGTCATAGTATGTGCCCGATGTAGTTTGATTTGCTCCTCCAACGAAATAGCTTTCACCGCTGCAAATTGACGCGCTCACATTATTTACAATCTGAGAATTGGTTTTGATAATCGTAAACTCATCCTGCACTGTGCCGTCAGAGCGCAAGTAGCGACCATCAACACGCATTCCATTAATGTCCAACACGAGTGAGCCATACGTGCCTTCTTCACCAAAATACATCGCAGGATGATTGATTGCCGCGCCCGGTTCGCTGCTACCTGAGTTGCCCTGCACCACATACACGATACCGTGTCCTTTTGTTGGTCCGTCAAGGTATTTGATGTATTCTTCACCAAGTGAAGCTTTACCGCTTGAACCATCTACTTTGTAGGAATTATTAAACGTAGATGAATTGCCATAATGCCCTCGCAATAAATAGGAACGCTCATACACATGACTGTGTCCGCACAGCACAAGGTCAACGCCATATTGGTCAAAGAGCGGAAGAAAATTTTCGCGCATCGCTTTCATATACAATTCAAAAATATCATCCGAATCATGCGAGCCTTTTGTATAGGGAGGCTGATGAAAATAAACAATTGTCCAGGGAAGCGTGTTGTTATTCAAATCAGAAACAAGCCACTGATGCAAAGGCGAGCCGTTGAAGTTGCCCGCGCCATACGTGCCGCACCAATCATACGATGAAATGAGCGAACCTAATTCGGAATTGAGCGAAATGAAATGCGCATTGCCGTAATTGTAGGAATAATACAACTCATATCCTGAAGGAATACCACCCGCTTCACCATTGGCGGGAACATCTACAATATCAAGATAAGGTCCATCATGGTCGGCTGGGTCTTGAAAACAGGGAATCGCGCAAACGCTGTTGTAGTCATGGTTTCCCGGGCAGGGATAAAACGGGATGTACGTCATGATGTTTTCAAAAACATCAAACACTTTTGTTTGGTATTCTGCTTCCGTGCCATCGTTGTAAGCATTGTCGCCAAACCAAACCCACAAATCTGTATGCGTGTTTCCCGTGTAATTGATGTAAGAATTCATTACATCAATTTGCCCTTGATTAGCTTTTCCAAAATCACCAATGCCCCACAAGCGAATAGGTTGTTCAGTTCCGGGAATGGGCGATGTAGTGAAACGATGCATTGCACTTGGTCCGCTTACTACCTGCGAAGTGCTGCCCACAGAATAATAATAAGTTGTGAACGGCTGCAAGCCTGTGAGTTTCACTGTGTGGTCTGTTACGCTTGCCGGAACATCCTGCATCAAATTTAAATTCCCTTGCGCAGTGCCGTAATACACGCGACTATTCGTTGCCGTATTTGTACGCCATTTAATTTTGATGCTACCGGGCGCAAGTGATTGCAGGTAAGGTCCGCGCGTAATAGTTTGCGCCCACGCACTTTGTTCCATTGCAAACAGGAAAGCCGAATACAGTACGAGAGAAAAAATCCTTTTCATTTCAATGGTTTTGCGGCTTAAAATTACAACATCAATCCTGCGAAACCGAATGGCGCGTTCCTCTGAAATATATGACCTGATTAAGCAAGGCGAAGACCAGCATCTGGATTTTAAGCAGCATATTTCCAGCGCGCATAAAATCGCGCGGACGATTGTGGCATTCGCAAATTCAGAGGGAGGAAGAATCATAATCGGGGTTGATGATTCAGGCGATGTGGTGGGCGTGGATGCAGAGCAGGAAAAATACATGATGTTGCAGGCTGGAAAAAAATTCTGCGACCCACCCGTCTTCATCCACTTCATTACGATGGATGATAAACGGCAAACGATTTTGATTGCAGAAATCGAAGCAAGCGAAAAAGAACATCGCGCATTGGATGAATTCGGAGAATGGCTGCACTACGTGCGCGTGCGCGACCAGAGCGTGTTGGTTCCTGATTCGGAGGAACAACGCCATGCCGACAAACACAATCTTAAACCTATCCCAATTGTGATGGAAGAAAGTAACGGGTTACTCAATTATTTAAAAGAGAACGAATTCATCACGATTAAGGAATACATGAAAATGATGAACATCTCCTACGGAATTGCAAAACGGTCGCTGAATGATTTGGTGGAGAACAAAACGCTCGGCATGGATGAGATGAACCACACGCTGCATTATTATCTCAGAAGAAATTTCCTGAAATAAAACTGCGGCAGAAAATAATTCCTGCCGCAGCTTCTTGAGAAAAGGGGCATTGCTTCTTTAATTCCTTTCAATAATTACATATCCGCCATAAAAGGTTTCAGAGCCTGCAGCAGTTGTAATGCGAATCAACAGATACGTTGTGCTGGATGCGCTGACATCCGTGAAATTAAGCTCCGTATTTGTTGTGCCTGACCCCACGGTGGTTTCATTTCCATTTGTAAGGTTAACAGAGTAAACATCCATCGTGCGGTTTACACTACCATAGATATTCACCTTTGAGGCTTTGTATCCGACAGGAATTGGAATCGAAACAAGTAGCGGGTACGATGCAGACTGCTTCATTCCCACTTCTCCACTCGTAAAATTCATAGTCAAAAATGGAGCTGCACCTTCAACAGTAAAATCGTGTGGTAAAATCTGGATAGTATCCGAGCTTCCAAACCACCCTACCCTTGCATCACCGCTCACATCAAGTTTATAATCAGGGTTAATCGTGCCGATGCCAATATTCCCCGTGCTTCTATAAAGGTCGCTGCCGCTTTTTTTCCAATTCAGCACCACGCTGTTGCCTCCGGAAATTGAAAGCGTGTCATTGCTAAATGAAAGATTTTGACTGTCGGTGTTATCTAAATAAGAAGCAAGACTTACTTCATTTCCACCTGAAATTGAAATTGTATCGTTGCTGATTGCAATTGTCTGTGCATCGGTATTATCGAGATAAGCGTTGAGCGCAACTGAATTTCCAGCCGCAATGGAGAGCGTGTCATTCGACAGGCTTAAAGTTTGGTCATCTGTGTCGGTATCAATACTGCTTAATGCAACCGAGTTTCCATTTGCAATAAACAGTGTGTCGTTGCTCAAAGAAAGCGTTTGCGCATCGGTATTATCCAAGTAAGGAGCAAGATTCACCGGAGTTACGTCACTACTCAAGCTCAACGTATTTCCCGACAACGATAAATCCTGAATTTCATTCGTTGCATTATTGTCTGATAAGATGATGGAGTTTCCGCCTGTGATTGAAATTGTATTTCCGCTCAGTGATAATGTTTGCACATCGGTATTATCAAGATAAGAACCCAAATCAACTGCGTTTCCGTTTTGAATAAACAAACTGTCATTTGAAATTGAAATTGTCTGGTCGTCAGCGCCCGCGCCTAATCCGCTTAACACAACGGACTGTGTTCCACCACCATCTGTAATTCTTAGCGTATCACCGCTTAATGAAACACCCGTATTGAATTCGTTTGCAGGATTTGCATCCGCATCATTCACATTGTCTGGAATCGCTACGCTGTTGCCTCCACTAATTGAAAGCGTACCTGCATTGAATGTGAGCGATTGAATTTCGTTTGTAGCATTGTTGTCGGTGAGGATAATGGAATTGCCTCCTGAAATGGAAATCGTGTTGCCGCTCAATGAAAGCGTTTGCGCATCAGTGTTATCAAGATAAGGTGCAAGATTTACCGTAGTTCCACTTTGGGTTAATCCAAGCAAATTCCCCAAAAGCGATAGGTCTTGAATTTCATTCAATGTGTCATTATCTAAACCGGCAACACTGAACTTTGCACTTGCGCCCCCTGAAATATTCACGGTTACACTATCGCCTGTTCTGGAAGAACTCAGATTTTGGCTGTCGGTATTATCCAGATATGCGCTGAAATTCACTGAGTTGCCATTAGAAATCGAAAGTGAATCATTTGACAGGGTAAGTGTTTGGGCATCGGTGTTATCCAAATAAGGACTCAAATCAACTGAGTTTGCATTATCAATAGAAAGTGTGTCGCCAGACAATGTCAAAAATTGGTCGTCAGGATTAAAGCCGCCCGGAGGAAGAATAATGTAATTCCCATTTTCAATAAAAACAGTATCGCTATTGATTGTGAGCGCTTGGTCATCTGTATTATCAAGATAAGGAGTGAGGGCAATTGTGTTTCCACCTGAAATGGAAAGTGAATCATTTGAAATTGAAATTGTTTGGGCATCGGTGTTATCAAGATAAGCGCTCAACGGAACTGAATTTCCGTCAGCAATCGCAAGTGTGTCATTTGACAAACTGAGCGTTTGGTCATCTGAATCTGCGCTTAAACCATTCAACACTACCGACTGCGTTCCACCGCCATCGGTAATTTTCAACGTATCACCACTCAATGAAACAGCAGTATTAAACTCATTTGCAGGATTTGCGTCCGCATCATTTACATTATCGGGAATCACCACACTATTGCCTCCGCTAATCGAAAGTGTGCCTGCATTAAAAGTCAGCGTTTGTGCATCGGTATTGTCTAAGTACGGAGTCAGATTCACCAGTGTGGCATCTCCTGAAAGGCTTAATGTGTTCCCCGACAAGGACAAATCCTGAATTTCATTCGTTGCGTTATTGTCTGATAAGATGACAGAGTTTCCGCCTGTGATTGAAATTGTATTTCCGCTCAGTGATAATGTTTGCGCATCGGTGTTATCAAGCAATGTTCCCAGATTCACATTGTTTGCACCGCTGACGGAGAGCGTAGTTCCAACAAAAGAAAGCGACTGCGCATCGGTGTTATCTAAATAACCGCTTAAGTCAACGGCATTTCCATCTTCAATAGATAAACTGTCGTTCATTAAGGTAATCGTTTGGTCATCGCTTCCTGCACTTAATCCGCTTAACACGACAGACTGCGTTCCACCGCCATCGGTAATTTTAAGCGTATCGCCAGTCAGAGCAACTCCGGTATTGAATTCATTTGCGGGGTTCGCATCGGCATCGTTTACATTGTCAGGAATCGCAACGCTGTTCCCTCCGCTGATGGAAAGCGTTCCGGCATTGAACGAGAGTGTCTGCCCATCCGTATTATCAAGCAGTGGTGTAAGGTTCACATTATTTGCTCCGCTGATAGACAATGTTGTGCCGACAAGAGAAAGCGACTGTGCATCCGTATTGTCAAGGTAAGAACTCAAATCAACCGCGTTTCCGTCACTAATTGAAAGCGAATTTCCTGAAAGACCAAGCGTTTGCAATTCATTTGTAGAATCAGCATCCGTATCTGCTAAACCTGCAAGATTTACAGAAAGCGTTCCGCCTCCATCCGTGATGTTGAGTGTTGATCCGGTAAGTCCAATGGTTGTATTGAACTCATTTGAAGAATTCGCGTCTGCATCGTTCACGTTGTCAGGAATCACCACGCTGTTGCCTCCGCTGATAGACAATGTGCCTGCATTGAACGTGAGTGCTTGAATTTCATTTGTTGCGTTATTATCCGAGAGAATAACTGAGTTTCCTCCGGTAATCGAAATCGTATTACCACTCAGCGATAATGTTTGCGCATCGGTGTTATCAAGATACGAAGTCAAATTCACCGCATTTCCACCGCTAATTGAAAGTGAATTTCCTGCGAGGTTCAGTGTCTGTATTTCGTTTGTTGGATCC
>JAWXCB010000036.1:0-60398 GCA_034440455.1 Chitinophagales bacterium
CTAATCCCCGCCACGCCTGCATGGTAGGGCATTGCGCCTATGGCTAAGCCATGTGCGCCCACCAACTGTCCCTCAAAATGCCCGCCCATCGTATCTCCGTTGGCAAGAATACCCATCATCTGACCGGTCACGTTGATGCCCACTGTGTCTGCCGCGCCATCCACATCAAGGGTGGCAATGGGCGCGGTGATGTTGATGCCTACGCGACCGTTGTCGCTGTGGATGTTTGAGGCGCACAGTGTTTTCAGGCTGTCGTGCCACACGGGAATGCGGTTGGGGATGGTGGATGGTTCGCAGTTTTTTACGGTGGTTGCGTTGAGTTCGTTGATGCCGCTAACGAGCAACGGAATTAAGCCTGTGTAGTTGATTGATTTGATGTTAATGGAATCTATCAGAACTGTACCATTGGTATCTTTCACTTCAGGGTGAATAAAATCTGCGACTAATTCTGGGACTATTGAGTCAACCGACTGAGCTATTAATCCAAATTGATGACCCTCTGGCAAGTTAAGATAAGGAAAACTGTCTCTTTTAAAGACATAACTTTTTGGTTGTAACTGAGCTAAAACAGATAAAGCTCCAGTAATATCAACTATACTGTCTTTCAGAGTAGAATCAGATGAAAAATTATCATTGCCTGTGCGAAAAACATTCCCAATGAATATTCCCGCTGGACCATTGCCATTTCCGCCAACTCTTGAATACACTCCGCAATTTAATCCGTTGGTATTGTTTGATTCAAAAAAACCTCCAAAACTGAAATTGCCGGTGAGGTTGATATTAAACCCTTGACCTGCATTGCCCCTAACTCCATAAAGGCGGCCAGCACTGCCGTATGCGTTAAATTCACCTCCTATATTTGTGGTAGAATTTGTTGCAGTACCCCATACGCCCATATTAAATCCGGTTCCGGGAACTAAGCTTTATGAAAGAGTCCCTACTAATTGATTAGCACTAACAACGTGAAGTCTTGCCTTAGGCGCAACTAACCCGATACCGACATTTCCATCTTCATTGTCGTTAGTTCCGAGGATGGTCATCTTTTGTGTGCCATCTGTGAAAAAATTAATGTGGTTTGTAAAATCATTGCGGATTTCTAAGGTGCCTGCTGTGCCGACATTATTCCACCCAAGAAAAGGACATGGCGTTCCTGTTGCAGGGCGAATATTCCCGCCTTGCGTTACTTGTCCATAAACAACATTAATTCCTGCGCAGAATATTACCACTATGGCAATCATCAGCAATTTAATTGTTGGTTTCATTTGAGTTGGTTTTAAAGATTAGAAAATATTATTGCTATTTGGTTACAATGAATTTTCCAGATTGATATACTTTGGTGTTTGATACTAATGAGTAGAAATAAGTACCACTGGTTAAACCTCTTACATCCAAAGAATATTTGTTAGCTAAAATGTCGATGTTTTTGTTTTCCAATTCTTTTCCATTGCCGTCTAAAATCCTAACCTGAAACTCCTCGAAGTTGTTAGGTGGGTTTATTTCAAGGTGTATTTTCATGTCAGCAGGATTGGGAAATAGGTTCACAAACGTTTTATTCTCTGAAAAATCATATACGCTGATGGGTAATTCACCGCATAATGCGTAAATGAAAATTTGAGAATTACTCGGAGGATACTTTTGAAGAAAAAGTTTAGCGCCTGCCGATGTGTTTATTATCGGCTTAATGTAATAAGCCCCTCCCCAGCAGCCAAAGCAGTAAGGACCAGTTGCACTATCTACCTCCAATAATACAGTCCCATCAGTTCTCAATACACGGAATTTTTCACTTTGATTGATTGCATTAGTGAAAACATATTCTATATTGGTTGAATCGCAATCGAATAATGCTTTCGTAACATAGATAACAGTAAATCCTTGCATAATTGAATCGGTTACTGGTATAACAATATCAGCCATATATGGCGTCATGTCCATATTGTACAAACTGAAGCTATTCGCTTGCGCATTCAGAAGGACATACTTGTAATCATTACCTCCGATATCTGTGCAATAAAATCCTCCATTCATTGTTGTTGAATCAACTAAATGCTCCAAAGTAATCTGTGCATTAATATTTCTTATGCAAAGCAAAATGCAAATGCCGAGAAGAAGTTGTTTTTTCATTGTGTGATGTTTTGAGTTTAAAATCGTTTCATCACAATTTACGCAGCCGCAACAAATCTATTTTTTTTTTCTGAAAAATCCAAATTTTCTGTAAGTTTATTTTTGCACAAAGGGTGCAGAAATGAATTTGATAAATTCAGCATAATTCTAATCATCAGGCAGGCAAAGCGGCTGAAGAAAGCAGTCAAGTTATCTTGCCGAAAGGTTGCCCCTGTTTCGCACTAATAAACTTTACGGTATTTGAATTGAACCTCACCGCATTCAGGCAGCCGAAATCGCAGATGGAATTATTTTGACAGGATTTTCCGTCATTCTGAGCAGAGGCTCTGCGAAGCGAAGAATCTCGTATTTATTCAAAGCAGAGATGCTTCGTCCCGCTCAAAGCAGCGGAACTCAGCATGACGGACGTTAGTTCTCCCGTTCAATCGTAAACTGTATCAGTTGCTCCAAACTCGTTCGGGCATCATTGGCAGGGTAGGAGTGGAGCAAGGCAAGCGCTTCATCGCGGTAGGCTTGCATCCTGGAGTTTGCGTATTCAATGCCCCCGCTGCTTTTCACATAGTGTAAAACTTCTTTTACTTTCTTCTGGTCTTTGTTGTCATTTTTAAACACATTCATCACCCAGCGCTTGTCTGATGAAGAAGCTTTGTTGAGCGCGTAAATGAGCGGCAACGTCATCTTGCGCTCTTTGATATCAATGCCACGCGGCTTGCCAATGTCAGAATCGCCATAATCAAACAAGTCGTCTTTTATCTGAAATGCCATACCGACCTTCTCGCCAAACATGCGCATTTTTTCCACGCCCTCCTTATCATTAATAATCGAAGTCGCACCGCTTGCACAGGCTGATGCAATCAGCGAAGCCGTTTTCTGGCGGATGATTTCGTAGTAAATATCTTCTTTGATGTCGAGCCTGCGTGCTTTTTCGATTTGCAGCAGTTCGCCTTCGCTCATTTCTTTCACTGCGGCAGATAAAATTTTCAGCAAATCAAAATGGTCGTTTTCAATCGCAAGCAACAACCCGCGCGAAAGCAGGTAATCGCCCACAAGCACCGCGATTTTATTTTTCCAAAGCGCATTGATGGAAAAAAAACCTCTGCGCATGTACGCATCATCCACCACATCATCATGCACGAGCGTGGCGGTGTGCAGCAGTTCTACGAGTGACGCGGCAATGTAGGTTTTTTCTACAATCTCGCCATGCAGTTTTGCTGCCAGCAGCACGAACATCGGTCGCATTTGCTTGCCTTTGCGCTGCACGATGTAATAGGTGATGCGGTCGAGCAACGGCACGCGGCTCTTCATCGCCAGTTTAAATTTCCGCTCAAACACATCCAGCTCCTTTTCGATAGGCGCTTTGATTTGGTTGAGGGAAAAAGACATCGGAAAAAAGTTTTGCCGCAAGTTAATAATAAGCCCGTGAGATTTGGTGCAAGGTGAAATTTTGCGCGATTTTGCGTGTATCCCAAGACCATGATCACTGCCATCTTTTCCGACTCCTTCAATTAGTATTATTTTTGCTTCTCCCATATCTTTCTCACTTTAGATAATAAGGAATGCTCGATTTTATCACTAAGACAGTTTCGAAGATTTTCGGCAGCAAATCGGAGAAAGACATCAAAGAAGTTACCCCGCTGGTAGAAAAAACCAAGGAGGAATTTGCCAAGCTCTCCTCCATTTCCAACGATGAATTGCGCGGAAAAACCGTGCAGTTTAAACAGCGCATCAGCGAATATCTCTCTGATATCGCGCGTAAAATAGCGGAAAACAAAGCGGAGGTGGATGCCAACCCCGATATGGACCCCGATGATAAGGAAAAGATATACAAAGAGGTTGACCGCTTAGAGAAAGAACACGACAACAAGCTCGAAGAAATCCTCCTTGAACTGCTTCCCGAAGCATTTGCCGTGGTGAAAGAAACCGCGAAAAGGTTTTTTGAGAATAAGACAATCATTGCCACTGCGACAGACCTCGACCGCGACCTTTCCATCAAACATCAGAATATTCAAATCAGCGGCAGTCAGGTCACTTATCTGAATCAATGGATGGCTGCGGGCAACATGGTGACGTGGGACATGATTCATTATGATGTGCAGTTGATTGGCGGTATGGTGCTGCACCAGGGAAAGATTGCGGAAATGGGAACCGGAGAAGGAAAAACGCTGGTGGCTACGTTGCCTTCATATTTGAATGCGCTCGGAGGGAAAGGCGTACACATCGTAACAGTGAATGATTATTTGGCTCGAAGAGACAGTGAATGGATAGGTCCTATTTTACAATTCTTAGGCATCACCGTTGATTGCATAGACAAATACCAGCCGCATTCACCCGAACGCAGAAAGGCATACAACTCAGATATCGTTTACGGAACGAATAATGAGTTCGGCTTTGACTATTTGCGCGACAATATGTCACGCACGCCTGAAGAATTAGTGCAACGCAAGCTGCATTTCGCGATGGTGGATGAAGTAGATTCTGTGTTGATTGATGATGCACGAACTCCGCTTATTATTTCCGGTCCTGTGCCGAAAGGCGACCAGCAAGAGTTCCATGCATTAAAGCCGCGCATCCAGAAATTATATGACGCGCAGAAGCGCTCCATTAATCTCTTCCTTACGGATGCAAAAAAATTGATTGAACAAGGGAAAGAAAGTGAAACTGAAGGCGGGCTTGCTTTGTTTCGCGCACATCGCGGACTTCCAAAGAATAAAGCGCTCATTAAATATCTCAGCGAGCCGGGCGTGAAATCTGTTTTGCAGAAAACAGAAAACTATTATCTGCAAGATCAGCAGAAAAACATGCCAAAGGCAGACGAGGCATTGTATTTCACAATTGATGAAAAGAACAACAGCGTTGAACTGTCGGAAAAAGGAATTGACCTTATCACCGAATCAGGCGAAGACACTAACTTTTTTATTATGCCTGATGTGGGGCATGAAATTGCAGAAATTGAAAGAGCGCTGATTGAGCCTGACGAAAAGGTGAAGCGCAAAGACACGCTCATGCAGGATTTTGCAATCAAGTCGGAGCGTGTGCATAGTATGCAGCAATTGCTGAAAGCATACACGCTGTTTGAAAATGACGTGGAATATGTGGTGATGGATGGCAAAGTGAAAATCGTGGATGAAAACACGGGACGTATTCTCGAAGGAAGAAGATATTCTGACGGGTTGCACCAGGCAATTGAGGCGAAGGAAAATGTAAAGGTGGAAGCGGCAACGCAAACATTCGCTACGGTTACGTTGCAGAATTATTTCCGCATGTATCACAAGCTCGCGGGCATGACGGGAACTGCGGAAACGGAAGCGGGCGAGTTTTGGCAAATCTACAAGCTTGATGTGGTGGACATTCCTACCAATAAACCCGTTGTGCGCGATGACCAGGAAGATTTGGTCTATCGCACCATCCGTGAAAAATACAATGCCCTCATTGAAAGAGTTGTGGAAGAACGCGCGAAGGGCAGACCAATTCTTGTAGGAACAACCTCTGTGGAAGTTTCGGAATTGTTGAGCCGCATGTTGAACATGAAAGGCGTGAAGCATAATGTGCTGAATGCGAAACAGCATCAGCGCGAAGCAGAGATTGTTGCGGAAGCAGGTAAGGCAGGAAGCGTAACCATTGCTACGAACATGGCAGGTCGTGGTACCGACATTAAGTTGGGTCCCGGAGTGAAAGATGCAGGAGGTCTTGCAATCATCGGCACAGAGCGTCACGAATCAAGACGTGTGGACAGGCAGTTGCGCGGTCGTTCGGGACGTCAGGGCGACCCGGGTTCTTCGTTGTTTTTTGTTTCGATGGAAGACAACCTCATGCGCCTTTTCATTCCTGAGAGCGTTGCGCGCATGATGGATAAAATGGGCTACAAAGAAGGCGAAGTGATTCAGCATTCGATGGTTACGAAATCCATTGAGCGCGCACAGAAGAAAGTGGAAGAAAATAATTTTGGCATTAGAAAAAGATTGCTGGAGTATGATGACGTGATGAACTCGCAGCGGGAAGTTATATATACCAAGCGCAAACATGCATTGTTTGGCGAAAGGCTTTCTGTTGATTTGAATAATTCGTTCTTCAACCTGTGCGAAGAAGTGGTGACGCAATTCCAGCAGGCAAGAGATTATGCAGGATTCAAGTTGGATGTTATCCGCTATTTCGCATTGGACACTGCGATTACAGACCAGGAATTCTCCAACAAGAAGCCGGACGAGCTTGGTCAAAAATTATATGAAGAAGTAAAGGAAGCCTACAAACGCAAGTCGGAACAAATCACTGCCACCGCGATGCCCGTGATGCGTGATGTGTTTCAAAATCGTGGTGAAGTAATTGAAAATATTGTGATTCCGTTTACCGATGGAATGAAGGGAATGCATGTGCAGGCGAATTTGAAAAAAGTGATGGAAACAAATGGAAAAGAAATCATCACCGCATTTGAAAAAGCAGTTTCGCTCAGCATCATTGACGATGCGTGGAAAGAACATCTGCGGCAGATGGATGAACTGAAACAGTCAGTGCAGTCAGCGGTGTATGAACAGAAAGACCCGTTGTTGATTTACAAACTCGAAGCATTTGATTTGTTCAAGCAACTGATGAATGAAATCAACAAAGATGTAACCTCATTCATCTTCAAAGGGAATATTCCCGTGAAGCGATCGGATGAAGTGCGCGAAGCGCGCGCTCCTGTGAAAACGGATACTTCACGATTGAAAGAGGGTAGGGATACTTCCAGTTTGGCGAATCCCACCGGAAACGGACAACCACAGGAACAACCGCGCGAGCAGAAGAAATTAGAGCCCGTGCGTGTTGAAAAGAAAATCAATCGCAACGATCCGTGCCCTTGCGGCAGCGGGAAGAAATACAAGCAGTGTCATGGAGTGAATGAGTGAGCGTCCTGTTGATCAATTGAAAAGTTGAACGTACTTGTTCATTCTCTTTGCGAACTATTTTTCCATTCCATTCGTTTTTAGTTGCGTGCAAAAAATAAAAACCCTTCTGCTTGCCATCCTTCCTGCGCTTGTTCACGCCCAGCTTCCGGGCTTTGACTATACGTTTGAACAAGCTGCGCAAATCGAAAATGAAGTATTGATTAGATGGACGCTCATCAGCGGCAGCACCTGCAACGGCACCGACATTGAGCGCTCAACCGATAGCATCAATTATGCAGTGATTGGAAGGATAGAAGGTATTTGCGGGAGTGAAAACATCAATGTGCAATATGATTTCAAGGACGCTTCGCCCGTCCCCAATACCCGCAATTTTTATCGGCTGCATTTTAACCGTGTCGGCTATTCTGAACCGGAGGAAATTTTCGTCATTATCCTCGATGCGGAAGGCATCCTGATAATTCCCAATCCCGTAATAGATAAATCTGTCATTCATTTTCAAAACAACCAGAACAAATCTTTTGTCTTTACCCTTTATGATTACAATGGCAAACAGGTAAGGCAATTGCCAAACCTGACTGACGACAAGTATGAGTTTGACAGAACCGGGCTTCCTTCCGGTGTATATTTTTTCCAGCTTACCTATGAGGGTGATGGGAGAGTTTCAGGCAGAATCGTAGTGTTGTAATCTTTCTCCCAAATTTTTTTGAACATACTGTCAGGTTTCGCCTTTCAGCGCAACAATTCAGCAGAATCATTTTAACCTAAATCAAAAAACATGAAAAACGTAATGTCATTTATTGTTAGCGCAGTTGCTTTTGCCTTGATGTCATTTACCGGAAATCAAAATGAAGGCACTTATAAAATTGATACGAAAGCCAGCACACTGCAATGGACAGGCTACCATCTTGCGAAATCTTACGAACACACCGGTAACGTAACCATCAAATCAGGTAATCTCGTTACCGATGATGAAAAGATAACAGGGGGAGAATTTGTGATTGACATGAACACGATTACCGATGAAGACCTGAAGGATGCAAAGGATAATGCCAAATTGGTGAACCATTTAAAGTCAGAGGACTTCTTTGCTATCAATCAATTCCCGGAAGCGAAATTGGTGATAAAGGGTTCTGAAAAAAAAGGAGATAATGTTTACAAAACCACTGCTGATCTCACCATACGCGGGATTACTAAAACGATCACGTTTGACACCAAAGTAACCAAGCTTACTGACAACGAAATCACGGCATCTGCCGACATCATCATTAACAGAACAGATTTCAAAGTGATGTACGGATGGAAAGTTGAAAATGCCATGCTCTCTGGTGAGTTTAAGATGCAGGTGAACTTAACCGCCAACAAATAGTTCATCATTCAAGAATGACAGCCATGAGTTCATCGCATGAATTCATGGCTGTTTGTTTTTAGAGAAATTTTATAACACCCTCATGGAATTGCTATTCATTTACAATGCAGGTTCAGGCATATTTAATTCTGTTTCTGATTTCGCGCACAAAATATTCTCTCCTGCCACATACCCCTGTTCGTTCTGCGCTTTAACTTACGGCAACCTGGGTATGAAAAAACGATGGAGAGATTTCATTTCCGACCTTCCCGTAAAATCAATTTTTCTGCACAATGATGAATTGGTTGAGTAGGGCAACCTACCCGCTCTGAAATTTCCCGTTATCCTTCTAAAAAACAAAACACAATGTTCAGTCATCGTTGATACGGAAGCATTAAACGAAGTCCACTCTCTTGATGAACTGATTGAAATGCTGCAGTCAAAAATGAAAAATCAGTTGCGGCTTCATTAAATTAAATTTTATTTCTCTTTTGTCAGGAATAACCATGTTATGCCACCAATCAACAAACAAATTCAAACTCATAAAAAACAAACCATGAAATACAAAGGAAGACTTTCAATATCCTCCGGTGTGATTGCTACAGTAATCATGACCGTTTTTATGCTTCTTGCTCCCTTGATGGGAATGCCGAAAATGAATCCCGCAGAGATGCTTGCAGGAATGATGGGCGTGCCGGTCATAGCCGGATGGCTCATGCACTTTATGATTGGGATAACTTTTGCCGCAGGATACATCTTCATGTTTTATCCGCTGGTAAAAATTTCCAACAAGATTTTAAAAGGCGCCCTCTTTGGAATCGCTGTTTTCATTTTCGCGCAGATAGCCCTGTTTGGAATGAGTTTGGTTTTTGGTGAAATACCACCGCCTGAAGGCAGCATGGCATTGATGATGGTTGGAAGTGTTTTAGGGCATGTTGTTTACGGGATTGTGGTTGCATTTATAGCCAAGGATTAATTATTGGGGATGTGACAACGCAATCTGTTATTAAGTGTCCGAACTGTGGACATCAGAAAGAAGAACAAATGCCTATGGACACCTGTCAATTTTTTTATCAATGTGAGAATTGCAAAACATTGTTAAAGCCTACACCCGGGGATTGCTGTGTATTTTGTTCTTATGGAACGGTGAAATGCCCATCGAAACAGTGTTGTTAAAGTATTTCAGGTTGTGAAAGCGCTGGTCATTTCAGGTGGAGGAAGCAAAGGCGCATTTGCGGGTGGCGTTGCCGAATTTCTTATCAAAGAATGTGAGAAAAAGTATGACCTTTATTTGGGAACATCCACCGGAAGCCTGCTGATACCGTTACTTTCCATTGGGAAGATTGACAAGCTGAAGGAGATTTACACGACAGTAACGCAAACGGATATTTTTGATTCCTGCCCTTTCATCATCAAAAAAGAAAAAGGCGAATATAAAACGCGCATCAATCACTGGGGAAACCTCTGGATGTTTCTGAAAGGGAAGAAAACCTTTGGCGAAAGCAATAACCTCAGAAAACTGATTTGCAAAATAGTGAAGGAAGAAGATTTTGAGGAAATGAAAAGCGCAACGGCTGATGTGATTGTAACCGTTTCCAACCTGACGAGCAATGCCGTGGAATACAAATCGCTGAAAGACTGCTCCTACCATGATTTCTGCGACTGGATATGGGCTTCAGCGAATGTGGTGCCTTTCATGAGCCTGCTTGAAAAAGACGGCTTTGAATATGCTGATGGCGGTATCGGCAATGTCATCCCGTTGCATCATGCCATTTACAAAGGGGCCTGTGATATTGATGTCATTGTATTAAAAACGAAAACGGACATGACGAAGAATCCTCCCATCCTCAATGCCCTTGAACTAACCATGCGCGTTTTTAATTTCATGCTCCAACAAATCAGCGCAGATGATATTATTATCGGCAACTTAGAAGGGCTTCAAAATAAAGTGAACCTCAATTTCTACTTCTGTCCTGAAATTCTAACCAACAACTCCTTGATTTTTGACCCCGAGCAAATGAAGCGGTGGTGGGAACAGGGGTTTCGTCATGCCAAAGAAAATAGTCCCCTTTGTAAGTGTATTCCTGCCGCTTGACATAGACTCCTAACAAAGCAGACAGTCCTGAATGATTAAGGAAATCTGTCAGGAATGACGTATCTCTGCGTCCAATCATCGGAATTACAACAATGCTCACTCATAAAATTTAAATGTCGCGGTAAAGCGGAATTCAAAATCAAAAGATACTTTTAAAAATGACAGCGATTAATCTTTACAACAAACCATCGGAGTTAACAGGACTACAGACCGGTGCGACTGCGCCAGATTTTTCAGCGCGTGACCAAAACAATCGGTTGTTCAATTTATATGAAACCCTGAACGAAACCCCGGTAGTGTTGATATTTTATCGCGGGCATTGGTGTCCTTTCTGCAACCACCATTTAAAAAAATTACAGGATAGCCTTCCGCTCATTACGGGAAAAGGGGTGCGGGTTGTTGCTGTCTCCCCTGAAAATTCAGAATTCATTCAGAAAACACTGCGCAAGACGAAAGCCGGTTTCACTTTACTCTATGATGAGGATTATAAAATCGCCACGGCATACCAGGTCAACTTTCGCCCTGGCGCAGTTGAGCGGCTGATGTATAATGCCGTGTTGAATGCGCAAATGAAAAAATCACATTCTGACGATACGGAGCAACTACCCATCCCTGCAACATACATTATCTCGAAAGATAAAACGATAAAGTGGCGGCATTTCAACCCCGATTACAAAAAGCGTTCAAAAATTTCTGACATTTTAAAACAATTATAACATGGCAACACAGGTAAAGGCAATCAATCTTCCGGAAGGCTATCAAACGATTCTTTCAAACGGAAGGCATTCGATAATTGGTGATGAACCCGTCAAGTCCAACGGCACTGATTTAGGGTTCAATCCTTCCGAACTGCTGCTGGCTGCGCTGGCAATGTGTAAAACAGGCACGGTGCGTTTCATCGCGCGAAAAAACGGATGGAATATCAAGAATGTAACCGCGTCTTTGGTGCAGGAAGTGAAAAGAAGTGAGGAAGGAATGGAAGCGAATATTAAGGTTCATTTGGAAATTGAAGGAGACCTGACAAAAGAACAGCTCCAAACACTCAACCGAGAAGCCGACAAATGTTATATTCATCGCCTGCTGAAAGGCAACTGGAATATTGAAAAAACAGAACAGGTTAATACCCTGCCAATTGATGAAAATGGAATATCGCTCTAGTTCAATCTTCAGTTTCAAAGAAAATGCAAAAGATTATTGAACGTAGAAACAAATGAAGTCATTAGCCCCATCAATATGTAAGAATTTATTAGCAAAGGACATCAGAAATTTTAAAGGCCAAGACTTGTTGGTTTCTCAGGGGAATTTTAATGTCTATTTGGTAGAATCCTATCAAATTCCCAATGTATTGTTGGAAATAGGATTGTTAAGGGAGAAGACTTTCAGAGAAGCGGGTGAAGGTGCCAATAAGGAAAGGGACATTGATAAATATGATGCATACTACAAGCAATTGATTATCTGGGATAAGAATGATTCAAGTATTGCCGGTGGATACCGGATTGGCATGGGAGATACTATTATGGAGGCATTTGGCATAGATGGATTTTATTTAAGCAGCCTGTTTAATATTAATCACCCATTTGGAACGATCTTGAGCAAATCGCTTGAGTTGGGTCGTTCATATATAATTTCAGAATATCAAAAACAGAGATTGCCGCTTTACTTGTTATGGAAAGGAATATTGGCGTTCCTGATCAAAAATCCGCAATACCAATACTTAATCGGTCCATTGAGTATCAGTAAAAACTATTCCGATATTTCTAAGGAAGTGATTCGGGCTTTCATTGAAAAACATTTTTATGAGCACGAACTGGCGAAGCATATCAGTCCAAAAAAGAAGTTCGCTTATGCCGGAAAATACTTGGATGCGGAGACAATTTTACAAGAAATGAACGGTGAAATTATGCAGTTGGATAAATTTGTAAAGCAAATGGAACCCTTTAATATCGGGCTTCCGATTTTATTAAAAAAATACATTAAACTCAATGCCAAAATTGTTGGCTTCAACATTGACCCCAACTTTTCCGATGTGCTGGATGGTTTCATGGTGCTTGATTTACAAAGCGTTTCTCTTGAGATTATTGAGTCTTTAAATGCCGAGGTATGATCGGCATAGCAAGAACAGTTACTCGCCTACTTCTCTTTGTAGCGGTAACCTGTTATTACATTATCATCCTTCTTTTGCTGAGGATGCTTGGAATGCAAAACGAGGATAGAACATTTGTCCATGCGCAGAGATGGGGTCAGATAATGAATAAAATTCTTGGCATCACCATTAGTACAGAAGGTAAAATCAACACCGAAGGTGCTTTAATTGTGATGAATCACCGGTCATACATTGATGGACCTGTGATTATAAGCCATGTAAAAGGCACTGCTGTGGCAAAAGCAGAGGTCGGCAAGTGGCCCGTAATCGGAACAGCCCTAAAGCTGGCGTATGTGATTTTAGTAAATAGAGAAAATAAAGAGAGCCGGCTTGAAACTCGCAAATCAGTCCGGGCGCTGTTGGACAAAGGCTTTTCCATAATTATTTTCCCAGAGGGAACTTCATTCAAAGCGCCTGAAATGGGTGATTTCAGACAGGGTCCCTTTCAAGTTGCAGCGGAGGGTAATTTTTCGATTGTGCCGGTTGCGGTAGAATATCAGAATTATGATGATGCGTGGATTGGTGATGATACTTTTCTTCCTCACTTCTTAAAGGTGTTTAAGAAGAAAAAGACATTTGTCAAATTATGTTTCGGTCCTGAAATACGCTCGAAGAACCCGCAGCAATCCCTGCATCAGGCACATACGTGGATTAAAGAAAAAACAGCAATAATGAGAACTCAATTTGCAAAATCATCTGCGGCTAAATCATGAACAAAGCTCTTTACCAGAGTGTATTTTATAAAAGTCTGATCCAAAAGGATGCTTTGGCATCTTCAATAAAGCTGGCAATAATTGTCGGCACATTCTTAAATCTTATCAACCAATATCCTCCATTGATTGCTCTTGACTTTGAAAAAATCTCATTTGGAAAGCTCATCCTTACTTATTTTGTACCATTTTTTGGTTTCAATGTATTCCTCAAATAGAGTGAAACAAAAAATGCAGTAAGCACATGGATAATGCCAATTTGAAAGTTGTGTATAAAAAAGAGCAAGACTTAGAAAGTTGGGTGCAACAGCACACAAAAGAGTTGCTCTCATGGGCATTTTACAAAACATCGGACAAGATGCTCGCAGAAGATTTGGTGCAGGATGTTTTTCTGGTTGCAGCAGAAAAATATGAATCTTTCAAGCATGACAGCCAGCCGAAAACTTGGTTATTTGCTATTCTCAATAACAAAATAGCAGAACACTATCGCAGGCTATCTGAGCGTCCGCAATCTGATTCGATAGCCAATCCCTTTTTTAATGAAGATGAACACTGGAAAGAAGCATCAAAACCGCAGGATTGGGCTGATAGCGATGAAGGCAGCCTGCTGGATAATCAGGAGTTCAACAAAGTGTTTCACCATTGCATTGATGAACTGCCGGATTTACATTCCGCCTGCATCCGATTGAAATTCATCAACGGAATTCAAAGCGAAGTGATTTGTCAGGATTTGAATATTACTCCGTCCAATTACTGGCAGTTGTTGCACCGGGCAAAGTTGCAATTACGCAAGTGTCTTGAAAAATTGTGGTTTAAGAAATAGGAATATGAAAGGGTTAATGATTTCATGTAAAAAAGCAGGCGAGCTGATTGAAAAGAAAAATGCAGAGAAGCTGTCGTTGCCGGAATCTTTTCAATTGCGCCTGCACTCCGCCATGTGCGACATTTGCCGCCTGTACGAAAAACAATCAAAACTGATAAACAACCTGCTGAAAAAGGGGCTAAAAGAAAAATCAGAACCTTTCTCTGATACGGATGTTCAGAGGATAAAAAAGAAAATCCTGAACCAAAACAACTCCTAAACCCGATTGTCAGGATTCGAGCATTTCCGCTACTAATAGTTGAATCAGTTTTTTACCGAAAACAAAATGACGATGACTAAAGTATTGTTAGTGATTTCAGTTCTGGCAGTTTTCGCTTTTATAAAAAACCGCTTTACGCCTTATCCTGAAAGTAGTGATACAGGTATTCAGTTCTTCAAAGGAACATGGGATGAAGCAGCGAAAAAATCAGCAGCGGAAAACAAGCCCATCTTCCTTGATATTTACGCCTCGTGGTGCGGACCTTGCAAGAAGTTAAAGCGCACAACATTTGCCGATGACCATGCCGGAAAGTTTTTCAATGAGCATTTCATCAATGTAGAATTGGATGGCGAGAAGGGTGAAGGAAGAATGTTGGCTGAGAAATATGGCGTAAGGGGTTATCCCTCCCTGTTTTTGATTGGCGAAGATGAAAAAGTTATCACCTACTCTGCGGGATACCGTTCTGCGAGCGAGTTAATTGATTTTGGCAAATCAGCGTTTAAATGACAACAATGAGCGAAATTGAATTAACCGGGTCTCTTGTAAAGAAGAATTTGAGTGAAACCAAAGCCCTGATTCAACAACTGTCGGTTCAGCAATTCAGCCAACCGCTTTCTGTACTCTCCGGTTGCTCAATTGGTCAGCATTTCAGGCATTTAATTGAATTTTACGTTTGCATGTTCTATCATATTGAAAGCGGAATTATTTCTTATGATGAAAGAGAGCGCGATGCGCGTATCGAGAACGACCCGGAGTTTGCAATGCTGTGCATTGAGACCATCATTTCCAATATCAATGCGCTGAAAGAGGATAAGCGGTTGCACATCCGGCTGAATCTTTCTCCTGAAGAGGAGAAGCCTGTTGTAGTAGAAACAAGTCTTTGCCGTGAATTGGCTTACAACTTTGAACACGGGATTCACCACCTGGCGGTTATCAAAATAGGCTTGTTGCAGTTTCCCGAAATAACCGTTGACGATAACTTTGGTATAGCACCTTCAACTATTCGCCACAAAAACACATCGGTTAAAGCATGATGAAAAATGCAGCTATCCTATTCCTGACATTTGCAGGTGTTATGTGCCATGCACAGAAAGTAAGACTGGTCGAAGAAGCAAAGGGATTGGAAATTAATGCTCAAGCTCCTTTGTTTGAAGCGATAAATCAATTCGGAGAGAAAGTATCGCTTACAGAAGAGTTGAAGAAAGGTCCGGTGGTGTTGATTTTTTATCGGGGCGAATGGTGTCCCGTATGCAGCCGCTACCTCAGTAATTTGCAGGATAGCTTGCAATACATCTCAGCAAAGGGTGCGCAAGTGTTGGCGGTTTCTCCTCAAAAACCAGAGTACCTCAAAAAAGCGGCAAAAAAAGCTGAATCAAATTTCACCCTCCTGCATGATGCCGGATATAAAATTATGGACGCGTATGATGTTACATTTCTACCCACAGAAAAACAAATCAGGCAGTATAACAATTTCTTAGGCGCAGACCTCACAACTTCACAATCTGACGAATCGCAGGTGCTGCCGGTGCCCGCGACATTCATTATCAGCAGGGAAGAAAAAATCGTTTGGAGGCAATATAATCCGGACTACAAAATCAGGGCAAGTGTGCAGGAGATGCTGGAGCATATCCCATGAATATTTTAGAAAAAATTTTATGTTTGAAAATAAGATGACACGATTCTGACAGTTTCCTGATTCTTGATAGAGTAAATTTAAGGATGCCCTTTGAAGCCGGAATTCAGGAAAATTTTTGTGTAAACATTTACAAGCAAAGCCTCTGCCTGTTTGAAATCACGGATAATCTTTCTAAACACATTGCAACATCGCAGAATCGCCTGAACCGTTATGCCATTCTGTGGGTAGAAAATGGCGAGGGAAACGGCACGATTGATTTTTATGAGTTTCCACTTGCGCGCAACTCGATTTTCTTCATCTCTCCTTTCCAGCCTTTTTCTTTCAGCAACGCGGATACTTTTTCCGGAAAAATAATTTTGTTCGATTCAGAATTTTTTTGTCTCGAAAAACATGCAGCGGAAGTAGGCTGCAATGGCATTCTCTTCAATAATATTTATGACGTGCCTTATATCACTATTGACGCTGAAGCGGAAAAATATTTCAGCAACCAACTGATGCAAATGATTGAAGAAACGAAATCAACCGACATCGGTAAGATAGACATGCTCGTTACGTTTCTAAAACAATTCCTTATTAAATCCACGCGCATTAAAAAAGAGCAAACGATTGCCATTGAGCCGAATAATAGCTGGATGCCCGAAAACGAAATCATTCATAAGCTGAAATCGCTGATAGAAAAGAATTACATGCAGGTTAAATCTGTGCAGGATTATGCGGACATGCTCAACATGAGTTCGCGTAACCTCGCCCGCATTGTTTCAAAATATTGCAAACGCACCGTAACCGACCTCATTCATGAGCGCGTGGTGATTGAAGCCAAACGCTATCTCCACTATTCTAATTTGCCCGTGAAAGAACTCGCCTATAAACTGGGGTTTGACGACCCCGCGCATTTCAGCCGTTATTTTAAAAAATATGCGGAGGTTTCGCCTGACGAATACCGCAAGGCAATCAGAAATTCATCCAACTGATTGTCCTGATTATCCATTTTATTCTGAATCGCTCATAAGATATTTACAACCTCCGGTTTTTCGGAAGCAAACTTTTTTAAAACTAAAAATGTAAACCATGAGAAAGTTGTATGTATTATTTGCAATCCTCAGCATCACCTTTTGGTCATGCGAAGAAGACGAAATGAAAATGACCGCGAAAGACCCGGACACGGCTGAAGAAGTTTCAGTGGACAGGTTCAGCGCGGAGTCGGGAACTTTGATGGTGCGCGATGCAACAAATGGACTGCCCGCAACCAATGCCGCTGTTGATTTTGACCAGCCTCCTTTCATTACCGAAGGATTTGGTCCCAATGGTGAAGTTGTTGAGTATTACAACTTTGACGTGCAGGCTACTGACCCGGAGCATATTTATGTTTGCTTTAACAATGGCGCGCCTGTGAGCGGACAGTTGAATATCATTGACGTGCTTCCGGGCGAAGATGATTACAACGATTTCTGGCAGGTTGTAAAAGTGATTGTGCCGGGAGACTATGTAGTCAATTCACTTGCAAGCAGCGATGATGTGGCTGCAAGCGGATACACGCTGGAAGTTACAGACATGATTGTAAACTGTCCTGTTGTGCCGAAAGGCTCCACCGCAACCAAACGGTTGGGTAGCGAAAGCCCCGCATTAACAAGAGGCTGGTATAAAGGCAAAGTGGTTTTCTATTTCAGCTTTGAAGAAAAGGCGCTGGCGCTCACTGGTAGCAGCATGGTTCCGTTGTCTCCGATATTCGTTACGTTCAACATCAATCCTCCCGCTGGCGGTCCGCCATCAGGATTTGTTGTGGAAGCAGGAACAATGATGACGCACAACGTACTCGCCACATTGCCCTCAAGCGGAAGTTATTCTCCCTTGTGGACGGTGAACATTTACGACAATGTTGATTTTGCTTCTGTGATGAGCCTCACTTCAGCGCAGAGCGCAAATATTCTTGTTACAGGCGCTGCAAATGTGAATTGTCCTGTAGTCGCAATACAATAAATCATTCCTTCTCAACAAACGCAAGAAAGCCTTCCATCAAAAAAATGGGAGGCTTTTTTATAACTTATCCGGACAAAAAAAGATTTCTTTAAACTAAAAATGCAAACGCCATGAAAAACAAAATCACTCTGTTCCTCATTCTTTCTTTTTCAGCACTGCTATTTGCGCAATGCAACAAAGAAGAGGAAGCAATGGGCGCTGATTTGGAACTGTTTAATCTCGCAACAGCCACTACTGGATTTTCCTGGTTTCAAACAGATTCCATCCGCGCTTCCTCGAATCCCAGCGCGCATAACGCATACATGCGTGTGCGGTTTAATCAAACGGCTGCCGCTATATTAGGCTCTGACGGAAAGTTGCCTGTTGGCGCTTCATTTCCCAACGGCTCTCTGATTGTAAAAGAATTGTATGATTCCCCGACCGGTTCATTGCAATTGTATGCCATCATGCAAAAAGACTCAACCGACAGTAATGCAGGAGCGAACTGGCTATGGGCTGAAATCAAGCCTGATTCCAAGGTGGTCTTTTCTGTAAGTGAAAAAGGCGATGGCTGCACGGGTTGTCATGGCTCAACTCCCAACCGTGATTTTTCACGGGTATTTGACCAATTTTAATCATCCTGAATGAAGAAGGAACTTTTCATTGCCGCTAAAGATTCTCTATTTTATACCACCAAAAAAAATCAATTTTTATATGAAAACAGCACAACTTTTTTTTGCCTGCACGCTCGCATTCTTCTATTTCGAAACAAACGCGCAGGTGCAGAATTTCTCTTATACTGACTGCAACGGAAATACAGAAACAGTGTACAGCATTATCGGGCAGGGCAAGCCGCTCATTGTCGCGTCAAAAGGATTTGATTGCTCCATCTGCATGAACCAAGCCCCTGCGATGCAAACATTTGCAGCGCAAAATCCGAACGTGCGTATTTGGGGTGCGATGAATTACAGGTACTCTTCTTCCATGCCAACCTGCACACAAGTGAGCAGTTGGAAGAACTCCTATTCATGGAATGACATTTTTATGTTTCTTGACCTTACGGATGAATGGCAGGGAGTCGGTTACCCTACCCACTATGTCATCAGCCCGGTGGATTCCACAATTATTTACACCGGATCTTCATTTTCAACGGCAACGAACGTAGCAAATTCGGTAATACTCGCCTGTAATGCTCCTGCGGTAAGTGTAACAACGAGCGATGCGCTTTGCAACGGGGAGTCAGGCTCTGCCACACTTTCAGTTTCAGGCGGCAATCCGCCTTATGCGTATGTATGGAGCAGCGGTGAGTCTGTTGCGGCAATAACAAAACTTGCAGGAGTTTATTCCGTTACCGTAACGGATTATAGCGGATGCGCTTCCATTGAGTCGGTTACAATTCAACATCCCGCTTTGCTTGAAACTTCGCTTGATGCAACCGATTCGGATATTAATTGCACCGGCTCTGCAACTGCGGCTGCAAGCGGAGGCACAACGCCTTATACTTATACATGGAGCAATGGTCTAACTTCAGAAATAATAAATAATCTCTGTGCAGGCAATTATTCTGTTACAGTGTTTGATGCCAACAATTGCTTCAAGTCTGATTCCTTAGCGGTGGCGGCATTAACAGGAATAAACGATGCTCCAGATGATTTTGCAGTCAGCATATTCCCGAATCCTGCCCAAGATGAAATCCGCTTGAATATCAGCGGTCAGCTTGCAGGTAAAAATCTCAACGCGGAAGTGTATAACAAGTTGGGAGAAATGGTTTTAACAACAGGCATCATCCATTCCGAAACAAAAATCAATATCAACGCATTGGTATCAGGCGTTTATCTACTGACTGTAAGAAGCGAAGGAATTGACAAAACGCTGAAGTTTGTGAAGGAATAATCGTGAACTCAACTTCAACGAGAAAGTGATTAAAGAATGCCTATGAAAATATGGATTGTAATGCTTTGCTGCTTTGTTGCTGTGAAATCTTTTGCCCAGGGCTGCTCCGATGCGGGTGTTTGCACGATGGGCAGTTTGCGCAGCGATGCGCTTCCTGCAAAGGGAATGCGCGACAGCACAGCGCGGCAGTTAAAACATTCGTTAGTCATCACTCCTGCCATCAGTTTCGGGGAACAAAATACGGTAAACTTTACGCCAACATTTGATGCTACTTTCCAGCTACACAAACGCTTTCACGCAAATGTTAAAACAGGATTCAATCTCACAACCGGTGACTTGGGACTGGCGTATGGCGCAAGTGATTTGTTTGTAAGCGGCATCGTGTATTTCATCCGCAGCGACAGTATGAATTTCTCTTTTATCGCAGGCGGGAAATTTGCTTTGGACAAGCCGAATTTCGAGATTGAAAATCAGGAACTTCCTTTAAGCTATCAATCAAGCGTGGGAACGCAGGATATTCTATTTGGATTATCCTTCAATTACAAATCATGGTTTGCAGGCGCGGGCTTTCAGTATCCGCTCACAAATAGCACGAGTACTTTCAGCCATAGCGACTATGATAGTTCTTCTGCTGTGCTGAATTATTTTGAATCAAACCGTTTAGAGCGCAAGCCCGATGTGGTGTTGCGGTTTGAAAAAAAGTTTTACATCCGCAAAATTCGCCTAAGCCTCGGTGCAGGCATCATCTGGATTTATCACCTCGGCAATGACACGCAACTTAACAATGCCGGAGAGCGTGTTGAAATAGCCGGTTCAAAAGGAACAACGCTTAATATCACAGGCAACATCAGTTACAAAATTTCAGAACGATGGAGTTGCAACTTCGGAGTTGGTTTTCCGGTGATAGTGCGGGACGTGCGCCCCGATGGATTAACCCGCTCGCTGGTGCTGCTGCCAAGCGTGACATATAGCTTCTAAGCTATTCTTAATAGCGATGCTTCCCGACTGACTATCCTTTTGCGCTTGAAAGAGGGCAGGGATACTTCCGGTTTAGCGAATCCCACCGGAAACGGACAACCACAGGAACAACAGCGCGAGCAGAAAAAATTAGAACCCGTTCGTGTTGAAAAGAAAATCAATCGCAACGACCTGTGCCACTGCGGCAGCGGGAAGAAATACAAGCAGTGTCATGGGAAAGATGAATAAATACGATTCCATTTAACCTAAAGTGAATTGTTGCTTGCCTATTTGCTCAACATATAGCTGATTCCTATTCGCGCAATAAAACTTTTCACATCCGCATTCTCAAACATGCTACCCGAAAAGCCGATGACAAGTGTTCCCTGCAAGCCGCTTGCGTTGCCATAATTCAGCGCAGCCTCCATGCCCGGCACAATGAATTTCGGAACTTCGTTCGGCAAGCCTTCATAAAAAATTTCGTTGTTTGTTCCCTCACCCAGCCTGTATTTTTCTTTTGTTTTCGCACCTTCAGCTTCGGTGATGACACGCACTTTACTCAGCAACGCCATCGAAATCACAGGACCAAAACGCAGGCTGAATTTATTGCCGTGAAAATATGCCTTGAAGAAAATGGGCATATCAAAATAATCCACAGTGACGAATGTTTTTCTTTTTTCAATCAAAGAGGGAAGCGATGTTGCTGATGGAATATTGCTTTCAAAGAGCCAATATCCTTTGGGCGTATAGAGTAGCCCAAAGCCGATAGCTCCGCTTTGATGAAAACCATAGTCAAGCAGGATGCCACCGAAGGCAGCAGTCTTAGGATATAAACCTCCCTTGTAATCCGAATGAATTTCTTCATTGTCACGGATGGTTGTTCTCACTGCTTTCGCATCAATGCCGAGCGGCACAGTGTTATTGAGGCCGGCAGCGAATTCAATGTTGATTGCGCCTTTATGCGAGTCATTATACGGTTTATCTTCCTGTCCGTGCAGTGCGCATGCAGCAAGCATCAATAAACAAAACAACGCGTGTGATTTTCTTTTCATTTTCGATTGCCTCACCCCCGTCCTCCGCCTCAGGCGGAAGAGGGGAGTCCGGGCATAAGTGGATATTCAAAGGGATTATTCAATGAAGCTCTATTAAATGTCAAAAACTATAAACTCTCTTCTCAAAGTTTCGCAAGCAAATCTCCGGCTTCTTTCGCCAGATAGTTATTGCCTGCATATGGATTTACATCCAGTGCTTTTTTCAGCAGTGCCTTCCCGTCTTCTTCCTGTCCACTTTTTATTTTAATCATCCCCGCCACGCACAACATCTCCGCATCCTGTGAATTTGTTTTCATCGCTTTCAGGATGTACTCATCTGCTTTTTTGAAATCTCCTTTTCCATAATAAGCCCACGCCATCACTTTATTCACTTCAATGTTTTCAGGGCGCATGTTGATTTCATCTTTCATACACCGCAGCGCGGCATTGTAATCTTCTTTCAGCCGCAGGTGCAGATAAGCCCGCTCCAACCCCACGTTGCTATCGTGGTCGTGGTGATGCTCCATTTTTTCCAAAGCAGTTGCAGTTGCATTCTGTTGTTTCTTTCTATCACCGGTTTGCGCATAGAGCATTGCAAGGTCTTCGTACATCGCGGCAGAAGGCATGATTGCAATTGCGCGATTTAACAATTTTTCTGACGCAATAAAATTTTTCTTTTTCATCTCCACCCTTCCTATTCCGGCAAGGGCATGAGGATAATTCGGACGCTCTTGTAGCGCAAGTCCATATTGAACTTCCGCATTGACGAGGTCGCCATGATTTTCATAAAGTTTTCCGAGCGTGATGCGGCACCACGCGGTTTGCTCTTGCCCGGGCGCGCCAGCCGACACGGCAAGTTTCATCGCTTCAATGGCTCCGTCAATGTCGCCATGAATTTCGCGCAGATAACTTGTGCGCGAGTAGGAGCGCAAGTCAGGACGAATATCCATCATCTTCTCGCACATTGCCACCGCCTCCGTGTAATTTCCAAGCTCCACATTTGCATCCACCAATACTCCATAAATAAGTGAGTTATACGGATTCAAAGCAACGGCCTCCTTTCCTGTTTCAAGCGCTTGCGCGAATTGATGTTCCGAAGCAAATGCAAAAGATTTCATCGTCAATGCGCGAAACTTCAGCTCATCATTCTTTTGATTTTTTTCTGCATCCTTCAAATCAGCATCCAGCGCATCGTTCAGAATATAAAGCGCGGCTGCTGTGTAATAATGTTCATCTCCCGTTACGCGCGCTTCATTGAGGTAGATGTCTGCAAGGCTCAGCTTGGCTGCGACATCTTTGGGATTTTTCTTTACATCCCGCTGTAGATTGGCAAAGCGCGTTTGAACTGCATCCCATTCTTCCGCAGGCTCTATCAGCATTACATTGCGCTTTTTCAATTCAGGGATTCCCGCAAAATCTTCATGGTGATGATTGCAGGATGAAAAGAAAATAATTGTTGAACTGATGAGAACAAGAAGTGTTCTGTTTCTTGTTTTTTGTTTCGTGTTTCCGGCTATAGTTTTCATTTTTTTGGAGTTATGCGATTTTCAAAATTTATTTTTCCCGAAAGACTACAGTCTGGTTTTAAATGACTTATTTCTTTGCGCACTTTGCGTCTTTGCGTGAAAAAAGATTCCGTAGAAAGCGACAGGACATTGAGCGTCCTGCCGCTTTCTGCCGGAACCGAAGAATTATTCTGATTTAATTGTTTTTACTGATTGTACAATCTTTCCGTCTGACATCAGCGTGACGATGTAAGCTCCTGGAGCAAGATTGCCTGCATTCCATTCAACCTGGTATGCGCCTGCATCTTTGTGTCCGTCTTCCAACGTCTTCACCAATTTTCCACCCAACTCATACACTTCAATCGTGATGCGGCTTTCCGTGTTCACATTATATTGGAAGGTAGTTGAGTTTGTAAACGGATTCGGATAATTAGTCGCGCTCATCATCGCTTTGGGAGCATTGATTCCTAAGCCGTTTAATTCCATTTCTTTGGATGACACCATCGCTACGGCTACGCCACCACATTTACCAGTTCCTTCCCAAGGCAATTGCACAAATGGAAATTCATTCCGGAACATCGTGTCATTTTCTTCAACTCCTGTTGTGTATCCAATCACACCAAGTAAATCTGGGGTAACCGGGTTTGCGCCACCTGCGATATAGTCATCATAAAACAAGCCTATAGCTGCCAGCACTAAACCGCCCACCGCTTGCAATTCTATGCGTGTTACATCATCTTCCAGCCTTCTGCCATTCGGAAATCCATCCATATTTGGAATGAATTGCAAATTGGCATTTCCATTATAGGCAGGATCAGTTAAACCCAGCACTGCCGCCCATACCAAACCAAGTGAGCTAAATTTCGCATCATTTCTCTGAGTAGGCGGAACAGCCATATTCAGCCTGAGCATATCACCGCCACTGGGCAAAAAGTTATGGATGAAAGGTTTGCCGGTAGCAAGCGGATTGCCGCCTTTGCCAGTTGCTAATTGATAGGGACGCATGTTTGGAACGCCCGTGAAAAAGATAGGCCATAAATCCACTGAACGTGGTTTATCAGGACCGGGCAACAGCAAAGCTCCAAAGTTGGAATTAGACAGGGCTGTGCCATTAAGCGCGGAGTTTCCTCTCAGGGGAAACAGACCGTCTGCGCCATTGGTGAAATCATATTTTTGCAGGGAATTTTCCTGGATGCGCAACGCAGCGAATGCCGGAACAGCACCGCCAAACTGGTCATCATCCATATACAAAGCCAATTCGGGATTATAGAAATAGTTGTTATGCGCGGGGTCTTCTGTGTAAGGAGTAAGCGCATTCCAGTAATCTTTTTTTCCGATAGGAATCACCGCTTCATTGGTCAAGGGCATTCCCAAGCGGGAGATTTGCCTCCAGGATTCATATACTGTTGCCACATCTTTTCCATACTTTATTTCATTCGGAGTGCTGAGTATCGTCACCTTCGGGCGACTTGCCGATGCCCAAACGCCAATCACGAAATTAGGATCAAGAATGTTTGCAGCCTGGCTTACATTTTTATTATCTTTCTGCAGGGTGGAAATATCCACTTCCAGCGCGATGGTATGCACGTTGAAGCATCCCAGCCCATCTCTGTTATCTCCTGCTTGCCTTGGAGCATCGCCTAAATCAAAAATGCCGCCCAGGTCAACAAAGAACGGGTCGTCAATGGGTCCGCAAAACACCTTTTCACCGCTTGAGGCGGTTTCAATGGCATCCATAAAAAGCGATTCATAGCTTGAAGCGCCAAGCCCTACCGCGCTTTCAATTGAGCGGGAACCGATATTGTAAGGCGGCACGATACCTTTATCAATTATTTTCTGAAACGTGCGCCCGCCATCAATGCTGCGTTCTAACCTGTAGTACATCCGTTGGTTTTGCTTGCCTAACCGGATGTTGAAGAACGTGGTAGGATCTTCATCTGTTTTGGTGAAAGTGAAGCGATAAATAATGTCATCACCTGTTGAAATGCCGCCACCAAGCGAACGCGATGTTGTCGCATCGTTGTCAATGTGAATCTCATAGCGGATGTTTTCTCCGAAGCCATAATAATTCGGACCGCCATGCGGCAACTGCATGGGAACATAATTCGCGATAATGATAATCTTATTAGGATTATCAGGGCTGCGAAAGGCATACACATCCGTATTGTCTGCAAGCGGGTCATTAGCAATGTAGGGTGCTTCCCTGTGGCTGGATGCAAACATCGTTGCACTCAGCGACACCATCAATGCGATGCTTGTAAACCGCTTGATGATGTTTGTAGAAATTCTTTTCATGTTCGTTAAAATTTTGTTTGGTTAAAAAATGAAATACAACAATACCTACGAGGAAGGGCGGGTATTTGGATTTCGGTTTCTGAAAAATTTTTGAAGAATGAAAAGAGATATTGCGCGTACTAACCTTGCATCTGTATTAACTCTTACTGGCAGCGCACTCGTCAGAAGGGCATGGAATTTATCGGCAAGTAAAACCAGATTCCTTCAAACTCAACGCAGTTTAGTTATGATTAGAAAACAAAAAAGGGCTGCTTTAAAGCAGCCCCTTTTGGTTCTTGAAAAAATTTCAAGTTATTTATTGCACTACAATTTTGTGTTGTGATACTTCTTCGCCTGTCCATGCTTTCAACACATACACTCCCTTTGGCAAATGAGAAACGTCAACTTGTTTTGAAAGCGCGCCTGTCATTACTTCATTCAGCAGAATTCCCATGCTCTTTCCGCTCAGATCAAATAGTTCAATCAGCGCTTGTTGATTTTCTGCGCCTTGCAGTTCAATCGTCAGCGAGCCGAAAGAAGGATTCGGGAACGCCCGTAACTGCGTTGTTGCATTCTCTTCGCTGATTGAATGATATGCGGTCTTTGCTGCCGCTCCGCCCTGCATCACAGCGATGTTTCTTACTGCAATGCCAAAGCCAATCATCCTTGATGATGTTGCCGCGCCTGTGTTCACATCAATCGTGTAAAACATATCGTTTACAGCCGCGCCTGTGTTGGCGGCAAGGTATGCGACATTCATTCCTGACGACATCTCCGAAAAAATATCCATGTCAATTGACGGGTCGGCAACATTCACTGTGATGCCGGATGCGCCTATCGTGAGCAACTTGCCATCATTCGGTGGAATTTGTTTCGCAAGAATATTCAATGCAAAATCATAATCAAAAAGCGTAGTAGTTACCGAACCTGAGAAGCTGTTTGTGTATGCCACTGCATTGACATTCGGATTTGCTCCGAAGTTTACGTCTGCTACATCGTAATTAAGATTCGCATCCGTTGCGGCAATCGCACCTGTAATGGGATTCAAACGGTAGTTCGCATCGTTGGTGCTCATTACGCGAATACGGTCAACGGTCGGATTGAAATCCATTACCACCATAGAGCTAAGCGTCAACATCACCGGAGCAGCTACAACAGCAGAAATTCCTGAGGTTGTATTTACGATGTACAATTGCGCTTCGGTTGTAGTTGCATTATATCCAAGCGCAAACAGTTCGCCCGTTGCAGGACGAAAATCCATTCCGACAACAGTTTGCCTCATCATAACTCCGGTAACTGCAATCTGCGAACGCACGATTGACGGATTTTCCGAATCAAAAGAAATGAGGTGGTTGTTGGATGTAAGCGCATAAATGAGATTGCCTGTTACTTCGGGCAACCTGCGGTCAATGAATACCGCAATGTCTGAAACACCAAATGTGTTTCCGATTTTACCGACAAATGTAGTAGTGCCTGTGGTGAGATTTACAGAGTAGAGGCGGTCGCTATTGCCGGTATATGCCGAAATAAAAGCTTTGTTTGTAAGCGTAGCAGGGTCGAAAAAAATATCAATATCATGGCGCGGGTCATCTTCACGAAACATGATGCCTGTGCTGCCGATTGTATTGAGCGTTCCATTGTTAGGCGGGTTTTGCGTGGCAAGAATGGAATACTTCGTATCCAAATCATAAAGCGTGGTAGCTGTCGCGCCTGCATAACTGTTGGTATAAGCAACAGAGGCTACAAAGGGATTTACTCCTTGGTTCACATCACCGGCTGCGTAACTGAGTGTGCCGTCAACGGCTGCAATCGCTCCGTTGTTTGGATTCAGGCGGTAATTAAAATCACGTGTGCTGGTGACGCGAATCCGGTCAACAGTGGGATTGAAGTCAAATCCGATTTGTGTTTTTGACGGAGGAAACGTGATGCCGAGATTCAGCGTATCCGGTACATTAACTGCGGTAGCAGTTCCCGTTGTCAAACTCAGCGTGTAAACCTGATACTGCATATTGGACTTGTTGTATCCAAGCGCATAGAGTTGCCCCGTGAGCGGGCGAAAATCCATGCCTTCAATTTTTTGGCCTGAAGTAATGCCTGTGATGCTTGCGGATGATAAAATAACATTTGGATTTCCGGCATCAAATGAAATGAGCTTGCTTCCTTGCAGACCGTAAATTAGCTGCGCGTGTGAAAATGAAAATGCTGCTGCAATAATCAATAAAGTCAGTAATCCCCGCAAACCTTGTCCGCAGGTGATTATTTGGGTTTTTGGGTTCATAATGAAATTGGTTTTTAGAATCCTACTTATGACCATTCATATCGGTTTGGATTTTTTTCAACCGAAAAATTTTGCCGTGCCGCCACAAAATTTCTAAGTGCTTGCCCGGACAGTCCCCTCTCCATTTCAGGAGTTTAAAAATCCATAAATGGTGTAGCCTGTCAGCGCCAGCGTGAGTAAAATAGCCAGCACGGAGATTACGGGGATGTTTCTGATGTTGCCCGGAATGCGAAATGGACGCTTCAACTCTTTGTCAGCACCCCGTAATATAATGACTGAGCTATTCACAGGGAGGAAAGTGATGAACATGAAAAAGTTGGTCGCCAGCGCGATGGTTTCTATTTTCCCAATCAATGAAAAAGCGCACGTGATAATCAAGACCAGCGCCAGCGCAGCTACGGGTGTTTTTCGCTTAGCCGATACGTATGAAAGTCGTTTTAGAAAAGGAACTTCCCCGCGCCATGTTGAAGAGCGCCCGCGAACTGCCGAGCATGTTTGACAGGATAGTGTTTGATGTGGAGAAAAGCGCGATTACCACAATCACCATTGCGCCTGTTTTGCCAAACCGGTTGCGCACAACATCAGCCAGCGGACTTTCAGATGCGCCCAACTCCCGCCACGGAATGGCGCTCACTACGCAGATGGCGATCAGCGTGTAAATCACCACCACGATGGCGCTGGAAATGAACAAGGCTTTCGGAATGATTTATTTTCCGGCTCATCATTTAAAATTCTGCGCTTCGGAAATTAATTGCTCTTTCGAACTATCTTCTTTGCTCCTCTGCTTTTTCCCATCCACATTTGAACTGCCGGCTTGAATCACTTCATCATTAAGTCCGGGAACGTAAACAGCGTTTTTCTTAGGAACTACCTTATCGCCTCTATGAGTTACAAATGCTTTTGTAAGCTCTGCTCCGAAGAATACAGTCATGGACGAATAAGAAACCCATAGCAGGATAAGCACCACCGAGCCTGCTGCACCATAGGCAGATGCCGGGTCGCTCTTTCCAAAATAAAAACCAAGAGCGAATTTGCCGATGATAAATAACAGCGCGGTCAAAAAACCGCCTGCAAAAACATGCTTCCATTTTATTTTTGCATCAGGCAGTATTTTAAACATCAGCGCAAATAAAAGCGTAATCACGCCAACTGAAAGCAGCATATTCAGCCCTTCGACCAAATAAGTGATACCATCAGGAAAGCGTTGTTCTATCCATTGGGAAAGCGCTGCAACACCAATGGTTATTATCATGGAGATAAGCAGCAGAAAACCTAAAGTCATAATAATACCAAGAGAGAATAATCTTGATTTAATGGTGTGCAGCCATTGCTTTTTTTCCGGATCAACTTTTACTTCCCATATATTATTGAGAGATTTCTGAAGCTGGACTAAAACACCCGTAGCACCGAATATCAGTATTATCACTCCGATAATTGTTGCAATAACCGATTTTTTAGTTTGCAAAGCGTTCGCAACCATTTCTTCTACCTGCTTTGCAGCTTCAGGAGACATTGCTGCGCTGATTTGCCCGGATATTTGCCCGTTGACCGCCTCTTGCCCAAAGAATAAAGCCGCTATCCCAATCACAATGGCAAGCAGAGCTGGAATGGAGAAAATTGCATAATAGGCGATAGTGGCACTTTCCCGAAAAGGGTCTTTCGCCCACCACTTGGATGCGGCTTCTTTAAAAATAAGCCACATTTCTTTAAAGGAAATTCTTTTTCCCATGATTAAATTGGTTAAACATAGGCCGACAAACCTTGTTTTACATCCTCATTAACAATGTCCAAGCAGCATGTAAATAACAACGAATACTACTATAGTGCCGAGGCAGCCTCCGCCTAATTTCATGGCTCCATAACCTGAAATAAGGGTTTTGAAAAAATTGTTCATACTGATTTTAATTTATGCTTAGTTGATCTTGAGTTTACGAATTATGCAGGCACTTTCCTTATTTTTTCTCTTTCCCAAAAGCGATGTTGTGCAATTGCTTTGATAAAATCTTTGGCAGGCTTATCAAATATTAATCCAACATCCTTCTTATTATTACCGGCATAAGATTGATTTAAGAAAGTAACTCCATCTCCATTTGCAGCAATTGCTTTGCAATGTTTGAATGCTTCGTTTACAAAATGAATAGCGTCCGGTTCTGCAATTAATGCACTTGCACTTTTTGCGCCTGATGGAATATACACTGCATCAAACAATACCGAAACAGTGTTTAAAAAACTTTGGTCAACTTTTATTTCTTTTCCTGCTGCACCCTTGATAGTTCCAAGTTTTGGTGCAACAACTTTTGTTTTTGCTCCTTCGCCTTCGAGGGCATTTTTCATTGCTGTTAGAGAATTTTCATCCACTCCGTTTGCTGCAAGTATTGCAATGCATCTTGTTTTAATGGAGTCTTTTATTGTGTTTGCCATGCTCAAAGCATCTGACTTTTCAATGCTTTGTTTCATTTTAATCGGCTCATACTTTTTTTGAATCCCATCTGCGGGAACACTGTGATTGATTGGGGACAACGGTTGTTTGGGAACGGGCATTCCTAAACCATCAGCCACTTTTGTTGCTAAGGTTTTATCAACCTGTGTGAGTATGCCCAGCATTCTTTCACGAATGGCATTGCTTTCTAATTTCCCTAACTCAAAAGTGAGTGCATCTATTAGGTGATTCTTTTCGTGTTCTGCCTGGCTGTTAAAAAATAAAGTTGCCTGACTGAAATGGTCAAAGAAACTCCGGCTGCGTTCACGGATTTTTTTTGCATCAATGCGTTCCTGAAAACTGGTAAAACCCCCGTCAACAGCTTTTGCTTGAAATGGGCATCCGTTGCTGATAGTGTTGGGTTGATAACTTGTTTTGTCGCTATTGATAGTTTGCCGCATGTGTCCGTCACGCTGATTATTCATTACGGAAACGATTGGGCGGTTAATGGGTATTTCGTGAAAGTTTGGGCTTCCTAATCGCGACAACTGCGTATCCGTATAGGAGAATAATCTTCCTTGCAGTAAAGGGTCGTTTGTAAAGTCAATGCCTGGTACTAAATGCCCGGGATGAAAAGCAACTTGTTCTGTTTCGGCAAAGAAATTATCAGGGTTTCGGTTCAGTGTCATTTTACCGATGCGGTGAACAGGAACAATTTCTTCGGGAATTAATTTAGTAGGGTCGAGTAAATCAAATTCAAACTTATGCTCGTCTTTTTCGGGAATGATTTGAACACCTAATTCCCATTCGGGAAATGCTCCGCTTTCAATAGCCTCCCATAAATCTCTTCTATGAAAATCAGAATCTTTTCCTGAAATGTTTTGTGCTTCATCCCAGGCAACTGAATGGACTCCCAGCAAAGGTTTCCAATGAAATTTTACAAAATGCGAAGCGCCTTTGTCATTTATCAAACGGAATGTATGCACTCCGAAACCTTCCATCATTCGCAAACTTCTTGGAATAGCACGGTCACTCATTACCCACATGATCATGTGCGTGCTTTCAGGCATCAATGAAATAAAATCCCAAAAGGTATCGTGTGCCGATGCAGCTTGCGGAATTTCGTTATGCGGTTCGGGCTTTACTGCATGAATTAAATCAGGAAATTTTATTGCGTCCTGAATAAAGAATACAGGCATATTATTTCCTACTAAATCATAGTTGCCTTCTTCCGTATAAAACTTTACAGAGAACCCTCTTACATCACGAGCCAAATCTGTTGAACCTCTTGAACCCGCAACGGTAGAAAATCTTACAAATACAGGTGTCGGTTTTGAAGTATCATTTAAAAATTTTGCTTTTGTGTATTGAGCAATGGGTTTATACAATTGGAAAACTCCGTGTGCAGCAGAGCCACGCGCGTGAACTATTCTTTCAGGAATTCTTTCGTGGTCGAAGTGTGTAATTTTCTCCCGCAAAATAAAATCTTCCAATAAGGTTGCGCCACGTTCACCTGCTTTCAGGGAGTTTTGATTATCGTTAATCAACAAACCCTGATTGGTGGTGAGCATTTGCTCATCGCCATGCTGCGTGTTGGATTGGAGATCGTTTACTTTTTCGTTTGCAACCCTTTTTTCAATTTTCTTTTTTGCCATTCTATGGAAAATTATTTTATGCTTTGTTTGTTTCCTATTCCTCTTTGACCGCCAATTTCTTCAAATCGGATGTGGCGGGACCGTTGATTACCTTTCCTTCGGTGGTAAACCGCGAACCGTGAAGCGGACAATCGAATGATTTTTCTTCTGCATTCCAATGTAAGATGCCCTCAAGGTGGGGACATACTGCCGTGCAGGTGTGCAGGTTGTTTTGTGCATCGCGATAAGCGGCAATTTTTTTCAATCCTGAAGAAATTATTGCTCCTTGTCCTGGTAGTAAATCATGCGCCTCTTTTACATCGCTTGCAGTTATCCAATCTACATATTGCGCCACCATGCTGCCCGCTTCGTGCAAATAATCACCGGCAGTTTTTAGGGTGATACGTGAAGGGCTGTATAGGTCTTGCCAGAGATTTTCTTTTTCGGTGATGATGTCGGTTAAAATAATTCCGCCTAATGTTCCGTGTGTCATTCCGTTTCCTGAATCGCCTGTGATGATATAGATATTATCGTTACCTGGGTTTTTGCCGATGAATGCCATTGAATCTATCGGCTCCATCACCTGCCCCGACCATTTATATTCTATGCTTTCCATTGCAGGAAATCTCATTTTAGTCCATTCAATGAGTTTGATATATCTTTCTTCTTCTGGAATATGTTCATCATCCGCTTGTCCCACCTTGTGGTCTTCGCCTCCGGAAATTAAAAGGTCGAAATTGCTATCGTATTCTTCCAAGCGTACATAATGATAAGGAGCGCAGATCCAATTGGATTTTTGGTTGCCGGTGTCCCACCATAATGCGTAGGGCAGTTTTCCTTTAGGAATTTTGGCGGCAATCACATAGGTGCGATAAGCCCATTGTTTAGTGTGCATGGCTACCCAATCGTTTACGGGTGTATTGGTAGCAACTACGATATGTTGAGCTTTTATTTCAAATCCGTTTGCTTTTGCTCCCTGTTTGGTAATGTCTTCTGCTTTTGTTTTGGTGTAAATATTTCCTCCCATGCCAATGATGGCATCTGCTAAACCTTTAAGATATTTCATTATATGAAACTGACCCTGTTCAGGAAATTTGATGCACCATTTTCCTTCTTCTGATTCTAAACCCGGAACTTGTGGCACCATTTCAGTGAGCAGTCCTGCATTTTTGGTTGCTGCATATTCTTTTTCGAGGGTTTCTTTTTTATCGCTTCCGCTTAAAAATAAATAGCCGGGAACTCTTTTAAAATTGCAATCAATGTTTTCCTGTTTGATGGTATTGGCTATCCACTGAATGGCTTCCATGTGGCTGTTGGCGGCAAGCATTGCTTTTTCTTTTCCGAATATTTTTTCGAGTTCAAAATAACGGTCGTCAAGAGCGCACGTAATATGTGCCGTGGTGCGACCTGTTTCTCCGCTGCCGATATATCCGTCTTCTACCAATATTATTTTGCGACCTGCTTTTAACAGGCAGTATGCTGTGGTTAATCCCGCTATGCCGCCTCCGACAATTAAAATATCGGTTTCAATATTTTGCTGGAGTGTTGAAAAAGCAATGGTTGCAGTAGATGCTATCCAAAAGGATTTATTCTCTCCTGAAGTAATATTGCTGTCAATGGGTACAGATGTGGACGTATTCATTTTATATCTTGTGTTTACATAAGAATTAAAGTGAGAAAATCTTACAGGACTCTCTCACTTTAATATGGTTATGACTAACGATTTTGATTGTTGCCTTGATTTCTCTCTTGGATGGAACCTCGACTTTTATTCTGGCTGTTCTGTTGATTTTTTCCATCACGGTTTTTATCGGTAGCGATCTTCGGGTCTTGCTCCTTGGAAGAAACTTCTGTTTCATCTTCTTCGTCCGTCAGCGTTGTTGAAGAAGAATTAGCTTCATTTTTTCGCTTGCCCTGATTTCCATCTTGGTTAGAACCTTTGTTTTTATTTTGGAGGTGTCCATCAGGATCTTTCGCTTGGTTCTGCTCTTTTAAAGAACCATTTGTTTCTTCTTCTTCTTCTTCTTCTTCGGCAGTAATCTGTTCGGAAGGGTTGCCGTTGTCTTGATTACTTCTCCGGTTTTGTCCGTCACCAGGAGTATTTGATTGGTTCCGCTCTTTAGGAGAACCTTCTGTTTCTTCTTCAGCAGTAATCTGCTCAGAAGGATTGCCTTCTTTTCTTTGGTTGCCTTGATTTTGACGGCTACCCTGATTCTGTTGTTGACCTATAGGATTTTTTTGTTTCTGTTGGTCGTTTTTGTTTTCCTTCATTTTAATTTGATTTTAATTGTTAATAAAAATTTATGATGATTGTGAAATCATTTTCTTCTAACAGCAACCGGTGTTTCTGTTGCCTCTTCATTTTCTTCATCGGCAGCATCAACGTTGATTGAATCAGAAATTTCTGATAATTTTTTGTCCGCCTCTTTTTCTTCTTTTAATGTTTGCTCTAATAAAGAAGCGGCTTTGTCTTCACCTAATATTTTCGCGAAAGAGAAGAGTGTGCCGTAAGTTGCGATTTCGTAATGCTCTACTTTTTGTCCTGCCAAAATAATTCCGGCATCACGCACTACGCCTTCTTCTGTTTCTTCCATTATTTCCTCAGCTTCTTTTGTAAGACCAGCCATTGCTTCGCATTTCTTAGCTTGGGCTTTTACGCCAATAGATGAGAAAACTTCTTCTAAGCGGGTTACATGTTTTTTTGTGACTTCCAGATGTCCGGTGAGTGCTTCTGCTAAGTCATCAGCCGTTGCATTTTTAATCATCTTGGGAATTGCTTTGGTCAATTCTTTTTCCGCCCAATAGATATCTTTTAATTCATCCACGAATAATTCGCGAAGTCCTTGTGCTGCATCCGGTTTTGCTTTTATTCCGTTTGATACAGTTGCTTTAGGTGTACCGTTGCCGTTCTGTGCGGGTTTAATGCTTTTTAATGTTTTTTGCATTGTGTTTTATTTAAATAGTGATTAAAAATTAGGCTTCAAAGATGAGCATGATACAATGGGAAAGCGTTACACAATTCCGGAAAAGAGTTACATGATTCCCATATTATAGTAAGTGTCCCCTCCAATATTGAAATCCTTAAGCCCGGAGTCTTTCCATCCCAGACCTGCTTTTGATGCCATCAAATCACTCAGTCAAGAAACATACCTAATAGGAATGAGTGAATGGACAGCAATAGTTTAGCGGAGGATGGCTTAGTTTTATTATTTGTAATTGGGGAAAATATTTCCCCATTATGAGAAGAATTACATCCTGATTTTGAAAAATAGCCGCATCAGCACCCACACGGTGAAAAAGGCAGAGAAGCCAAACATCGCATCTGCAATCCAAGTGGGCGGTCCCCAGATTTTCAGAACGATGGAAGCGGCAAGCAGCGAGCCGGTGAGGAAGGTCAATGCAACTATTCTACCGATATTCCATAACATGCGCATGGTGGAGGCATCGGCTTTCAATTCGAAATCGTGAATGAGCCTGCCTTCCTTCAGCTTGTAAAGAATCTCACTGACATCGTTAGGAAAATCGCGGATGAGCGCCACATAGTCCTGCATGGTTTCATAAATTTCATGCGCCACTGCTTTTGGGGCGTATTTTATTTTCACCAGGTCTTCTGCATAGGGCTGTATCATGGTTGCGAGGGATATGTGGCTATCGAGGTTATAACCCACCTTTTCAATAGTAGCAAGTGTCTTTATCAATAAATAGATGCTGCTCGGAAGATTGAGCTTGAACTTGAGCATGATGTTCACGCATTCATTCAGCATTTGAGAAAAGGGAATCGTATCGTAGGTATATCCATTGTAGCGCAGCAACAGGTCATGCACTGCAAATTCAAGATTTTCCCGTTCGCGATAAAATCTCTTATCGCACAAGTCAAGCAGTCCGTCCGTGATAGTGCCCGCATTTTTGGTAGCGATGCCCACGGAGAAATTGGCAAGAAAATTCATGTGAGCCGGCTTCAGCATGCCTGCCATTCCAAAATCAATGAGCGCCACGCGGTTGCCGGGCTGGATAAAGAGATTCCCCCCGTGCGGGTCGCCATGAAAAAACCCATGCTCGAAAATCATTTTCAAAAAAATCTGTGTGCCATTCTTAGCCACCTCTTTAGGGTCATAACCCTGCCGGGTTAATTCTTCGGCATTATCAGGATGGCTGCCGCTGACATATTCCATCACGAGCAGCCTGCGGGTAGTGTGCTCCGTGTACACGTGCGGTATCTTGCAATAGTCCGTATGCCTGAACATCTCCTCAAAGCGCTTGGCGTTGGCGCCCTCCAACTGGTAATTCATTTCCTGCATCATGATTTCACCGAATTCATTCACGAAGCCGACAATATCCACTACTGTCAGCCCGGGATATTCTTTCACCAATTGCTCGGTGAGCAGCCTGAGCAGTGAAATATCCAGCTTCACTTTTGGCTCGATGTCGGGGCGCTGAATTTTAAGAATGACGGGCGTTCCATCTTTGAGCCGGGCTTTGTACACCTGCCCGATGGAAGCGGAGGCAAAACATTTCGGCTCGAACTCGTCAAAAAAAGAGGTGATGGGACCTCCAAGCTCTTTTTCGATAAGTTCTATAGCCACCTCATCATCACACGGCTCCGCGCTGCACTGCAGCTTTTTCAATTCCTCGCGCAATTGCTCAGAGACGATATCAGGACGGTCGGCTAAAATTTGCCCGAATTTCACAAAGGTGGGTCCCAGCTTTTCTATTTCTTTTCTTAATCTTTCAGGCTGGGGAATAACTTGTCCGTAGCGTTTGTATTTGGCGGGGATTAATCCTTTAAGCCGGTGCTCGCTCAACCAATTGATAATAAAAAACTTCATCATGGTTCCCATGATGAAAATGCCGCGAACGATGCGCAGATAATAGAAATGTACCTTGAATATTCCGAACATCTTATTTCTTCTCTTTCTGTTGCTGTAATTCTTGAGTCAGATTCTTGATAGCTTGTGTCAATTCATCAATTCTGCTTTTATCAGGAAAATCCGAATCGGAAACCGCGCTTTTAATAGAGGTTTCCAGATTGATATTTGATTTTGTATCCTCTAAGTAATCCAATATTGCCTTTGCCCATTTCCCGGCTTTTTCAGGCTCTTTATTAAAACCTTCTATAACCTCAGAAACCTTGCTGACGAATGTTTCCCTGTCGGATATGCTGACGGTGATTCCTAACCGTAATAGATTGGAGAAAAGATTTTGCATAAGGTGATTTATATTGTCATTGACTAGGATTTAATATTCTCGTTTGTCGCCTTCGCCTTATCTATTTATAGTGGCTATTGTAGAGAATCTCAACTAATAAGCCTACCACGAATAAATACCCAGCAACGGCATTTCTTGTTTGTTGTCCAATGAGAGCGTATAACTAGTGCTGGGTAATGATGAGTACAACGAAGGCGGTGATGATGAAAATTGCGATCTTGTAAAATAAAATACTGCTGCTGACATATATATCAGCAGCAGTATCAGATTTTACTAATTGAGTTCTTGTTTCCGCATATTACCTTACATGCTCAATGAGATATCAAGGATTGACTTCTCTTTTCCATGTAAACAGCAACTGTGAGAATCAGAAATCAAATTGACGGAGAGTAACCCGGCTTCTTTATTTTATTCCTGTCATCAAAGTCGGATTTAACGCCATCGGTTCTTTCCTTGCCCATTACGGTTAAATCACTGAGTTTGTCCTTCCCTTCCTGATACTTATCCTTCACGTAATCCTTTCCTTCCTGGTATTTGTCCTTCACATAATTCTTTCCCTCCTCCATCTTGGAATCCAGTTCTTCCTTCATCTCATCTTTTTTGCCGATGATGTTTTTGCGGGTGTTGCTGCCCTTGTCAGGCGCATACAACACACCGAGAGTGGCGCCTACTGCTGCTCCGAGCAGGAATCCGCCTAATGTTTTTGTTGTTGACATTGTTTTAATTTTTTTTTGTGATTAAAATTTTACGCCACAAAGATGAGCCTGATAATAAAAGAAAGCGTTACACAATTCCGGAAAAAAGTTACATGATTCATACATTTTCCGGTGGGATGCTTCTCTTGTGCTTGAGTTGCTTGAAGTAGGTAAGCGTGAACCCCATAACTTTCATGAACTGGTTGGATAAATGCGCCACGCTGCTGTAGTTCCGCTTGTAAGCTATTTCTCTAGATTGAGTTCATTATATAAGAGCAATTCTTTGTCCCTTTCAATTTTGTGACCGATAATGTACTGTTCATCGTAATACCAGTTACTTCTGAAAAAAGGTTGGCAAGGAGCTGTAGTTATAGGTAAGTTTCTAACTAAGATAATCGGAGTATTTTATTTTAGGCAACTCGTCTGAATAATGTACTATTTCAACGATAATATTTTTATTTTTCCAATCAGCATCGCTTTTTGGTCATCCGTCAGCTCAAGCCCCGATTTTAATAAAGCGATCTTCAACTTGGCGCGTTGTTTATCAGTAATATTTTCCTTGATTTGCACTTCACCCAATTCCAGCACACCGTAATGTAACTCGAGGTTATCCAACTCAGCCTTCACCACCATTTTGCAGCGAATGGATACCATTGTTTTAATTAACGGAATGTTTTTTAAAGGCTTTGCCAAAAGAGGTGTCTTATTAAAACTTTTTAGTGTAGCTATGGCAATATGGATTACCTCCACCCTTGGTATAATATTGCTGATGCTTGTCCTCCGCTACCCAAAAGTCTCCGGCTTTTGCCACTTCAGTAACCACCTCATGCCCTTTCTCCCTTAACGTCTGGATTAATCGCTCAGTAACTTCTTTTTGTTCATCATCCTTATAAAAGACCGCTGAACGGTATTGCGAACCAATATCAGGTCCTTGCCTGTTTTTTTGAGCTGGGTTATGGGTTTCAAAAAATAGTTTAGTAAGTTCCTCATACGAGGTGAGTGAAGGATCGAAAGTTACTTCCACTGCTTCGGCATGTCCTGTGATGCCGGAACACACGTCCCGGTAGGTTGCGTTTTCTTTATTTCCACCAGTGAAGCCCACTGTCGTTTTAATCACACCCTTTACTTTTTGAAAATAATATTCAGTTCCCCAAAAACATCCTGATGCAAAAATTGCCCTATCGGTTTTTTCTGCTGTTGTCATGTTGTTGCAGGGATAAATTTCAGGGAGATGGAATTCACGCAATGCCTGATGTTTTTTGCGGTAAATCGTTCACCCTTAAACACGTGACCCAAGTGGGCATCACAAGCATTGCAAACTATTTCTATCCTGCTTCCATCGGCATCTGTCAGATGTTTTACAGTGCCTTTCATCTCATCATCAAAGCTGGGCCATCCGCAGTGCGAATCAAACTTATCATTAGAGCGATAGAGTGGAGTATTGCATCTGCGGCATACGTATGTGCCTGCTTGCTTATTGTCATTGTATTCACCGGTGCCCGGCCGTTCGGTTCCTTTGTGAACAATGACGTTTTCTTCTTCAGAAGTTAATTTGTTATATTCCATTTTCAGGATTTTCCATTGAAATTTATTCTACCCTACAATCTATGCTCATTCGTATCTTCACTTGAAATAAACTTGCTTGGGAGCTTTGAGCTAACGCACTACAAAAATCCAGCTGTACTTTTTCATAAAGCAATTTTTCCATGCTCGCCTTCCGCATATTCCTTTCCGGTAACAATTGCTTTCAGCATGTTAAAAAGAACTACCATTTTGCTTGAACTGCCATCCCAATAACTTACTTCATCGGGCGTTACTTTAATAAGCGTCATGTCAGGGTCGTCTAAGCCAAGGGGAAACCATGCTTTCAAAACCGGACTCCACAATTCTTTCATTTTTGCTTTGTCGTGATGCAAAGCGCCTGAACCATGAATCATTAAATAATTATTACTGTTTTCACTGGCAATCGCGACAGCTACTTTTTGACTTTCTTCCAGCGCATCTACTTTATGCGATGATGCCTTCGTAAAAAACCACAGGGCGCCATCCTCATCAATTTTATTGATGCTCATTGGCCTGCCTGATAAATTTTCACTATTTCCTTCAAGTGTGATGAACATGCAGATGCGCGTTTCCTTCACCATGGCAATAAACTTTTCTATATTTTGATTGTGTTCGTCTTTCATAATATTGTTTTTAATTTTTGAACCATTCTGAAATTTATTTTACTTGCCGAGTTTCTATTTGATAGAAAAATATTCACGCGTTCGGATACTCCCTCCGTCAGATGATAGCATCTGACGGCATACGCGCAAACGGCTCTTTATTTACGCGCGGCATGCTGAAATAATTTCTCCGAATAACAAATGAACTGAGAAAATCTTACGGGAATTTCTCACGTTCATTTCATCGCTCAATTAACGATTTGGTTTTGAGCCTTGGCTTGACCTCTGGCTTTTTTCCTGACCGCTGCTTTGATTCCTTTCCTGACGGTTTTGCTGGTCAGAAGAAGTTTTTGATGTGTTTTGCTCCTGCATTGTTTCCTCTTCTTCTTCAACATCATTGTGTTTTTCAGAAGAGTTGCCTGCTTTTTTTTGGTTGCCTTGATTTTGCCGGCTACCCTGATTCTGTTGTTGACCTGTGGGAGTTTTTTGGCTCTGTTGGTCTTTTGGATTTGCTTTCATTTGATTTTAGTTTTAATTGTTAATAAAAATTTACTGTGATTTTGAATTATTTGCTTTTTGTTACAACCAGTGTTTCATTTTCGTTTTCCTTGGCGGTTGCACTTTGCTTTTTCTGCTTATTTCCCTTTTTTCATTTCTTCTGTCTTCATGCCTTGCATATTCTCTTTAGACCCTTTCATCGCATCTTCTTTTGAAAGACCTGTAGTGTTCATATCGGGGTCGCCAGCGCTACCTTGTATCGGGAAGGTGAGCTTTTGCATGTACTCTGGATTACCTCCATTCATTTTTTCCTTTACTATTTCACCGAATGCTTTTCGGGCTTCATCCACCGATTTTTTCCCAGTAATAATATCGTTGGCAAGGTTTAACGCTAACATATTATTGGCTTCTTTATCGCAACGCGCGCTTAACAAACCTTGTGTTCTGTCAATGATGACGCTGCCATCAAATTTTCCAAGTTCATCATATTTATCAGGTGACACTTTATAGCTGATGGTTTGCTTCAGCATATCTGTATGTTCAATCGGGAAGCTGTGTTTTGTTTCCTGCTTAGTAACGTAGATGCTTTTCCATTGTCCTTTATTCATCCATACAAGCACTTCAGCACCCATCGCGTCCGGGTTGCCATATTTATCCATCATTTCCTGCGCTGCCATGCGGGATGCTTCGGGCCAGCTTTTTAAATCGGGCATTATTTTGTTGTTGTCAGAAGACATCTTATTATCCATTGACTTATCGTCCATAGACCTTTTGTCGTCCATGCCCGTTTTGTTTTCTTGCGCAGAAGTGTTACAGCTCTGCATCATTGCTGCTCCTGCAAGCAGGATGGCGGGAAGAAGAATTGATTTGTTCATTTGTTTGGTTTTTAAATTGTTACTTGTTTATAACTTGTTTAAAATATTGGTGAATGAATTATTTTCAATGGATACTGTATGCAGATGATTTTCTTCACTTCTTTTTTTGTTACGCAATTCTAAAAATTCAAGGCGCAGTTTTTTTTTCGCATCTTCCTCTGTGATGTTGCAAATGAATGCAACTTCTTTTAGCGAGTCGTGCCGGGTGCAAAGGAGATTAATGAGCGTTGCTGTTTCTGACAGGCTGCTTGCTTTGGGATTTATTCCCTGACGCTTTAATTGCTGTAATGCATAATTATGCGTATGCCTCAACAGGGAGATGCAGAGAGCATGACCGTTTTCCAAAAAAGTTTTCTTTTCTTTTATTTGAAGGAAGGCTCCGGTTAAAATCTCCTCTGCCACCACTTCATCCTCTGTAAGGTTGCAAATGATACCGTACATGGCGGGCGCGTATTTATCATAAAGATGCTCCCATGCTTTTAAATTATTTTCAGCAAGCATAGAGGGAAAATGTCGGTCTGACATTTTTTCTTCGATTGTAAAACTGTTTTCAGCCATTCCACTTTGCAAGCCTCAAAGATGAAAACGTTTTCTGTGCAGACTGTTATATAATTCAGAAAAAGGTTTATATTATTCACACATTTTTACTTCTGGAACAGAATTAAATAAGAAGGACGAGTTAGAATTTATATTACCTGATGGAAAATCATGAAGGAATCTTGCTTTCAGAAGAAATAGGACAAACTCCCCTTCACGAATAGCGGAGTTCCCGGTGTGAAGTGTAATTCGGAAACGGCTTCTTCTTCACCTTGTAATCTTGATTCGGTGTCAAATTGCGCCTGATTCCACTGACTGTTAAATAAATTTTCAATAGAGATGCTGAGCTCATATTTCGGACGCGTGTAGTTCAAGAGCAGGTCGCAAAGAATGTATCCTACTGCGGTAATGCTGTTCACTTCATTTGCAGGACGGTCTTTCATGTAGCGATAGCGCAGGCTGCCATTAATGCCGCTCTTGTGCTTCACGCTGAGTCCACCGATGCTCGTGAGCGTGGGCGCAAGCGGGATGTAATCCTCGCCTTGCGGTTCATTAAGCGCCTTTCCATGCGCATAATTCAAATCCATATCTGCATAGAGCCAATCCAAAATCTGGTAGCGCACTGAAACATCAAATCCAACACGCCTTGTCTTGCCCGATGGCTCCACAATGCCGCCATCACCCACATAAACAAACTCCTGTTCGAGATACAAATACCATGCTGCAATATTGAAGAGCAACCGCTTATGGGGTTTAAATAATGTTCCTAAATCAGCGCCATAGGCGGCTGGCAAAATTTCTCTTCCCGTTTCAGAAACAACTACTCTTGCGTCATTCGAATGGAAGCCTCTGCCGGTTTTCAGATACAACTGCACGAAGCGATTTGCATTGAACAAAATATTCAGTTTGGGGCTGATGAAAAATTTGTCAGCCGATAATCTTTCATACTCCGGATTCAACCGGTTGAAGTATTCAAATTTGAAATAGTCTAACCGGATGGCAGGGTTGATGAGAAATTTCCCAATGATGATTTCCTCATTCACAAACAAGTTAAGGTTGGTTTCATCCACATCGCCAAGCGCAAGCGGTTCAATCGTTTCCTGGCGGTTTTTAGTGCGCGACAATTCGTTATCATCACTGATGTCATAGCGAAGCCCAGTGCCAACAGTGGTGTTGAGTTTGGCTTTCCCGAAATCATTTTCCAGTTTGTACTTTCCGTTGTATCCGAAAATATTCCTGCTCTCCTTCTGGCGAATTTGGTCACCGTTGATGGAGTCCTCCAGAAAGAAGGTGAAGTTCGAGTAAAGTTTGAAGTCATACTTTGTAAAATAAATCTGATTCTCGACAATTGCTTCTCCCGCAGGGCTTGAAATTTTCATCAGCACATTCGTGCGGTCGGTTGCCCCGCCTTCCGTATCGTCAATCGCGCCAAAGCGATTAATCATGCCGCTTTCAACAGCGCGGGAAGGAACCTGCCCCGATGCGTCCCATTTGCTGATGAAGTAAGAACCAAGCACGGTAAAATTATTTTTACCCAACATGCCATTATACTTGGTGAAAAAATTCAGGCGGCTGAAATTCTGTTCGCTCTCAAACGGACCATCGGTGATGTTGTAGTCAAAAGCAGTATAGGCGCTGTGGTCTTGCGCTGCTTTTGTTTTTCCGAGAATATCCATCAAGCCGAGCAGCCGGAACGTATTGTATCGCCCGCCTTCCAACCGAATTTCGCTTTTGTCAAGCCGGTTGTAAGTATTGAAGTCAACATAACCTGCGGTGGTGAAATCGCCATGCGCAGCATCGTAAGGTCCTTTTCCGAAATCAATGTTGCGCACCAATTCCGGAATCATGAAATGCAAGTCGGCATAGCCTTGTCCGTGCGCGTGAGAAACCATGTTCACCGGCATTCCATCCACGTTGATTTGAATATCGGTGCCATGGTCAATATCGAACCCGCGCAAAAAAATCTGCTCTGCTTTGCCGCCACCCGCATGTTGCGCAATAAATAATCCCGGAACAATGCCCAGCAAATCCTGCGATGAATTGACCGGGCGCAAATTGACATCCACCTTGCTGAGGGTTTTCAGATTGTAGGCATCGTTTCCATTCACGGTGATTTGTTCAAGATTCAACTCGATGGCGCGGATTTCAATCGTAATCTCATCATTTGAATTTGTAATCACATATTCACGCGAGGCAAACCCGATAAATGAAACCACGAGCGTAACCTCCGCGGAATCAACCTTGATTGAAAAATTTCCGTCAGCATCGCTTGTTGTTCCAAGCGATGAATTTTTCACAAGCACATACGCTCCGATTACCGGTTTGTCCGTTTGGCTGTCAATCACTTTGCCGCGAATAGTTTCATGTGCAAACGAAAAGTTGAAAATGAAAAGGAAGCAGAAGAGGGGCAGAAAGTTTTTCATGGGTGAAAAAATTTCAGATACATACGAATGTCGCTCTTGTTTCGGATTTTTTGAAATAATGAGTAGTGTTTGAGTATGAGCAAATGTCACCATGCTCACCTGTCCCGATTTTATCAGGAGTGCATCGAAGCAGAGGGGCTGCGCTGCAAATTCAAATTCCAATCAGGAAATGAAGTAAAATATTTTGCGGGAAAATACAGCTAAGCCGCCCGTCTTTGCACAATGACGAGCATCGTTTCCTTGCCGGTGATAACTGCTGAATGATTCAAGCCGGGTGGAATGGCGATAAATCCGCCTTTCTTATAGGCTGTTTTTTTGCCGTCAATCGTCATCACGCATTCCCCGCTGCAAATGAAGAGATATTCATTCTGGTCGTGATGCACTTCCTCCGGCAACTCATCACCTGCATGAGCCCACGCGGCAAAAGTCTGGCATTGTGCATTGCCCGCAAGGTCAATTATCATGAGGCTTTTGTATTCATCAGGAGGTTGAATATTCAGCTTGCGAATATAATTCACCCACTCTTCAACCGTAGTATCCGCAGTGAGCAACGGGGGGACATTCTCCTGTTCGATTGCTGACATAATCCGCTTCTTCATATAGGAAGGCGGAGGGGTGTGCTGCAAAGCATAGAGCGCAAGCGCATTTATCACGGCATCAATTTCGATCCGCACCGAACGATCACGCTGCGCAAAACGGTTTACCAATGCCCGTTCCTCTTCGGTTGCAAGCCCTAAGCAGTAGGACTCGATGATTCCTGATTCTATCAATTCAAGGTCGGTCATTGTTTACTGTCTTTTTCAACTGTATTAAACGAAGCGGCAAGCTTGCAGTTTTCATTTCACACTGTCTTAACATCTTTATAACAACTTCACTTTTTGTGCATGCAGTTTAGGGACGGCAGATATACGATGCAGAGGACATTTCAGATTTCAAAGAGATTTAAAAATTTTTCTTATGCCAGAAGAATCTAAATCCTCGTTACATTTGCCCATCCTGAAACCCCTGTGAATAACCTGCCACGCCATGAAGATACATTAGTTGCTTCGCTAAAAGCGAAAGATAAAACGGCAATCAGTAACATCTACGACTATTATTCTCCAGTCCTGTTTGGCGTTATCCTCAAAATTGTAAAATCGGAACAATCTGCGGAAGATGTGCTGCAAGATGCATTCGTGAAAATCTGGAAGAGCGCTGAAATGTATGATGCTTCAAAGGGAAGGCTATTCACCTGGCTGATCAATATCGCCCGCAATACCGCCATTGACCATATCCGCTCGAAAGATTTCAAAAAAGAACTCCGAACTGAGAGCAATCTCGTATATGCAAATGAGGATACAGAATCGTTCAACACCGACCATATCGGGCTGAAAGAAATCGTGGAAAAGCTGAAGCCTGATAATAAAGAGATTATTGACCTGATTTATTTTCAGGGCTACACGCATGTGGAAGTAGCGGAAAAATTGAGCTTGCCGCTGGGGACTGTGAAAAGCAAAGTCAGGATTTCGATACGAGAACTAAGAGAAATCATCACGTAAGTGGATATTGAAAAATACATAGCGTCAGGAATTATAGAAAGCTACGTGCTCGGCATTGCTTCGTCCGATGAAGCACAGGAGGTGGAGGCATTGGCTGCAAAGCATCCAGAAATAAAGAAAGAGATAGCGTCTGTTCGAGATGCGCTGGAGAGCTATGCCTTGGCGCATCAAAAAACATTGCCTGCTCATTTGAAGAAGAAGATTCTAAACGAGATTGACAAGTTGGATTCAGGCAAAGAAAATAACAGAGCAAAAGTGATTGAGATGGATACAAGGCGCGAGATTGGCAGCGGAAGTTCGCGCTGGCTTGCAGCGGCATCCATCGCGCTGCTGGTTCTGAGCGGAACAATGAATCTGCTTCAATTTAACAAGTTGAATGATGCGAATCAAAAAATCGCTGCGCTGGAATCAGAGAAAAGTGTTTTGGCAAATGAATTCAACACGCTGAAAGCAAATTACACGCAACAGGAAAACGACCTTGCAATTCTGAGCAACCCACTCAATAAAACCATTATTATGAAAGGCGTGGAGAAACAGCCTGACGCGCTCGCTTCAATTTATTGGAATGCAGAAACAAAAGAAGTTTTTCTTGCCGTCAACAACCTGCCCAAACCACCGGCTGACAAGCAATATCAACTGTGGGCTATTGTAAACGGCAAACCTGTTGACATGGGTGTTTTCGATGTGATTGATTCCTTGCAAAGAATGAGCGAGGTGGAAGCCCCGCAAGCGTTTGCAGTAACATTAGAGAAGAAAGGCGGCAGCGCGGCTCCTACATTAGAGCAGATGTATCTGCTGGGAAATATTTAAAGCTATTTAGACGTGCTAAAAATTAACTCTTTCCCTTCAATCTTCTATTAGATTCTGCTTCCTGCGCAATTTTATCTCTCTATCATTATCAGCAAGAATTTAATTGCTATTAAATTTACAGGGCTATCTTAAACCTAATGTTATAACTTAGTAAATGGCATTTGAAATGAAAAAATCACTTCAGAGTCCGCATGTGTATGCGTTTACTGAATGGTATCGGTTCATGTACTCTATGACAATCTTAGGAACTATTCTTCTTCTCCTTTTGACTACAAGTAATGTAATTGCCCAAGGCAACATTGAAATCATTCAGGATTCTCGCGTGGAGACGCTTATCAGCCGTTATGCGCAGGTGAAGCAGAAGCAGGCAAGTATTGAAGGATACAGGATTCAAATCTCAGCAGGCTCCAACCGGAATAATGTGTATCAAACCAAATCGCAGTTCTATCAAAATTTTTCGGACATTAAGCAATACATCATTTACCAATCACCCAACTTCAAGCTACGCGTGGGTAACTACCGCACGCGCTTAGAGGCTTACAAAGATTTGCAAGAAATTCTTCCGCGCTTCAATGGCGCTTTCATCATCCGCGATGAAATAAAAATTTCGGAGTTGTAATCCTTGCGTTGCGGATGGCTTCTTTTTCTTTTGAAATGAAAAAGTATCTCCCATTTGTTGGATTTCTGCTGATTGTCGGTGTCTTTATTTTTTTCAAACTTCCGCATCTTCCGCTTCCTTATTTCTGGGATGAGGCATGGGTATATGCGCCTGCTGTTAGTCATCTGTATCATCATCAACTCAGTATGCTACCCGATGCAATGCCTGTTGATTTGTCGCGGGGACATCCACTGCTGTTTCATTTTCTTGCCGCTTCGTGGCAAAAAATATTTGGCGCATCCATCACATCTGCACATGCCTTTGCGCTGTTTGTTTCTGTCATGCTGTTGTCCGTGTTATTTTATTTGGGAAATAAAATTTCAGGAATCGTGGGTCTTTCGGTTGTAATCCTGCTTTGTTTGCAACCTGTTTTTATCTCCCAATCAGGGTTGTTGTTGCCCGAAGTGATGGTGTCGCTTTGGATATTGCTCTCGCTTGTATTTTATCTCAATGAAAATAAAATCGGCTTTGTCTTTTCAGCTACGTGCCTGCTCCTCACAAAAGAACCAGGAATTATTTTTCTGTTTGCCATTGGAGTATGGATTTTAGTTGAACATCTTTCTTTGCGAAAACAACAGCAGTTTAGCTTGAAAAAATTAGCGATGGACATCATTATAGTCGTGTTGCCGGTTTTATTCGCTTCCTCTTTTTTCATCATTCAGAAAATGCAACACGGATGGTTCTTTTATCCGGAACATATTTCCTACATCGAGTTTGACTGGAAGCATTTCAAAGAACTGTTTCACGCAGCGCATCAATATGTTTTTGAAAAGCATGCGTGGGAACCTCTCGCACTCGGATTTCTCATCATCACCATCACATTCTGGAAAGCGTTGCGCTTCCGCGAACGTATTCTCATTGCATTCTGTTTTCTTGCAGTCACGAAAATATTTTTTGAACTCTGGAAGATGCCAAAGCAGATGGAATATTTCATCCTTCCCTTTTTACTCGTGCTGATTTATCACAAATTCTTTTTCAGGATGTATTCAGAAAACAAAATCAAAGGCAGGCTTATCGGCATCGCTTCGTTGTTTGGAATTATTTATCTCGCTTTTTCTTCGCTGAATTTTCTTTCCATCCGCTACCTGCTTTGTGTTTTGCCCCTCTTTATTTTAACCGCAGTCATTTTTTCTGAGCATGTTATTTCTTCGTTGAAGGTGCTTCCCATGAAAAGTGATTTCATCATCGCAATGCTCGTTGCCGCCTGCGGATGGAATATGTATAGTAAACTGCATGACCCCGTGGATATACGCGATGACAATTTAAATTTTGCTGATGGCATCCGCATTCAGCAAGACATTGTTCGCTATTTTGAATCAAACAACCTTAGCGATTGCCACATTTATGGCACTTTCCTGAATGTAGTGAACCTCACTAATCCCGCTTCCGGCTATCTCTCAAAAGACAATACCTTTGCAGCCAGCAGTGGGATAGAAGCAGAAACTGATTATTTTATTTTCACCAACATCGAAGAAAGCCCTATTTATAAAGAAGTGAAAAATGAGCAGGTGAACATAGAGAAGCGGTTTCAACAAGGCAAAGCTTGGGCTGAAATTTATCGCAGAACCAATTCGACATGCAGCAGGATGTAATTCATCAAATCAAAAAGTTTTCAGCGCAACACCTTTCTGAAGTGATTCAGTACAGGCGCGAGTTGCACGCCCATCCTGAATTGTCTTTTAACGAGATGAACACTTCCACGTTCATCGCAGTACGGCTTAAAGAATTCAACATCCCTTTCAAAAAAGGAATGGCAAAGCATGGAGTGGTGGGCTTGCTCGCGGGGAAAAATCCCAAGAAAAGAATCATCGCATTGCGCGCTGATATGGATGCGTTGCCGATTCTTGAAAAAAACAAAGTGAGTTATTGTTCGAAAAATGAAGGAGTGATGCACGCCTGCGGGCATGACGTTCACATGGCGAGCTTGCTCGGCACGGCAAAAATTCTTTCGCAACTCAGAAATGAATTTGAAGGAACGGTGAAATTTATTTTTCAGCCCGCAGAAGAAAAGGCTCCGGGAGGCGCTTCCATAATGATTAAAGAAGGCGTGCTGAAAAATCCCAAGCCCGATTTTATTCTCGGTCAACACGTAACGCCTGAATTGGAAACCGGCAAAATCGGATTCCGTGTGGGTAAGTTCATGGCATCGAGCGATGAGATTTATATCACGGTGCGCGGTAAAGGCGGTCATGCTGCGCAACCGCAGAATCTTATTGACCCCGTGTTGATTGCTTCACAACTCATCGTAAGTCTGCAACAAATCGTGAGCCGCCACGCCAGCCCGCTGATACCTTCAGTGTTATCGTTTGGAAAAGTGATTGCAAATGGAGCAACGAATATCATTCCTGACGAAGTGAAGCTTGAAGGCACCTTTCGCACGTTTGATGAAAACTGGCGCAATGAGGCGAAGGCTAAAATGAAGCATCTTGCTGAAAACCTTGTGTACTCGATGGGCGGCTCTTGCGATTTTAAAATTGTAGAGAGCTATCCGTTTTTGAAAAATGATGAGCGCACCACGCAAAACATGATTGCTGCCGCTGAAAAATATGTCGGCAAAGCAAATGTTGTTGAAATGGATATGCGTATGGGTTCGGAAGATTTCGCTTTTTATTCACAACATATTCCAGCTTGTTTCTACCGCCTCGGCACAGGAAAGAAAAACAAACCTGTCACGTCCGTGCATACTTCCACATTTGATATTGATGAAAACGCCCTTGAAACGGGCATGGGGCTGATGGCGTACTTTGCCGCAACTGCTTAATCACTAACTCTTCCGTTTACATTCCACAATCCAATCCCACGGGTAAGTTCCCTGCATCCAATCGGGAGGTGATTCAAATTCCGTGTCCCACGCGTATTCCAGCTTTTCAACTGCCGTCACTTGTAATCCCGCAGAATCAAACAGATGCATGATTTCAGGTTGCAAATAATGTTTCGTCACCACACCGTCAATGGCAACTAATCCCAGCAACACGCTTTTCATTCCGTATTTGTAATCCACCCACTGTTCATCGGAGATTTCTTCAAATGTCGCTCCTTCTTTTCTGAACCATTCCGTTGTCATCCATGATTTGAACAGCGCTGATTCAAGCGAGGGCAGCACAAAAAGAGCGATGCCGCCCGGGCGCAAACCGTCATGGACGTTTTTAATGATTGCCCGGTTTTTGTCAACGTCAGCCAGCATGGCGACATTGCAGCAAAATGCAAAATGCGCCTGCGGTATTGATAGTCCGCTCTTCGTCAGGTCCATCCGTTCAATTTCAATATTCGGGCGTGAACGCAGACGCGCGGTTTCCAATAGATTTTCGGAAAAGTCTATTGCCAGCACTTTCTTAAAGCGCGGGGAGAGATATTCAAACGCATTTCCTGTTCCACATCCGAAATCAATGGCAGTATGCAGCTTGTTGGCATGTTTTTCAAAAAACGCCAGCAGCCTTCCGCTGCGGTCTTCGCTGAAAACGCTGAAAATTTCTACTTCGTAATTCGTTCCAATTTCATTCCAGTAGGCTTTGTTCATTTTCAGTTATTATGAATGAGTTGATGATTGGTTAAAAGTAACCGCTTGAAAAAGAAGAATGCCGTGATGCTAAAAAAAATTATGCACAGACGAACCGATGAGGTTTTTGTGCGCGTACTTCCGGTTGTTCAGTGTGTCGAATAAACAATTACAGCGCTGCTGAATAACAGCGAGTCGTGTCATGCTGACAAGCAGTTTGAAAGAGATAGCTATTTTTGAGTGAGGAAATGAAGGATATGCTGAATAAGCAATACATAGTAAACCAAATAATTCAACGCAAGCCGGACATCAAAAAATTCGGGGTGAGCAAAATCGGTTTGTTTGGCTCGTATGTGCGCGGGGAACAACGGGAGGATAGCGATATTGACATTCTGATTGAATTTGAAAAGGAGAAAACGACATTCGATAATTTTATGGGAATTTGTTTTTACCTCAATGATTTGTTTGCCGGTAAAAAAGTGGAAGTGGTCACTACGGGCGGATTGAGCAAATACAGTGGTCCGTATATTTTGAAAGAGGTGGAGTATGTCTGAAAACTATCTTGAGTATTTAAGACACATTCTGGATGAATGCAGCTACGTTGTTGCTACGATGAAGGAAGTTGATTCTTTCCAATCCTTTATTGCCGATGAGAATAAGAAAAGAGGAATTGTAAGGAGCCTGGAAATAATAGGCGAAGCCACAAAACGGATACTTGCCGATATAAAATAAAAGTGGAAAGAAATTGAGTGGAAGGCGATTGCCGGAATGCGGGATAAGTTTATCCATGATTATGCTGAAGTAGATTATGCTATTGTGTGGAATGCCGTGCGGCATAAAATACCGGAACTGAAAATACAGATTGAAAAAATCCTGAGCGAAAAGGATTAAGGGAATTCATCTTTTCTCCCCCTAAAATCGCATTACCCACTCCGCTTCCCGTCCATTATCTTTGCGCCTTCATTTTCTATGAGTACGGAGAATATTTACCCTACATTTCACCGGTTCCTGTCGCGCAGCGACAAGGAAGCCAAGTTGCGTCAGCAGGCAAAAGTGATTTGGTTCACGGGGCTGTCCGGTTCGGGCAAGACCACCATCGCCAGTGGACTGGAACATGCGTTGCAGCAAAAGGGCTTCACCACGATGGTGCTCGATGGCGATAACGTGCGCACAGGCATTAACAACAATCTTGGATTTTCTGAAGATGACCGAAGGGAAAATATCCGCAGGATAGCAGAAGTATCAAAGTTGTTTGTGAACTGTGGCATCGTTACAATTAATTGCTTTGTAAGTCCTACAAATGAACTGCGTGAATTGGCAAAATCAATTATCAGTACGGAAGATTTTATTGAAGTATATGTGAACGCGCCTCTCGAAGTATGCGAGCAGCGTGATGTAAAGGGATTGTATAAGAAGGCTCGAAAGGGAGAGATAAAAGATTTTACGGGTATTCAATCACCCTTTGAGTCGCCTGAATATCCGGATGTGGAAGTGCGGACTGACCTGCTTGATATTGAGCAATCGGTGCAAAAGGTATTGGAATTTATTTTACCAAAAATTAAAAGTAGTTGATAGTTGGTCGTTGTTAATTCTTAAGAAAACAAACAACGAGCAACAAACAACGAGCAACTAAAACAATGGTTAACTATCACATGAATCATTTGAAGGAACTGGAAGCAGAATCTATTTTCATTATCCGTGAAGTAGCTGCTACGTTTCAAAATCCCGTGCTGCTGTTTTCCGGTGGAAAAGATTCCATCGTGCTTACGCACCTTGCACGCAGAGCGTTTGCTCCTGCGAGCATTCCCTTTCCGCTGATGCACATTGACACGGGGCACAACTTCCATGAAACGCTTGATTACCGTGATATGCTGGTGAAGAAGCTCGGTGTGAAACTGCTGATAGCTTCGGTACAGAAATCTATTGATGGTGGCAGGGTGAAAGAAGAAACAGGTTACGAAGCAAGCCGCATCCGCCTGCAAACGACTACGCTGCTTGATGCGATTGAGGAACACAAGTTTGATGCCGCGCTCGGTGGCGCAAGGCGCGATGAAGAAAAGGCGCGGGCGAAGGAAAGATTTTTTTCGCACCGCGATGAGTTCGGTCAGTGGGACCCGAAGAACCAGCGCCCGGAATTATGGAACATTTTCAACGGGAGAAAAAATATCGGGGAACAGTTTCGTGTGTTTCCCCTGAGCAACTGGACGGAGTTGGACATCTGGCAATACATCCGCATTGAAAATATCGAGATGCCTTCGCTGTATTTTTCACACAAAAGAAATTGCTTCGTGCGCAACGGCATCATCCTTGGAATTACGGACTTCATGAAGTTGCGTCCAGAAGAAAAAGTGGAGGAGATGGTGGTGCGCTTCCGCACGATTGGAGATGCTACAAGTACCGGAGCAACGCTTTCAACCGCTGCAAGCATTGATGATATTATCAAAGAAGTTGCTGCTTCGCGCGTTACCGAGCGTGGCGGACGCGCTGACGATAAACGCTCCGAAACTTCAATGGAAGACAGAAAAAAAGAAGGATATTTTTAACAGGTTGTCATGCCGGACTCGTTCCGGCCTCACACATTTAAAAAGAGGATTGCGGAACAAGTCCGCAATGACACGAAACAACAACTAAATCATGGCACACAAAGACCACACAACGATTGACACAGAGCAATATCTGAACATGGAATTGCTGCGCTTCACCACCGCAGGCAGCGTGGATGACGGAAAGAGCACGCTCATCGGCAGATTGCTGTATGACAGCAAATCCATTTTTGAAGACCAATATGAAAACATCAAAAAAATCAGCGAGCAGCGCGGAGAGGAATATGTGAACCTCGCATTGCTCACCGATGGCTTGCGCGCTGAACGCGAGCAGGGCATCACGATTGATGTCGCATACAGATATTTTCACACGCCCAACCGCAAGTTCATTATTGCCGATACGCCCGGACACATTCAATACACACGCAACATGGTGACGGGCGCATCAACAGCTAACCTTGCGCTCATTCTTGTTGATGCGCGACATGGCATGGTGGAGCAAACGTGCCGCCACATGTTCATCGCATCGCTGCTCAAGATTCCGCATATCTGCGTGTGCATCAATAAAATGGATTTGATGGATTACAGCGAGGAGACTTTTGAGAAAATCCGTCAGCAGATTGAAGGTTTCTCCGCAAAGCTTGATGTGGTGGATGTGCGCTTCATTCCCATCAGCGCATTGAAAGGTGACAACGTGGTGACGCGCTCGAAAACTATGGATTGGTATGAAGGACCCACGCTGATGTATTTGCTTGAAACGATTCACATTTCCAGCGACCACAATCATATTGACTGTCGCTTTCCGGTGCAATATGTGATTCGTCCGCAAAGCACGGAGTATCATGATTACAGAGGTTATGCAGGAAGAATTGCCGGAGGCATATATAAAGTTGGAGACAAAGTGATGGCGCTGCCTTCAGGATTTACAACTACGATTCAGGCGATTGATACGTTTGAAGGAAGTTTGGAAGAAGCATACGCGCCTATGTCAGTTACGCTGCGTCTTGCAGATAATATTGACATCAGCCGTGGCGACATGATTGTGCGCGAAAGCAACGTGCCTGAAATCGGGCAGGATATTGAAATCATGGTGTGCTGGCTGAATGAAAAGCCGCTGCAACTGAATGGAAAATACGCCATTAAGCATACTTCAAAAGAAGCCCGCTGCGTGATTAAAGAAATCAAATACAAGCTCAACATTAACACGTTGCACCGCAACGAGCAGGATTTAACCATCGGGCTGAATGACATTGGACGTATTTCCATTCGTACTACCCAGCCGTTGTTTTATGATTCTTACCGCAGAAACCGCAATACAGGAAGCCTGATTATCGTGGATGAGGGAACAAATGAAACGGTAGGGGCGGGGATGATTATTTGAAGTCTTGGCAATAAAAAACCCCGATAGATATTTTCTACCGGGGGTCTGGATTAAATCCTGAAAACTTGCGGATCGGACGGGACTCGAACCCGCGACCTCTGCCGTGACAGGGCAGCATTCTAACCAACTGAACTACCGATCCTTAAAGAACTACGTTTGAAACGTGTGCAAATATAATTGCTTTCAGAGGTTAAGGCAAATACGATTTTTAATCAAAAACAGGCACTACGATTCCCTCGGTTTCTGATTTCCAATTCCACACATTCATTGTTCTGCCGTTTAGTTCGAGAGCGATAGTGCCGGCAGGATTTGTCGGGAAAAATAAATCCACTCCTGCAAGGAAGGGAAATGCGTTAAATGTTGCGATTGAGTTTCCGCTTGACTGACTGTCGCCATTGTCGTACAGGAAAAAAGCAATTGCAGTTTCAGATGCTGGCGCATATTGACTGGTTGCAAGTTCAAACCCATTTACTGTTAGTTCATCACGCGCGTCAATCACTGCCTGGCTTGAAGAAAATACTGCCAAAACAGTTTGGTCATCATCTTTCGGAAGTGAGGCAAGGATAAGCCCAGCGAGTGAACCAGCCGGGGGCAGTGTGCGCAAATACACTAACGAAACAGTGCGGGTGAAAGGCTCGCGGTAGTAATGCACCACTCTGTCGCTCGCTGTGGTGGTGGTTACCTCAAATTCATAATAGGAATTCAGCTTTACCGCAATAGGTCCCCAAAAACCTCCAGCGTTTGCAATCAGCGTTGTATCGGGCGATGATGCTATACGCTCGCCCGTGGCTGCATTCACTTCAAACACATTAATGGTGGCGCCTGCAACAGGATTATTTTCGCCAAAGGTCAATGCTTTTCCGCTCACGCAAGGAACCGCTTCCTGTGTGATGTCGAGTGTTTGCGGTTCTTCATCATTATTAAAAAATTTATAAATCGCGCGGAATGATTCTGCGCTGGTAGCAACCTGGTAGTGGTCTTGTCCTGATAGCATCACGTTTGTTGCACCGGTAATGTCACCGCCTGCAACCACTTCATCGCCATCTGACCAGAGATTCAACGTAGGAACTTCCCCATTTGGACCGGCAGGTCCCGGCTGTACACCGCTTCCGATATGGACATACTGCGCCACTTTCGCAGCGCGCGTGGCATCTTCTAAATAACTGTAGCCTAATCCGCCACCTGCTGAATGTCCCATCAGATTTACCTGCGTTGCTCCTGTTTGCAAGAGCACATCATCAATGAAATCGTCCAGCAGGTTCACATCGCCACCTCCACCAAGCGTATTCCAGTCATAGGAAAACAGGCGGTTGCCACAATAGCCGTTTGAAGTAAAACGCATAAAATGCTTTGCGTACGTATCGCCTGAAGCAAGAAACCCGTGCATCATTACGACAGGCGGTAAGGAATCTTTGCAGTTCGGTGGGTTTTGCTGCTGATTCAACTCCCGTTTAGCAGATTCGAAGTCCATCGCTTCTTCTTTTTTACACTGGCTGAAAATAATTACAAGAGCGATAAGCGCAACATATCCTTTCAGGGTTTGCATGTTCAGATTTTTAATAAAAATAGGAAAGGAAATCCGTAAGAGGAGAAATTTCGCTCAGGAGCCAAGCCCGCTCAGGCAGGGCTTTTTGTTGAGTTCAGGAGAGGAGTAGCCCATGTCTTTCGCCTTTTGCCAGTCATTGCAGGTGCCGCTTTCATCTCCCATCATTTCCTTTGCGTCACCGCGGTCGAAATAATATTGCGGCTGGTTGGGATTTAATTCAATCGCTTTGTCAATATCATTCACGGCTGATGCAAAATCACTCATGTAGTAGTAGGCAAGCCCGCGATTGAAATAGAGTGAATCATTTTTTGGGTCAAGTTTGATGGCTTCCGTGAAGTCAGTAATGGCGCTTTCATTATTATCCATGTCGTATTTCAGCTTGGCGCGAATCCAATAGGCATTTTTGTAAGTGGGATTCAGTTCGATGGTTTTGTTCAGGTCATCAAGCGCGGCAGAAAAATTCTTAAAAGCATAATTGCAAATCCCTCTGTTGAAAAAGAGCTTTGGCTCATTGGGGGCTACTTCAAACGCTTTGGAGAAATAGAGCTGGGCGAACTCGTAGTTCTTCTCATGGAAATATTTCATCGCGCGATGAAAGTATTCATCCATCAGCTTTTGATTGGAAGCGTCATACTTGTATTCGCTGTAGTTCGCAGTTTCCTTCTGCTCAGGTTTCGAGGAGAAAATGCGGTCTTTCAGAATCACCACATTTGCCCCGGCAATAAGTAATACAATACCTGCAATGAGTGCAACAGTTGAATTAAACACCGGATTTTTCTCCTCCTCCACCTCTTCTTTTTCCTGCTCCTCTTTTACAACGGGTGGCTTATATTTTTTAGGTTTATTTTTTTGGTCGCGCAGGAATTTGGCTAACTCAATCGGGTCTGAGGTGTAGTTTTCATAAGCGAGCTTGGCATCGTAGGTGTCGCGCTTGCGCTCGTCAGAAAGTGTTTCGTATGCTTCTTGGATTTGCTTAAAAAATTCTTCCCTGCCTGAGTTTTTATCAGGGTGATACTGTCGCACGAGCTTGCGGTATGCTGCCTTGACTTCATCCTGCGTGGCAGCGGATTCAATTCCTAACGTCTTATAGTAATTCTTTTTTGCCATGTAAACTGTATCGCCTTACAAAGGTTGAAAGTTTTTAATGGGAAACTCCGCAATTCACGAAAACTTCGCTTTGCTCAATGTATGCGACTTTTTAAAATTAGTCAAGAATGACTTTACGGATAAAAGGGGTAAACAGTTTCTTCCAACAGGGAAGTGTTTATGTGTAAAAGACACAAAGAGAGTGGCATGACCTGCCTTCGCTGAAGCTACGGCAGGCGAGAGCGGAGAGAGAGGGATTCGAACCCTCGATACCCTTTTGGGGTATACACACTTTCCAGGCGTGCTCCTTCGGCCACTCGGACATCTCTCCAAAAAGAACGGGGCAAAGTTATAAAGATTAATCCAACGGTTTGAAAAGCGTTCGGGCGATGGCAGAGGTCGCAGCAGCCACTTCTTCAAAAGAAAGATTTTTAATAACTGCTATTTTTTCAGCAACAAGTTTGATGTAGGCGCTTTCATTGCGCTTTCCGCGATGAGGCGTTGGCGCAAGATAAGGCGCGTCTGTTTCCAGCACGAGGTGTTTCAAATCAATTTGTTGTATCGCCTTTGCTATCTCTGAATTTTTGAAAGTAACAACTCCACCGATGCCCATGTAAAATCCGAGTTCAATCACTTTTTGGGCATCTTCATACGTTCCGGTGAAGCAGTGAAAAACACCACGCAGATTCCCATCCTGTAAAGTCTGTAACAGTTTCACCGCGTCATCAAATGATTCGCGGGTGTGAATGGCAATTGGCAGGTTAAGTTCTTTTGCCCAATTTACTTGTGTGATGAAAGCCTCTTGTTGCTCTTGAATAAAGGTTTTGTCCCAATAATAATCCAAGCCAATCTCGCCCACCGCGATGTATTTCCCTTCCCCCAGATTTTTCTCAACAATTGCCAACTCTCTCTTGTAATCAGCCTTCACAGAACATGGATGCAAGCCCATCATCGGGATGCAAAAGTCGGGATAGAGTTCTGCAAGTTTATGCAGGTCTGAGATTGAGGCGCTGTCCACATTCGGCATGAATGCTTTCGTAACGCCTGCTTCTTTTGCCTGTTTGACTACATTATTAAGGTCATCACGGAATTGGCTTGAATAAAGATGTGCGTGGGTGTCTATGAGTTCCATGTCGGGGTTTCAATGATAGTCAAAATCCAAATCAGCAACCTTTCCCTATTTTTGCCCTCTGAAAAATGGAATCCGAAAATAAAACCGAAGAAAAGAAATCGCTCAATTTTCTTGAACAGATTATCGAGGAAGATTTGCGCAACAACACTTATGAAGGTCGTGTGCATACGCGCTTTCCGCCTGAGCCGAATGGCTATCTGCACATCGGTCATGCGAAATCTATCTGCCTCAATTTCGGGTTAGCGCAGAAATACAATGGCAAGTGCAACCTGCGTTTTGATGACACGAACCCGACTAAGGAAGAGCAGGAATATGTTGACTCCATCATGGCGGATGTGCGTTGGCTCGGCTTCGAGTGGAGTGGTTTGTATTATGCCTCTGATTATTTCGACCAGTTGTATGAATGGGCAATCAAACTCATTAATGATGGCAAAGCATACGTAGATGATTTAACTGCGGATGAAATTCGCAAGCATCGCGGCACGCTCACCGAGCCGGGAAAAGAAAGTCCTTTCCGCAACCGCAGCGTTGCTGAAAATCTGGATTTGTTCGAGCGGATGAAAAATGGCGAGTTTCCCGATGGCTCAAAAGTATTGCGCGCAAAGGTTGATATGTCTTCGCCCAATATCAATATGCGCGACCCGGTGCTTTATCGTATTCTCCACGCATCGCATCACCGCACGGGCGATAAGTGGTGCGTTTATCCGATGTATGATTGGGCGCACGGACAATCAGATTCTATTGAAGGCATCACACATTCTATTTGCACACTTGAGTTTGAAGCACATCGCCCGCTCTACGATTGGTTTGTTGAAAACCTCGGCATCTATGCGCCTAAGCAGCGCGAGTTCGCGCGACTCAACCTCACTTATTCGGTGATGAGCAAGCGCATCTTGCTTGAGCTTGTGCAAACAAAATTGGTGGATGGCTGGGATGACCCGCGTATGCCTACTATCTCCGGCTTTCGCAGACGCGGCTACACGCCAGAGTCAATTAGAAATTTTGCTGAACGAGTGGGCGTGGCGAAACGCGACAATCTGATTGATGTGTCCTTATTGGAATTCAGCATTCGTGAAGATTTGAATAAACGCGCATTGCGCGCAATGGCCGTGCTTGACCCACTGAAAGTAGTGATTGAAAATTATCCCGAAGGGCAGGAAGAATTGCTTGATGCCGTGAACAATCCCGAAGATGAAACAGCGGGAACGCGCAAGGTGTCGTTCTCGCGCGAGTTGTACATTGAGCGCGATGACTTTATGGAAAATCCCCCGAAGGGATATTTCCGCCTTTCGCCCGGTGTGGAAGTGCGGCTGCGCTATGCTTACTTTTTGAAATGCGTGAGCGTAGTGAAAGATGCAAACAGCAATGTTACGGAAGTGCGCTGCACGTATGACCCTGCGTCAAAAGGTGGCAATTCGCCCGATGGCAGAAAGGTGAAAAGCACTATTCATTGGGTAAGCGCGAAACATGCTGTTGATGCAGAAGTGCGGTTGTATGACCGCCTGTTCAGCGACCCTGAGCCGATAAAAAAAGATGGCTCTAAGTTTACGGATTTCCTCAATCCTGATTCTCTAAAAATTGTTACAGGGAAATTAGAACCAAGTCTTGCTTCAGCAAAAGCAGGCGACAAATTTCAGTTTGAGCGGGTTGGTTATTTCTGTGTGGACACAAAATACGCTACCACAGAAAAATTAGTTTTTAACAGAACGGTTACGTTGCGCGACAATTGGACAAAGGTCGCGGGCAAAGCGAAGTAATTAGTCGTCCCTCAAAAACATTAACAAGTATTGATTTCATTGGGCTTTATAGCAAAAGCAGTGGATAAAAATCTGCCAGATTCAGAGGTTAAAA
>JAWXCB010000037.1:0-29506 GCA_034440455.1 Chitinophagales bacterium
CCAACAGATTGCAAAAGTGCTGGAAGCTGATTATTATTTCGCCACACCTTACCACAGTTGGGAGCGCGGAACCAATGAAAACTACAACAGGCTGCTCAGACAATATTTTCCTAAAAAAACATCCTTTGAACATATTACTGAGAAAGAATTGAAAGCCGTGCAGGACAAACTCAACCACCGAGAAAGAAAACGATTAGGCTATCTGTCGCCTATTCAATATCTTCATTCCCTTTTACTCACCAGAGTTGCATTTGCAACTTGAATGTTGCCAGAATAAACGAAGGTGACAAGGAGATGATTAAAAATCATTTGAGTGCTATTATAACCCGACTTTGCAACATCTATGGAGAATGGTATTCAACTTTGAATATTGGTGAATTGTTTAGTTACGAAGAACAAAATCCTTAAAATAAGTTGAATGTCTAAACGCGGCTACAAATCCCGCTACTCACAGATCTTAAAAAAAGCTGAAGGCAAAACCCTACTCCACTTATAAGGAGTTGCAGGATTATATCGAAAATCACGTGGAGTACCTGCAAATGCTTGATGATGGTCTGAACATCGGCTTTTCACTCCGCACCCTCCAAAGAGACATCAAAGAGATCAGAAACATTTTTGGTTTTGACATCCGGTATTCAAAATCAGCCAAAGGCTATTTCATCTATCAAAGCGAATCAGAAAATATGAATTTCCAAAGGATGATGGAGGCATTCGACATGTTCAATTCATTGAATCTCGCACAAGACCTGACTCCTTTCATTCACTTAGAAAAACGTAAGCCGCAGGGCACGGAAAACCTGTATGGTTTGCTTCACGCCATCAAGAACAGATTTTAAATCAAATTTTCCTATCAGAAATTCTGGGAAGAAGAAATCACTCAGCGCGTTGTCGAACCATACGCTCTGAAAGAATACAGATGCCGCTGGTAGATCATAGCAAAAGACCGAAATGATGCCGTCATCAAAAGCTTTGCCCTCGACCGCCTCACCAATCTTGAAATCACCAAAAAAATTTTTCGCTATCCTGACGATTACAACATTGAGCAGAGTTACCGTTACTGCTTCGGCATCATCAGCCCAAATGACGAAGAACCGCAGGACATCATCCTGTCATTCGACCCCGTTCAACGCAAATACATCAAGACATTGCTTCTGCACGACACACAGCAAGTTGTGGTTGACAATGATGAAGAGTTACAGATCAGCCTGAAACTCTGCATCACCCATGACCTGCTCATGGAACTGCTTTCTTTTGGCGACAACATGAAAGTGTTACAACCAAAATCGTTAGCAATCGAAATAAAGAAAGCACATGAGAGGGCTTTCAAACAATACTGACTAAATCAGCATCCTTACCGGACTCTCTAAAAATTGCTTGAAGGTTTGGAGAAAACGTGCTCCCGTTACGCCATCCACCACACGGTGATCGCAGGAGAGGGTTACTTTCATGGTGTGCGTGTTTTTCAAAGCTCCGTCTTTCAGGACCGGTGTTTCTTTGATTTTTCCTACGGCAAGGATGCACGCTTCGGGCGAGTTGATGATGGCGGTAAATTCATCAATATCAAACATTCCAAGATTGGAGATGGTAAATGTGTTGCCCTGCATCTCATCGAGTTTCAGTGTGCCGCCCTTTGCTTTTCCTGCGAGCGCATTTGTTTCTTCTGCGATTTGCGGAAACGATTTCGCATCGGCAAATTTGATAACCGGCACGAGCAAACCTTGCTCCACTGCTACTGCAATACCAATATGAATATGATGCTGCTGGCGGATGCGGTCTTCCATCCACGAAGCGTTCACAGCAGGATGTTTGCGCAAAGCAAGTGCAGCAGCTTTCACAATCATATCATTGAATGATACTTTCACTGGCTGCGCCTCATTCAAATCTTTGCGCATATCCATCGCCTTGTCCATGTTGATTTCCATCGTGAGATAGAAATGCGGGGCGGTGAATTTGCTGGCGACAAGGCGTTTTGCAATCGTCTTGCGCATCTGTGTGAGAGAAATGTCGGTGAACCCTTCTTCTCCGACAACAGGCTGAAATGCAGGAGCATTAGGCGTTCCCTTGAAGGTTTCCACATCGCGCTTCACAATTCTGCCCTCATCACCTGTACCGGTTACTTGTGTGAGGCTGATTCCTTTTTCTTTTGCAATACGTTTTGCAAGCGGAGAAGCTTTTACTTTTCCGTTGGTAGTGGTAGTATCGGGCTCGGAGCTTGGTGGCGCGGCAACAGCAACAGATGCAACAGGCTGTGCTTCAACAGCAGCAGGCGCTGCGGCAGGCTCAGCTTTTTTCTCAGGTTGCTTGGCAGGTTCTTGTTTTAAGAATGCAGAAACATCTTCACCTTTTTCACCTACGATGGCGAGGATAGCATTAATAAGCACAGGCTTTCCTTTTTCCGCACCGATGTGCAGCAACACGCCACCATTGGGGCTTTCAAAATCCATCGTGGCTTTATCTGTTTCGATTTCAGCAAGCAACTCGCCCGTTTTCACGGTGTCGCCAATTTTTTTGTGCCACGCCACTATCACGCCTTCTTCCATCGTGTCGCTCATGCGCGGCATACGAATAACCTCTGCCATTTGAAAAAATTTGATGTTAAAGATAATAGCGCTGACGAAGAAAACGACAAACGATTAACTACAAACTACAAACAAGCGTCATTTTCTTGCCTTCAAAATCAAACGGATGCTGCGGTCGTAGGTGAGGTAATTCCAAATCCAGTTGAGCAGAATCACAAGTCGGTTGCGAAATCCGATGATGAGCAGGATATGCACTACGAGCCACATCATCCAAGCGATAAACCCTTTGAAGTGAATATTTCCCGAGAGGTCGGCTACTGCTTTATTGCGCCCGATGGTTGCCATCACGCCTTTATTCGTATAGTGAAATGAAACAGGTTTCCCCTTGCGATTCAAATTTTCTGCGAGTAAAATGCCCTGTTGAATCGCCACAGGCGCAAGCTGCGGATGCCCATCAGCATTCCCCGGAGTTTGCATAAAGGCGATGTCGCCAAGGGCGAAAATATTTTTTGAACCTTTTACTTGCAGAAATTCATTCACCACAAAGCGATTGCTCTTCGTGATGGCTTCGGAAGGTAAACCCTCTATCAAACTGCCGGTAACGCCCGCAGCCCACACTAATATTTTGCAAGGAATTATTGTTCCGTCACTCAAAGTCGCTTCTTCGCCATCGTGTTGCAACACAAGCTTGTTCAACTTGATGTGGATGTTCATTTTTTGCAGCGCATCAAAAGCATCTTGCGAAGATTTTTGCGTCATCGCTCCGAGCAGGCGGTCGGTTCCCTCAATGAGATATATCTGCATGAGCTTGAAATCCAGTTCGGGGTAATCTTTTGGGAGCACATGTTTGCGCAGTTCGCTCAATGCGCCCGCCACTTCCACACCCGTAGGACCACCGCCAACAATCACGATGTTCAGAAGCTTTTGTTTTTCCTTCGGATCATCCACAAGCAAAGCCTCTTCCATGCCCCGCAGGATTGTATTCCGCAGGTCTAAAGCATGAGGCAGATATTTCAGCGGAAAGGAGTGTTTATAATTCTCCTCCTTTCCGAAATAGCTTGCTTTCGTGCCGGTAGCAATCACGAGATAATTATATGTGAGGTCGCCCAGGGAAGTGGTGATACAATTTTTTTCAGGATGAATTTTATTTACTTCCCCCATCCTGAAATAAAAATTCTTTTTCCCTTCAAACAATTTGCGCAACGGACCTGCAATGGAACTTGGCTCCAACCCCGCAGTAGCAACTTGATAGAGCAGCGGCTGAAACGTGTGGTAGTTGTATTTATCAATCAGCACCACCTGAAATTTTTCCGAATCAATCGCTTTGCAGAATTCAATGCCTCCAAAGCCACCACCGATTACTACAATACGCTGTAAGGAAGTTGATGGAATATGAATTGAGGTGGGCATGAAAGGAAATGGAAAATTAGGAATTAGGAATTAGGGCCTTGGCTTTATTATAAACCAGATACGTATGCGCAAAGAAGTTTGAATTCTAATGTTTGAAACAATTCCTTACATTTGGGATAACAAAATCCCCTTCTATGTTACAAAACATCATTCTCCCCGTTCTTGGAGCGGCATTAGTTCCAATGATTATAGGTTTCATTTGGTATAACCCGAAAGTGTTTGGCGGCATCTGGATGGAAGCCAGCGGCATGACCGAAGAAAAAGCCAAAGGCGCGAATATGCCGGTGATTTTTGGCGTTTCATTTTTGTTGAGCGTATTCCTTGTAGCGGCAGTCACCACAAACGTAATTCACCAAACACACCTGTTTTCAATTCTCGCAGATGAGCCGGGTTTTCAGGAAAAGGACCCAAACTCAGCGGCATTTCAGACATTTACTACCTTCATCAGCGCTTACGGTAATAACTTCCGCACATTTAAGCATGGCATGTTGCACGGTTTTCTTGCTGGCATCGTATTCGTGTTGCCGGTGCTTGGAACTAACGCGCTGTTTGAGCGCAAGGGCTTTAAATATATTCTTGTGAACGTGGGCTATTGGTGCGTTACGCTGATGCTGATGGGCGGCATACTCTGCCAGTTTTTGAAATTCGGTTAAAATTTAGAGCTTCATTGCGAGCGAAGCAATCCTCAACGCAGTTACTATTTGCCGATTGCTTCGGCAATGTCATACACGCGATGCTTTTATTTCCTCGCAATGACGCATTGATTGCATGTTCGATTGTTGGTAATTAAACCAACAACCGCTTCTTTCCTCTTTTCAAAATCCGCTACTTTTGAAACACGCTTTTCGTGTTTAATATTTTCCCATGAATTATCTGGAAGAACTGAATCCCGCGCAGGTAGAAGCCGTGCAGCACACCGATGGCGCGGCAATGATTATTGCAGGTCCCGGATCGGGGAAAACGCGCGTGCTTACCTATCGCATTGCTTACCTGATGCAAAATGGTGTTGACCCGTTTAACATTCTTTCGCTCACGTTTACCAATAAGGCTGCCGCTGAAATGCGCGAACGCATTTCCCATGTTATGGGCAGCGAAGCGCGCAACATCTGGATGGGCACGTTCCACTCCATCTTTGCGCGTGTACTCCGCATCGAAGCGGATAAACTGGGCTACTCTCCCAATTTCACCATTTACGACACGCAGGATTCGCGCAACCTGCTGAAAAATATCATCAATGAACAAGGGCTGAATGATAAAATCTACAAGCCGAACCATGTGCACTACCGCATTTCGGCAGCAAAGAATGCGCTGATTTCGCCTGCGCAATATGCGCTGGATGCAAGCATGGCTTCTGCCGATGAAGCAGCCGGCATCCCCAAGGTGGCGCAGATTTATGCCGCCTACAACAAGCGGTTATTCCAATCAAGCGCGATGGATTTTGATGACCTGCTGTTCAACATGAATACGCTGCTCTCCAAGTTTCCCGATGTGTTGTATAAGTATCAGCAAAAGTTCCGCTACATCATGATTGATGAGTATCAGGATACCAACTATGCGCAGTATCTCATCACGAAACAGTTGGCAGATATGTTCCAGAACATTGTGGTGGTGGGTGATGATGCGCAGAGCATTTATTCGTTTCGCGGGGCAAACATTCAGAACATTTTAAACTTTGAAAAAGATTATCCCGAACTGCGCATTTTCAAATTAGAGCAGAACTACCGCAGCACGCGCCACATTGTGGAGATTGCCAATAAAGTTATCGGGCACAACAAGATGCAGTTGACGAAAAAAATCTGGACGGAAAACGGGGAAGGCGAGCGCACCAAGGTGATTCGCGCGATGAGCGATAATGACGAAGGCAGAATTGTGGCGGACAGCATCCATGAAATGCGGATGCGCTATCATTTCAAGAACAAGGAGTTTGCAATTCTGTACAGGACGAATGCGCAGTCACGCGCGTATGAAGAATCGTTGCGCAGGCTGAATATTCCTTACCGGATTTATGGCGGCTTATCATTTTACCAGCGCAAGGAAATTAAAGATGTGCTGGCATACCTGAAACTTTCCGTCAATCAGAATGATGAAGAAGCGTTGCGCAGAGTGATTAATTATCCGCTGCGCGGAATCGGAAAAACCTCATTGGAAAAAGCGACTGTTATTGCAAATGAAAACAGTATTTCGCTGTGGCAGGTATTTGAAAACTTAGAGCATTTCAACTTCGGTGCAGCTACCGATAAAATCAGAGAGTTCATCATTATGGTACGCAGCTTCACTGCGATGCTTGATACGCGCAATGCGTATGACCTCGCGCTGCACATTGCGCGCTCAACAGGAATTTTGAAAGAACTTTATAACGACCAAACTCCTGAAGGAGTGAGTCGTTATGAAAATATCCAGGAGTTGCTCAACTCCATCAAAGAATTTACCGAGCAGGATGAAACAAACAGCGAACAACCCGTGCCGGATAAAAGTCTTGGTTCGTATTTGCAGCAAGTCATGTTGCTTACTGACCAGGACGGAGATAAAAACCTATCGGACAGCGTGAAGTTGATGACCATTCACGCGGCAAAGGGTTTGGAGTTTGAGTGCGTTTATGTTGGCGGCTTAGAAGAAAATCTTTTCCCCTCCGCGATGGCAATGAATACGCGCGAAGAGTTGGAGGAAGAAAGAAGATTGTTTTATGTGGCGGTGACACGCGCAAAATCTAAATTGACATTGACTTATGCGAAGTCGCGTTATCGCTATGGCAATTTGATTTATTGTGAGCCGAGCCGTTTCGTGGATGAGTTGCCAAAAGAAAACGTAGAGTATGTCGGCAGCAAGTGGGACGAACAACCCTCGAATGATTTTTACTCCGGGCAGAAACAAACGAACCGTTTCAATTTCAATGCGCCACAGGAGAAAACAGTAACCCGAAACATTTCATCACAGAAACTCACGTTCACAAAAACCGAATACACACCATCAGGAAGTTTCAAGCCGGATAATCCTGCATTGCTGCAAACGGGAATGGAAGTGGAGCATCAGAAATTCGGAATCGGCAAAGTGGTTTCATTAGAAGGAAAAGAAGACAACCGCGTTGCCACAATTTTCTTTCCCGGCATCGGGCAAAAGCGCATCATGCTGAAGTTTGCGAAGGTGATGATTTTAAAAAGGGATGTTACTTCTACCTGATTAAAAATGTATAAAGTGCTGAAAACCTTGTCGCGCATGATTTTCTGCCATTAATTGCGTCACACTCCCCTCGCTTCTATTTATTTTCCTCACTGAAAACCTGCAATCATGAAGCGAGCAAGCACAATTTTTTCGTGCGCATTATTTCTTTTGTATTCCCTGAGCATAAAAGCACAAACAAGAAGTTGCGGCACAATGGACAACTTTCAACAACTTTTACAACAAGACGAGCAGCTTTCTGATAGAATGGAACAAATTGAGCAATTCACCCAGCAGTGGGTTGCTGCAAATCCGCATGGCGCTGGAGCAAGAGCGATTTATACCATTCCGGTAGTTGTGCATATCGTTTACAATACCACCACCGAAAATATCAGCGATGCGCAAGTGCTGTCACAGATCACGGCATTGAATAAAGACTTTAGCAGAACAAATACGGATGCAGTGAATACTCCTTCTGTCTGGCAAAGTATTGCTGCAAATGCAGAAATACAATTTTGCCTTGCCACACTTGATGCGAATGGTGCAACTACAACCGGTATCACGCGAACCTACACGGCAACAACTACATTCACCTCAAATAACAATGTGAAATTCAATTCAACAGGAGGAAAAGATGCTTGGCCCGCTGACAGGTATTTAAATATCTGGGGGTGTGATTTAAGCGGCATCATCGGTCACGCACAATTCCCGGGAGGGAACCTGACAACGGACGGTGTTGTGATTGACTACCAAGCTTTTGGAACTACCGGCACTGCTACCTTTCCCTTTAATCTGGGTAGAACGGCAACACACGAAATTGGGCATTGGTTAAATCTCAGACATATTTGGGGTGATGACGCTACTGCATGCACTGGCTCTGACTTGGTGTCAGATACTCCAAATCAGGCGGATGAAAACTATGGATGTCCCGGTTTTCCTGTGAGTAGTTGCAGCAATGGTGCGAATGGCGACATGTTCATGAACTACATGGATTATTCGAACGATGCGTGTATGAATTTGTTTACGCTGGGACAAAAAGCGCGGATGCAAGCTTTGTTTGCAACAGGTGGATTCCGCAATAGCTTGTTAAGTTCAAGCGGGTGCGCCACTGCGCTTGTGCCGGTTGTGTTATGTAATATACCTTCCGGATTATACGTGTCAAATATCACAACAACAACGGCAAAGTTGAATTGGAGCGCAGTGAGCGGAGCAACTGCATACGCTGTAAGGTTTAAAGCAACAGCTTCATCATTATGGGTTATCGGAAACACAACATCAAACTTATGGAGCATCAACGGGTTGGCGCAGGGAACACAATATGAATATCAGGTGAAAACAACATGCGGAGCATCCTCAAGCGCGTATTCATCTGCCGCATTATTTTCAACTGCAACTTCGGGTTGCGCTGATGTTTACGAACCGAATCAGAGCATGGCAACAGCAACGCGATTACCTTCAAGTTTATCTGTGCAGGCGCAAATCGCAGCAGCCACCGATGTTGACTGGTATCGCTTTGGAAATTCTTCTTCAAAAAGAAATATCAGCATCACCCTTACCAATCTTCCCGCAAATTATAATCTTGCGCTCTACAGTTCCAGCGGGACAATCTTACGCCAGTCTGTGAATACAGGCACAGGAAATGAAACAATTACTTACAATAACGGCTCGCTTGGCACCTACTTTGTGCAGGTGTCCGGATACAGCGGAGTGTATAACACAACCCAATGCTATAATCTCGCTGTGCAATTAGGCAGTTCTGCATTTCGTACAAGCGAGGAACAAATGGAGGCAGAAAATATGGACGTAAGTTTTATTCAGCGCATCTATCCGAATCCTGCGAGCGATTATTTGACAGTTGAATTTTCAACCGCAATGAATAGCACATTTGAATACAGCGTGTTTGACGCGCTTGGAAAAATTGCGCTCAGTGAAAATTTAATGCCGAACCAAGATTCCAAACTCCTCATCAATACATCATCGCTCCCCAGCGGTGTTTACCTGCTGCGCATCCTTGACGGCAAACAAAGCCATGTGAAACGGTTTTTAGTGGTGGATTGAGGAAGTCGCCTCACAAACACTATGGAATCAGGTTCCTACTTGCACTTATTAAGGCTAAATTATCATGGGTAATGTTTACCCATGACTACTCTGTCATGAGTAAAATACAATAGAATTTCCCCATGACATGATTAGCGGGCGGGGATTATTTTCGAAGCAATTCATAGAGTTTTGTATTCACGTAAATTACTTCTTTCCACTTTTGTTCCGATTTCAGTATTCCAACTTTCTTTATCTCTTTCAGATGTTTAGTGGCGGTCTTCCTGTCAACTTGCAAAGCGCTCAATATATATTCAATTTTCGTATAAGGATGCACAAACAAATGCTCAATCAATTCTTTGGAATAGACGCGCGGGGATTTCTTTTTTGCAATCACAAGCGTTTGGTTAAACAGGGCGTTGATGCGCTTGCTTTTATCAATCGTTTCGAGCGAAGTCTGCTCTACTCCCCTGAGTATGAAAAGGATTCATTCTTCCCATTTATCTTTCACGCGCACTTCCTGCAAAAGCCGATAGTATGCCGGTTTATGTTTGATGATGTAACCACTCAGATACAAAATCGGTGAATCGAGCAGGTTGTTCAGCATCAGGTGCAGCACGTTCACGATACGCCCCGTGCGCCCGTTGCCGTCATAAAACGGGTGAATGCTTTCAAACTGGTAGCGCTGAATTGCCAGCTTGACGAGCACGGGCAAATCATTTTGCGAGTTGATGAACTCGTCAAAGTTTTTCATCAGCCGCTGGATTGCTTCTGGATTATCGGGTGGCGTGTAGATGATTTGCCCGGTGGCGTCATTCTTCAGCGCAGTGCCGGGCAGCTTCCTGATTCCTGCTTCGTTTTACTCCAGTTCCTTTTGCACCTTCACAATACCGGTGATGTTAAGAAATCCTTTTTGCCTGATAAACTTCTCACCGATGAGCAGCGCCTCCCTTTAGCGCAGCACTTCTTTGGTGTCATTATCCACCTGCGCATTTTTGAGCGTGAGCGCCTGATAGAGTTTGTCGTGTGTGGTGATTACATTTTCAATTTCCGAACTCGCCTTCGCTTCTTTGAGCACGATGCTGTTGATGAGAATATCTGGATTTGGGAGTGTTCTCGCCAGCACTTTCAACTCTGCCAATGCCACAGCCGACTTGCTTTCCTGCTTCAGCACGGGAATAGTTTCAATCTTCTTCCGGTTGGGAGGAAGCAAGGGGAGGAGGTTATATGGTTTGGAGGGGGCGAACATTATTTAGAACTTATTTAAGTAATATTAGAACAGCAATCAACTCTTTTATGTTTGAGGAAGTATTCATCGTGGTTTAAAAATAATGATTGTGTTGCATTTAAATGTACGTGCGTGATTTGCAGAATTTTACCCTTCTTTTAACGCTGTGAATTTTTGTTTTTATTCCTGCCCATAAATCCCCTTACCCTCCTGTCGAGCCTCGCTACCAATGCGCAGCACAAAAGAAACGAAATCAGTACGCGCCACCTGCGCTTCACCTTCGTTACAACTTCGGCAGGCAAGCTAAATCTGCGCTTTTCCAAACAAGTCGAGTTTGATAGTGGCGTAAATATGTTTCATTTGCATCTAAACCCGCGCCTCAAATGCGTATCCCCTTTTCAGAAGCCCTGAAAGTTTGGACGAAAGTCGCGCTCTACAGCTTTGGCGGACCGGCAGGGCAAATTGCGGTGATGCACAAATTTTTGGTGGAAGAAAAAAAGTGGGTGAGCGAAGGGCGATTTCTGCACGCGCTGAACTATTGCATGTTGCTGCCCGGACCGGAAGCGCAGCAACTCGCAACGTACATCGGTTGGCTGCTGCACAAAACAAAAGGCGGCATTGTTGCGGGAGCTTTGTTCGTGCTGCCGGGATTCCTCTCCATTCTTGCGCTGAGTATTCTATATGCGGTGTTTTATGAAGTGCAATTGGTGCAGGCGATTTTCTTCGGAATAAAACCTGCGGTGCTTGCCCTTGTGGTGGGCGCGGTGATTAAAATCGGAAAGAAGGCATTGAAGAATGAAGTGATGGTTGCGATGGCAGCTCTTTCATTCATCGCGATTTTCTTTTTCAATGTCGAGTTTCCTTTCATCATATTCACTGCGGGGTTGATTGGATTTTTTGGCGGAAAAATTTTCCCGGAGAAATTTTATGTCATCAAGGGGCATCAAATCAAAGTAGACGAAGACGCGCACTTGCATTTTGAAAAACCGACTGTTTCAAAAACTATCACAACGCTATTCTTTTGGCTGGCGTTGTGGCTCATTCCGATTGGCATTTTGTTTTTGCTATTCGGAAAAGGAAATGTGTTTGTGCAGCAGAGTTTGTTTTTCAGTCAGGCGGCAATGGTCACGTTTGGCGGAGCGTATTCTGTGCTGGCTTACATTGCACAACATGCAGTGGAAGTATATGGTTGGCTGAAGCCGGGTGAAATGCTTGACGGCTTGGGCATGGCTGAAACCACACCGGGACCATTGATTCAGGTGGTGCAGTTTGTAGGCTTTATGGGCGCATATCGCAATGCGGGAACGCTTGACCCACTTGCAGCAGGAATACTCGCATCAGTAATCGTAACGTGGGTGACGTTCATCCCGAGTTTCCTTTACATTTTTGTTGGCGCGCCATACATCGAGCATTTTCGCGGCAACAAAAATCTTTCGTCTGCATTATCGGGAATCACATCGGCAGTGGTTGGCGTAATTCTCAATCTCGGAATTTGGTTTTCGCTCAACACGCTGTTCGGCACCGTAAACGAAATCAATTTTTCTATCGGCAGATTATTTATCCCCGAATGGTCAACCATTCATTGGGGTTCGCTTGCGATTACCGTATTGGCTTTTGTAGTTTTCTTCGCCATGAAATGGGATATGCTGAAAACGATAGGCGTGTGCGTGGCGGCTGGAATCGCGTGGTATTTTTTTGCCTGAAAATTTATGGACATCTCTAAAACCCGCTTTTTTATTGCCTCACCCTACCCTCTCCAGTTGGAGAGGGTTTTGCGATAGAGGCTTTTAGAGATGTACTAATTATTTCAGCAAGGAAAAAATAATCGTTCTTGCGCTGAGGAGGATGATAAAAACGCCTACGGCTATCATCGCCCATTTGAGGTTGATTTTATGCGTGATGTAAGCGCCCAGCGGTGCAGCAATCATTCCGCCAACAATCAATCCTAAAATCACATCCCAGGTATTGATTCCGATAAAAAGAGTAAAAATTCCTGAAGCGGTGAGCGCAACGAAAAACTCAACCGCGTTCACCGTGCCTATCGTGAGTTTCGGATTATTGCCTCTGCCAATTAATGTGGAAGTGACAATCGGTCCCCAGCCGCCACCACCCGAAGCATCGGCAAAGCCGCCAAACAAGGCGAGCAGACTTACACGTTTCGGCTCGGTGAATTGCACCATTTTTTTTGTCGTTTTCGCGATGATAACAATGCCCATGATAATCAGGTAGCCTGCTATGTAGGGCTTAATGGCATTCCCATCAAACGAGGTAAGCACATACGCGCCTATCCCCGCGCCTACCGCTCCGGGAATCGCCAGTTTTTTAAAAAGTTCTTTATTGACGTTGCCAAACCGCCAATGCGAGATGCCCGATGTTGCTGTTGTGAAAACTTCCGCAACATGTACGCTTGCGCTCGCCACCGCAGGACTGATTCCGAAACTCATCAGGAACGTGGTGGAACTTACGCCATACGCCATGCCGAGCGCGCCATCAATCATCTGGGCTACGAACCCTACAAGCACATACACGAGAAATTGCGAATGGTAAAGGCTTTTAAAAAAACTGATTACGCTCGTGTGATAGTCGGCAAAAAAGAATTTCGTAACCACCATAGTCACAAAGATTGCCGAAGCAAAAGCGAGAAAAAATCCCGCATAAAGTTTTAAAACAGATTTCATATCCGCTGCAATTGCATTCATAAACGTAAAAATAAGATGCTAATCTATAAAATCTACCTGATAAGTAGAAATTTATTTTTTGCGTCTCAATTTTTTCTCGTTATCGAGCAGGGTTTGCACGGTTTGGTTGGAGAGCAGTTCGTATGTTTGGTCGCGGATTACAGCAAACGTCACTTTCAATCCACAGGTTTTTTCATCTTCGCAATCATCGCAGGTTTCGTAGAATTTCTCCGATACACAGGGCAGCATGGCAATGGCGCCTTCAAACATGCGGTAAATATCTGAAAGCGAAATTTTAGATGGGTCTTTCATCAGATAATATCCGCCTCCCGCTCCCTGTTTGCTGTTGGCAAAGCCGCCTTTTTTCAACTCAATTAATATCTGTTCCAAAAATTTCTTCGGAATGTTTTGCGCGTTGGCGATTTCAACGGTTTGCAACGTTCCCTCCTGATAATGCTTTCCCAACTCAATCAGCGCTTTGAACGCATACTTACACTTCATGGACATCATAGCGATTCAGTTTTTTACTTTTCAGTTTCAATAATTACACAGCGATTCAGCAGCACATCCGTGCTTCCCAGCAGGTCGTCTTTTTTAACGCCATTGCAAATCCCTTTGATAGAAACAATGCTTCCCTCTGATAGCCCTTTCATTCGCGCATTAAATGCCGGATCCATCTGGCAACTGATGTTGCTCATGGGGTCGCTGTCAATAGCAAGCAGCACAACGATATTTGTGTCCGTAGGGCTGGCGATATTTGAAATCGTGCCGGAGACTTGTAGGATTTTCCCGTTGTAACTTTTTGTCGCTTCTTGTTCGTTTTCCTTAAATAGTTGCTGCAAACTATCTGTGGTAAGCAGCTTTTCCGCTTTTGTTTCATCCACATTAGTATGCGGAGAAAGTCCGGAAACAAAACCAACTACGGGTTTTACTAAGGGCACAATCACACTTTTTGTGAAATTGTTCTCAGGCTGCTGCGTGATGAAATAAAAAAATACTGCTGATGCAACCAAACCAAAGACAGCGCAAACTGTTACGAAGCGTAGAAGTCTTTTCATAATTGCTATTTTTGTTTGAAGTTCTAAACTACATCTTTTTCATTCAGTTAGTATGCGTAAAATAATTTCAGCTCTCAGTTTCTTTGCAGCGCTTGTTTACATTTCTTCCTGCCGCTATTCCAGTTTGGAAGAGCTTACAAAAGACGACTGCGACACCTGCCAAACGCTGATTTGCGACACCACTTTCACGTTAAGTTATGCAAACGACATCCGCACAATTACTGCGGAATATTGCGATAAATGCCACAGCGCATTAAACGCCCTGATTTATAGCGAGGGCAACGTGCTGGACAATCACAGCGGGCTGGCGGATTATGCCTCAAATGGAATTCTACTTTGCTCCATTATGCATGAAGTTAATTGTTCCCCCATGCCGGAAGACGACCCGAAACTCTCTGATTGCAATATCGCAAGGATTGAAGCGTGGGTGCGGCAAGGCTATCCCAATAATTGAGGCATACAATTTGAAACTACAGGAAAAACTTTTTTATGAAAAACATACTCATTCTTTTTTTTGCGATTGCTTTTTCTGCTTTATCAGCGCAGGCGCAAAAGCAATTTACAAAAACCGGACACATCTGGTTTTATTCGGCAGCGCTTCTCGAAAACATTGAAGCACATAACTATCAGGCAACCAGTATTCTGAATCCTGAAACCGGTGATTTGGTGTTTAAAGTGGCAATGAACGGATTTCAATTTCCCAACGCGGAAATGCAAAGGCACTTCAACGAAAAATATGTGGAGTCGGAAAAATATCCGCAATCGGCATTCACGGGAAAAATCAGGAATCTTGAAAAAGTAGATTTCACGAATGACGGCTCTTACAACGTAATCGTAGAAGGCAAACTGAATATGCACGGAGTGGAGCAGCCGGTAAAGGCAAACGGAACGATAAACGTGAAAGCCGGCAAGGTTTCCGCCACATCCCTCTTTCAGGTTGCCGTTGCGGATTATCAAATTAAAATTCCCGGTGGCGTAAAAGACAACATCGCAAAAACGATTGACATTCATGTTGACATCAGCTACGAAGCGATGAAACAGTAATTTTCAATTCTTAGCCTTCATGAAAAAATATTTCTCTCTTGCTTTGCTCCTCTGCCTGTTTTCTGTAACACAAGCGCAGGATGATTTATTAAAACTGTTGGAAGAAGAAGAGAAAAAAGAACCGCAACAAACGGAACGTGTCATCAATACGTTCAAAGCCACGCGCATTATCAACGGCTATTCTACCGAACTCACCGCAAAGAAAAACCTCCAATTTGTTATCGCGCATCGCTTTGGCAGCGTGAATTCCGGCTGGCGCGAATTCTTCGGCATTGATGATGCCGACATGCGCATCGGCTTGGAATACGGCATTTATGACTGGTGGAACGTAGGCATCGGGCGCAGCAGCGTAGGCGGCACAGTAGATTTAACTACCCGCGTAAAATTTATGCGCCAGAGCAAAGGCGCGAAAAAAATTCCCTTTACGCTGGCAGGATACGCCAACATGGCTTTCGTCTCAAAAGAACAACCGCCAGAAGTGGAAGTGATTCATCGCATCAGCTATGCTTACCAACTGATGCTCGCGCGTAAGTTCACGAAAAACTTTTCCTTTCAGGTGATGCCTTCCTATCTGCATCGCAACCTTACGCCCACAGCAAATGACCCGAATGGAATTTTTTCTGTGGGCGCGGGCTTACGCTACCTTGTTTCACGCAGCATTGGACTGAACCTTGAATATTTTCAACCCATCACCAAAAAAGAAGATGGAGAAATCTATATCGGCTCAATGGGATTCGGCATTGACATCGAAACAGGCGGGCACGTTTTTCAAGTTACTATTACCAACTCGCGCGGAATGATTGACCAACTTTACATCCCTAACAACAGCGGACATTGGTGGGATAAAGAAATTCACATCGGCTTCAACATCAACCGCAACATCACCTTTGGCGCAGGCGGCAAGAAGGAAAAGAAGAAGGTTTAGAGAAATCCTTGGGGGAAGTTTCATTTAGCTTCTTGTTTATCGCAGTTCAATTATCCAATCAAACTTTTCGTTGTTGCGCAAACATCTTTTCTCTCCATGCAAAACCAGAAATTACTTCCCGCTATTCCATACTGCCTTGTAGTTCCTTTTTATAACTTTATGCTCTTGAGAGCAATCACCTAAATTTTTCAAATCACGTTCATGCAATCATCATCTGACACGTCAAATTTCCTTTCCCTGCAATTGAAATTGAGCGAAGCAGAGCGGAACATTTACGCGCCTGCGGAGTTATTTGACCAACAGCGCTATGCGCCCGAAGAATATCTTGAAGAGCTTATTTCTCCGTATGGAAAACAAGGCTTGGAAATAGTAAATGGAAAAATAATTTGCAAGGAAACAAAAAAAGAAATTCAGACTGATAACAAGGTAATTAATCTGAAAGCTTCTACAACTGAAGAAAACAAAGAGTGGGCAAGACAGAATCTGCAGTTCTTGAATTATCATAAATCGCTCAGCGTTTACACGATGATTAATGCGATGCCCACCATCAATTACTTCGCGGAATATTCAGGTTTGGCGAATCTGAAAAACGCAAAGGTGGTAGATGTAGGAGGCGGCACCGGACATTGCTTTTGCACGCTGTTCAGCTATCCGGAAACGATTGAATATTATTTGCTCGACCCGAATCTGAGAAAACTGCACGACCAGTTTATCCGATTATATCCAAAACTGCTGAAGTTAAAAATGAAGCATATCTTATCCCATGCGGAATTTTTGCCTTTAAAAAATGAACTGGCAGATGTGGTTTTGTCTTATTCGGCAATTGACCACTATGCAGATTACAAGAAATTTGTGCAAGACGCGCACCGAATTTTAAAGCCGGGGGGATTATTAGTAATCAGCAGTCACTTAGACAGACCGAAAGCGCAGCGTTCTCAATACACTCCATTACTTGAAAGAATTATGTCCGATACTTTACCAGAACGTATCGCCCGCTACCGCTATTACAAAAAATATGCTGTGGGTAATGATGACCATACCTATCATTTTGAAGACGCTTCTGAAATAGCCGACACGCTTCAGAAAAACGGATTTGAAATCACCATGAACCATGTTTATGCAGACAATTTTATTCTTCTGGCAAAAAAGATTGCTGCTTAACAGCACTGCGTAATGCCTTTGCAACAACCTAATAGCGCATTTTTTTCTGTAATCATTCCTACTTACAACAGAGCTGCGCAGTTGCATTTGCCTATTGAAAGCATCCTGAAACAAACATTTACTTCTTGGGAACTAATCATCGTTGATGATGGCTCCACTGACAATACGAAAGAAATAGTTGCGGCATATCAAGACCCGCGCATTCGCTACATCTATCAACAAAACATGGAACGAAGCGCTGCGCGGAATAATGGCATTGCTCACGCGCAGGGGCAATACGTGTGTTTTCTTGACAGCGATGATTATTACTTGCCCGAGCATCTCGCATCATTTCACCAAAAAATTCAAGAACACAAATTTCCTGTTGCTGTTTTCTATTGCAACACGCTTGAAGATAACAACGGCAAACTCATCTCATTTCCTCAGCCAAAAATTGAAGCAAGGAATAATGTGGAGTGGGTTGTGCTTGCTACGATGGGCAGCCCGCGCACATGCCTACATCACGCTATTTTCACAAAATATCAATTCAATCCTAAAGTGTCTGTTGGCGAAGACGTTGACCTTTGGGTGCGCGTATTGAAAGAATATCCTTTGATACACAATGATGCCGCCACAGTGGTGTTTGTTGCGCATGGCGGGCGCACCGTAATGCGAGAAGAAAGCTATTTCGCCAGTCTTGAAAATCTTAAAAGAATTATCCGGGAAGACAACGAATATTTCATTTCCGGTGAAGTAAGAAAAACTGTTTTATCAAACGCTTATCTGCGTATTGCTCAATATTACATTGAAAATAAAAGTCGCGGAAAAGCTCTTTCAAACCTCGTGTTTGCATTTTTCCGCTTTCCCGCTCACCGCGCAAAGGAAAAATTTTATTTAATCCTTAAAGTGCTTCCGCTAACCGCGTTGTTCATTCGGTGGAAGGAAGGAAAATCTCATACCTAAGCTAATAGCAACAGCCGCTTATCTGCATAAATTTGTAGAATCAATTCGTCTTAAAAACCGACAACTTAATTTGAAAGTCTTACAGGTTATTCCGGATTTAAGAAAAGGAGGAGCTGAACGCATTTTAATTGACATCTGCAATGAACTTGTCAAGAGAGGCGTGGAAGTGCTTCTGCTCAATTTCAGACCGGAGAATCACTATTCTTACTTAACTGAAAAGATAGAAAGATGGGTTATCCCAGCGCGCTTCGTTCCGTCAATTTTCGGGAAACCTTTAGCTGAATTGGAAGCATATTCAATCGCTGTACAAAAGTTTAAACCGGATGTCATCCACTCACATTTGTTTGAAGCCGAAATGGTGACGCGACAAGTAATTCATCCGGGCATAAAGTATGTCTCGCACCTGCACAGTAATATGGAGCAATTTCGAAAGTTTTCGTTGAGAACATTAATGGATAAGTCCCTACTGACAAATTTTCTTGAAAGAAAATTATTGCTTGCGCAATACCGGAGATGTTCAAATAATTTCATCGTCATTTCAAAACATGCTGAAGACTTTTATAAACAAGTATTGCCTGCTGATTTGAGAAGGTTGCAAATTTTAAATAATGCAATTGACTACAACAGGTTCTTCAAGAGAGAACCCAACCAACTTCATATTCCTTTAAGACTTATTACCATTGGTCGGCTTGATGAAAATAAGAACCAGATTTTCTTGGTGAAAGTTGTTCGGTTATTGAAAAGCGAAGGCATACAAGTTCAATTGGATATTTTGGGCGAAGGACCTTTCCGCAAGCATATTGAAGGAACGATTTCTGATTGGGATTTAAAGGAACAGGTTAATCTGCTCGGAAGCGTTAATCAAATTGAAGAACAACTCCACAAAGCGGACATTTATATTCATGCAGCGCGGAGCGAAGCATTCGGACTGGCAATCGTTGAAGCAATGGCAGCGGGATTGCCTTTCGTAATGCTGGATGCAAAGGGCAACCGCGACATTGCTGAGAATGGCAAGAATGGTTTTTTTATCACAGAAGAAAATGTAAACGCTTTCGCGAATGCGATAAAAAATTTTATCAGTGCTCCGAAACGCTATTCTGAAATGTCAGATTATGCGAAAACTGATGCTGCAAAATTTGACATAGTCCCTTACGCTGACAGGTTATTACAGTTTTATAATTCATGCGCGAAGAGCTGATAGTAATCCTGATTTTCTCGGCAGGCGATATAATATCAAGCCTGAGCTTGATACCATTCGATAAAGTCCTTTAATCCTTCTTTGAATTTTTTCTTAGGCTGATAATTGAATAACGATTGCGCCTTTGATATATCAGCGTAAGTGATATCTACATCGCCCGGCTGCATCGGCATTTTTTTGATATTGGGTTTAGCGCCCATCAACTCATACAGCGTGTCAATGAGTTCCTTCAGTGGAACGGGTTGGTTATTGCCCAAATTCACCGTGTCAAACACTTGTTCGTTTTGAATTACATATTGTAGCGCATTGACAACTCCCGACACCGTATCTTCCACAAAGGTGTAATCGCGCGCGGTGCTGCCATCGCCATACATCGTAACCGGCTCGCCTTTTTGGATAAGTTCCACAAACTTGTGAATTGCCAAATCCGGGCGTTGTCTTGGTCCATACACGGTGAAAAAACGCAGGTTCAGAATATCTATCCCATAAAGATGATGATACACATGATTCAGCAGTTCGCACGAACGCTTTGTGTATGCGTAGGGAGAAATCGGCATATCCATCGTCACCGACTCTTTAAAGGGAATTTGCTTTGAGTTGCCATAGACCGATGAAGATGATGCAAACACTAATTTCTTTACCTTTCGCTCCAATATCCAATCAAGTATGTTTTGCGTGCCATTGATATTCACGCGCGTGTACCCTACAGGGTCTTTGATGGAAGGCAATACGCCTGCTTTTGCCGCCAGATGAATCACCGCATCCACAGGAGTTTCAATCTTTTTTAACTCTTCCGCATCTGTAATATCCAATTCATGAAATTGAAAATTTTGATGAGCAAGGCTATACTCAAGGTTTTTCCTTTTGATGGAATTTTTGTAGAAAGCATCAAAATTATCAATGCCGATTACCTTGTAATTCTGGTTCAGCAACCGCTCCGCAACATGTGAACCGATGAAGCCTGCGCAGCCTGTTAATAGAATAGCGCTCAATGGAAATTTTCCTGTAAAAATAAATTTTATGAAAGAGATTAAGAAGAATTGATGATTTGGCATTTTCATCAGCGAAAAGATGAAATGAATGTTCTTAACTTAGGCGCGCAGAAAATTCACATCACCTGCATTTGCTAAACAGATGTTAAACAATAAATTAATAGCTGTTGTTGTTCCCGCCTACAACGAGGAAACCCAAATCATGAAGGTGACGGAAAACCTTCCTGAGTTTATTGATAAAATTGTAGTGATTAATGACTGTTCAAAAGATAAAACCGGTGAGGTCATCGAAAAACTTGCCCTTAGCAATCCGCGCATTGTTCCCATTCATCATAACATCAACCGAGGAGTGGGAGGAGCCATTGCAACGGGATATGTTTGGTCGCGCGACCATGACATTGATGTTGCCGTGGTGATGGCGGGCGATGGGCAGATGGACCCTGCCGACTTGCCTGCCATTCTTGAACCGGTGGTAAACGGTGAAGTAGATTATTCAAAGGGCAACAGGCTTTTCACCGGAGAAGCTTATCGTAAAATTCCTAAGGCGCGCTATTTTGGAAACAGTGTGCTCTCGCTGCTCACAAAAATCGCTTCCGGCTATTGGCACATAGCTGATTCGCAAACAGGCTATACCGCCATCAACAAAAAAGCGCTCCATCTCATTGACTGGAACCAAATGTATACCCGCTACGGGCAGCCGAATGATTTATTGGTGCGATTGAATGTTTTTAATATGAAAGTACGGGACATCCCCATTAAACCCGTTTATAATGTTGGAGAGAAATCAGGAATTAAAATCCGAAAAGTGGTTTTCACCATCAGTTACCTGTTGCTGAAAAAATTTCTCTGGCGTATGAAAGAGAAATATATCATCCGCGATTTTCACCCGCTTATCTTCTTCTACATCATGGGCTTTTTCTTTTTCCTGCTTACCATTGTGTTATCCATACGCCTGGTCTATTTTCTTGTTACTACAGGCAGTCTTCCTCCCATAAACACACTCACAATGCTCTTTTCATTTATGAGTTCTACCCTTTTCACATTATTTGCAATGTGGTTTGATATGGAGTCAAACAAAGACCTCAAGTAAGCAAGTCTTCATTATATTTGCCCCCTTTAAACGATGAAAAAAATTCGGTTTGCTGTTGTTGGTTTTGGCTCTATCGGCAAGCGCCACGCAACCATTATCAACGGTCATGAAGATGCCGAGTTGGTTGCAGTTATTGATATAGATGATGCGAAGAAAAAAGAAGCGGAGCAACTGTTTAAAGTTCCTGCGTATGAAAATATTGATGCGCTGAAAAAAAATAACATTGACGCGCAGGTGATCAGTGTATGTACACCCAATAATTTGCATGCGCAGGTTGCCGTGCAGGCGCTTGACAGCAAATATCACGTCATTATTGAAAAGCCGATGGCGCTCACCAAGGCTGATTGCGAACAAATCATTTTCAAATCGCTTCATGTGTCACGGAATGTATTTGTGGTGAAGCAAAACCGCTATAGCCCGCCTTCAAAATGGCTCAAGTCGGTGGTGGAAAAAGATGCGCTTGGTAAAATCTACATGGTGCAAATCAACTGCTATTGGAATCGCGATGAGCGCTACTACAAGCCGGGCGACTGGAAAGGCGAACTTGCTAAAGACGGGGGTACGCTCTTCACGCAATTCAGCCATTTTATTGACATTATGTATTGGGTGTTTGGCGACATTAAAAATATCCAGTCGCGCTTTGCCAATTTCAACCACAAACAAAATACGCAGTTTGAAGACAGCGGCACAGTGAGTTTTGAATTTGTAAACGGAGGTTTGGGGTGCATCAACTTTTCCACTTCGTGCTGGGATAAGAACATGGAAAGCAGCATCACCGTGGTAGGCGAAAAAGGCAGCCTCAAAGTAGGCGGGCAATACATGAACGAAATCGAATACTGCCATATCAAAGATTACCAGATGCCCGCGCTGGAAGCGACCAATCCGCCCAATGATTACGGACCCTACAAAGGCAGCGCGGCAAACCATCATTACGTGATTCAAAACGTAATTGACACCATTAAAGGGAAAAGCTCCATTGATACCAACGCGCTTGAAGGCTTAAAAGTGGTTGATATTATTGAGCGTATCTACGAACAGCGTGACCTCAAGAAAGTGTTCAGTTAATCGGTTAATCTGGAATCAGTTTAACGATTAAGCAGAAGAGATGAAATGCAATCGCAAACGAATCAGCCAATTAATTGATTAACCAATCAACTATTTAACCAATGAGCCAATCAACAAATATCTACATCCATCCATCCGCGTATGCAGATGAAGGCTGTGCTATTGGCGACAATACCAAAGTGTGGCACTTTTGCCACATTATGCCAAAAGCGGTGATAGGAAAAAATTGCAGCCTCGGGCAAAACGTGTTTGTAGCCAACAATGTGGTGATTGGCGACAATGCGAAAATTCAAAACAACGTGTCGCTCTATGAAGGTGTAGTTTGTGAAGATGATGTTTTTCTTGGTCCCTCGATGGTATTAACGAATGTCATCAATCCGCGCAGCGGAGTAGAGCGCAAGTCGGAATACAAAAAAACCCTCATCAAAAAAGGCGCTACCATCGGGGCAAACGCAACGATTGTATGCGGCATCACGCTGGGTGAATATTGCTTCATTGCAGCAGGGGCGGTGGTGAATCGCGATGTACCCGCTTATGCCCTCATCGCAGGCGTGCCAGGCAAACAAATCGGATGGATGAGCAAAATGGGACATCGCCTCTATTTTGACGCAAGCAATGTTGCTGTTTGCAGCAGTTCGGGCGAAAAATATATTCTGGAAGGCGCTTCAGTGAGAAGATGCTAACTCTCCTAAACAATTTTCTTTCCTTTTCGCAATTGCAATAATGGTTCGGCAATTTTTTGATAGTTGATAGCCGTGTGCAGAATGCCCAGCGGAATTGTGAGACTTAAATTAACTGTGCGCAGAAATAATGTTACCAATGCGCCTGTCATCGGGTCGCTTCCGGTAAGGCTGAAGATGCCGGACGCAATCAATTCTTCCACTCCCAGATTTCCGGGTACAATTCTGATTAATGAGGAAATATTCAACAGCACGATGGTAAGCGATGTTGCGGCAAACGATAATCCTGTTCCAAGCATTACATTAATCCAGTAATAGACACCGATATTGAGCAGGATAATAATTAAACTGGTAAATGTAATCGTAAAAAATACATGCCCCTGCGTGATAAGCGCCACTGACTGACTAAGCGCTTCCTGCACGAAATTTCTCAGACGAAATAGCCAGGTGTCTTTCTTAAAATTTAAAACTGAAAGCAACTTTCCCACAGCAAACGCAAAGAAAGGGCTGAAAAGAAATAGTAGGGAAGCGATAAAGAATTCGATTCTGAGTTTAGCAATGTAACAGAAAAACAAGCCTATCAACCCGTTTAGCATCACCGATATAAAAACCATCCCGAACCCCACCGATAAAGTTTTTACAAAATCAATCCGGTATTTGGCTTTCAAAAACAGCACAGAATACAACATTCCTCCATTGGTAGGAATGATATAGCCGAACATATTTATCGAACAAGGAAGCAGCGCAATATCCCCCGCAGTAAGGGCTATTTTCGTTTCGCGATGGAGCAAATAAGAAATCTGAATACCTCCGAGCAGGTAAGCAAAGAACAGGAGTAAAATCGTAAACAAGTATCCTTCGAGCGAAACATTGCTCAACTGCTTAAAAGCGTCTTGTTTATAGAGAAAAATTCCAATGACGATGATAAGCGCGACAGCGGCAAGATATTTTATAGCGCCTTTGTAATTCATCCCTGCAAGTTAGGGAGCATAAGCAAACTCGCGCATGGCTTTTTCCAACGCGGGCTTATCTGAGAGGCAGAGGGATTTTATGCCGCTCTTTTCAATAAACAAACGGATGTTTTGCTTTGCACGTTCTTGAGGCAAGCCGGCTCCATGCAAATAGCTTAGAGCAGCGGGATCATAATACCATGTAGACGGGATATTCCCGTCAAGTATTTTTAAATAATTTTCTGCAACATGCTCTGCTAACCAATTTTCATCAATAAATGCTTTCGCCTTCTCGCCAAGTTTAGTTCTATACTCTTTATCAATAATCATTTTTTCTATTGCGCTTTCAATATTCTCTGGCAATACAAAACAGCTTGGGGGTATAAACTTTTCAGGAACATCGCCAAGAACTTTTGTAACGTAATAACTTCCTATTACTGCCGGCTTTCCGAAAAAGGCAGCCTCAGTAGCAAACACAGCCATGGGAGAATCAGAATATAATTCATCTAAAACAAAATCAGACTCTTGAATTAACTGCAAAACTTTTGCATTACTCACTCCTGTAACCTCGGTATAGTTAATGTTATAGCCCTTAGCCTTTAATTTTTCAATTATATTTCGAAATATTGAGCTTCCTTTGACGCTTGATTTTGAAGGAGCATGAAGTATATTTATACTATTTGTTTCGTTTTGTTGAATTTTTCGGGCATCGGAGCCTGCGATATTAACAGGGAGTCCCATGCAAAGTAAGGAGATGACTTTTTTTTCATGAAAGTACGACTGCGGAGGATGATTGACGCACGCATCCGCGAAATATTCAATTATCGTTACAACACGTTTTTGCAGCCATGTTAATAAAGCATAATACTTAATTTTTCCAACATCACTGATTATGCCTCCGCTTATGTAGAGGGGTCTGGAATCCGAACCAAGAAAAACATAGATTATTTTCTTTCTAAACATTTTTAAAACAGGCAGTTCGAGATAATAAAAAAAAGAGGAGTTGGCGCAAAAAATAAAAACATTGTATCTGCACAGCGCAATAATAAAAGCGGGTACGCTAAAAAAAGTTTGAAAAAAAACCATCCAGATGAATCTTAAAAAAAAACTATGACTGAAGTGAACGCCTAATTTATTTCCAACAGCATTAAAAAGGTTAATCCATGCCGGATTCTTAGAAGGATTATACGCAGCGTTGCCTCCTAAATCAAGGAAATGAGCTTCTACGCCAATTTTATCAAACCCTTTTTTCAGATTATCGCAGTAGCCCGCAACTTCCCTTAACCCAATTAGAATAGAGTATTTTGATTTCTGCTTCATGAAATAAATGGGAATCGTTAATTCTCAGAGAACATTAATTGTTACATTTAAATTAAGGATTAATCAAATAGTGTATTTTATTTTTTATATGAGGTAAATGGTCTTGCCGGGTTACCTACCCACATTTCATTATCTGAAATGTCCTTCGTGACATTTGAACCCATTCCAATTGTAACAAAGTTTCCTACACGCACCTTATCCTTAACCACGGAATTAACCCCAATCCATGAATGGTTGCCTATTGAACAGCCTCCACAAAGAGTAACATGAGCAGTAATAATCGTTTGTTTACCAATTTTTGAATTATGTCCTATATGGCAATAATGATCAATTTTTGAGCCTTCTCCAATCCTGGTTTCAGACAAAGTGGCTCTATCCACATTACAATAAGGAAAAATTTCCACGTTATCTTCGATTATCACTTTTCCAATATGAAGCATGTTTTCTAATTCGCCAAACTCGTTTTTAATATGTCCGAATCCTTGTCCACCAAGATTACAGAATTCACTAACAATTACATTCTTGCCTATAAATACTTGGTCGTGAATATGGGCGTTTGCTTCAATAACTGAATTATCTCCAATCTCGCATTCGTCAATAATGCAGAAAGGTCCTATAGACACATTTACTCCTAATTTAGCTTTTTCGCTTACAATAGCCGATGTATGGATATGATGCTTTGTTTTTATTTGCCTGCCAAAGAGATGTTTCACAATCCTTATAAATAAAATCTCGGGTTTTTCTGTAAGAAGCAATGTTTTATTGCCAATGAGCTTCTTACTCAGCACAATTTTTTTATCGCAAATGATTATTTCAGATTTAGTAATGTCGACTAAATGAGTAGCATTAGCTATGTCGGACCGTATCCATGTGAGAGAATGCTCCGTTGCTTCAAAAATAGGATCAATAGAACTGAATGACTTGTTAATATTACCAATAACCTCAAAAGGGACGGTTATGTTACTTAATATATTTTTAAGTCTAAAAGGCATAACAACGGTAAATCTTATTCGTAAAAATGCCGATCATAATATGTGTCTGGGTGAATCAGGGAATGCAGTATCCGATGTCCGTCTTCAGCATGCTCCGCTAAACTTCTTGTATCTCCGGAAATTAATTTTCCCTTGTCATAACACTTCCATCTTACCCACTCAGAATCGCTCACATAAAAACTTTCATGAAATAAGTTAAATTCAGGCTGCTTGTCATAAGCCTCGTAGTATAATCCGAAATTGCCAGGGGCTTTATCTTTCCAGAAATCGAGGTTATTTAATCCGGTCATACCGCCATGGCTGGCAACTCCTTTTATTTTTATGCCATAAATTCGATTGAGTACTTCAATGTCGCGTATAAGGCAACGGGCAGCATCTTCATTCCAAATGTGCGCTTCATCAATTACTTCGGAATGGTATCCCAATTCATGACCGGTAGAAATAAGGTTTTTGATAATCCGATAGTTTTCAAATGAAAACGGATTATACTCAGGGGCATGCAGCCGTAGAAAGAAGCTTGCTTTGATGCCAAGTTCATTGAAAATATGAATTAATCGTTCTGTTTTTTTAACAGAGAAGTCAATATCAACCCTGTTTACAAGCACCTTGTTTTGCGCGCCTCTTTTTTTGTAATCTAAATAATCACAACACGTAATTATTTCATACCCCCCTGTAAGGAGTTGCTCGAATTGATTCTTAATATATTGAAATGAAAATTCAATCATTTATTCAGCATTGAAACCTGATTGATTGTTTTTTGCTCGCAAAATTTGACATAAAAACTCTTGGTGACGTATCCTCTTTTATACAGGATATAAAAGAATGGTCTCAGCCGTTCAAAAGTTTGCTTGTATGTTTTGTAATCGGTGAAATGTTTAGGAGGCAACTGCATGATGCCTTCCCATTCCATATCTGAAAATCCAACCCTGCTTTTTATTTCATCTAAAATGCCCTTATCAAAAGGCTTTTCTTCTTTAATTTTTTTCAAGCCTTCTTCCTGCGTCATTTGCTTTGACCTGATAAGAGCGGAAAACTCAGAGTATCTCAAATCAATGTTGAATTTTTTTGGTAGGTAATAATTATTGGTGAAATATGCAGTGCGGTTTTCCATGTGATGCCCGCCATACCATTGCCACTTGTATTCATCCGCCAGAAATTTTTTTGTGGCTTCCTTATCATAATCTATGTAATAGAGCGGTCTGAATTTTTTAATTTTTTTAGCAATCATCCACCACAGCCATTTCGACATCCAAAGCATTGGAAGCGTTTTGATTTTTCCGTCACCAAACTGTTCGTGGATTGCTTTGATGTATTGAGCATCCATGTAAAACCATCCTTGCGGGGAAATGCCTTCCGTTCTGAAAGAATGACCTTCCCAGATATGTTTGATTCCGTATTTCGATGCCGCCATATAATGCACGGTGGCAAGCGCAAGATCGGAAGGCGTATCTATCTCCGGTACAGAGGCTTTAAAGAATGATTTGAAAATGCTTTGATACTCTTTATTGTCAACCACATGCGTATATAAATCAATGCCCAGCTTATCCAGCATGATGCTGATATTTTCTACCGCAATTCTTGAATTGTAGGTGTTATCGAAGTGTGCCGCCAGTACGCGCAATCCAAATTCGTTTTTTGCAAGATGCAGCAAATAGGAAGAGTCGCATCCTCCGCTGATTCCTATCACCACGTCATACGCCTTCCCTTTCCCGTCTTTTTTCATTTGTGCGACATACGCATCTAATATCTTTTTCCCTTCCACGCCTGTGGGATATTCCTGCTGCATTTGATCATATTGGCGGCAGTAATTGCAAACGCCCTCGTCATCAAAACTGATGGAAGGAATCGTTGCATTGTAAATGCAGCGACTACAAAGCCGGATATTTTGGTTATTTGACAGAGAGAATACTCTTTCTTCTTTTATTCCTGCTTGCATCATAATTACTCGTTGATAATCTGCTCTCTGGAAGGAAAATTAATCAAAACGCCCATCCCCTTTTTTTGATACACTGCCATGCTGCCGAGAGCGGCTGCTTGCGCATTGTCCTCATAAAGCGCTTTTTGCAAATGTTCTTTTTGACCAGCGCCACCGCAAGCGATAATTGGAATAGATACATGGGCTGCCACTTCTTTTACGAGGGTAAAATCATACCCCTCCCAAGTTCCCTCTTTATCAACGGAGGTAAGCAAAAGTTCGCCCACCCCAACTTCGTTTTCTAAATACCTGCAAAAAGATAAAACATCCTCTTGTGTCTTTTGTCCCGAATAGGAAAAAGTTTTTTGTTTGCCCCAAAAATTCGTCTTCACATCTACAGATGCGATGATGCTTTGCGCTCCGAATGTTTTTGCGGCTTTAGTTACTAATTGAGGGTCTGTAAATAAAAGAGTGTTCACGATTACTTTCTCTACTCCCACCTGAAACAACTGTTTGAAATCTTCCATCGTTTTCACCCCACCTCCGTAAGAAAAAGGCATGAAACATTCTGAGGCGAATGTTCGGATGGTGTGATAGGCAATACGCCTGTTTTCGCGGGTAGCGTTGATGTCAAGCAGCACCAGTTCATCCACTTCTTTTTCATTGTAAATTTTAATGGCGTTAACAGGATCTCCGATATAAGCTGGGTTTTTAAAATTTACTGTTTTCACAAGGCTCTTGCCGTTATACAGCAGACAGGGCATAATTCTTTTCAGCGCCATGCCCGGTTAGAGTTTTGCGAAATTTTCTAAGAGATGCATTCCAAACTTGTGACTCTTTTCCGGGTGGAATTGTGTGCCGAATATATTTTCCCGATGCACCGCGCAGGTAAATTCAAAGCCATAATCTGCGGTAGCCAGTATATCTCTATCATCGTTACATTTCACATAATAAGAGTGAACAAAATAAAATCTTTTCTTTCCTTCCTGCTCTATTAACGGATTGGGATGGTTCACCTTGATATAATCCCAGCCCATGTGGGGTATTTTTAATTGATTATCCTGAAATGAAAACTTCACTGTCTCAGCGTCAATCCATCCTAAGCCGGATGCCGCGCCTTCTTCAGATTTTTTCGTAAGCAATTGC
>JAWXCB010000038.1:0-18675 GCA_034440455.1 Chitinophagales bacterium
ATCGCAACCATTTGCAGAAGTATAAGTGTCTGTGTAAGTTCCCGATGTTGTTTGGTCTGCTCCGCCAACAAAGAAACTTTCACCATCGCAAATGGAAACAGCGACTGTTGCCGATGCTGTTGACAGCACTGTCAATTCAGTAAGCAACACGCTGTCGCAACCGGAAGCAGTCTGGAATGAATCCGCATAAATTCCTGATTCAGTTTGGAACGCGCCACCTACAAACAAGCTGTCGCCTGCGCAAATAGAAGCAGTTGCGTTTTCAACCACAACAGTTCCAACAGTAAGTTCCGTGATAACCACGCTGTCGCAACCGCCTGTTGAAAGAAGCGAATCAAAATAAATTCCTGACTCCGTTTGGAACGCACCGCCTACAAAAAGGCTGTCGCCATCACAGATAAATGCGGATTGATTTTCAATGAATCCTGCTAATACCGTAAGGGTTGTTTCCACTGTGCTGTCACAACCATTTGCAGATGTGTAAATATCAAAATAAATTCCTGATTCTGTTTGGAAGTCACCGCCTGTGAAATAGCTCTGACCATCGCAAATAGAAACTGCAAGTTGTGTAAACGAATTTGGCAATACATTCAGTTGTGTTTCCACGATGCTGTCGCAACCGTCAGAAGTTTGTAAGCTGTCATCGTACAGTCCTGATTCTGTTTGGTCAGCACCACCGGCAAAATAGCTTTCACCATCGCAGATGGAAACATTCACCTGTGCAAGAATTACAGATGAAACTGTGAGTTGCGTTTCAACTACACTGTCGCATCCGGCAGGAGTAACGAGGTTATCAAAGTAAGTTCCTGATTCTGTCTGGAAACTGCCGCCTGCGAAATAGCTCTGTCCTTCGCAAATCTGCACGGGAACGATTGTGTTTGCAATCGGTGCGGGTTCACTCACCACAAACGTAGCTGTGCCTGCGCATTGGTTTACATCAAATACTTGAACGGTATAAGAACCTGCAGTCAGATTTGTGCGGTCTTCTCCGCTCACGCCATTCCAATCATAGGTGTAGGGAGCACTGCCGCCAGCAACAGAAATATCAATTGCGCCATCGCTGCCGCCATTGCAGGAAACATTTGTTACAACGCCTATGACAAGGAGGGGTGCGCCTGAAGTGAGTTGAATTACCTGTACATCCGTGCAATTATTTTCGTCTAAAGTTCTCACTGTATATGTTCCTGGTGACAAACCTGCAAAGGTGTGATTGTCTGCATCGCTCAATGACGATTGAATAACAACTCCATTCTGATTTAACAATTCATAATCATACGGAGCAATGCCGTTACCCTGCACAGTGATGCTTCCGGTGTTGCCACCGCTGCAACTGATATTCTGCACCGTGATGTCGCTGCTGTCGCAGCAGAAAAGGCGTGCGAAGAAATTATAGTTCGGGTCGCTTTGACAAGCCAACTGCGTCCAGCTTCCTGTTTCAGAATCACCGTAGTTGAAAATTTCAATTCCGAGGTCATCTCCGTTTTGTCCCGGAGGGCAAGATGCCGTTGTAGTAATCGTCCATTGGAATGTAAGCGGACAGAAAATACTCACGCCTTCATCGCCATAATTATCACCCGGATTATTCGGGTCACAAATAAATGAGCATCCCAAAGAAGATTCAAAAAAGAATCCGGGACCGTCAGAAACACCGAAAGCAGTTCCGGTAATTACTTGGTTATACCAACCCCAGCTTCCGTCAGCATCACAAGATTGTGGAGGAATTTGCCCTGTCAAGGTTGATAAATCCCAACCTGCGCCAAAGCGCGGCACAATGCCATGAATCCAGTTTACCGAAGTTTGATTGTAATCTATAATTGTATAGGTGAATGTAACTGTCGTTCCCGCTTGGAAGCGTCCGTTTACAGGCGCAGGCGAAGCAGTTAAATTGTTTTGCTGAATACACGCATCGCAATCTTCATTATTCGTGAGCGCAAGTGTGAAGTCACACTGGTCGAGCGTATCCAAGCCGCTGATTTGCAAATAATAAATTCCGGGGTTCAATGCAGTAAAAGTTGTGTTCAGGTTTCCGCCCAATGTTGTTTCCGCGCAGTTTCTTGCCACTAAACCGATGCATCCCGAGCCGGCATCTTGCCACAAGCCAACACTTACGCCACGCATCGCGCTATTGACCTGCACCTGCAATTCAGTTCCGGTGATTTGGAAACGATACCACACATCAGCAGCAGGAGCAGACATATCACCGCCCGTTTGACAACCAATAATGTAGCCGTATGGAAATTCAGCAGTTGCACAGAGCGTAGTGCCGCTGAATGTTTGCGCACTTCCTAAACCGATCGGACATGCAAAAGGAGCATTCAGGATACCCAAATTTGTAGCACCAGAACACGCATCATTTAATGGAGGAGTACTTGACTGACAAGTGCCGCATCCGCCCGATGACTGGCATGAACCGAAGTTGGTTGTTTCAGAAAAAGCAAATGAGCCGCCTGTTTTAATGATGTTTCCATTGAGCGTGAGATTGTAAAAACCGTTTCCGAATCCGCAGCAGATGCCATCGCCTGCGCCATCAGAAATAATAAATTCATAACAGCCGTTGTTGCTCACACAGATATTCCAAGTATAAAGCGTGTTCGCTGTTCCACCCACAGCCAAATCATCAGATGCTACGATAGCGCCAGTTGTAGTATCTATTAATTGCCATTCTGTTTCCGTTGGATAATTATCTGTTTGAATCTGCAACACCATTGTTCCTTCAGGACATCCGCCTGCGCTGCAACCGCCAATGCTTGCTACTGTTTCTCCATCAAGATAGGAGCCGCCTGTAGCTTCAAGTACGCCATTGAAATACACGTTGTAATATCCAAAACCCTCCGCGCAGCAAATGCCATCGCCAAATAAATCGAAGATATAAAAATCATAACATCCGGTTGCGCTCACGCAGGAGTTCCATGTATAAAGCGTATTGGGCGCTCCGCTGATAGAGAGGTCATCTCCCCCGATAGTCGCTCCGGTATTCTGGTCAACCAACTCCCAATTAATATCTTCGGGGTAATTGTCTGTGAAAATTTCAATTGTGATTGTAGCATCCGGGCATTGTGCGCTGGATGTAAATGACAGCATGGCGAATACGCCAAGCATACATGCCGTAAATAATTTGCGGAGTTGGGTTGTGGTTCTCATTGTCCTTTCTTTACTGGTGTTACTAATTCAAGTATTCTTCCTGATTCATGTAGTTTGAATTGCGAATGACGCATACGGTCAACCGCTGTGGTATTTACCGCACTGAGGTCAACAGGCAATCCCAACGCCTGCATTTCGGTTGCAGAAAGCAGTTTCACTTCAACGCCTTCCTGAAAAAGCATTGTAGTTCGCTGGTCTATGTGGCGGTACTTGTCAATGTCGTTTCCATTGAGCGCGGCAATGTACGCCTGAATATTGCGCACCGAGCCGGAGTTCACGATAACAAAACTTTGCGCAGGGGTTTGGGCGAATAACAACCCGCACCAGAAAAACAGCGGCAGCAGCCACAGCATTTTTTTCATAAAAAGGAATTTTTTGAGATGAAATGAAAGCCGCCCTGACGCAATGCGACAAAGGCTTTCGGGTACCAAAGTAAGAAGTTCGGACAGGAACTGCTACGCAATTGACGGAAATGAATAATCACGCGTTCTTAAAAACAAGCATTTGAAATGCGGATATTTTTTACTCGTGCCGAAAAAAAATTATTCGCCTAAATTTTTGAATACCTCGCTCAAATCCACTTGCAAGTCGGGGAAGATTGGAGTTTTCGGCAAACCTGACCTGTCCTTCTTCAACTTCTTTGGATGAAATCTGATTTATCAGCCCTCTAATATCTTTCTCCGTAAAGTGTGTTCCATTATGTCTAAAAAACGACACTGTCCTTACTCAATTCTATTTCTACTGAAACTTTTCTGTCGTTGTCCGCAACGCTGTCCTTTGCGTTTTGTAACAACTCCCATGCCCACCGTCCGTGATTGTTCTCCACGGTCATTTCAATGTCGTGTAGTCGCTTGATTATTTTGTCCGCTATTGAACGGTTGCCATCCTCTTTTCTTCCTGTTTCTATTGATTGAATCATGTCTTATTGTCGTTTATTTCTTGCAGTTAGTTTCAAGGTAGCACTGTCGTCAAGAGTTGCCGCTAACTCTTTTTATTTAACCCGGAATCACCGTGCCCGTGTCTTTCGCTAAATCCATACGCATGGCGCGCAGACGCTTGATGAAGGACTGGTTCTTCGCAATTTCTTTTTCATCTTGCGAAGTTTTGATGCGCTCAAGATATTCGCCTTCCATTTTTTTTAGCCGCTTCAACTTGAAGCGCGACATTGAACTTTTAATATCTTGCCTATAATAAAAACGTTTATCTGCTACTGCAATGCCATGCTTGTCAAGCCAGTTGTGGCTGATTTCATAAGGCGAGAGCAGCACATCAATCGCAAGCTCGCTGACAGATTTATCCGTGTGATTAATGAAATGCATTTCTTCCGGCATCGCATTCTTGTTCAGCGCTTCGGTGAATTCATGCAGGATAAGATTGCATGTTGCGTTTTCCAGCGGAATGTCTTTGAAGTCCTGCACGATTGCCTGCACAATTTCTGCTGCAGGAATTAGAATGCTTGTTTGCTCGCCTTCTTTTTTTGTTGTTCCATATTCCAACAGCAGGCGGATGATGTCGCGCTCCTGAATGTCATAGGTGTTTTGAGTATCAGCCTTGCGCTGCTCCTGCGCAATTTCAGGGTTGGGGCTAATCAGTTCCGCATCGCGCCTCGGCACATTTGCCTCGCGTGAAAAACGCGAGCGCGTGAGTTTGTTTGTTTCGCTAATTAAAACATTTTCATCTATGGAAAGCAGGTTGCTGCATTCTTTGAGAAACACCGAGCGCTTAATTGCATCGGGAATAATCGAAATGGAAGCAACGATGTCTTTGATGACTTCTGCTTTTTTAAACGGGTCGCTGCCCGCATCGCGCAGCAGCAGTTTTGTTTTGAAAAGAATAAAATCGCTGACGTTTTTTGTGATGTATTCCCGCAAGGCGGCTGCGCCATTTGTTTTCACGAATGAATCAGGGTCTTCCGGCTCGGGCAGCGCCACCACGCGCACATTCAAATCTTCTTCCAGCAAAATATCTATTCCGCGCAATGCAGCTTTCAATCCCGCCTGGTCGCCATCGTAAAGTAGCACGATGTTGTTGGTGAGCCGCTTAATCAGCTTTGCCTGTTCGGTCGTGAGTGAAGTGCCTGACGAGGAAACTACATTTTCAATGCCCGCCTGACTCAGTGAAATCACATCCGTATAGCCTTCCACAAGAATACATTCATCGAGCTTGCGGATGGTATTCTTTGCGAAGAAAATTCCATAGAGCGATTTGCTCTTGTCATACACGGCAGTTTGAGCCGAGTTTTTATATTTCGGAATATTCTTATCGCTCTTGAGTGTGCGTCCGCCAAAACCGATTACTTTTCCCGAAAAATTGTGAATAGGAAACAACACGCGCTCGCGGAAGAAATCTTTTTTCCTGCCGTCTTTTTCGGTGATTAATCCTGCGGCTGCGAGTATTTCTTCGTTGTAGCCTTTTGCAATCGCTTCTTTGTAAAAAGCCGCTTCTGCATTGGGGGAAAATCCAAGCTGGAATTTTTTCAGCGTGTCTTCCCTGAATCCTCTTTCTTTGAAATAGCTGATGCCGATGGCAATGCCCTCTTCGGTATTTAATAATGTTTCCGCATAAAAATTTTGCGCAAAGCCGTTTGCAATGAGAATGCTCTCTTTCAGGTTTTCTTCCGCGCGGTCTTCGGGCTTTTCCGTTTTCGTTTCCTCAATTTCGATATGATATTTTTCCGCGAGATGCCGGAGTGCTTCCGGGTAGGAAAAATGGTCGTGTTCCATCAGAAAATTCACCGCGTTGCCGCCCTTACCGCAGCCGAAGCAATGATAAAAACCTTTCGCAGCCGACACGGTGAACGAGGGCGTTTTCTCGTTGTGAAACGGGCACAGCCCCAGATAATTCGCTCCGCGTTTCTTCAGCTTTACATATTCGCCCACCACTTCGGTGATGGAAGCGGTTTCCATAATAAGACTGACGGAGCGTTGCGAAATCATTGGTTCAAAAATAAGCAACGCGCGTTGTGAAAAACGAGCAGAATCAAAAAGAAAAGTAGCAGCGCAACACGCATTTAAATCATATTGATATTCAAGGGTTTCCATTGCCGTTGGCTTCAGCCAACGGATATAAATGCTCGAAACAAAAGGGCTTTAGCCAAAATCAAGAAGAATTTGGCTAAAGCCCGTTCTCTTTGTTTCCTCATTCCGTTGACTGAAGCCAACGGCTATGCAAAACAGCCTGAAAAATTTAAATGCGTGTTGCCCTGTCGCTGTCAGTAAGCATTGGCGGATTTAAGCTTCCACCAAACCCATACTATTAATCACTTCCGTGCCGAACTCCGAGCATTTCAGCAACGTAGCGCCCTCCATCAGGCGGTGAAAATCATAGGTAACGCGCTTGTTGCCAAACGCAGTTTCAAGCCCTTTAATGATGAGGTCGTTTGCTTCCGTCCATCCGAAATATTCAAACATCATCGCGCCTGAAAGAATCACTGAACTTGGATTTACTTTATCAAGACCGGCATATTTTGGAGCCGTGCCGTGCGTAGCTTCAAAAATCGCTGCGCCATTTTCATAGTTGATATTTGCGCCCGGTGCAATTCCAATTCCACCAACGCCTGCGGCAAGCGCATCAGAGATATAATCGCCATTGAGGTTGAGCGTGGCAATCACCGAATATTCCTGCGGGCGTAATTGAATTTGCTGGAGGAAGGCATCGGCAATGGAATCTTTGATAATCACTTTTCCCTCAGCTTCGGCTTCTTTCATCGCTTTGTTTGCAGCCTCTGCGCCTTTTTCCTGCACGATGGCATCATAGCGCTGCCACGTAAATACTTTGTCGCCAAACTCGCGCTCTGCCAAATCATAGCCCCACTTCTTAAACATACCTTCGGTATATTTCATGATGTTGCCCTTATGCACAAGCGTCATCGAAGGTTTCTTATTCTTCACGGCATAATCAATCGCAGAGCGAATCAGTCTTTCCGAGCCTTCTTTTGAAACAGGCTTGATGCCGATGGAAGATGTCTTTGGAAAACGGATGCTGTTCACGCCCATTTCATTTTGGAGGAAGTCAACCATTTTCTTTGCTTCGGGAGTGCCTGCATTCCATTCGATGCCTGCGTAAATATCTTCTGTGTTTTCACGATACACCACCATGTCAATGTGTTCAGGATGCTTCATGGGGGAGGGCACATTATTAAAATAATGCACGGGGCGAACACAAGCATACAAATCCAACTTCTGGCGCAACGCAACATTCAGCGAACGGATGCCCCCGCCAATGGGCGTAGTGAGCGGACCTTTGATGGCGATAAGGTATTTATCAATCGCTTCAACAGTTGCATCAGGAAGCCAGTTGCCCGTTAAATTAAACGCCTTTTCACCGGCATATACTTCCATCCATTCTATTTTCCTTTTTCCGCCATAAGCCTTTTCCACCGCTGCATCCAGCACACGCACGGATGCCGCCCAGATATCAGGACCGGTGCCATCGCCTTCGATAAAGGGAATAATGGGATTATCAGGAACCTGCAGCTTGCCGTTTTTGATGGTTACTTTTTCGCCTGCCATAAATTGGTTTTTAGTGAAGAATGTGAGGCGCTAAGTTAATGCTTTCGGCAAAAATCACTTTTTGTCTTCTTCATTTCGCAACATGCCGTTTATTTTATACCTTAACAGTTCATCATACCCCTGCGATGCGCAATTTTCTCCGGGAATATTTTTCCTTCACCCGCACCCAGCGAAACGGAATTCTTGTGTTGCTGCTGCTCATTGTCATTTTGCTTATCGTCCCCTACTTCATTCCATTTTTTTTCAAACACGATGAAATTGATTTCAGCGCGTTTCAAAAAGAGATAGCCGAGTTTGAAAGTCCATCGAATGCTGTTGCAGAAGCGGCAAAACAACGTGACACAACCGCTTTCACGCTTTTCGATTTTGACCCGAACGAACTGGACGAAGAAGGTTGGAAAAATTTAGGAGTAACAGAAAAAACAATTCGCACCATTCTCAACTATCGCAACAAGGGCGGGCATTTTTTCGAAAAAGACGAATTGCTGAAAATTTATGGATTCGACACAGCAAAGTATGAGCAACTTGAATCCTACATCCATATCGCGGCTGAAGAAAAAGATGTGATGAATCCTCTTGAAAAATCTGTTTACAAGCCGAAAGAGAAGCATGAATGGAAAACCGCTTATCCTGAAAGAAAGGAGAAACCAAAGTATGAACAGCGAAAGGTTGAACTCAATTCTGCCGACAGCGCATTGCTTGTTACCGTGAAGGGAATTGGTCCGGTGTTGTCAAAACGCATCATTAAATACCGGAACAGGCTGGGCGGATTTGTAAATGTGAATCAGATGATGGAAGTCTATGGTATGGACAGCGTTTGGTTTGAAAGCATAAAAACTTCGCTGTTGGTTGATTCAACAACAGTGGCAAAAATTCCAATCAACACTATCACGAAAGAAGAGTTGGAAAAGCATCCTTACTTCTGGAACAATATCGCAAAGACGATTTGCAATTACCGACAGCAGCATGGCGCATTCACAAACATTGATGACATGAAGAAAATTTACACGCTGGATGAAACGCTGCTTGGAAAAATAGAACCGTACCTCAGCTTTGAATAATCACATCCCGATTGCAGTCAACTGCGCTTTGAGAAATTGATTTTGGTCTTGCAATTCGAGAGAGTGCGCGTGTTTGTTGTAATTGTCGTCAAGATAATATTCAACGCGCTTGATGGAAGACTGGCGCAGCAAAGCGCATTCTTCAGTTGACAAAATATAACTCGCATAACGCTCATAGCGATTCGGCACATAATACCCGCCAATGTAACCGCCTAATTGAACTGCCTGCCTTTTCATGTTGCTGTCTTCCAGATGAATCGTTGCGCCATTTTCGAGATACAATAAAACACTGCCCGTCCAGTTTACATTTTTGAAAATGAAACCGTTTTCGGTTTCCTGCAAGAAAGTGATTTTCGCCTGCTCGCCCGCTTTCTCAAGCACGATGCGCGTTTCAATCGTGATGCCGCTTTTATCGGTAATCACCGAGCGCACAACATCATTTCCTGCGCTTTGAGCATTTTGCGCAAAAGCAGCAAGCGTAAAAATTACAGCGGGGAGAAAAAAAAGAAGTCTTGCCATTCCTGATTGTGTTTATTGGATATACTCAATGTTATCCTTCACAAGTCAGGAAAGCGACTTCTTTATTAACAAGCAGGTTGTGTAGTGAGGGGAAATGTTTTCAATCCGTCATATTGAGCGCAGCGAAATATCTCACACTTATTATTAGAAGGAGATTCTTTGCTTAGCAAAGCCTCCGCCCGGAATGACGATAACACTTACTTCTTCAAGAAAGCGGAATACATCCACACGAGTTTTTCCTGCTCGCGGATGTAGTCGCTCATCAGCGCATTCGTACCTTCGTCATTGATGTCAGCGGAGAGAATCAGCAATTCACGTTGTTTGAGAATAAGGGTTTTCAACGCATCAAGAATTTCCCCAACCGCTTTGTTGCCGTCAGAAACCTGATTGCTTTCAGCGATGAGGGAGTGCTTCACATATTCGCTGTAATTGTGCGCAGGGATATATCCTAATGTGAGAATGCGCTCTGCTACTTCATCAATTTTGAGAAACAGATTATTATAGAGTTCCTCAAACTTCAAATGCAGTTCAAAGAATTTTTCGCCTTTGATATTCCAGTGGTAGCCGCGTGTGTTTTGATAAAAAACAGAATAATTAGCAAGCAGCACATTAAGCTTTTTCGCGAGGTCTTTTGATTTTGACATATCAAGACCGATAGCATTTAAGATTTTCATGGGAAGTTTTTTTTTGAGTGATAAAATTACTCCCAAAACATTCTAAAGGGAAATTGAGTTTCAGATTTTCACGCAAAGAAGCAAAGACGCAGAGAAGAATAATTCGTGTTGCGTTTTAAGAATAAAAAAAGGCGGTTGCCTAAACAACCACCTTTTAATTTAAGTCGGGGTGGCGGGATTCGAACCCACGACCCCCAGCACCCCATGCTGGTACGCTAGCCAGCTGCGCCACACCCCGATTTAATACAAAACTAATGAACCCCAACATCTCCATACCTTTATCCCGCAACCCGGGACAACACCCCGATTAGTTTAACGCGACAAATTTAACAAAGACTTCTTGCAGTAGAAAGTGGGTAATTGTTCTTATATGATTACCTCTCTGTGTTTCGCCTACAAGGGGAGAAGCCAACCCGCAAAGCGCCACAGAGCAAGTGTAGTACAGCTTATTAATCCCGAACAATCATTTTCCCAATGAATATCTTTTCGCCACGCACTTCGGCAAAGTACAATCCGCTGGAAAAGCCCTCTCTGCCGATGGTGATTTCTGTTCCGCTTACTGACGGATTGAAGAATACAACTTTGCCCGCAACATCTCGGATGGTGAGCGTAGCGTTTCTGATTTCCGATGGGAAAACGATGCGCGATGTTTCAGTGAACGGATTAGGATAAACAGCTACTTCTTCCGTAAAGATATTTCCGATTGCCGTTGGGCCAACATTCACATTCAGCGAAACTTTGGCTCCATCGCAACCATCCGCGTTTGTTTCTATCACTTCCAATGTGCCCGTTCCTGTTGTGCCCCAGGTTATTTCAACGGAAACATTTCCCTGACCGCTTGCTATCGTTCCGTTTGAAACTGTCCATTGATAAGTGGAGCCGGAGTTGTCGTTTACAGAGTAAGGAACAGCGCTGTATTCCAACACATCGGCAGAACCGGAAATACTTCCGGTTAAAATCAAAGATTCTTCCACATCGGTTTTATCGGTAGCGAAGCATCCGTTTCCGTCAGTCACAGTTACATTGTAGCTTCCTTCAGCGCTCACGGTAATTGTGCTGCCCACTTGCCCTGATGACCATGTATAGGAAGTTCCGCCTGTTGCGGTGAGGTCAACTGTACCTCCGGGGCAAAGCATTTTATCATCACCCGCATCAGCAACGGGATTTTGCACTACGGTTACTGTTGCATTATCGCTGCCATCGCAACCTGTTTGGTCAGTTACTGTTACGCTGAATGCGCCACCGGTCGTAACAGTGATTGCTTGTGTCGTTTCGCCATTTGACCACAAATATGATGAGCCGGGGAAACCTGCATCTAAAATAACATCCGCTCCATCGCAGAGGTTTTTATCCTGCAAGTCGAACACGAGGTTTGTTCCTGTGGTAAGGCTTGCGGCATCTGAACTTGCGCAACCATTATTGGTAACAGTTACTCCATAATTTCCCTGCTGGCTCACCGTGATGGATTGCGTTGTTTCGCCTGTTGTCCATAAATAACTTGCGCCTGCATTGCCTGCATCAAATGTTGCTGAGCTGCCTGTGCAAATGCTTACGTCAGAAATATTTACAACCGGCATTTGATTCACTGTAATATTTGCAAAATCAGTTGCAGTGCATCCGTCAGCATTCGTAACTGTTACCGCATAGCTGCCGCTTGCTGTCGCATTGATTGTTTGCGAAGTAGCTCCTGTTGACCATTCGTAGCTCGTTGCAGAACTGCCCGCATCAAGCGTGACGTTGTCGCCCTGACAAGCTGCTGCGTCATCCAAATCAACCGATGCCGGATTTACATTCACGCTCACAGGGTCGGAAGTATAAGTGTTGCCGCTGCCATCGGTAACGGTAACGCTGTAAGTGCCGGGAGTTGAAATATTCACCGTTTGTGTTGTTTCTCCATTCGACCAGAGGTAAGCAGATAATCCTCCGTCAGTGCTCAATTGCACGGGGTTGCAGGGATTATTTCCACTCACGCTTACGGGCGGCTCGTAGGCAACGCTCTGCGTGGTGTATTGCACATAGATTAGCATCATTTCACCATCAGTCGTGAATCCCCACGTCACTAAGTTTGAACCGTTGTTCTTGTATGTGGCTTTGTGAATCAAGCCATTGCTCATATTCACCGGAATCATTGGACTGAACCTTTTCACAGGCGGATGCGACCAGTCATAAAAACCCTGATTGAACGTGTAGTCAAAATCATAGAATCCCTCGTAAAGTTTTGTTCCCTGCGAGCCGTTGGAATTTCGTTGGAAAATATCATAGTCAATCCCATATTTATGCGTGTGTGAGGAGAGCATCCAGATATTCCAGGTTTGACTGCCGCGTGTAACATTATCTGAAAAAGTAACAGGCTGATTATTATTCTGAATAAAAATAGCAGGGTATGGAATGAGTTCTGCCTGCATTTCAACAGTGGTTCCGCTGCGCGGTTTGGTCCATACATTGAAATAAAATTCTCCGGGCAATATTTCATTGGCATGATAATTCTTCATGTGAAAATTTAAATCAAGCACGGTGTTTTGGTCCCAGAAGAAACCGGTGCCGATGGGCAATTCAAGGTCGGTGCTTATTTGCCACGCATTTATAAAATCTTTGTCATCGCTAAATGCTGAAACAGTAAAGGGCAATAATCCATCACTATAGTTCTGCTCCGTATTCGGATGGAACTTGCGCAAAATGAAGTGATGCGATTCGCTGTTCATATATAACTCAAATTTGCTTACCTCCATATTCTGGGTAAAGTTGGGGTCAAACTTCTTGAAGTATTCCGTTTCCTCACCGCCTTCCCAGAATATCGGACCAAAGTGAATCTGGTAGCCCTGTCCAGCGGGTGGCGCGGCAGGTCGGGCAATCTTAGGTCTGCCTCCAACTGTGTAGTAATCAACTAAGGTTTGATAATTCACCACGTTGCCCGTTTGCGGAGCAGCCATGATAATCCACTGGCGGATTAATTCAATATCCTGGTCGGCAAGTTTTGTTTGTCCGTTGGGTTCAGCGTTGCCTTCGCCTGTGGTGAGCGCCAAATCATCGCTCAAGCCGTGCGCCACTTTGCGCAGCAGAAAACTTCTTTCGGGGTAGCCTTTGTCAATAAGTTTTTCGCCCTTCGCAGCAGCAGTGGCATTTGTTGGTGCAACCTCCACGATGGCATTATACACCTGCGTTTCAGTGCCTGACAGATTCAACCCACCGGCAGGACTTCCTCCCGAATGGCAACTGGCGCATTTCGATTGAAGCGTGTTGTAAATGGTGGTGAAGGTGTTTTGCGCGAATACGTTTGCGCATAGAAGAGAGAGGACAGAGATTAAAAGATTTTTCATTGGTTGCAGTATGTTTATTTCAAAAGAATTTTCTACTAAGATATATCATCCCCCTGCCCAGCGCTTCAAGCTATCGCATCCCCTTTATCTGCCGAAGTCATACGCAGGCAGACTTCGCATTCGCTTAAAGGGGGACTTCTGAATCAGCACATGCCTCATCAACAGTCGTCTGTGGTCTGTTGACTTTCATTGGCACATCACCGAATTATCGAATCAACAAATTACCGAATCAGAATCACGCCTGCGCGGTCGGTCCGCCAAAATTCATCGGGATGCCATGCACCACGCCTGTATCTTTTATCTCACCGTGAATGGCTTCAAACTTTTTGATATTGTCAGCCAATGCTCCGAGCAAACGCTTTGCATGTTGAGGCGTGAGGAGGATGCGTGTTTTCACTTTCGCCTTGGGCACCCCCGGCATCACGCGCACAAAATCAACCACAAACTCCGCATTGGAATGTGTGATGATTGCCAGGTTGGAATAAATGCCTTCCGCTACTTCTTCTGATAATTCAATATTGATTTGATTCTGCTTATTCTTCGGGTCTTCCATTGTTCAGCTATTGTTTAAGTCAAAGTTAGGGCAAAAAAGGATTCGGAGGTTGATTCGGTGATTCTATAATTCGGTGATTTGCTAATGTGCCGATGCGCTGATGAAAGTCAACAGTCAACAGACCACAGACGACAGTTGATGAATTTGCTGATATGCCGATGCGCTGATTCGGAAGTTCCCCTTGCGGGTTGGCATTGTGTGCAGGCGAAAGGGGATGCGAGGGCAACGAGCGCAGGACAGGGGGATGATTTGCGGGTGAAAGTCAGCAGACGACAGTGGTTTTTAATCAGCCACAAGCTGCAAGCGACAACCACAATTTAGCTTGCAGCGAATAGCCTTTCTGCACGCATAATAGACAAATGTGGGTGCGGAATGTTTGGTTGCCCTGAGTAATTTGAATAATTCAGGAGATGGTTCGCTGAAGATGGCTTGAATAGATAAGAAAAGAAATTTAGCTTAGATGTTTAACATCCGCTTGCAGTGCATCGGTTGGGAGAGAGAAACACACGCGCCTCCCCGCCTTTCATTGTCTGCGGAAATGTTAGCGGCAACCTTTAAACAGTCAACTATCATTTGTAGTTTATTATACCAGTTGCAAAAAACTCTTGGTCAGCTATAATTCAGTTTTTGCAACCAACAAAGACGATTTTGTATGACTCTACATTAACAGAGGTTGAGATTCACGAAATCGCAAAAACAAAACATAAATACGCTAAGAAACTCTCATGGCGGGAACTTGCATTTGCTACTTCTCGCCAGTACGATTATGAGATAAAAGATTCCAAAATTTATGTCAGAGAAGCTAATCCTGAAGAGGGAAGAAGTACCTCAGCATATATAGAAGTCATAAGAAACAAATTTGGTGAGACAATTATTAGTATAACATTCTACCAACCACTTTTGATTGTTATTTTATGTGGTGCGTTTGGAACTGTGGCAACCATTTTTGCTTTTTGGTGGGCAATATTCGTTGGGTTTGCAATTGGTTTTGGGGTTAACTATCTTTTATTTATACAGAACTGGAAGTATCTTGAAACAGAAATTATGAGAGCATTTAAAATTGAGAAATAAAAAAGCGCTTCGGCTGGCAGGTAGCGTAAATCAGAGTTTTATCATCCGCTTGCAGCGCAGTCCGCAATTTATCAGAGTGAACTATACCATCGGTAATCAGCTTTCCGAAACTTTTCAAGGGGAATAGCTAAATTATCAAGCGTTCCGCTTCGACAAGTTTCGGAAAGCTAAGTTGGTTTAGTATAAATCTTCTTAGGAGAAGAGTCTAAAGTTTACAGCGCGAATTTTAAACTTTCATGCCGGTGCGCGCCCAAACAAATTAGGAGTATATCAGAAAAGTATATACCTTTGAACAAAGGGAATGCAATGAAAAATTTATCATTAAAACTGGAGGACGATATTTTTCAGGAGACGGAAAAAATCGTGACAAGGGTTAAAAAAAACCGGAACAGGTATATCAATGAGGCTATCGAATTCTACAATCGTCTTCATAAGAGGAGACTGCTGTCAAAACAGTTGAGCAAGGAATCTAAAATCGTTTCCAGAGACTCAATGGAAATCCTTGCTGAGTTTGAAAAATTGAATGATGAAGATTAAGCAATTTGAAATCTGGATTGCTGACCTCAATCCAAGAATAGGGACAGAAGCCGGAAAAATCAGACCTGTAATTGTTGTTCAGACCGATTTACTGAATAAGGAGCACCCTTCAACTATTGTTTGCCCGATAACGACAAACGTAAATCCCGATTCCGAGATATTGAGAGTTCATTTAAAGAAGTCAAAATTTGGAATCAAAGAAGAATGCGACATCATGATTGACCAGGTGAGAGCGATAGACAACAAACGACTTGTAAAAAAAGTCGGAACAGTGGACAGTGACACCGCTGACAAGGTTAGAGAGAACTTAAAAATAATTTTGGACTTAGACTAACCCCTAAGAAAAGTTTAACGTCTGAGGTTTAATGTTTAAAGTTGGTCGGGACTTTAAACGATTTATCTCCCTGCGTACTTCCTACTCCCAATCTACAGGTTATGCTAAATTTGATTTTCACTTAAACCTTCGGTTATGAATACCTCCGTTGCCAAACTTATTTCATGCTGCTGCCTAGCGCTTTTTCTCTTTGCGGCTAAAGCGATTGCGCAGCCTGCTTCGTGTACCGCTGCTATCGGAACACCCGCCAATGGCGCAGCACATCACCTCACCGTTACCTGGGCTGCTGTCGGTGGCGCTACTTCTTACGAATTGGAAAATTCAACCAACGGCAGCACGTGGGCGAATATCTACACGGGCGCATCCACAACCTATGACCACAATACGGGTGCATTGGGAAATGCCACGCAATACTATCGCGTGCGCTCCATCAGCGGCACTGCAAGCGCATATACCAATGCCACGCAATATCCGATTTACACCGCATGTGATGCTCCTGCTGTGCCGCAGCTTTCCAACGCGGGCACATCAGGCATGAGCCTCGCGCTTGTTCCTGAATCGCCTGACCCGAATCCATCCATTACAACTTATTCCATCTATTGCAGCACTACCAGCCAATACGTGCAGGCAAACGGAACACTTGGCGCAAGCGAAGTTTTTCAAACGATGGCAACATGGGGCACGGTGAACATCACGGGGCTTGCAGCTTCCACCAACTATTGCTTTTATGCAAAGGCGAAAAATAATGACGGGGATGTGCGCACGGCAAGCGGCTCACCCATTTCCACCGCAGAAACTTTTACTACAAACGCCAACTTCAGCACACAAAGCGGCTCAGGACCAACCAACCGATTTTGGTCGCCTTCGAGTTGCACAACAGGCGGACTTACTTACTCTGCTGCGAATGGATGCACAGGTGGATACGTTGGCTTTAGTGGTTCTTTCAATAATTTTTACGGCTGCTTCCTGCGCACACCGCAACAAAACTGCACGGGTAATTCTTCCATCGTTATCAATTTTGATTTATCAAATTCCTACATCGCCTCACACCTCGTTACCTCGCCCAGCAACAGCGATGCAATCCGTTTTTATATGTGGGTGGACAATGGCTTCAAGCAAGCCTCTTCCATTAAAATCGGTGGCGTGGAAAAAGGCGTAAGCGATATAAACGGCTTGTGGCTGAAGTTTGATGAACTGCGCACCTGCGTGAATGTGGATGTCACGTTTGATTTAACAACATCATCCAACCTCAGCAACATTCTTTTTTATCTCGAACCGAATTGCAGTTTTAATGATGGGCAAGTGTTCAGCGTGAAGCTCGATAATATTTCTGTGTTGAGCGAAGCCGCATCCACTGCGTGTCTTTCCACCACAACATGCACAGCAGCAACAATACAAACGCATCCATCAAATGAAACTCCTTGTGTAAATGGAAATGCAACATTCAGTATCGTTGCAGGCGGCTCGGTGGCAAGCTATCTCTGGCAGGAAAGCACCAACGGAGGCGGCAACTGGAATCCTGTTTCAAACGGTGGAATTTATTCTAATGCAACAACAGCATCGCTCACGCTTACGGGAGTTACTTCGGGCATGAACGGTTATCTGTATCGCTGCAACGTGACAGGCTCGTGTTCAGGAAATCCAACTTCCAACGCAGCATCACTCACGGTGAATATAGCACCGGGCGTAGCAGGAACAGTGAGCGGCAGCGCATCCGTTTGCCAGGGACAAAGCGGTGTTACCTATTCCGTGAGCGCGGTGAGCGGTGCAACTTCATACGCATGGTCATTACCGACAGGCGCAGTGATTTCAGCAGGCGATGGCACTTCATCCATCACAGTTACATTCAGCGGAAGCGCAACAGCGGGCGATATTACCGTAACGCCCTCCAACACCTGTGGACAAGGAACTGCATCCTCCGCTTTTGCTGTGTCGGTGAATCAACTGGCTGCACAACCTGCTGCAATCTCCGGCAGCACATCGGTGTGTGGTGGCGGCTCTGAAACATATAGCATTGACGCGGTAAATGGCGCAACATCCTACACATGGACATTACCCAACGGCTGGACAGGCTCATCCTCTACTGAAACAATCACTGCAACAACCAATGGCGCGGGCGGAACAATTTCTGTTACTGCGAATAATACGTGCGGCAGTTCTTCCGCTCAAACATTGTTAATTAGCGCAGCATCTTCACCTTCCACTCCCGGCACGATTAACGGCCCCGACAGCGTGTGCGCAGGAAGTCCTCTCACGCTTTCCATTGCAGCAGTAAACGGAGCAGATTCATACAATTGGTTTTTGCCTGTGGGATGGACAGGTTCATCCACAACAACATCTATCACAGTAAATGTAGGCAACAGCAGCGGCAGCGTGTCGGTGAGCGCGACAAATAGTTGCGGCACATCTTCGTTGCGCACACAAGCGTTCACCGCAAATCCCCTACCCTCTGTTGTGTTTGATTTCAGCTTGAATCCGCTTTGCAATAATGATGAACCGATTGTGCTAAGTGACGGCTCCCCTGCGGGCGGTGTGTATGCAGGCAATGGCGTGAGCAACGGCAGTTTCTTTCCAAAAAATGTTTCTGTCGGAAACCACACTATCACTTATGATTACACCGATGCAAACGGATGCAGCGGCAGTCATACTTCCGTGATTACAGTTGATGAATGCACAGGAATAGACAAACAGTTCGCAGCGGGCATCCACATTTATCCGAATCCGTTTCAGGATGTAATTGTAATTCAATCGGAACTCAGCATCAACACTATCCTCGTGTATGATGCTATGGGAAAAGAAATTCTCCGCAAAGAATTCTTCAACACGCTTCATACGCAAATCACCTTGCCTGATTTAGCAAAAGGAATTTATAGCGTGCGCGTAATTTCTGATGAGAATGCTTCAATGATCAGAAAGATGATTCGGGTAGAGTGATTTTCGCCCCGCACGTGCGGGGC
>JAWXCB010000039.1:0-13776 GCA_034440455.1 Chitinophagales bacterium
GTAATCGCGCAAATTTCTTCTTGAATTTTTTTATTTGTTTCAAAAGAACCTCCGATTATCGTCACTTCCAATCCATCCTGTTCCGGAAGTCGATTGTCGTGAAATATCCGGTTGATTTTTTCTACCTGCTCCGGAGTATATAAGTCAACCAGAACATAGCCATTCTCTTCAAAATGTTTTTGATGTTTATCTTCTATGAATACTCTTCTCATGCCAAAGTGATTTTTTGAGTCTGAAAAAAGAAGGGAGTTAATACATGCGCAGATGTTTGTCAAAGTTATTTACTTCCCCTGAACTCTGTGGCCAGTTGCTGTCTTTGTAGGCAAGCAAAACAAGCAACTGATGCCTGTAGCGCGTAGAAGATGTTAATTCACTCAAGATATTCTTTTAAATAAGGCTGGAAAAGCTTCTCCTGCTTAAGCATTTCACCCATCCCTGAAAAATATTTCAGCGTCTGTTCTTCCACAGGCTCAGGAACGCGCGTTCGCATCATTCTATGTATCAGCTTTATGGGAGGAAAGGGCTTAAACGTGAATAGTAAATAGATGTAAAATCCGTAAATGCCATATTGCATTCGATAAGGAAATGGGATTAAAAGCTTAAAAAGGAAAGCAGAAAATTTCCGATAGGCTTCAAGCAGAGTACCATCGAAAGACATATTGACTTTGTCTTTGGAAAGAAAAAAATGTGTTGCAATGCCCAACTCAGCTTCGAGTTCACAGATAAAATTTTCGGGATTTTCGTTCAAAAGTTCATAGGGCATAATAATTACATTGTCTGCTCCAAAGGCATTTCTGTAGAGCGTGAGTATCCTGCTGTAATTAAAAAATGCGGAAAGCATTTCTCCGTTTTCTTGCTGAAATTTTGAGAAAGATAAAACGCCTCCGGAGGCTAAGTAATGCGCATGTACTGACCGGATAACTGATGCAAACCCCCTTGTTACGATTAAGACTTTACCTGTTGGAAACAGGCGATAAAGTGCATGACAAAGATTTTCCTGGTAAGAAGAAATATTATAAGGCGTGTATCGTAAACCAACGATATTCATATCGCCTCTCCATAATGCAAAATCTTCGGAACTGAAGGCAAAATACTCATGGATGGATTGATTTTTTTGCGCGTATGCACACAATTCATGCGCAGAACTGAATCCCCCGATTTTATTATAGGCGTAATTAATCAGAGGATGCTGTTGAAACCAATTCTGAAGGAAGGTTGACCCAGCCCGCGGATACCCGATATGAATGATTACCCTGCTCACTGAATATTTTTCATTAAAAAAATCTTAGCTCCATTTAAAGCCTGGAGCAAAAGGCACAGCAAGATTTTTGTACTCGAATTTCCCAAGCAAATAAGGCGTACTGTTTATTTTGATATAGAGCGCATTATGCAGTGAAAAGGCTAAATCACCGCCATTGCTTGAATAAAAGAAAAAGCTTAATCCAAAAACGCCTTCGTTTAAAAGATGCTTTGGAATAACGCAGGCGTTTTTAAAAAGACCGGTTCCTTCATTGTGCAAAGTTTCATCAAAGCCGAATGAAGAAGAGGTGCATAAAGCAGGGTGATTGAAATTGTAATTTACCAGCAAGCCGATGATATAAGGCTCAGGCGCGTATTTCCAATATTCAAGTTCAATGCGGATGTCATCGCTTTGATTAAATGTTTTTTCGCCTTCGCGGGTGGTGATAGCTATTGTTTTAATTTTTAATAATTGGTTGCCGGGCGCTGTGTTCTCGTCTTCCCAGCGCTTTTCCGGGTCTAACGCATTCGCATTTTTGGCGTGCAGCTCGCTCTTGATTTTCATCCCTTCTTTTATCCGGTAAAGCTCTTGTGTTTCTTCTGAGAGTTTCTCCAACTCAGTTACAAGCGTCTTTTCTTTTACTGCGTTATGCGTGAGTTTTTCTTCCTTTTCCTTAATGTTATGTTCCAGATTCTGAATCTTTTCCTGAAGATTTTGCATTTCAGCCTTCAGCTTAATATCATTATCCTGATTCAGCACGTTAATGTACTTGGCTAATGATTTATCTACATATTGTCGCACAATCTCGTGTGTTTTACCTGCCAGCCGCACTTCTCCTTTTTCCAGCAACATACATTTGGTGCACAGGTCGGAGATAGAAGCAAGGTCATGACTGATAATCAGAATTGTTTTCCCGCTTTGCGCAAGCTCTTTTATTTTGTTGTAGCTCTTTAACCGGAATTCTGCATCACCTACATGGATGACCTCATCAAGCAAAATAATATCGGTGCTGAGATGCGCCAATACTGAAAATGCCAGCCGGAGATACATCCCCGAGGAATATCTTTTGATGGCGACATCAATGAACCCCTCCAGCCCGCTGAATTGCACAATGCTTGCAAAATTCTTTTCAATTTCATCTTTACTCATCCCGAGGATTGAACCGCTCAAAAAAATATTTTCCCTGCCGGATAACTCCATGTGAAACCCCGTGCCTATCTCGAGGATAGAAGAGATTTTTCCATCAAGAAAAACTTCTCCTGTGCTTGGTTGAGATACCCCGGAAATAATTTTAAGCAACGTACTCTTGCCGGCTCCATTATCACCTATAATCCCCAGCACATCTCCTTTATCCAGTTCAAAAGAAATGTCTTTTAATGCGTAAAATGCGCTTTCGTTATTTTTACTATCGCGCGATAATAAATTCAGGATGTTTTCGCCTACAAACTCCTTGAAGTTATTTTTTTTGTTAGCAATTGAATAAACTTTGGAAACATGATGTACTGAAACGGATTTCATCGCTATAATCGCTGTCGTTGTTTAATTATTGTTCTTTCTCCTTGATTGCGCTATGTTGCATGGCGTTAAATAAATTCTATGCAATGGGCGTAAACGGAAGGAATCAGTGCAAAGCATTTTTTATTTTGCAAATTCTGTTTATAGTAAGGAATGAAAATTATTATCGGGTTATAATAACTTGATGGGTTGCAAATATAAGCAGGGGAATCCTCTACCTCACTACCACAATCATCCCTTTCTTCACTTCCTTTCCTTTGCTTTTCGCGCCTTTGAAATAAATCAAATAAGAATAACCGCCTGTCTGAACGAATTCTTCATTGTGCGTTCCATCCCAGCCAACTTCAGGGTCATGGCTTTCAAAGAGTTGTGTACCCCAGCGATTGAAGATATACATCTCAAAATAAGTAAGCCCGAAGGTTTGAATTTTGAAAACGTCATTCAGTCCATCCCCATTTGGAGTAAATGAATTTGGAATAAATAAAACAGGTTGCTGCTCTACGCACACTTCAAGGCTGAACGTATCACGGCAGTTGCCTTCGTTGCGTGCGAAAAGCGTAACGAAATATTTTCCGGTGTCTGCATATTCATGATTTGGATTGGTACCGAAATCATAAGATGCTGTTTTTCCATCGCCAAAATTCCAAGTGCCGCTTATCACGCCTTCACTTAAATCAATGAATTCAAAAAAAGGATTCTGCAATGTGATGCAGCCCTCACCTGGATTTTGCGAAAAGAAAGCACTCAGTAAATCATACCCGGGCAGCTCAACATCTTCAGAAAAAGAACAGCCTGTTGTTTGGCTTGTGATATTCACGGTGTAAGTTCTGCTGACGGGAGCAACCAGATTTTTTGTTATGGTAATTGGATTTGTATTCCATTGATAAGAATAAGTGTCAACAGGCAATACAGTAAGATTTGCAAAGCCTTGTTCGCCATAACACAACTCATTGTTCGTGGTATACGATACAATGATTTCAGGATATGAACTAACGAAAACGGATAACGATTCAGAATCAGAACACCCGTCAGAAACTGTCACGCTGTAAGTTGTGGGTGTTGTAGGATTTACAGTTTGAAATTGTCCATTCGGTAAACCGTTGTTCCAAATAAAATTATATTCACCCGTGCCGCCTTCCGCGCTCACTGAAATATTTACAAAATCACCATTGCAAATTGTAGAGTCGAGAAAATTTGTAGCAGCAGAAATTGAATCACCGACAATCACTGTCACTTCATCTTCCACTGCGCAATCGCCCGCGCCATATGTATAAGTGATTTGATGAAATCCTGCGCCTGCATTTACCGGATTGAAAAAACTATCCACCACGCCATTACCGGAATAAATTCCACCATCAGGATTTCCATCGAGCAAAATGGTTGTGTCTTTGTAGCAATAGAAATTATCCAAGCCATTCAACGAAGGAACAGCAAGCGTATCAACCGTGAGCAGGTAAACATTAAAACAAGTGTCGGGGAGCGTTGCATACACAACTGCATGTGTGCCGATGCCTGCGATTTGCGGATCGAAAGTTCCTGCTAATGGGTCAGTTATAGCGTTACCTTGAAATTGTCCCCATATTCCGCCAAGCGGAGTTGCAGTAAGATTGATAGGAGATGAATTCACGCATAATCCTACAACAGGAGTAATGACCGGAGTTTGAATCACCACGAACACCATGCTGTCAGTGCATGAATTGTCCGTGTAATAAATCGTGTGAACACCCGCGCCTGCAACGGCAGGGTCAAAGTAGCCGGGATATGGCGCAATGGTAACTCCCGGTCCCGACCAGATGCCGCTCCACGGTTCGGCAAAATCCAACGACCCGCCTGATGCATACGCACACATACGCATCGTGTCAGGACCAATATTTGTTTGCCGCACATATACGATGAGCGTATCAGTGCAGCCCGCAGCATTGTAAACAAGCACGTCATCAAAATTTCCACCTGTTACTCCGGGATCGTAAACTCCATTTGCAGAGTTGATGATTCCTCTGCCCGACCACGTTCCTCCCGCTGGACTTCCCGCTGGCAGCGTGAACGGATTTTGTGCAGGACAAGCATCTCTATCCCATCCCGCGAAAATATCTTCCACAAATAAATCAAGCGTTGCAGAGCAGCCGCCCACAATCGTGTATGTGAGTGTGTGCTGTCCTGCGCCCGCAATGCGCGGGTCGAAGCGTCCCCAAAAATCATTGATGATGCCCGCGCCTGTCCAGATGCCGCCCAGCGGAGAAAAAGTTGGTTCGTAATACGGCTGTAGCGATGAGCAAACAGTATCGTCTGCTTGCATGAAGATGCTGTCAACATTCACGCGCTTGGTGCCGAAGCATCCGTTGGGCGCGTAATACGTGACATCATACGCGCCCGCTGTGGAAGGCGTGAATAATCCCAATGAGTCAATGTTTGTTCCGAGCCAGTAACCGCCTGCCGGAACTCCACCACGCACCTGAAAGGCAGGAGAGCCGGTGCATGCTGCCTGCCATCCTCCATCCCAGAATTGAAGCAGGTTCATATTCACAGTTGATTCGCAACCTGTGTTGACATCGGTATAAGTGTAAATATTGTTCCCTAAGTTGGCAAGCCACACGCGAAGCCGTCCTGTGAGTGTATCATCATCTCTCAACCCCGGTCCTTGCCAGATTCCACCTGTAGGATTAGCGGTGAAGTTCAGCACAAAATTTTGGCAAACAGTTGTGTCTGCTGATGGATTCGTAATAATTGGAACGGGAAGGATAGAAATTGTTTTTGTTGCAATATCACTTGCAGCGGGACTTGTATCGTCAACCGTCACAGAATAAGTTGTATTTGCGGAAAGACAAACGGTGTGCGGTCCTGCGGTGGGCGGCAATCCGTGTGACCACGTGTAAGAATAATTTCCATTGCCTCCGGAAACCTGCGCTTCGAGTTGAACACAATCACCGGGGCAGATTTCTTCATCTGATGCGATGATTTCGACTTCAAGCGGACAATCATTTACGATGAAACTTCCTGTTGCTGTCAACTCCCACAACTCATCACAGGCATCAAGAAAATAATTGGTAAACGTGAGCGTGTAATTGCCACTCTGGTCAATCGAAGGATTCAGCGTGAGTTGAATCGTGGAAGTTGTTCCTCCCGTGCAATTCACGGGAGTTGCGCTGACAATGGTTGGCGCGTTTGGTCCGGTGAGCGAAAATGCTCCGGCATAAATTGAATCGCAAGGCACTTGCCTATCGAGCGTCACGGTGAGTGAATTGCTGAAACAGGTTGGATTTGCAATCGGTAAAAAATTCGGTTCTTCGGGTTCTTCCACAGTCACTTCCCACGATGCTTCCCAACCATCGCATGTCACTGAAGCATCAGAAACAAAATGCAGCGTCATGCAGCCGCTTGCTGCGGTGATGCTTCCGGGCATTCCAGAGGGATTGGAAGTGGGGTCGCCCGAAAACGTGCCGATGCGCGGAGCGTTAATATTCGGACCGTCATAAATCGTGAGCGTGTCATACAAATATTCCGTGCAAAAAGAACTGAACGACAGCGTGATACTCTCTGCATTCGGCACACAAATCACAAACGTGTAATCTTCATTATTGTCAAAATGCCCGGGCAGTTGACCGTTCTCACTATCAAGTAAAACGCCTTCACATTCATCCGTGGTGATGTTGTCCATGGTGAAAGTGGTTTGGGCGGAGATTTGAAAAGAGAATGTAATAAAACCTATCAAAATAATATTTCGCAGGAGGGTAAACATTTATTTTGATTTTTCTCCTAACTGGATTATTTCGTCATCTTGGTAAGTAGTAGTTCGCGAAAGTCTGTTGTTAGTGAAATATTCATTTACACTTTCCAAAATTTTCTTGCTGTTAATTAGTCTTCTGGGCTCTGGTTTTGTAGGAGTTGCTATTAGCAAATCAAATTCGTTCATTTGCTCAGTCCATTCGATTTGAAGAAAACCGTTTGCATCTATAGGAGGAATTTCATCCTCATCAATGCGAAAGAGATTTGGATTGAAGTATGGATAGTTTTGGTACAGATGCTCCCATCGGGTTCTTATTAAGTCCGCAGCTAACTTATTCTTATTATCAATGCCTGGATTAAGCAATAATCCTACCGTTCCCCAAGTTGCATTAATTGATGGCTTTCCAACCTTTTTCCATATCACTTCTGCTGAAGCTAAGGCTAACGCTTGTTTTTTTAAGTGTAGAAAACCATGGATTCTATTCTTGAAGCCCAAGATAAAGCCTTGCCCAATACCCGTTGTTGAATGGTTAGAGAATATCATCGTGTAATTATTTCGACTTGATGCGAATCTTCCGTAACGAATCTTTGATGGAATTGGAATTTTTGATTTATCCTCAAGCAAGCATAGGTTTTTCCATTTCTGCCTGTGTAGCGCTTTCTCCCAAAGCAAGGAACCAATAACCATTACTCCGCCCTTTAAATTCATGTCATCTCGTTATTACTACTTCCGGTGTAGTCACCACATTACTCCAATGCCCTGCGCGGTCTTTCAGTTTGATTTCATAGCGAGTTGTTTCTGAGTCGCCATTACCAAGCAAAAACGTGTTGCGAATTGCGATGCGAATTGTTCCGGTAATCGCAAGCGCATTGCTGTCTGGAGTGAGCGGACGCACATAGAAATAATCAGGATTGGCGAGTCGCAAGTCATGCACCGTGAGCGCAAGCGAATCAGGATTCCAAAAACCCACATCGCCATCGCCATCTTCATATTCGATAACTAAACTGATAGAGTCGGTAAACTGAACGACCGTTGTTGGGGTGATTTCTTTAAGCGTGATTTTCGGAGTAGTGTCGAGAAGGGGTTCGTCATCAGAACAAGAAGAAATTATTGTAAACAACAAAGCCATTCCACTGAATACTGTTATGCGCGTGTATTTAGTATATCGTCTCATTTTTCCAGCACCAAAGTGAAATACGTTTTAAAAACATTCTCGCTGTACTTCGATGGAATCTCCGTAATGTCGTTTTGCGGATCCTTCACATAGATGCGCATGAAAAGATTATTGCCGGCAATTCCAAAGTCGTAAGGGTTGATGGTGATTTTGTGGTAGTAGTTTACTTGTGTCCCTTCATAACTGTCAGCTTGTATTGGCGAACCGATTTGCAAGCTGCGCTCTTGCGCAGTGGTGAAATCATTCATAAAAAGTGAAAACTTCATTTTGTTATTTGTGAGCGCAGTTGTTGCAGTTGAATCATCTGACAGAGCAAACCACACATCAATCGAACTGATGCCAAGCGGCACTTTGATGGAGCCGTTTGGATAACGGTCAAAAAAAACTGTTGTGCCTGCGGGCGCAGCCATCACGCCAAGCATCTGCGGGCGTTTGTTTGCGCGAGTCGGAGTATTTCCTAAAATATCTTTCGCACCTGCATTAATCCAGTTGACAATATTTTGAATATACTCCGGTTTGTTTGCAGGCCAATCCGAACCGGGATTAATCAGCAGTGGCATATAACCGGAGTTTCCATTGAGGTCTTGCGTGATGCGTACATGCAAAATAGACTTGCTGACATCGCCCGGCACCACGCGATATTGATAGGTGTTGTTCGTATCGTTTTTTACAATGGGACGAAACACAAGTGTGTTGTAGGCGCTTTCAATGGTGCGAAAATCCGGCTCGAAAGCGCCATCATGGCAGCCGGAATTTGCGCAAGTAGGCTGAAAAATATTTTTGTGAATACCCGCAAATGAATTCGGGTCAATGACTGGAGTTTGCGATGTGTCAATGTTGTCGTTGATGTTGTCATAAGGATTTGGAGGCAGGTCAGCAGAGCAGGAAGTAACCAGAGAAAAGAATACGAAAACCGCAATGTTGTATATGAAGTTCGTACGAAGTCTGCTGAATAAAGAATAGACTAACAAGTTCAATTTAAAATTTAGACTTCAAGTTAGTGAAAATCAAAACAACATTTGATTTTAGAGATATTGTTTAGAGTTGAGCAGCAGCCAGATCCAGTGTTACATAAAACTCTTCCCCAAATTTTCTCACAAGCGCCTCTTTCACGAATTTGTACAACGGCATTTTTAAACTTTTACCCAACTCACAGGCAGGCGAACAAATTTCCCACTCATCATAATTCACATGCGTCATCCCACTTTTCGATTTTGTAATGCGAATCGGATAAAGATGACAGGAAATAGGTTTTTCAAAATCCACCTTCCCTTCGCGATATGCCTTTTGAATGCCGCATTGCGCCATCTTATTTTCATAGCGGATATAGACGCATGCTCCGTCTTTCATTAACGGAGTTTTGTACTCGCCTTTTTTTTCTTCGGCAAAAAAACCTTTCGCCTCAATTATTTGTATTCCTTCTTCGGTTAAATAAGGTTTTACCTGCGGATAAATTTTTTCAAGTGTTTCTAATTCTTCAGGCTCTAAGGGCGCACCGCTTTCTCCTTCCACGCAACACGCGCCTTTGCATGCATTCAGATTGCAGGTGAAATAATCCTGCACTACTGCGTCACTTACAAGGATGTTGTCTATTGCTATCATTCGTCAGTTTACAGTTTTCAGTTTACAGTTTTCAGTTTAAAAAAACTGCAAACAGTAAACTTCTACAGAAATTATTTCGCGCACAGAATAAAAACCGTAGGTCTTTTATGCAATCCCACTTTCGTTTTGCGCCACTTGCTGATAGGAAGCGTTTTGATAAATTCTCCCGGCTGGGTGATTTCGCGGGCTACACAGAGCAGCGTATCATCCAAACATGCTTTTATGATTTCATCAAAAAGCTGCGTATTGCGATAAGGCGTTTCAATAAAAATTTGCGCTTCGTCATATTTTCTTGAATGTCTTTCCAATTCGACAATTTTTTTTCTGCGCTCCTGCGGACGAACGGGAAGATATCCTCTGAAAGAAAAACTGTTTGCCGTAAGTCCTGAAGCCATCAGCGCAAGCATGATGGATGAAGGACCAACAAGCGGCACAACCCGGATTCCATGCTGATGTGCAAGCTCCACTAATTTTTCACCGGGGTCTGCAATGCAGGGTGCGCCTGCTTCCGACATCAAGCCGACAGATGTTCCTTTGGTAAGCAAATCAATGCACCGGAGCAACTCTTCCACGCGGGTGCGCTGATTCAATTCAAAAAATTCAAGATTGTCTAATGGCTTTGAGTAGCCGATTGTTTTTAAAATGTGCCGCGCAGTCTTCTCTTTTTCCACTGCAAAATGCGTGAGTCCATGCGCGATGGATTTTACATACTCAGGTAAAATGTCTTTTCCTTGCTCACCGATAGGGGCGGGAATGAGATAAAGCGTGCCGGGCTGGTTCGTGTTTTTCATATTTCGACACCGAAAGTATCACTCTTTCAAAAATCATCAAATAATTTTATCCCCGAAATGAAAATAAAGTTGCCGCGCTCGTTTTATACGAGGGAAGATGTAGTGACCATCAGTCGTGAATTATTGGGAAAATGTCTGTTTACGCGCATAAACGGTTTGCTCACGGGCGGATTGATTACCGAGACAGAAACCTATCGCGGACCGGAAGACCGCGCTTCGCATGCTTTTGGAGGAAGAAGAACGCAGCGCACAGAAATCATGTACGCAACAGGCGGAACTGCGTATGTCTATCTCTGCTATGGCATTCATCATTTGTTCAATGTAGTTACCAATAGAAAAGATACACCCCATGCAGTTTTGATTCGCGCAATCGAACCGATGGAAGGGATTGAGCTAATGCTGAAACGCAGAAAGAAGAAAAAGATGGAACGCTCTGTCACTGCGGGACCAGGCAGCATGAGCCAAGCGTTAGGAATTACTACTGTATTGACCGGAGTTGATTTGCTGGGAAATGAAATTTGGATTGAAGACAGAGGAAATCATTTGAGTGCAAATCAAATTATTTCAACCAAGAGAATCGGAGTGGATTATGCGGGCGAACACGCGGAGCGGCTGTGGAGATTTACAATAAAGGGAAATTTATGGGTGAGCAAGTAATCACGGACATGGACCGCCTATCCAGGAGATAACACCATTCCGTTCAGCAATGCACGAGTTGCGATAGGTGAAGTCATCGCATCCGCAAACGGGGTTATAATCAGTTGTGCAAACTACGGTGAGGTCAACTTTATCAAAGTCAACGCAGTCAACTGTTTTTCCGCAGGAAAAACAAATCAGCAAGAGAAGAAATAAAAGCGGGTTGAAGAGTCGGAGCATAAATCTTGTCAAACTTAGGAAACCTTATTTTTACCGCACATGCAAAATCCTTTTCAAAAAGGTGATAAGAAACAGTTTCAACGCATTGTACGGCAGGAAGATTGTGCGGCATTTGACTCAGGGCAGGTGCATCCGGTGTATGCTACGTTTGCACTCGCGCGTGATGCAGAGTGGACATGCAGGCTGTTTGTGCTTGAAATGAAAGAAAATGATGAAGAAGGAATCGGCACGTTTATTCATGTGGAGCATCATGCCCCTGCATTGGTTGGCGAGCAGGTTAATTTTGAAGCCGTGTTAGATTCATTAAATGGAAATGAGATTATTTGCACATTCACAGCTAAGACACAAAACCGCATTATTGCTTCGGGAAAACAGGGGCAAAAGATATTGAAGAAGGAAAAATTAGAAATGTTATTTGGAAAACTGAAGCATGGCTGAACAGGTGCACATCCGCAACAAGCGCGCTTCGTTTGATTTTATCCTGCTTGATAAATATGTGGCGGGCATCATGCTCACCGGCACGGAAACAAAATCGGTGAAGCAGGGCAAGGCTTCGCTCAGCGATGCGTTTTGCATTTTTAAAAAAGGAGAACTCTGGATTAAGAACATGCACATTGCTGTGTATGACAAGGGCACGTATGCTAATCACGAACCGCTCAGACTCCGGAAACTACTGCTGAGAAAAAAAGAAATCGGCAAGTTGGAAAAAAAGATAAAAGAAAAAGGGCTCACCATTATTCCGCTTGTTGTTGCCGTTTCAGAGCGCGGCTTTGTGAAAGTGGAAATCGCGCTGGCAAAAGGAAAGAAAACGCACGACAAGCGCGAAAGCATCAAAGCGAAAGATTCAAAGCGTGAGTTGGATAGGGCGATGAAGCGGTAAATATGCAGGACGACCACGAATGCTTTTTTGACATAACTTTCAATGATGCTGTTCCGCCCCGGCACCTGGGATGAAAAGATTTATCACTGCATCGTGCAGGAAAATGAGTACGGGGTTGGTGATTTTAATCCGGAGGATATTGTAATTGACATCGGCTGCCACATCGGCTCGTTTGCGGTGTTGGCAAAGCTGAAAGGCGCAGGTACAGTATATGCTTATGAAGCGTTGCACGAAAATTATGCGCTTGCGGTAAAAAACACTGAAGGGTTGGAAAACGTGTTTGTATTTAATAAAGCCGTTACCCGCAGCGACATGCCCATTGAAAAGCTCTGCTTTGCGCCCTGCGCGGTGGGTGAGAATACAGGCGGGGGCAGCGTGTTTGCGCTGGAAAGTGACATTGCTGTGGAAGCCGTTTCTCTTGATGCGCTGTTAGATGAAATAGACGAGCCTGTGCGCCTGCTGAAACTTGATTGCGAGGGCAGCGAGTTTCCGATTTTGTTTACCAGCAAAAAACTGGGGATGATACAGGAACTGACAGGCGAATACCACAACTTTAGCAGCCTTGAACATGTGCCTGCCGCGCTGAAAGTAAAAGGCGTGGAAAGCTACACCATTGCCGCTTTGCATGATTATTTACTGGCGCAGGGATTCAAAGGAGGATGGACGCATGTAGCAGAAAATTTGGGGAAGTTTAGGTATGTAAATGGATCATTAGCGTTGCGTTTAGATAAAAAATAGTTCTTTGAAAGCATTGACAGTATTGAGCTTGCAGAGGTTTTTAGCCTAAGACGATTTGATTTTTCGAGAGCCGGAAAAAATTATAGTTTGCTGTAAATCAGCAAACTATGAATCGAGGCAAATATGTATTTTCTCAGATTAGGGCTTTCATCAACATCTTTTCAACCCCTTGTCAATCGACACTCTGGCGACTATAAGGTAAGAGATTTTAGTTGTTGGAAACAATTCCTTTGCATGGCGTTTGGTCAACTTACCCATCGGGAAAGTTTGAGCGATACCATACTTTGCCTCAAAGCAAATGCCGGTAAAATGTATCATCTCGGTATTGGCGGATTAGTGGCAAACAGCACCCTTACCAGAGCCAATGAGAACCGTTCTTATCTCATTTATCAAGACCTTGCGATGCTGCTTATAAAAGAAGCAAAGCAATTGTATCTAACCGATGATGATTTGGAAGTGCAACTGAAAGGAAACGTATTTGCCATTGATGCAACAACAATTGATTTGTGCTTATCCACTTTTTATTGGGCCACTTTTCGCAGCACAAAAGCCGGAATAAAACTGCATACGCAAATAGATTTGAAAACATCCATTCCAGAGTTTATACTTTTTTCCAACGCCTCTGTACATGATGTAAATGTATTGGATGTTATCCATTTTGAAACCGGAAGTTTTTATGTGATGGACAGAGGATACGTTGACTACATGCGGCTTTACAGGATTCATTTATGCGGAGCGTTCTTTGTTACAAGATGCAAGGACAACATGAATTACAGAAGACTCTATTCACACAAAACGGATAAAACGAAAGGTGTTATTTACGACCAAACCATTATGCTCAACGGACATTATGCCGCAAAAGATTATCCCGAAAAAATCCGCAGGATAAAATTCAGGGATGCAGAAACAGGCAAGGTTTTAATTTTTCTGACCAACAACTTTCATCTGCCCGCAAAAGAGAGAGCACAGTTGTACAAGCATAGATGGAAAATTGAATTGTTTTTCAAGTGGATTAAACAGCATCTCAAAATCAAATCTTTTTGGGGGCAATCTGAAAATGCAGTCAAAACACAAGTATGGATTGCAGTGTCAATTTATGTGTTGGTAGCTATCGCAAAGAAGAAATTTATGCTCCAACAAAGCCTCTACGAAATCTTACAAATTCTGAGCATCTCCATTTTTGAAAAAATGCCCATAAATCAACTGTTTCAGCAACCGCAATTACATAATCTCACA
>JAWXCB010000040.1:0-8472 GCA_034440455.1 Chitinophagales bacterium
AAAAAAAAATACAGACCAAAAGAATCGCGAAACGAATCATGCCCCGAAATTGCGCAAAAAGAGAGAATGGGAATATCATTAGACCTCTTTCCTAATTCATTCCATTTATCTTCTCCTTCGGAGAAGAATATCAGATGAGGCGATAAAAAAAAGCGAATTAGGAAAAAGATCTAATGCGTTAAAGCAATGAAGTAATTACGCGCCAAATACTAATTCGGTGATTCGATATTGGATGAATAATCACCGAATTACCGAATCATCAAATTATCGAATCAACTAAAACCAATATCCCCTGTAAGGAATGTTCACGCGCATCGCCACGCCAAAGTAAGATTGCGTGTTGTTTTGTGAAGGTTCTTCGCTGGTGAGGCTGCGCACTGCCATGTTGAAGTCAAAGAAAAGCTGGTGCCGTAGTTCGTAGCTGATGAGCAAATCAAACAGTGCGATGTTCTGCTTCACGCCCTGCGTTACCTCGTTGCCATATTCCTGCATAATGGTAAATGCTCCAGTTGTCGGGTCGGTGTTGGGCAAAAAGATATTACCGCCCCAGTTTTCACCCGGGTTGTCGGTTCCCTTTACAGCATACATCACCGTTGCCCTTGCATTAAGTGAAGGCAACATTTGATAATTCATTTTGAAAATCAACTCCCAGAAATTTGCGCCCAGCGGATGCGCGAGCGCCTGGTTGTAATGCGTGTAGCTGGTGCCAATCGTGTTGTGCGAATAGGTGTAAGGTCGCGCCCAGTTGAACTCGGCTTGAAAATCAAGATGGTCAATCGTGAACATGTCAATATATTTCATGCCCGTTTGGATGCCGATTTTATTTGCCCACCATCCATTGGCGGCTTTGATTTGTCCGAGATTAAATTCATCAAACACAAACTGCCCATAGAGTTGCAGCGTGCGCGCAATGTTGGCTTTGTAATCCAAGCCAATCAACACGTTGTCAGGGCTGCCAAGCGATTGCTCAATGGCGCGATAAAAAATAATGGGGTTGAGATATTGTAATTCAAAACCATCTTCGCGCTCAAAGATTACGCCTTCAAACAAGCCGATGTCGAGCCAGTGTGTCGCATTGATATTGAGATGATGAAAGGCTCCGTATTTCTTGGGAAGCAATTGGTCAGCGCCACGGTCATACGTGCCAATCATTTCGGTGAAAAGATTCGTGTAGCTGATTTTCCAGATGTTGAGCTGCATCTTCAGGAACAGATAATTGTTTCCATAATCGGAGAGATACAGCGAGCGGATGCCGTTGCCCCAAAAATGCTTGTCATGCCCGAAAGAAAAGTCAAGGCAGTCGAGCACATTGAACACAACATAGCCGCGCGCGGTGAAATAATCCACGCCTGTTTCTTTGAAGCCGTCTTTGTAATAACCTTCGCCCGGCACCGCTTCATCATCAACGATTGCCTGCTGCACATAGCCCATGTTTTTCTGCTGGCTGTCGGTGAAGTAGGTATAAAAGCCAATCTTCTTTTTAATGTAGCCGCGCAATTCCACTCCACGCGTGTTTGTGAATTTCAGTTCCTCCGAATTCGGCTGTCCGCCTAATTGAAAATGCAACACGGGATTTACTTTCAGAATAAATCCTTTGCTGTTCACCGCAAACATGTTTGCAGGCTCGGGATAAATCACCTTCCAAAGCGGGTGCTTGCTTTTGATAACGGTGTCTTGCAGCCACTCGCTGTTCTCAACATATTCATAAGAGATGTCAGCATTGAAGCGCTTGTTGCCGATGATGTTTTCTTTTCCAAGCGACTGCATGTATTCTGCCACAAGCTTTCTGCTATAAGGCTTCATGCTCGTTGCAAAAACGGGAAGCGCCTTGCCGTATTGAACGCTCATGCGATCCATGATGCGGTAATGATCGGTGTTCAGCGGAATGTAAGTTCCTTGGGAAAATAACTGCGCAACCGTCAGTGAAAACAGCGCGGTGAAAAAGAACTTAGAGGGCAGTTCTAAAAATTGCTTTTTTATCGCCTCACCCCATCCCTCTCCTTTTGGAGAGGGAGTTAGAAATAGAATTTTTAGAATTGCCCTTGATTTAATCACAATGCAGGAGAGGTTTTGTTGAAGTCAATTCGCCAGATGCCGCGCAAATCGTTCAGCTTGAATCCGGTTGCGCTGTCTGCGGGATAAAGCATGTTTATCAAAATAAAATCTTCGGAAGCGATTTCCTTTTCAGGCTCGCCATGACATTTCAGGCACAAAGGCGATTGAATCATGATGGGAGCAAAAAATGTATATCCGTTTTCATGCGCAGCAACAACAGGCTGCGCGGCTTCTCCTTTTTCCAATGTTGTTTTAAAGTTGTCAATGATTTGCAACTCTTGCTCGCTTGCCTGATTGTTCGGGTTGCGCGCTTTGTGAGAAACACGTTTGATTGCTGCGCCATGCAAAGCTGCGATGCTATCGGTGAGCGGATAAGCGTGCAGGTTGCAATAGTTCAGCGCGTGGGCAACCCCGCTGTTTTCAATTGCGCGTTTCAATTCACCGCCTAATACTTGCTGCATTTGCGTTGCGATGGCGCTCCCTTTTTGTTTCACAGAATCCAATTCAGTTGTGCCTGAACTTTCCTTATTTTGTTCCTGCGACTTTTTTTGAAAACAGGAAGCAACGAGGAAGAGCAGAAGGGGTAGGATAAATAAATATTTTCTCATCAATAAAATTTGTGCATGTCAAAAATAAAGAAAATAGCAGTGTTCACTTCGGGTGGCGACTCGCCCGGCATGAATGCCGCCTTACGCGCGGTGGTGCGCAAAGCGCGTTATCATAAATTAGAAGTGGTCGGCATCAAACGAGCGTATGAAGGAATGATTGATGGTGATTTCTTAGACATGAAAGCGCGGTCGGTGAGCAATATCATTCAGCGTGGCGGCACTATGCTCAAGTCGGGAAGAAGCAAGCGCTTTTTGCTAAAGAAGTGGAGAGATGTCGCCTATCAAAATTTGGTGAAAGCGGGAGTGCAGGGCGTTGTTGCCATCGGTGGCGATGGCACGTTCAAGGGCGCGTTGGTTCTCTCCAAAGAGCATGATACGATTCCGTTTGTCGGCATCCCCGGCACGATTGATAATGATTTGTATGGAACAGATTTCACGGTAGGCTATGACACGGCAATCAACACCGCAGTGGAAGCGATTGACAAAATCCGCGACACCGCAGATTCGCACGACCGCTGTTTTTTCGTGGAAGTGATGGGACGCGATGCGGGATTCATCGCGTTGCGCAGCGGCATCGCCAGCGGTGCGGAAGCGATTTTAATCCCCGAACAAAAAACAGATTTGAACGAACTGATTACGCTTTTGCGCAACGGAAAGAAGCGCGGCAAAACTTCCAACATCGTGGTGGTTGCCGAAGGTGATGATGCAGGCAGCGCGTTTGATATTGCCGAAAAAGTAAAATTGAAACTGAAAGACTTTGACATCCGCGTGGTGGTGCTTGGGCATTTACAACGCGGAGGCGCGCCTTCGTGCATGGATAGGATTCTCGCCAGCCGCCTTGGTGTTGGCGCGGTGGAAGCATTGCTTGCTGGAAAACGCAACGTGATGATTGGCATTCAGCACCGCGACATCGTGTATGTTCCTTTTGAAAAAGCAACGAAGCATCATAGCACCGTTGACCCTTATCTTTTGAAAATCGCAACACAGTTGTCGCATCCGGCATCGTGAAATATAAAATTGTTTAACCCAACTATGTATAAAACTCTTTAAGAAAGAAGAACCAGAATCGATTGAAGTGGGTGGCAAACCCCTCGTTTGCCCGATTTGCTCAAACAATCATTTCTGGGTGAGAAGAGCACAATTAAACAAAGCAGTCACAACTTTCTTTGGGTTTGAGTGGGCTGACCGTTCTGCGACCTGTTTTGTTTGCTCCGAATGCACTTACATTTTTTGGTTTCTTGGTAAGTATGAAAAGGGCGAGTGACATTTAAAAAATTATGGCACGTTACCTCATCAAGTCCGCGAAAATTGTCAACGAAGGAAAAATCGTTCAGAGTGATATTCTGTTTGACAACGGGCGCATCGAAAAGATTGCCGAGGGGATAAGCCCCAAAGCGCCTTTCACAGAAATAAATGCGCAGGGTTTATATCTTTTCCCCGGAGCGATTGACGACCAGGTGCATTTCCGCGAGCCGGGCTTAACGCACAAAGGCGAAATCTATACCGAAGCGCGCGCTGCGGTGGCGGGCGGTGTCACTTCCTATATGGAGATGCCCAACACGCAGCCTTCCGCAATTACACAACAGTTACTCGAAGAAAAATATCAACGCGCTGCGCAGGTTTCGCTTGCCAACTATTCCTTTTATATGGGAACGTCAAACGACAACTATGATGAAGTGATGCGCACGGATTTAAAGAACGTATGCGGCTTGAAAATCTTTATGGGTTCATCAACGGGCAACATGCTGGTGGATGATGAGCAAACGCTCGCGAAAGTTTTTTCAAATTTTTCCGGGTTGATTGCCACGCATTGCGAAGATGAAAAGACGATTAAGGAAAATGCAGAGATATTCCGCAAGCAGTTCGGTGAAGATGTGCCTGTAAAATATCATCCGCAAATACGCAGCGAGGAAGCCTGTTATCTTTCTTCGTCAAAAGCGGTTGCGCTTGCAAAAAAACACGGAACACGGCTGCACATCCTGCATATCTCCACCGCAAAGGAACTGTCACTTTTTGAAAATAAAACTCCGCTTGCGCAAAAGAAAATCACCGCTGAAGCGTGTATCCATCATTTGTGGTTTAGCGACATGGATTATGCTCGTCAAGGGAAATATATCAAATGGAATCCCGCAATTAAAACCGAAAAAGACCGTGAGGCGATTTTCAACGCTATGCTGAATGACACGATTGATGTTGTCGCCACTGACCATGCTCCGCATACGCGTGAAGAAAAGCAACGCCCTTACTTTCAGGCGCCATCAGGCGGACCCTTAGTGCAGCATTCCTTAGTAGCGATGCTGGAATTTTATCATCAGAAAAAAATTTCTTTAGAGAAAATCGTGGAGAAGATGAGCCATCATCCTGCAATTCTTTTCAGGGTGAAAGAAAGAGGTTTTGTTCGTGAAGGTTATTATGCGGATGCAGTGTTGGTTGATTTAAACGATCCGTGGGAAGTGAGCAGGGAAAATCTACTCTACAAATGCGGCTGGTCGCCTTTTGACGGGAATATTTTTCATGCGCGCGTCACGCATACCTTCGTGAACGGACATTTGGCTTATGAAAGAGGGAAGTTGGATGAAAGTACGAAAGGGCAGCGTCTTGCGTTTGGCAATTAAATAAAACATCCCATGACTGCCCTAAAATCCCTTGCAATCCTGCTGCTGCTTTTTTCGGCTTGTAGCCAGCCTGAAGAATATTACCAAAAGATTTATGGCAAATGGAAAGCGGCTGACTGGCTCGTGAACGGGCAATCAGCAGGAAAAAACATAACGAATGTCAGTTTTCAATTTAATGCTGACAAAACCTATCAATCAAAACTTGGCGCTAAGGGAGAAAACGGCATCTTCAAACTGAAAAGCGAATACCTCTATACAACAGCAGAAGGGCAGCTTGAAATCATGGTGAAGATTGCAAAACTCACGGCTGATTCATTAGTGCTGGATATGAACAATGCAGGGCAGAGCGAAACGCTTCTCCTCGTGAAAGAGTGAAATTGCGATTTCAGGGCAGGACACCTCAATTTCCCTTCCGTTTGGGAAATTGGATTTAAATTAGTTTTTTTGCACTCAAATTCTAACCAAACCACCAAACCATGCTCTCAAGATTCTTTACCGTTCTCCTGTTTTCCTGCTTTTCGCTTGCTGTTGCTGCACAGCAGTGTACGCAAACCACCATTTATTTTGACTTCGATAAATCAGACCTTAAGAAAGGCGAGCGCAAAAAACTCGATAGTCTTTCAAAAGCGATAGATACCAACAGGTATTTCATTGAGCTTGCAGGGCATACGGATAGCGTGAACACCGAAGAATTCAACCAGAAGCTCGCTGCTGCGCGTATCAAATCCGTTGAAACTTATTTGAAAGCCAAAAAGAAAAAGAACCTTGTTTTTAAGCAGTTTAACCGTGGCGAAACAAAGCCCGTTTTCCCAAATGATACGAAAGAAAACATGGCGAAAAACAGAAGAGTGGAAATCTTTCTGCTTTCCGTGCAGAATCAAAAATTCGTGTTTCAGGGTGATATGAATGAAAGCATCACAATTCCTGCCGACCTTGCCACACCCTGTTCCGTATGCGAGGCTATTAAGTTTTCTTTTTTGAATAGCGATAAAGAAGCAACCGATGCGGGGCTTTCCATGAAATCATCCGCAGGCAGAGACCTCACCACTGCAGGCATGGCGCAGTTTAGTTTTGACTGCCCGGAGAAAGCAGCTTGTCTGCCGATTGAACTCACCTTGCCGTTTCCAACAGGCTTGCGTTTTGAATGCATTTCAGCAGGAACATTGCGCAAAGGCGGCAGTTGGGAAAAAGGCTCTGCTACATTTCAGCATAACAGCGCAGCCGGCACACTCACAGCATTGGAAACATGCTACAAGATGGGAACGTGGACAGGCTTCAACAAGCCCGTGGACGACCTGTGCAAGCATCAGGTGAATTTCCCTGCTGATTTGCAGGTAGCAAAAACAAAAGTGTATGCTGATTCAACTTTTTATACACAACAAGGACAAATGCCCCTCACCTTTAAGTGCAGCAGCAACAACAGCATGTTAAGCTTTGCCTCTGCGGATAAACAATATTATTTCCTGAAAGGAAATTGGAGAGAACTCATCACCAAAGCTGAAAACACAGGCAACTGCGACACGCTCTTTACTTACAATCTTGCTAAAGAAAACTATCAGGCTGTTCCGGTTTCTGACACTACTGTGTTTGTGAAGTTTAAAGGCTTCGATGCGGTGAAAAGCCCAAGCTACTACATTGAAGAACTTGAACTGGCGCTTCCTTTGGAATTAGTAAAGAAGACAACCTACACTGCCAACTATCTCAACTACGAGCACACGCTGCGCGTTGAAGATGATAAGGTGTATAACCTGAAGTATGCAGACACGGGCGTGAAAAGCAAATACAAGAAAGGCAAGCAGAAACTGAAAGTTACAGTGAAGAAAAGTAAGCTGGCTGTGAACGTATCAGTTGATTAAGCCCCGGGCTTTCGCAACCATTCGATACAGGTTCCCGAATCTACAATAGACCTCTTTCATAATTCACGTCTTCCCTCTTCTCCTCAGAAGAAGAATAAAGATGAAGCGATAAAAAAGCGAATTAGGAAAGAGGTCTAATTTATTTTAAACCTTCCTCCGGGATGCGGTAAAATCACGCGGGCTGTGTTCCCGAACTTTTCATTCAGATGAGAATATAATTTTTCGGGATTTCCTTTTTGCACCGTCTTTACCCGTTTGTATTTGTTGCGCCAGAAATTCTCCCAGTGCGACATAAAAATCACTTTGGGTTGAAGAAAAGAAATAATCTTATCAGGATAGTGTTCGGCTTTCGCATCTGTCGCAACTGAAAAGAATCCGGCATCCACTTTTTTCTCGCGCAGCAAAGAATCAGGAAAAAATCCAAACGGATATTCCGCGCCTGATGATTGCATCCACAGGCGATACGCAATGGTCCCATCAGCATTCAGCAAGTCAACCAGGTATGCAAACGGTTCGCCCATTTTCCACTTGCGCCCTTTCACCGGCACCTCTTCAATCGGCTGTGCGTAGGAGCCGCCATACAACGTGATGCCAAAGAAATGCGGAGGATGGTTAGACACAACGGGCATCACGCGCATGTTGCGGTCGCTGCTGTAAATCCATTTTCCGGGAGTGTTCACAGAAGTGGAAAAATCATTTGCCGTAATTTTTTCCTGCGGAAGTTGCGCGGCAGCAACAAGATAATGCGCAGTATTGCTGCCAACCACTTTGCACTCATTCGGAAGATACTTTCCCAGCAAAGGCAAATCAAGCAAATGGTCATAGTGCCCATGACCAATCAGGACAAACTGTGTTTTTTGCAATGCAGTTGTATCTGCAAAATCAAACACGATTGCGCTGTCAGGGCGCACTTTGCCAAAGATGACTTTTCGCAGCGGTGGGTTTGAGATGAACGGGTCGGTGAGTATTGCCGTGTTCTTCCACGAAAGGAAAAAACACGTTGTTCCTAAGAAATCAATTGTGAGGGTGTCGCTTGTATTTGCTACGGTGAGCATTGCATCGCGCGATACAATTGCATCATTTATTTTTTTGCTGCAGGATGCGCAAAGCAGCGCAAAGGAAAGCAGCGCACAGCGAATCACAGTTGTTTGCATAAGTGCAAAGGTAGGATGCGTGTACAACTGAGATGCAATGTGTGGTAAAAACTTTTTCAAATCACCGGATTTAAAACCTTTATCGGTTATCACTCCCAAACGGGTAAAATTCTACAAGCCAATAAACTGCTTGTCCTCTAATTGATAATCAGCAGTATTTGTCATGTTGCTTAAAAACAACCTC
>JAWXCB010000041.1:0-18063 GCA_034440455.1 Chitinophagales bacterium
AACCGTTACACAATTCCTAAAAAGAGTTACATCATTCACACTTTTGAGCGAGATGGCAATGAGATGTCATTATTTTTTTAGAAATTTAAATAGTCTAAAAAGATTTTATATTTCCACTTTATTAACATGATATATTCTTCTATAATGAAACGAATTTTGGTTTTAATACTGCTTCTCTTTGGTTTTCAAAGATGCCAGAATTCACCTAACAAGCAAACGGGGCAAAATATCAATCAAGAGACTGCAACTAAATTCGATTGAATTATTAATCACGAAACGCGAACTATAGATGTTAAGTATGACACCTATTGCAACAGCAGATTTAAATTTTGCATTGATTATCCGGGAGGAGTACTTTTTCCCCAAGGCGAATCAGATAACCGTGATGGACAAGTCTTCAAATCAAAAGACGCAGAGAATTCCTTGACTGTTTATTGGGATTCCAGAGATACCATCGGACTGAAAACTTCTATTCTTGAAGCAGCCTATAATGATGACACCATAGGCAACTTTCCCGGTCATCTCAAAAAGGTGATTACGTATAAGAAACTGGGAAACGATTACTATGTAGTATCGGGATATGAGGAGGGGAAGATCTTCTACCAGAAGACCATCTCCAGCGACAACCAGTTATACACTTGTTACTTGAAATATAAAGAAACGGAGAAGGAGTACTATGCTAAAGTCGCTGAAAGAATTTTTACATCATTTAAGAGTGATAATGCCAAGTCATTATAGGGGAATTCATTCCTCAGCCAATTCAAATAGCCAGCGGGCAATTTGTTCATTCACTACAGGAGATTGCATGATTATCAGGTTCAATCCTTTTTTGCTCATTAGCCAGTCAGTGTGTGTAGTGCCTGTATTTTTGTCAAATACAAAAACCTGCCTGAAATGATGGCGAACATTCACTCCTGCAAGCAAACAAATCTGCATTGCTTTTTGCAGCGCATCCATAATATTTTCCTGTGAAGTAATTCCCGCAAGGATGATGTGCCGCATGGAATACCGGAGCAGGGAATCATGCAAAGCATTTACGAACTCATCAGGGGCGCTGTTGCTTTGCTTTGTCGAATAAAGTGTGATTTGAAAGGTTTCCATAATTCAGGTATTTTATTCCCATACTTCTTTATAAATGTTATGACGCTGAAAACCGCGCTTCTTGTTTCTTGCGCAACTCCTCAAAAAGTTTTCTTTCTTCCTCAGAAAGATCTACCGGGATAGACACCCGCCATTTCACATATAAATCCCCTTGCACATCGGCTTTTCCATATACCGGCATGCCTTTGCCCTTAATGCGAATGGTCTTTCCGTTTTGGATGCCTGCGGGTACTTTTACTTTTACATCGCCCTGCAATGTGAGTACAATCGTTTCTCCGCCTAACAACGCTGTATATAGATCAAGTTCATGAGAGGTGTATAAGTCATCCCCGCTTCGCTGGTATAGATGATGTGGTTTTATGCGTACCCTGATATAAATATCGCCATGATGCTCTGCGGTACTACCCTTACCTCCTTTACCTTTAATCCGCAACAATTGTCCGTCATACGCTCCCGGCTTGGTGGTGATGCGCAGTTTTTCATTTTCTAATTGAAGAATACGGCTGGTGCCCTGAAAGGCTTCTTCAAGCGTAATCTCCACTTCGCTCTCGAAATCCTGCCCTTTGAAAGGCCTGCCTGAAGCACCTGCACTCGAGCGTCCTCCACTGGTACGACTCCCAAAAAACGACTCGAAGAAATCGGAATAGTCGTTAGCGCCCCCTTGTCCTTGCTTCCCGAACAGGTCATTCAAATCTCCTTCATAATGATTGGATTGCCCCTGCGGACCACCTGCTGAACCAAAGGGACTTTGACCTTGCTGCTGTCCTCCTCCTTGCTGAAAATGCTGCCAGTTTTCACCCAACGTATCATACTTCTTTCTCTTTTCAGGATTACTCAAAACATCATTCGCCTCATTCATCAGCTTAAACCTTTCTTCCGCCTCCTTGTTATCCGGGTTTTTATCGGGATGGTATTTTAGCGCCAGTTTACGGTATGCTTTTTTTATTTCATCCTGTGAAGCCTTTTTGTCAACGCCTAAAATCTTATAGTAATCTTTGTATTCCAAAATAGAGAGTTAAGATAGTATTATGCAAGCCTTTTTGCTATTTTTTCAATCGTCAACCCTTGCACTAAAATGCTAAACACCACACAGGTAGAAGTTGCTATGGAAAAAAAAAGCCTATCACAAAGGGCATTATAATAAACCTATGATTGATATAGGCAAAAGCGGCTGACAGGCAGATGAGCACGACTAATAAAAGATAGCTATTCACTTCTATTATAAGTTAACATTGATTTGTTTAGCCGAGTTGATGATTATTTTCAGCGTTAATTTCTCAATGCTTCTGGTGATTGCTTAATCGTCCTAATGTTGTTTCTAGTGAAGTCTTTAATTTTTCGATTGCTCCTTCTACTGCCTGATCATGGGTATTTCCGTGACTGGTAACTGCAATAGGTTTCATGCCTTCAAGACGGGCTTCAAGCACACATCGTTTATCGTTCTGACCTTCCTTATTCCCGTCCTCATCAGCAAGATGAACTTCAACTCTTGTTATCTGCGAACTAAACCTGCTCAATTCCTCTGATATTAAAGCGATTAACGGAGTGGTAAGTTCTTCGCTTGCGCTGATGTTGTTGTCTGTATTAATTTGAATGGTCATAACTGCTGAATCTTTAAATTAAAACTTGATACTTTTCAAAAGTTTAGCTGCCCCATATTTTTATTGTCTATCCTTTATCCTCCTCCAGGTCATTATGATCATCTCCGCCTAAACTGTAGTAGTTATTCTCTTCATCTTCACTTCCAATCTTCTCCTGTTCATCATCCAGTTCTGAGCCGGGCACATCTAAATCATCACCGGATACATCGTCCTCAGAATCTTTTTCATCTCTTTCTCTCTCGTTGTCATTTTCATTTAAGAATTTGGTTTTGGAAATATCCTCCGGATTTATCTCCTCCTCTTCTTTCGATTGATTGTAAATATCCTCACTGGCAGGATAGAATGGATACCCAGGATTAACTTTTGCCTCGTTGTCAGTCTGCAGACTGCGTATTTTTTTATTCTTGCTTGCTTTCATGAGCATTAAGTTTGCGGACAAAGTTGAACACCTTTAAGTGAGTAACTCTTACATAACTTTTGAAAAAAGTTACAGGATTCACACATTTTTGAACTTAAGGGACTTCACTTCCAAATCTGCCCGCGAAAAAATCATACCTTGGTATCGCCACTAAACATGCTGCTTTAGAAAAAATTAAATAAACGTATGAAAATGATACCTGCAGCGCATGAACTCATATCCGATATGAGGGATTTTTTTCAAGCAAAAAACTCCGGTCAAATTTACAGGAATGAGGAACTGCTGAGTGCGGAGTTGTACAGTTCCGAGCAGATGGAGCGGTTTGGAAAAGTTCTGGCAAAAACTCATAAGCTGAGTACGAAGCCCGCGCAGGATCATTTGCTCAAGCGGCTTGCGGACAATGAAACCCTGTTACATGAAGTGCGCAAGCTGCTCACCGACTCCATAAAAAAGAAGTATCAGATTTCTCCGGCAGGAGAATGGTTGCTCGATAATTTCTACCTGATAGAGGAACACACCCGCAGCGCTAAAATTAATTTCCCGAAAGATTATAGCGAAGACCTGCCTCAGCTCTCAGATGTTTCCTCAGCAGGCGTGACGCGCATCTATGACATCATTCGGCAAGTGATAGCTCACAGCGATGGACGAATAGATATAGAAAGTCTGAGCAGTTTTATGAATGCTTACCAGACCGTAACAAATTTGAAATTAGGGGAATTATGGGCGATACCCATCATGCTGCGGCTGGCTTTAATCGAAAATCTCAGACGTATTGCAGCGCGTGTCGCTATTGACAGGGTAAACGGCAACCTGGCGAATTATTGGGCGCGGCTAATGATTGAAACATCCGAAAAAAATCCTAAAAATCTGATACTGATTATCGCAGACATGGCGCGGTCCAATCCTCCCATGGTAGATGCGTTTGTTGCTGAATTTGTCCGTCAACTGCGGGGAAAAGGTCCTGACCTCGCGTTGTCGCTGAACTGGATTGAGCAGCAATTATCTGAAAGCGGATTGTCCAGTGAGGACTTGGTGAATACAGAAGTTCAGAAGCAGGCTGCCAGCCAGGTTTCCATAAGTAACAGCATCGGCAGCCTTCGTTTGCTTGACGAATTAAATTGGCGGGATTTTGTGGAGGAACATAGTATCGTTGAGCAAACACTTCGCCAAGATACCAACGGCATCTACGGCTCAATGGATTTCTTTACGCGAGACAGATACCGGCACGTGGTGGAGCATATTGCAAAAAAGAGCAAAATAGCGGAACATGAAGTTGCCCGCATAGCTCTTCGGCTTGCGCATGAAAGTACACCTGACCTGGTTCATGATAATCGCACTGCCCATGTTGGATACTATCTCATTGGATCAGGATTAAGTCAAACTAAAAAACTTGCGAAAACGCCTGTATCACTTTTCGAAAAGTTCCGGCATTTCTTGAAAAGTCACAGGTTCGCATTTTATCTGACGTTTATCCTGTTAATCACATTTGCAATAAGTGCCGGTATTTTATTTCTGGCACGTGAGGATTTAAAAAATAACTGGCTCCTCGCAATAATCGCTTTTCTTGCACTACTGTCCGCCAGTCAGCTTGCCACATCTGTAGTTAACTTTTTTTCCACTTTGTTAGTGAATCCGCATTTGCTGCCCCGGATGGATTTCTCCAAAAAAATCCCTCTGGAGTCCCGCACGATGGTGGTAGTTCCCGCCATGCTCTCTGGCATGAAAGAAATAGAAAATTTAACAGAGTCGTTGGAAATTCGTTTTCTGGCGAACAGAAATGACAACTTACACTTTGCACTATTGACGGATTTTACCGATGCGGAGCAGGAATCACTTCCTCAAGACAGGGCGCTTGTTGAATCAGCGAAACGGAAAATCGAAGCGCTGAATAAAAAGTATAAAAGAAAAGAGAATGACTTATTCTTTCTTTTTCATCGTCCGAGGCGCTGGAATGATCGGGAGAATGTGTGGATGGGTTATGAAAGAAAACGCGGAAAAATCACCGAGTTTAATTCACTGTTGCGCGGCAGTTCACAAGAATGCTTCTCGCTTATCACAGGCGACCAATCTGTTTTTCCGCATATAAAATATGTGATTACGCTTGATGCGGATACGCAACTGCCCATGGGGTCTGCCTGGAAATTAATCGGCACGATGGCGCATCCCTTGAATCATGCCTGGTACGATGAGCAGAAAAAACGCATCACCAAAGGGTATGGCATTCTGCAACCACGGGTAGCGGTGAGCCTGCCGGATGCTATCGGTTCTTTATACGCCCGCATGCACGGAAATGAGCCTGGCATTGATCCCTACACCCGCGCCTCCTCCGATGTATATCAGGATTTATTTGAGGAAGGCTCATTTATTGGTAAAGGAATTTATGAGGTGGACGCTTTTAAAAAAGTGCTGGACGGAAAGTTTGCAGAAAACAGCATCCTGAGTCATGACCTTTTGGAAGGCTGCTATTTACGGTCGGGGTTGGTGAGTGATGTGCAACTGTTCGAGAAATATCCGACCCGCTATCAAGCCGATATGAAGAGACGCTCGCGTTGGATACGCGGTGACTGGCAGATTTTCTCCTGGTTTTTACCGTTTGTTGCCGGTGCAGATGGAAGGTGGCGCAAAAACCCTGTTTCCGCATTATCACGCTGGAAAATATTTGATAATATCAGGCGAAGCCTTGTCCCTTTGACGCTTACAGCGCTGCTGCTATTAGGATGGTTGGTGTTGCCGTCCTCTTTATTATGGACGATTGTGGTTACCGGGATTATTGTTGTTCCTATTATTTTTTCATCAGCATGGAACGTCATTCGGAAACCCAAAGATGTCATCCTGACACAACATATCAGCAACTCAATTCACAGCATTACCGACATTATTATCAAAACGCTGTTTACGCTAATCTGCCTGCCGTATGAAGCATTCATCAATTTCATAGCCATCAGTCGCACCTTATGGAGAAAGCTGATTACCCGGAAATATCTGCTCGAATGGAACCCTTCGGGAAACGAAGGGAAGGATAACCGCATCGGTCTACCGGCTTCGTATGCGGTCATGTGGATTGAAATCGCTCTTCCGCTCGCAGTATTTATTTATTTGGCGAATACTTCCCCCGTTAAGTTAATCACAGCAGGTCCTGTCGCTTTGCTCTGGCTTGTTGCTCCGTTTATTACCTGGTGGGCGAGTAAGCCGTTGGCGAAACATGTAGCTGTACTTACGCGCCAACAAAATATATTTCTCAGAAAAGTGGCAAGAAAAACATGGGGGTTCTTCGAACATTTTTTCGGGCCGGAAGACAATTGGTTGCCGCCTGATAATTTTCAGGAGCAGCCGGTTGCGGCAATAGCGCATCGCACGTCTCCCACCAACATCGGACTATCACTGCTCGCCAACCTGACAGCCCGTGAATTTGGTTATATCACAACCGGTCAGCTTATTGAACGAACCGCAAACACCATCGGCACGATGGACAAAATGGAACGATACAAGGGACATTTTTATAATTGGTACGATACCGTATCGTTGAAGCCATTATTTCCAAAATATATTTCAACGGTGGACAGCGGAAACCTGGCGGGACACTTGCTCGTGTTTCGACAAGGATTATTGGCTATCCCTCATCAAAAAATAATCGGTTTAAAAATATTTGAAGGGCTTCAGGATACGCTCCGTGTGCTTACCGAAACGCTGGATGAAAACGAAGTCGGGATAGTGCAATCGTTCAAAGGCGATTTAAAAACTGCCGGTAATCAGGATTTAAATAAATCTTTAGAAGTAAAAAAAAGCATAGAGCAGTTGACGAATGCCTTTAACGCTGTTCATGATAAACTGAACAGCGACCCGGAAAGTGAAACGTATTGGTGGAAACAAAAACTAAAAACGCAATTAGAGCAGTTGAATGTCGCGCTTCAGATTTTCACACCCTGGGATTTATTAATGACTGCTCCACCGAAATTCAAGGATTTGGTCTCGTTGAATCAAAATTCAACACTCAGCGGATTGTTAAAGACAGCACGGAAATTGCAGGATGAAATAAATAATCGGCAAGCTGCGAATATCACGAATGATGAAAACGAATGGCTTGAATTATTTCAAATTGCTTTAACCCAATCTATTCGTCAGGCGGAAGAACAAATTAACTCGTCCGATACGCTTGCTCAACAGTGCAACGATTTGGCGGATATGTACTGGGATTTTTTATATGACAAATCAAGCAATCTGTTTACCATCGGCTACAACGTGGAGGAGCGTCATGTGGATGCAAGTTATTATGACCTGCTTGCATCCGAAGCCAGGTTAGGCGTCTTTGTTGGCATTGCACAGGGAAACCTGCCGGAAGAGAGTTGGTTTGCGTTAGGACGCTTGCTGACTAATATTGATGGCTCCCCTATTCTGCTTTCATGGAGCGGTTCCATGTTCGAATACCTGATGCCGCTTTTAGTGATGCCTGCTTACGAAAACACGTTACTTGACCAAACTTCCAAAGCATCTGTAGCTTGTCAGATTAAATATGGGAAACTGGCAGGTCAGCCCTGGGGAATTTCTGAGTCCGGTTACAATATGATAAACGCTGAATCTCATTATCAGTATCGTGCGTTTGGTGTACCCGTCTTGGGATTGAAACGCGGTCTTGAAGAAGACTCCGTTGTGGCTCCGTATGCCTCTGCACTTGCGCTGATGGTAGCGCCCGAAAAGGCTTGCAGAAATCTGGAACTGCTTTACGAACAAGGGTTTGAAGGACGTTATGGATTTTATGAAGCCATAGATTATACCCCATCACGTTTGCCGCGCGGACAAACCCATGCCATTGTTTATTCATTCATGGCGCATCATCAGGGAATGAGTTTGCTCTCACTGGCGCACCTGCTGCTTGACCAGCCCATGCAAAAATTATTTGAGGCGGAACCGCAGTTTAAGGCAGCGTTATTGTTACTTCAGGAACGCATTCCAAAAGCAACCACCTACTTTACCCATACTACCGACATATCTGAAATCAGTTATGTGTCGAGCGCCATTGAAACAAGAATACTTCGTACACCTAATACGCCTATCCCTGAAGTGCAATTGCTCTCCAATGGCAAATACCATGTAATGCTAACTAATGCAGGCGGAGGATACAGCCGCTGGAAAGATGTGGCGGTTACGCGCTGGCGCGAGGATGGCACCTGTGATAATTGGGGTACCTTTTGTTATTTCCGCGATTTGGACAGCAACACTTTCTGGTCCAATACTCACCAGCCGACACTTCAAAACGGAGAGAAATATGAAGCAGCGTTTTCTCATGGTCACGTGGACTTCCGCACTGCCAATAACGAGATAGAAACACATACCGAAATTGTTGTTTCTCCCGAAGACGACATAGAGATGCGAAGGTTCCGCATAACAAACAGTTCCTCTGTTCACAGAACAATTGAGGTTACAAGTTATGCAGAGGTAGTTCTCGCCCCTGCCGCTTCCGATTTAATGCAACCCGTATTCAGCAATCTTTTTGTGCAAACGGAAATCATCCCGCATCAACACGCCATTATATGTACGCGCAGACCGCGTTCTGCTGAAGAGCAGCCACCGTGGATGTGCCATTTGATGACCATGCATGGAAAAATTCCTCAAGAAATATCCTACGAAACGGACCGCATGGAATTTATCGGTCGTGGAAATTCCATCGTGCATCCGCAGGCGATGAACAATGCGGGTCCGCTGTCAGGAAATCAAGGCGCTGTCTTAGACCCCATTGTGGCTATCCGGTATAAAATAACGCTCGAGCCGGATGAAATAGTTACGATTGACCTGATTACCGGCATTGCTGAAACGAAGGAAACTTGCCAGGGCTTGATTAATAAATACCAGGATAAACATCATAAAGACCGTGTATTTGAATTAGCCTGGACACACAGCCAGGTGGTACTCCGTCAAATCAATGCTACGGAAGGAGATGCGCAATTGTACGGACGTCTTGCAAGCCCGATACTGTTTACCAACCCGGTATTTCGCGCAAACCCTGCTGTTCTCATCAGTAATCATCGGCAACAATCCGGTTTATGGGGCTATTCCATTTCAGGAGACCTGCCCATCGTGCTGTTGAAAATTGAAAATCAGGCAAACATGCAATTGGTAAGGCAATTGATACAAGCGCATGCTTACTGGCGCTTAAAAGGACTCGTTGTTGACCTGGTGATATGGAATGAAAACCATGGTGGTTACCGGCAGGTTTTTCAAAATGAAATTCAGGCAATGGTTCCGGTGGAATTAAGAGACCGCCCGGGAGGCATTTTTGTAAGAGCGGCTGATCAGATATCCAACGAGGACCATATATTATTTCAAACTGTTGCGCGAGTTATTATCTCCGATAATGCCGGTACATTATCCGACCATGTAAAACGCAAAGCGCCTGCGAAGTTGAATATCCCTTACATCATTGCGGAACAAAAATATCGCCCGGCATTTACCGCCATTCCAATACCCAAAGACCTGCTCTTTTTTAACGGATATGGCGGGTTCTCTGCGGAGGGCAGCGAGTATGTTATTGCCACGGACCGAAAGCATAAAACACCGGCACCGTGGGTGAATGTCATTGCGAATCCCGGTTTTGGAACGGTTGTTTCTGAAAGCGGAGGCGCCTATACCTGGACAGAAAATGCGCATGAGTTAAGGCTGACTCCTTGGAATAACGACCCCGTAAGCGGTGCTGCCGGTGAAGCATTCTATCTGCGCGATGAAGAGAACGGGCACTTCTGGTCAACCTCGCTGCTGCCGGCAGGCGGTTCATCACCCTACATAACACGCCATGGTTTTGGTTATAGTGTCTTTGAGCATATTGAAGACGGCATTTATTCTGAAATGCTGGTGTATGTGGATTTGGAAGCGGCTGTTAAATTCACTGTAATAAAAATTCGTAATCAATCCGGCAGACCGCGCAAACTCTCTGCTACCGGATATATCGAATGGGTGCTTGGAGACAACAGAACAAAAACAGCGATGCACATCCGAACCGAAACAGGCGCGGTTAGCGGGACATTATTTGCAAGAAATCCATACAATACCGAGTTTGCCGACCGGGTTGCTTTTTTCGATGTGGAAGCTAAAAAGAAATCATTTACGGCTGACCGCACGGAATTTATCGGTCGCAATGGAACCTTGCAATACCCTGATGCGATGTTGCGACAAAAACTTTCGGGAAAAACCGGCCTCGCGTTAGATCCTTGTGCAGCCATCCAGGTCCCATTCGATTTAGCAATTGACGAAGAACGTGAAATTATTTTCAGGCTTGGCGCTGGACAGGATTTCAATAAGACAAAAGAACTGGTACAGCAATTTCGCGGAGAGGCGGTTGCACATGAAGCATTTGAAAAAGTAAAAAAGTATTGGAACCATATGCTTGGAGCATTGCAGGTGGAAACTCCGGATGCCGCCATCAATGTTATTGCGAACGGCTGGCTTACGTATCAAACACTTTCATCGCGGCTTTGGGGACGCAGCGGATTTTATCAATCGGGAGGCGCTTTCGGTTTCAGGGACCAGTTGCAGGATGTATTATCCCTGCTTCAGGTAGCGCCACAGTTGGCGCGCAAGCAAATATTGCGCTCCGCCTCACGTCAGTTTAAAGAAGGAGATGTGCAGCATTGGTGGCATCCGCCAGCCGGGCGAGGTGTTCGCACCCGCTGCTCCGATGATTTTCTCTGGCTGCCTTTTGCAACCGCTCAATATATTTCCGTTACCGCGGACTCCGCTGTGCTGGATGAACAGGTGCCTTTTTTGGAAGGAAGACCATTGAACTGGGGTGAAGAATCATATTATGACCTCCCCGTTAAATCCAGTGATTCGTTTTCACTTTATGACCATTGTGTGCGGGCAATCAAAAATGGGTTCACTTACGGTGAAAAAGGTCTTCCTTTAATTGGCAGCGGTGATTGGAATGATGGTTTGGATAAAGTAGGAATTCAAGGAAAAGGGGAAAGTGTGTGGATGGCATTTTTCCTTTATGACATCCTCCTCCGGTTCGCGAAAATTGCACGACTGCACAATGATGCCGCCTTTGCGGATGAATGTGAAAAGCAAGCTGAGCAGTTAAAAGAAAACATTGATAAACATGCCTGGGATGGAGAATGGTACAAACGCGCCTGGTTTGATGATGGTGCGCCATTGGGATCTTCAAGTGGTGAAGAATGTAAAATTGACTCGATTTCGCAAAGCTGGTCTGTATTATCAGGTGCTGGAGAAGCCTCGCGTTCGAATATAGCGATGGAGTCGGCATATAAAAATCTGGTGCAAAAAGATATCGGGATTATTCAGTTGCTGGAACCACCATTCGATAAATCGGAAGTTTATCCGGGGTATATAAAAGGATATGTGCCTGGAGTAAGAGAGAATGGCGGACAATACACCCATGCTGCGGTATGGTTGATTATGGCTTTTGCCAAATTGGGCGACAACAAACGGGTATGGGAGTTATTGAATATGATTAACCCGGTTAACCACGGCAAGACTCCTGAAGAAATTGCTATCTATAAAGTGGAACCTTATGTGATAGCGGCAGATGTGTATGCTAATGAATCACATGCCGGTCGTGGCGGCTGGACCTGGTACACCGGTTCTGCAAGCTGGATGTACCGGCTGATTGTGGAATACTTTCTCGGATTGAAACAGGAAGCAAACAAACTACAATTCGCTCCTTGTATTCCGAAAGAATGGGAGTCTTTTAAAATACACTATCGGTATAAAAGCACGGTTTACCATATTGCAGTTATGCAAAAAGATGGTGAGCAAACAATGAATGTGACTGTTAATGGCGTGGTGCAGGAAGATAAAATGCTCACGCTTACGGATGATGGAGCGGAACACGATGTTCAGGTGGTGGTGTTTACAAATCTGTTAACATAATTTGAAAAGACATTCAGGAAAATCTTCTTTTCATATTTTCATTTAACCGGAATTGCGGTCTTCTTTGAATAGTTGTTTTTACTTCAAATTCTTCTACATTCCCTACCTGATTGTCTGATTTTTCAAGAGAAGAAACCGGACTATTCTGCATTGGTTGCTTATTTGACTTGCTATCAGATTGCTGATTGCGGTAGTCAGTTTGATTTTTGCCCATTTTTTTTGCTTAAATGATGGTTACGCACAAAAATGAGCGCTACCAAATAGAAAAGCGTTACATAATTCCAGAAAAAAGTTACATAATTCATACTTTTTGGTGGTAGGGCAAATTGCAATTTTTCGTGCCAGATTTAACCACACTTGCACGGTTGCGCATTGCAGGTGTAAATCCTTTAATGGCTCGTTTGCCGCACTGGCTTTGGTGTGGTGACGAACGAGTACCCGGCATTAACACCATTCTTTATCTCTGTTTATTTACTAAAACAACTTTCAGGATACGGGGAGAAGAAGTTCCTATCCTTAATCACAGACCTCCGCTTTGGAAGCCTGTAATAAAGAATTACTATTAGCTATATATTAAAATGACATGGCATTGAAATTCAACTTATCCACGCTGAAAGAAAAAAGGGATATCCTGAGTTTCGGAGTTGATATTTTTATGTTGGTGCTGATTGTCATCAACCTTGCATTCATCATTTTTGACTGGCACTTCGGGTTTGCATTCTTCCAAAGATTTCCGGATCGGGTGTCGCCATCGTTCTCTGCCTTTTACCGTGATTCCATTCACCCCAATTTTATTCTCTACGATTTATTTTTTGTTGCGCTGTATGTGCTTGAATTGATAATTAGCTGGACGCTTGCAGTGAAAAGGAAGACGTACGACAGATGGTATTTTACCCGTTGGTGAATTGGTATGATGTGCTCGGGTGCGTTCCTGTCGGAACATTCAGATGGCTAAGGATACTCAGAATTTTTTTCATTCTAATCTGCCTGCATAAAGTGCATGTCATTGATCTCACAGAAACTTATTTCTATCAGGAAGGCAAAAAGCTTTATGGCATCGGGATGGAAGAAGTATCTGATAGGGTGGTGATTAAAATTCTTAAAGGAATCCAGGATGAAATCAAGCAGGACAGCCCGGTCACTTCACGTATGGTTTCAGAAGCGCTCAAGCCTCATCAGGAAACGCTTGCCCGCTGGCTTTCGCACCGCATCAAGCGGATAGCGGAACATAACTATGACATGTACAAGGACGATTTGAAAATTTACATCGAATCATCCATCAGTGACGCAATGAAGCAAAACAAGGAAATACGAAAAATAGCCCTGATCCCGATATTCGGCAAACAAATTACCGCCAGTCTGAAACAGGGTGTCAGTAATATCACCTACGAAGCAATTAATGGTTTGCTAAAAGGAATAGCAGCGGAGGAAAATGCAAAAGTGATTGAAGATGCAATAAACGCCATGTTTGAATCCATGCTCGTGCAGGAGGAGGATAAGGAGTTGAACCATGCGATTAAAGATATTTTTATTCGCGCCATTGAAATGGTGAAGGAACAAGTATTGGTGAAAAGATGGAAACAGGATGGAATTCAGACAGCGTGATGCCACTGTCTGTAATGGATCCTTCCCTAATTTATTTTGGCGAACCTCCCTTAGGAGCGCTTAAATAGATATCCTGAAGTATCCGTTCCACTTCTTCCCTGGTTTTGACTAATTTTTTCTCCATTCTCTTCAAAAGCTCATCTTCCTTTCCTTCTTCATAATTAAGATCCTCCTCTCTGAGTTCTTTAAACTTTTCCAGGAGATTAGTCTTTATGACAGACCAGTCATTTTTTAGATTTTCAAAGTATTTTAAACCTGGATTTTCTTTATTTGTTTGAGGAGTCATTAACGGATATTTAAAATTTAATGATTGCAAGTACAGGAAACAGGCATCTGCCGGAATTGAAAATACACTTTTTCAAGAGAGTATGGGAATTCATCATTCGGATTGCACGATGGGCAAAGCAGTTCACCCGTTTCATTGTAACTCTGTTTTTGAGTATCTTTTACAATCAATGTTTAAAAATAGCAACCTTGAAAAAAATTACAATCGCTTTCTATAATTTGATAAAAGAAGCGGTATCGGAATTTATTGAAGATAATGCCCTGAAGTTGAGCGCTTCATTATCCTTCTACACTATTTTTTCAATTGCGCCCATGCTCATCATTATCATTTCCCTCGCGGGAATATTTTTTGGCGCGGAAGCGGTAGAAGGAAAAATCTATGGACAAATCAAAAGCCTTGTGGGAAGCGATGCTGCGCTGCAAATCCAGGACATCATTAAAAACATAAAAACCACCGGGCATAATTCACTCGGAGCCGTCATCGGGTTGGTGATTCTTTTTGTTGCCACCACGGGGGTATTTACTGAAATCCAGGATTCCATCAATTACATCTGGTCAGTAAAGGCAAAGCCGAAAAGAGGCTGGTTGAAAATTCTGCGGGACAGGGGAGTTTCATTTTCTATTATCATCAGCATGGGGTTTATCATGCTGGTATCGCTTTTGGTCAGCGCGTTTCTCGATTTGATGAGCGAGCGGCTGCAACGGTTTTTTGATGCGGGCACCGTGCAGATTTTTCACCTGCTGAATTTAGCGGTGGTCATGGTAGTCATCACCGGCTTGTTTTCCGTCATCTTCAAAGTGTTGCCTGATGCGATTATCCGGTGGCGCGATGCATTCATTGGCGCTTGCTTTACGTCTGTTCTTTTTCTTATCGGAAAGTTTTTAATCGGTCTGTATCTTGGAAATTCAACCATCGGTATTACCTATGGCACCGCAGCTTCGGTAGTGATTATCTTATTATGGGTTTATTACTCTTCCATCATTTTATTTTTTGGCGCAGAATTCACAAAGGTCTATGCGCTGAGACACGGAAGTTACATCACTCCGAAAAGCACTGCTGTTTACATCATCAAGCAGGAATCATTATTAAATCCACACGTGCCCAGGAATTCTTGATAGTTCTGTGAAGGGTTTTTTTGTTTTTTGGATTTGTAAAGGAGCGGGAGGAACATGAATAAATAATGCTCAAAGCCGCTGTGCGGAGCGCGTAAATCAGGGATTTTTCTGAAGCCGTGCGCAGATTACCTGCCTTTCGTATTCCTGCAAGAGTTCATAAGCCTCATGGTTTTGCTGCTTGTAAGCCATTTGCGTTTGCTGCTGAAAAAGGTCAAGATGCTTTACCAGCCGCTTATCATCCCAGTTGCTCATTTCGGCAATATACTCTTCCGCATTTTCAACTGCGCTGCGATATTTTGTTAGTTGCACTGATTTCATTTTCCTTCTACAATTTTTATTTCTTCTGCGGTTAAGTCATAAAGTTGGTATATAATTTCGTTTATTCTGCTTCCGCAGTAATCTATTTTGCCTTCAAGCTGCGTGATTTTTGTTTGCAGTTTCGATTCTGCTTTTTCTTTGTTTAGTTGGAGAAGTTGGTCAACGAGTTTTATGATTTCATTTTTTCTCTTTTCATCTGCTTTAGGTATAGGAAGCTTTGAAACGTACATGGGCTTATATTCAAAATAGCCTCCTTGCTTTGTTGCTGCAATTGATTTTTAAAAGAAATCACAAGCTAAAGAATTCAAAATGTCGATTAGAAATAGGTCATTTGTAGGAATTATTGCTGTTTTATCATTTGAATAAATCCCCTTTCGATCATAAGTGTAGCTGGCTGCTTTTACGATGGCAGGAATAATAATTTTCGGCTTCTCAAATTCATTGTAATAATCAACTGCATCTTGCATTTCATACCATTTATAGCTACCCGGTTTTCTTCCTTCCCATTTATTGCCTTTAAAATCTTTTGGCTTGGGCATTAATTGATTTTTAAACTTGGTCAAATAGTTTTTGATTGCAGAATACTGGTCAATATCAATTCCCCTCTTTGTAAAAATCAAATACTTGTCGCTTACCGGTAGCTGGTAGCGCTTAATATCCCTTCCTGCCAAAAATGGTTTTATCACTTCTGCGCTCCGCTTATCTTCTTTGATTATTTTTTTTTGGTTGTCTTATCAATTACAAAAGCTTCGTTCAGCCCCGTCAAGACACCTCAATAAATTTTCCCCTTTACGTAATCACCAAGAGGCGCTCCTGCTTTATTTATTTTCTTCAACAGTTTTTGTTCGGTATCTGAGGCAAGATTCCATCCGCTATCATCCAATGAATTTTGCTCCAGGAGCACCCTGTTTTCAGTAACATATTTTTCAAGGCTTGCGAATTTCAAGGTCTTTACATGCGCCAAATCAAAATGCTTTTCAACTCTGCCTTTACCGCAAATAAAAATGCAGGGATAAGTAGTGGCTTGGTCAAACACGGGCAAGTTGCCAAAGTCAATAATCGTCTTGATGTTTTGTTGTTTCATCCATTTGCGCAAAGGCTCTCCGTAATTTGCCCGCATCCATTTGTTGGCTACAATAATTCCCAGCAAGCCATTCTTATTCAGCAACCCAACCCCGCGCTTCATAAAATAGCTGTACAAATCCGCCATGCCATGATACACCCTGTAGCGCGATTCAAAATATTGCTTTTGCTCGCCCAATAACTCCTGCCGAACGTAAGGCGGGTTTCCAATCACCACATCAAAACCCGCATCACCGCCATAGGCTTCTTGCGGCTCTTCCACTTTCGATTTTATCCTTTCAATTAATTCTCCTGTTTCTTTTTGAAGGGCTTTCACCTTCTCCACTTGATATTTAAGTTCCTGATTCACATCTGGCTTCCTGATTTTGAATACCTCAGGAAAAGCTTTGCGCCAGTTGAAAGGCTTGATTTTCTTTTCTGTTTCAAATAATTGTCCATCATAAAAATCCGTATCAACCAAACTATTCCCGTCCTTTACATTCTCATCCAGCGTTGGCAGCACCTATCGTGAAACATGGATAGCTGGTGCGCGATGGAGGCAGAGGTTTCGCCTTCCATACATTTCAGCAGCAAACTCAGCTTGGTTACTTCCACCGCACTCACATCTATATCCACCCCGAAAATGTTGTTGAGTAAAATTTGTTTCTTCAATGCGGTTGTTAACGCTCCTGTTGGCGTAATGGCTTTGTCTTTTTTTGCGGCAGCCGCATTGCTGAAATAATAATCGTGATGATACTTCAGCAAATAATCATAAGCGCCAATCAGAAAACTGCCGCTGCCGCAAGCCGGGTCAACTATTTTTAGCTTGGTGATTTCTTTTGGCGTTTTGCCTGCAATCAATTTTCATACGGTGTTCTTCACAATGTATTCAACCACATATTGCGGTGTGCAATAAACGCCTCCCGCTTTTCTCACTTCGGGTTTCTCCTCCACTTTCGCGATGTGTCCCGCTGTGATACGAATTACTTTCCCTAAAAATTGTTCATAAGCGCTTCCCAAAATCTCAACTGACAAAACCGAAAACTCGTAAGGGATTTTGGGGTAATAGAGTTTGTTGATGATTGTTTTTATAACCTTGTTGTCAACAACAAGCTCTTTGCTGCTTTTGTCTTTCTTGAAATCAAACAAGCCCGAATTGTATTTATCATCGGCTTGCTGAAACAGCCGGAAAAGATTCCGGTAATACGCGCTGCTATTTGATGAAGCCTGCTTTCCGCTTTGTTCCTCGCGGCTCGCAAGAATGCATTCCCTCATGACGCCATAAGGTTCCACCCCGCGGTCTTCGGCAATGCGCCAGAAAATAAGGCGGTCAATCGTTTGCTGAACGGCAAAGTTTATTTCTTCTTCATCAAGATGTTTGTTATTCCAACTGATGGAAGTGGCGAGGTAGGCGCGCCAGCTATCAAGCGAAAGCAAAAATTCTTTGTCAACTGTTGTTGTTCTTCTTTTGTTGGCGTTGCCTTCAACAAACTTGACAAAGCTGCCTTTCAGCACCCGCTCTTTGCTGAAAGTGTCCCAGATAAAATCAAACTCTTTGAGATAATCTTTATAGGTGAGATAGGCTTTGTTGCATGAAAAGTACAAAAGAAAAAAGATTGGTTGACAGGAAGCGTTAAAAATAAGAAGGACGGTAGGAAGTTTGATTTATGCAAAAAACAA
>JAWXCB010000042.1:0-8571 GCA_034440455.1 Chitinophagales bacterium
GTTATCAAGATAAGCAGCTAAATCAACTGTGTTTCCACCGCTGATAAACATAGAATCATTCGTGATGCTGATTGTTTGCGCATCGGTGTTGTCCAAGTATGGAGCTAAATCAACAGTTGATGCATCGCCTGTGATGCTCAGTGTATTTCCTGTTAAGGTCATATCCTGTGCATCGGTGTTATCGAGATAAGGAGCTAAATCAACTACGTTTCCACCGCTGATAAACATAGAATCATTCGCAATGCTGATTGTTTGCGCATCAGTGTTGTCCATGAACGGAGTTAAATCAACAGTAGTTGCATCACCAGTGATGCTGAGTGTGTTGCCTGAAATGCTCATATCCTGTGTATCAGTGTTATCCAAGTAAGGTGTCAAATTCACTGTAGTTGCGTCACCAGTGAGGCTCAAAGTATTTCCTGAAAGGCTCATATCCTGCGCATCGGTGTTATCCAAGTAAGGACTCATATCAATAATAGTAGCCCAGGGATTATTTGAAATCACAAGGCTGTCGTTTGACAAATACAAATCCTGAATTTCATTCAGCGGATTGCTGTCGTCATCATCTTTTAAATCAGTGAGGTCAACAGTGTTGCCGTTTGCAATCGTCAACTCATAAGTTAATGTGCTGAAGTTCAATGTTTGATTATCATGAACGCCCAAGTCAATTACAGTAGCCGAAGGATTGTTTGTGATCACCAATGAATCGCCAACTACCATGAGGTCTTGGATTTCGTTTACGATGCTGTTGTCATCATCGGCAATGGTGAATGAACCGCCACCGTTTGAAAGGGTAACAGTTAATCCGTTTTGAGAAACAGTTTGAATTTCATTTGTATCATCTGAGTCGCCATCTTCGATGTTCACCGTGCCGCCATTGTGTGAAAGCACGATGTCATCGCCAACGCGCGAAATAGTTTGTAATTCGTTTGTTGCATCAGCATCAGCATCATCTTCCAAAGAAGAAAGATTTACCACGCCACCATCAGTAAGTGCAAGATTGCCGGTTACTAAATCATAAGCGAGTTGCTGTGCATCAGTATTGTCCAGCAAGTGATTCAGGTTTACAATATTCGGATTCGACTGACCGGTGATATACAAATAGTTATTGTTGAATTCGAGGTCTTGCAATTCATTTGAAGGGTCGCCATCAACTTCAGTAATGGTAACGCTGCCACCGCCTTGTGAAAGCGTAACAGTGTTTCCAACTTGTGATAATGACTGTAATTCGTTTGAAGGATTTGCATCAGCATCTTCAACTGAAAAAGTGCCGCCACCTTGTGAAAGCGTAACGATGCTGCCAACCTGCACAACAGTTTGCAATTCATTTGTCGGATTTGCATCGGCATCTTCCATCAATGTCTGAAGATTAACAGAGCCGCCATTTTCCAATGAAAGCACAAAGTTGTCAGCGTCATAAGAAATCTGCTGAGCATCCGTATCAAATTGCGACAAGTCAATTTGCGTAGGATTTGGATTATTGGTGATGCGCAGAAAACCGCCCACCACTTTCAAATCCTGAATTTCATTATCCGGGTCAGCATCCGCGTCATCATTATACGTCACAGTTTCCGCATGCATTGCATAAGGAACAGTGAGCAACTCGGAGATGCCGAGGTAAACGAAGTTTGAGCCGCCATTCGGGTCAACTTCAACACGGATAAAGTGCGGGTCTTCATTCCACACGATGTCGAAGAACGTGCCCGAAATGGGGCTGCCGCGTCCTACTTCAACGGTGAACAAGCCCAGGTCATTGGTGGTGATGCTATGAACTTCAGAGTATTCCACCTGTGCGCCTTTCAGCACGCTGATACGGATACTCATCGGCTGGTCAGCCATCACTTCACCGGACTGGTTGCGGGCAACCGCCTGGTATTTAAATGCGCTGGGCGTTTGCGCGAACAACATTGCGCACAATGCCAGCATTCCAAAGATTGAAAACAGTTTTCTCATGATAAATAGGGATTTTTATTGGTTAGGGAAATTATTAACGGGTCTTATTGATTACATACGAAGTAATCAGTGCGCCATCATTCTTGCGCAGGCTCAACAAATAGCTTGCGTTTGAAAGGTTGGCGAGATTGAGCTGAATGTTTTTATCCTGCGTTCTTTCAAACAGGATTTTTTCACCGGTCATCGAATACAACTGCACGGTGATGATTTCATTCATCTCGCTGTTGAAGCGGATATTTAAAATGTCAGCCGTGGGATTCGGAAATATGGTGATGTCGAATTGTTCAGCGAGCGGCTCGTGGATAGCAGTGAGCTTGAATTCACCACCCTGATGAAAACCTTGCGTGAGCATCAGGTCATCATTGCTGATAGTTTCTGAAACGGGTTCTCCCAGCGTCCAGCTCAGGCTGAATGTGGGAGCTACGAAATGGTCACCAGCTGCTGCGATAACATCTCTTTCAATGGATTGACTGTTCGCCAGCAGACACGACAAGCAGAACAACAGAAGGTAAATGGGTTTCATCATCTTGTTAGTTTTAGTAGTTAGGTATTGAGCCTTTCCTACGTGACTAACCGATGAGATGTTTCAAAAAAGAATAGAAAAAAGAATTTATCGAGGTGCGAACAAAAAACAGGCATTAAAAATCAGTAAGGTTTTTTGAGCAAATCTGCTTTTTCTTGCTGGTCAAGTTCTGTATAAAGCTGAAGCAGGATATTAACGACTTCTTTGTTTTCAGGATTCATTTTGTAAAGACGTTCAAAATTAACGGAAGCTTTCTTTGCATACTCAAAAACTAAATCCGGCTCTTTGCCTTGCCCGGAGAGCAGCGTTGCTTCATTATTATAGATAGTGCCGATAGCAAGCAATGCCTCTCTATTCAGCGGGTCGGCATTAAGCGCTTTTTGATAACGCGCTGCTGCTTCCAGCGGATTACTTGCTTGTAAAAATTTTCCATAGTAAAGATTCAGGCGCGTATCATCGGGATATTTTGTTGAGGCAAAAACATATTTGGTTGTTGCATGGTCGCGGTTTGAACCATCAAGTCCCGTGATGACCGCATCAAGCACTACAAGGTCTTTAAAATCAGGCGACACGTTTAATCCCTGCTCGACATAGCGCTTTGCTTTTTCAGTATTTGCCTGCCTGAAAAAATATTCATCAGCAAGCCTGTAACATGATTTGGTAAACTCACCGGTGCGGCTGGCATCAGGATTTTTGCGATAGAGTTCCACGACTTTCAGATAATCAAGATTTGATTGTTCAAATTTATCCAGCACATCATACACATCTGCGCGGGCATAATAGAGCGCAAGATTGGAAGGCTCCTGAGCAATTTTATTTGTCAGGTCGCTGATTCTGTTTTGATAAATTTCTTTGGAGGATTCCTGGCTGAAGGCTATAAAAGACATAGTCAGCAATAGCAGAATGAGAGGACTTTTCATGTTGAGTTGGTTTACGGGAGAAATATCTTCGACAAGGTAACAAAGTTGATGCCGAAAAGCAACCGTAAATAAGAAGAAAGTAACTCGAACGAAAAAGGAAGGAAAAAAAAATGCAGGCGCGCTGAAAACCTAACCCCTCATTAAACTTGACTTTCTTGCGAAAGCCGAGTTATCTTACATCACATCAGCACGCCTGCACCGTCCCACTCTGCACCCTTTGTTACGGTAGTCTCATAACAAAGGTTTCACGCTAAAAAGATAAAGATGAAAAGGGTTCTGTGGGGTGTGCTTATTCTTCTCTCCGTTGTATTTTCCAGCTATACGCTCTTTCAAACAACCCTGTATGAACAGGGTTGTTATTATGAAGGCGTTTCTGTAATCCCCTCTGAAAATGGCGGCTGGCTTGTGTCTTGCGCATATAACTGTAATGGAAATTCTTCTGCGTGGAAAAGCTGCTTGGTAACGCTTCATGCAAATGGCGATACGCTTCAAGTGCTGAAAGACCTTCCTTACAATGGCATTATGAAAGCTACGCCTGACGGCAATTTAGTTTTTGCCGGAGGTAATCATGCAGGATTTACTTATGATACTGCCGCGATTTTTAAAGTAACCGCTTCCGGTGAATTGCTGTGGAAGAAAAATTTATTTGAGAGTTATTGCCATCATTTACTCACCGATATTCTCCCGTTGGAAAACGGTTTTCTCATTTCGGGAAATTATGTGCAGAATTCATGTAGCAGTCCGGTGTATGACAGCTACATCGCAAAACTGAACGGCAATGGCGACTTGCTTTGGAAATATGATATAAAGGAAGACGGCAACGACCAACTCCATGTGGTGAAGTTGACAGGGGATAATCAGATTGCCGCTTTTGGATGGACAGAAAACAAATCATCGGCAGATGATGCGGATTATTTTCTCATCAAGCTCGACCAGAATGGAAATATAATTTGGTCGAAAACTTATGGGGATGAAAAAGACAACTATGGCTACGGCATGGACGTGACGCCTGATGGCGGATTTATTCTCAATGGACATAGCACAACAATGGACATCATAAAACTGGATGCAGCCGGGAATTTACAGTGGAATAAATCTTTAACTGAAACCTGCGGAGGCAGATATTTCAAAGCGTCTGTTACGATGGATGGCGGATTATTATTTCTCGGGATGGAAAAAAACGGCACACAGCCCTGCAAGTCAGCGCTCATTAAAACAAATGCTCAGGGTGAAATATTTTGGAAGAAAAATTTTGAAGGCGTTGTGAGAATGGCGGAGGAATATCATCCTATGCGGTATATAATTACCGGCTACAAATCCTACTTGCCAAAATTGTATGTAGCAGCTTTTGACACGACAACGCTGTTAGAGCAAACTATCAACACAGAGGTTCAGCAAATTGACCGGCATGAAAATTTAATTTTTGCCGATGAACAATTTATTGAGACTGCCACAGGGGAATTAACAAACGAAAGCATAAAACAACATCACATTTATCCCAACCCCGCTTCGGATATTGTGCATGTTGAATTCGCAAACCCTGAACACAAAATGTATTATTTTGAAATTTTTGATGCGCAGGGAAAATTGCTCGTGCGCAAATATTCTACCGGCAATAAAATGATGATAGATGAAATGCTGCCAAAAGGAATTTACAATTACACATTGTCAGGAGATGGCTATCTGTCTTCCGGTAAAATTATTTTTCAATAAACAAATGAAGATGCTTTGCGCAATAAAAAAAGTGAACAAATTGATGCGAATACCACAGAAAAACTTGACTTCTGCATAAAGCCGCTGTACATTACCTGTATCAATTTGTTCACGCTGCAACTTTACACAATACGGTTGACGACACCGAAAAAGTCGGGGAAAAGAAGAGAACGATTGTTGAAAATAAAATTTGAGCTATGTTAAAAAAGATTGCGATTTTCTTGTTTGTGCTGCTGGTTGTTCAGATGGTAATGTATGCAAGATTATATGCCGCTGACCTCGTGAATCAGGCAGAAAAAATTACAACAAAAATTACGGGCGAGAAGTCCGGAGCAGATGAGGATATTGACGCCTATCTCAATAATCTTGGAATTGAAACCAGTGTGGATGAAAATGTGCTGCATCAAAAATATCAGGGAACTGAGTTGCTCGCTGACCCGGTGAGCGGAAACACTACGATTAATTTCAGCAACCCTGATGCAGACAGTTACAATCTGGAGATTTATGATGTGAGCAAAGGATTAGTTGCAAGCTTTGTAAATATCAGCACAAACAAAGTTGTAATTGATAAAGAACTGTTTGCTTCTGGCGCTTACATCTTCAAACTTGAAGGCGAAGAAAACCTCTACTGCGGAACATTTGTTTTGAGATAAGGCTTCTTGTAATAGTTTAATCATAAATAGCTCAGGAAAAAGCGCTCCATTGCGGGAGCTTTTTTTCGTTACGCACATCCTGAAATCCAAAGCCTAATTTCTTTCGGAGTGTTTAATAAAGTCTGTTATCTTTATTCCACAAACCTCCAGCATGAAAAAATTATTTTACATTCTGTTTTGCACCTTTATTTTTTTCTCAACTGAATTCCTTCAAGCGCAATGCGCTGTGAGTAAGATTGAAGTGAGCATCACCGTGCGCACTGATGGTTATGGATATGAAGCCTATTGGCAGTTGATTCCCGCTGCAAATAATTGTGGCGCGGGAACCATTTTTGCAGGAGGAAATACCTCAGTAGGTTGCAATGGCGGTGGCAACCAAGCTCAATCACCCGGTGGCTATGGCGATTTTCAAACCATCACAGAAGGTCCGTGGTGTCTTGATGAAGGCGTTGATTATTCTATTTTTTTAGTTGATGATTATGCTGATGGCGGCACACAGTTCGATGTAAGTATTGCGGGATTTCCTGTTTATACTTTCAAAGGAACCTCCACGGATGAGCGTTTCACATTTACTGTTGAGGCTCCTCCGGCTGTTGATGCCGCAATGATTCAAATCAGCACTTCAGAATACATCTCTTTTGGCGAAATCAATATTGACGGGATTCTGAAAAACACAGGCACGACAAACATCACTTCGCTTGACTTGAGTTATACAATTGATGGCGGCACATCGCTCACTGAAACGCTTTCAGGCTTGAACATTGCGCCCTTTACGGAGTATTATTTTACGCATTCCATGCCATGGACTCCATCCACATCGGGCGCGGTGTCGCTGCTCGTTGCCGTGAGCAATGTGAACGGACAAGGTCAAGATGGCGAAGCGACAAATGATGCGTTCACAAAAAATATCACAGTGAAAGAGCCTATTCCTAATATCATGCATTGGTACACCGAGCCGGATAATAACATGACCTTTGAAACAATCGCAACAGGCACAGATGAAGTGCGCACCCCCCGCGACCTTGATTTTCAACCTTCAGGCGAACTTTGGATTGTAAATAAAGAAACAGAGCAAAACGGAGGCACAACGGTTACGTTTTTTAATCCGGGCGCGCCAAATCAAACTTCGGAATTTTTGCAGGATGGCAATGCATGGCATTTCATGTCGCTGCCCACTGCGCTTGCTTTCAGCAACAACGGCAACTTCGCCACTGCGAATGGAGTGTTTGATGCAAATCATGATGGCAACACGCCTTTCACAGGACCTGCGTTGTGGTCGAGCGACCTTGCCGTATATACGCAACCTTCTGGCGGAAACGGTAGCCACTTGGATATGCTGCACGAAAGTCCGCAGGGCATGGGAATCGCAAGTGAAAGTGAAAATAAATTCTGGCTCTTTGATTCTTACAATAGAGACATCGTGTTTTATGATTTTCAAGCAGACCATGGTCCCGGAAACGAAGACCATTCCGATGGAATTATTCATAGATACAAAGGCATGACCGTTGACCGTATTAATGAACACATCCCCTGCCATCTCGCTTATGACCTCAACAGCGGATGGCTCTATATTGTTGATGGCGGCAACCAGCGCATACTGCGTCTTGATACGAAAAGCGGAACCCCGGGCGGCACTCCAACCTTTGGTCCGTTTGAACCACTTGAAGAATATACGGATGTTACTGGCGCAACATGGGAAACAGTTGTTGACAGCGGCAGCGGATTGCAACAACCCACCGGAATTGATATTCTTGGCGACCGCATGATTGTGTCAGATTATTTCACCGGAGACATTATTATTTATGACATCTCTGCAATTCCGGCTGAGGAGCTCACGCGCATTTCAACAGGCAGTTCAGGTGTGATGGGTTTGGTAGTTGGTCCTGATGGAAGAATCTGGTATGTGAATGCCGACAACAACACCGTGATGCGCATTGAGCCTGATTCAGTGCCTGAACAACCGGCTGCTGTTTTTACCGTGAAAAATGATTTAGCACTGACATTGTATCCCGTGCCTGCTGATGATGAAATTAATATTGTATGCAACGATTGCAGAAGTGAGCAATATCAACTCACGCTCATGAATATGCTGGGCGAAGAAATTTTCACTCAGGCATTTTCATCAACAACCCTGCGCATAGACACGCGCAGTTTTCCCGCAGGTGTTTACACTGCGATGGTGAAAGGAAAAGAAGGAAGCGCAGCGAGAAAGATCGTGGTGCGGTGATAGTTGCTTGTTGTTTGTGACATCAGGAAGATAAACAGCTATCTGCCCGGATTGTGTTACGTTAATTTTTTAGTTAAATTTCCTGTGCGAAAACCATCACGACAGAGTTTCCCGATATGGTGAACATCAGCAGGTTTGAAGCGAAAATGATTCTTGCTGCAAAATTTTATGAGCGGGGTATTTTAACAATACGACAGGCAGCTAAGTTTGCCGGTTTATCTTACCGTGAATTTATTGAAGTTCTGGGAAGCGATGGAGTTTCTTTTATGAATTATCCTGCGGATGAAATTGCCAGAGATCTGAAGAATGAAGAGGGTTGTAATCGTGGACACAAGTTGTTTCATTGTGCTTGACAAGATTGGTGAGTTTCAACTATTGCACACTTTATACGGGCAGGCTATCACCGCCCCGATTGTTGTTTCTGAATATGGAAAACCACTTCCGCAGTGGGTTCAGGTCGCAAACCCCGAACAGAATAATATTTAAAAACACTACTGACCGACAAAAAAATCATCTGAAGTTCTAAAAAGCAAGGGGCGGTCAAATTGACTGCCCCTCTTTTCATATTTTGGTTTTGACGAACTA
>JAWXCB010000043.1:0-5324 GCA_034440455.1 Chitinophagales bacterium
CTTGCCTGCCGGCAGGCAAGAAAAGGGGAGGGTGTCAGCGTTAGAGTTTTTAGAACCGCCCCTATAATGAATTAGGTAATTGCCCCATTCAATGATGCGCCACATCCATATCTTCAGCGCAGCATTGTAGATGACACCATCATCAATGCGCACAAAGTCACCGTTCGTACCGCTCTCGTAATGTACGCCAGGTGGGAGCCTCCACGCTTGTAGTTGGCTCCCAAAAAGTAGTTACGCACCGTTTCTTCATTTTCATGCAGTTCGTTGGCAATGCGGCTTATGCGGCCTGCCGGAAGACTGTCTTTGATTTTTCTGAATTCCTGAAATGGTAAAACCAGAGGTGTAAGGTTTTATTAACTGAAATATAGGGAAAAACCGAGGGGATTAACTAAAAAACCGGTGTTTTTTTGCACCGTAGATCAGCAATGCAATATCGTTGCCTTGTTGCAATGCAGGAAATATTGCAATTGAACCCTCTGTGATAATTAAAGTAGGTTGAGAATCCTCAGAGTTGAATTCGCGTGGAAACTAAAAACACTTAACCAATGAAGATTACTGGCAGAGATACTCTTTCAGCATTCCGGTGTCGGAACAGTTGCGCAACTTCACGAGCGCTTTATCTTTTATTTGACGGATGCGCTCTTTTGTGAGGTTAAGTTCTTCTGCGATGGTTTCAAGACGCAGCGCTTCTTGCTTCCCGCCAAGTCCGAAATACATCTTTATTACTTGCTTCTCAATGTCTTTGAGTCTTGATAACATGCGCTCCGTGTCAATTCTGAGTGAGTCGGAATAACTCATGTTGCTGTCAGCGGTTGCACAATTTTTATCTTCCAGCACATCAACAAGTGAATGTGATTCGCCTTCTTCAAAGGGCGCATCCATAGATAAATGGCGCGACGCTACTTTCATTGTTGCAGTGAGTTCGGCAACATTCACATCCATTTTTTCAGAAAGTTCTTCGTGTGTTGGTTCGCGTTCATACTGCTGCTCGAGGTCTGCGAATACTTTATTAAGCTTGTTCAGAGTGCCTACTTTGTTAAGCGGCAAGCGAATCATGCGCGATTGTTCGGCAATTGCCTGCATGATGCTTTGGCGAATCCACCATACTGCATAAGAGATAAATTTAAATCCTCTTGTTTCATCAAATCGTTGCGCTGCTTTAATTAAGCCCAAATTGCCTTCGTTGATAAGGTCATTGAGCGACAAGTATGTGTTGGGATATTGTTTTGCAACAGACACTACGAAGCGCAGGTTTGCATTCACTAATTTTTGCAGCGCATCCTGATCGCCTTTTTTAATTTTTCGCGCGAGCACTGCTTCTTCTTCTGCAGAGATTAAATCAACCTTTCCGATTTCAGTGAGATACTTTTCAATGGATTGGCTCTCACGATAAGTAATAGATTGCGTAATCTTCAGTTGGCGCATGTGTTTTGGATTTTAATTAACAGTGTGTTGAAAAATCAGGGTGGTAAAGGTAACTATTTTTTTCACTTAGCACATTTTTTTTTCGCAGCGCAAAAACAAAATAAATTTTCAACCAAAATTTGAATGCTGCGGAAAGAAAAAGCAGATTTAACGGAAATAACTTGCGGTTATTTCAAGAGCGTAAGGCTTCCTTTGAAAATTTCCTTATCCCCCGTGAGATAGGTCACATCTACGCGATATACATACACATCGGGGGGCAAAGTTTTCCCGCTGTAGGAGCCATCCCATCCGGTGGATAGGATGTTGGTTTCAAACACCTTTTCGCCCCAGCGATTGAAAATAAACATCTGGAATTTGTCAATCTCCCATCCTGTGATGAGGAAGATGTCATTTACTCCGTCTCGATTTGGCGTAAAGGCATTCGGAATATTCACCAATGGATTGCTGAACACAATTATTTCAACTGCATCGGTGTAATCGCATCCATTCACATCATCAACCGAGAGAGTATAGATAGTGGTGGTGAGCGGCCTTGCTACAGGGTTCACACACGCAATGCAATTCAACCCAACTGGTGGCGACCAAATCACAGTGTTCACGAAATTGGCATCGCTGAATGTCGGATTCAATATAATGCTTTCACCAATCCGCACCGAATCATCCGCGCCTGCGCTAATTGTAATTCCTATAGGCTCGTTGATGGTGAAATTGGAGGTGACAGTGCAACTGTTCGCATCGGTAACAGTAAGTTCAAAATCGCCCGCGCATAATCCTGTAATGGGTGATGAGTTTGTCGGAGTGGTTCCCGGCAAACTAAATGAATAGGGTGTAACACCGCCTGCGCCAGCAATGTCAACCGTGCCGTTGCACAATTGCGGACAGGAAGCATCGGTTGGTGTTATTGATACGCTCAACACGAGGGGTTCGATTACCGAAGTGGTTACAGTGGTAGTGCAGTTATTTGCATCAGCAACAAGGAAAGTATAAGTGCCCGGGCATAATGCCACGAACTGATTGGACAACTGGAAGTTTGCGCCATTATCAATGCTATATTCATAAGGCAGTGTGCCGCCTGTTGCATTGTTATCAATACTGCCATTGCAGTCGCCATTGCACTGCACATAAGACGCGGCAGCAGTGAGCGAAATCGCGGCAGGGTCGGTAATTGTTACTACATCCGTAATTTGGCAAATCCCTCCATCGGTAACAACGATGTTGTAAACTCCCGCGCACAGATTAATGAAACTGTTTCCCGCTTGAAAAGTGATTCCGTTGTCAATGCTGTAATCAACTGCGCCCGTAGCGTTGATGAGAATTGACGCATCGCAAATCAAATTACATGAAGGGTTTGCGCTTGTAATGCTTATGATGGAGAGGTTTCCCGTGTTGGCGACAGTAGTCGTTGTTGTGCCGGGGCAACCGTCAGCATCTTGCGCAGTAATGGTATGGTTGCCCGGACAAACATTTGAAAATGTAGTTCCGCTCTGAAATGCACCATTATCTATGCTGTATTGAAAGGGCGCGCCTGCTCCACCGTTTGCAGAAACATTAATTGCGCCATCACATCCACAGGTAGCATCTGTCGGGGTTGCAGAAACAACAATTGCCGCAGGCTCTGTAATTACAATCTGGTTTGTAAATTGACAACCGCCTGCATCTTCAATCAGGATATTATATGTTCCAGCGCATAATTCTGAAAATATTCCGCTGGGTTGAAAGTTCGTTCCGTTATCAATGCTGAATTGCACGGGAGCAATTCCAAGATTTTCTGTAAGCGTAATGCTGCCGTCACATGCGCCATTGCAGGAATTATTGCCTGAAGCAACGGTGTTGATCATGTTGCAGCAAACCTGCGCGGTGTTTATAGCCACCGTGCCTGAGAATGCGCAGCCTGTTGCATCTGTTACCGAATAAGAATAGGTGTTTGGCGGCAGGGCAGCGAACACGCCCGTATTGTTTGGCGCTCCAAAGCCAATATCATAATCGTAAGGGCTTGTGCCGCCTGATGCCATGAGCGTAATTGTGCCGTCATTTAATCCCGCGCATGTTTCATTGGTAAAGGCTTCGGTGACAGTGATCGTTGCGGAAGGGTCAATCACAACATTAAATGTGCCGCTGCAATTCGCAAAATCCTGAACCGTCATCGTGTAGGAGCCAGCGCACAAGCCGCTGAATATTGAACTTGCCTGAAACCCATTGCCAATATTATATGCGAAGGGAGCCGTTCCACCTGTAACGCTCACAGTCACCGCGCCATCACATCCCGCGCAGCTTTCATTCGTCTTCATATAAGAAGTAGTAAATCCTCCTGCTATATTAATAGTCACCTGATCTTGCACGACAACCGTTGTGCCGTCACACGCCTGATAAACGCCTTCTACACGATAAATAGAAGTTCCGGTGGGACACACGCTGATGGTGGGTGTGTTGCCCAATGAATTATTCGCAGCATCATACCATGTGAGCGTCCAGTTGGGAGTGCCGTTTGGCGTGAAGCGCCATGCTTCATTGTTGGTTGACCACGGTCCGGTGTTTCTGTTTGGAGGAGTGATTCCTTTTGTGCCGTCAATATTTTGTAAACCGATTACTGCGTTGCCGTCATTCCATGAAGTGCAGGTGGGCTTGTCTTTTATATATACCTCAATTGCGTTTGTTGTTTCATACAACACGATTTGCTGCGTGGTTTCCAAACTGTTGCAACTGTAGTGGCGCACAGTGCTGAAGTTCACAACAAACGTGCGGCAGGGAGCAGCGCCCAACACTGCATAATTAATATTGGCAGGATAGGTGGGAAAAAAAGGGAAGGAAGTTCCCGGCACAAACACGTTCGGGTCAATATCATGAAAAGCGCCATTGATAGAGTTATTATAGATGCCGGGCGGAGGTCCGGGAGTGGGAATCGAAGAATTAAAATTCCATGCGCAAAAATTATTTGCCATTGAAACATCAAAGGAAAGCACTCCGTTGGTGCCGATAATAATCCTATTATACTGATTTCCGTAAAAACAAAAATTAAAGGGCAGATTGATAATGCCTGTCCATTCATCATCCACATTAATAAACACGCGCGTGCCACCCGTGAATGGATAAGGAGGCGCATAAGCAATGGAAGCAACCGAATAATCCGTTGTGGCTCCCGATTGAAAAATCGTTGCCGAAAGGTTGGTGCAGTTGGTGGTGCAGTTTAAATTTTGGTCAGAACCCGCATCCACATCGGGGCAGCCGGGAGCTTGCGCACCCGCATTGTTCAACACAATAAGTAAAAAGAAAAAGAGATGAACGCTCCTGAATTTCATTGCCTCAGATTAAGGGTTTTTAATCGGAGCGTTAAATTAGGAATATCGTTGCATTTTAAAGTGAAAAAGTAGGAGTTCATTAGACAAAAATCGTCAGTTAATATTTTGCGGCTTGGGGAGGGGCGGGATTTTTAGCACCAAAGTTCATACGAAGTACAAATGATGAACCTTCCACAAATATTTCTTCGAGGTACGTCTGCCGCCTTTTTGGTAGCTGCTGTGTGCGCCTTGAATGGTGAATATAGTTCTTTTAAAAGAAGAACCTCAGAGAGTGAAAATCTCTCCAACGCGGGGATTAAAGCTCCGAAGTGTAGCAAGTCGCAAGGTGGTTTACCGCGAGGTAAGCACTGAAGTAAGCGAGCCTGTAAAGGTCGGTACAGACGAACAGAAACCGCATAGGTGGCTTGGCAGGTTGGATAAGGTAGCCACGCATACCAACGTCCAAAAGGTGAGCAATCACCAAAGAAACCTGTCAGGTTGATGTGGCAGGCATTGACCGAAGGATATTCACCTTACCGAGGGAGGTCTCCAATCGTGCAAAGAGGGTTGGAGAAGTCAGCAGAGGTCATAGTAGTTGGAGCAACGAGTTCCGCAACGCGGAGA
>JAWXCB010000044.1:0-7786 GCA_034440455.1 Chitinophagales bacterium
CTTCAATAAAAAAGCCCGACAGAATTCTGTCGGGCTTTTTTATTGAAGTGAAATGGAAGAAATTACTTTCCACCCATCTTAGCTTTCTTCTGCTCGTAGGCTGCTTTTTCTTTTGCATCCATGCCTGCAGTTTTCGGGTCAACCTTTTTGGTTGTTGTTCCGGTCTTCTTTGCAACAGCAGCTTCTAAAGCGGCAGTCTTTGCAGCGAGGCTGTCGGTGAGCGCTGTTACCTGCGCATCATAAGTTGCCTTTACTGCATCGAGTTCAGTCTTTGCAACACCAGCCAATGAATCTTTCACGGCTGTGAGTTGGCTGTCAAACTTTGCCTGAGCTTCTTTCAGGGCTGCTTCTGAGTTGCATCCGGTGAATGCGAGGGCAGTGAGAATTGTTCCTGCCAGAACGAGTGTCTTTTTCATTTTTTCGTTTTTATTTTTTTGAAATGAGGCACGAAATTAGGGAGAAATAAGCAATCGGCAAAAAGGGCGTAAAGGTAGTGTAAGACAAATTGCAACGAGCGTGGCTTTTCCCCTATTAGGGGAAATACAAAGGGGTATCAAATAGTGCCCCTCTGTGTCTTCCGCCTAAGGCGGAGAGAAGCCCACCGCGCGAGCCGGTGCAATTTGTCCTACACCCGCTGTTCTCCCTTCCTGAAACTCATAGATTAAAGTTGGTATTTTTACCACAAGACTTTTCAAAGGTGTCATTCGTAAAAAAACTGATGGATAAGAACGCACGGATGCGTCAACTCACTGCTTGGGCGAAGGAAATCACGCTGCCCGGCTTCGATGAAGTGCCGCTGTATGATGTAACAGTGTTCTTTCGCAATGAAATGAAGCGCAATGTCATTTCGGTGCGCGCGCGCGCCATTGCGTTCACCAGTTTCATGGCGCTGTTTCCCGCGTTGATATTTTTATTCACGCTCATTCCCTATATCCCCGTTGAAAATCTACAGGTCAACCTCGTTGATTTCATTCGCGATCGCATCCCGCTTGATACGTATAAGATGATTGAAAGCACCATCACCGGAGTTATCCAGGAGCAGCGGGGCGATTTGCTTTCAATCGGTTTGGTGTTGGCGCTGTTCCTCTCAACCAACGCGGTGATGTCGCTGATGCAGTCGTTTGATAAATCTTATGTGGTGTTTATGAAGCGTGGAATGCTGAAGACCCGCGCAATTGCATTTGCCTTAACAATCGTGCTATTTTTTCTACTGCTGCTTTCCATTATGACCATTGTGGCGGGAAATACAATACTGCGGCTCATGCTCGACACCTTTCACATCCTCAATCCGTTTAACTTTATTTTGTTCAGCACACTCAAGTGGATGATAGTTATTCTGCTCTTCTTCCTCTCGATTTCATTTATCTTTTATTACGGACCTGCGGTGAAGAAAAAATTCCGCTTCGTATCCGCAGGTTCCACCCTCGCCACGCTGCTTGTGATAGCGATTTCAATCGGCTTCTCTTATTTCGTGAACAACTTCGGGCAGTATAACAGGATTTACGGTTCAATCGGCACCATCATCGCGTTGCAGATTTATATTTACCTCAACTCGTTTGCGCTGCTGCTTGGTTATGAATTGAATCTCGCCATCGCCATTAGTAAAAATATCCGCCAGCACAGAGTGATAGATGAATTGCAGGATGGAATTGTGTGAGCGAGGAAAGTCAACAGTCGTCAGTCAACAGACGACAGTTTTAATGCGGGGCTACTAAATTGCCCTGACCTTTAGGTCGGGGTTTGAGGTGCATTCCAAAAACCGGAAGGGCTTTAGCCCTTTTATCACTCAAATCGGGCTAACATAATGTTTGCAGAGGGAGCGGTTTACCTGCCGGAGTCTAACGTAGGCAGGGGTGAGACTTCCATCTCCACAAACTCCACATCTTTATTTCCCGCAAAAACACTTTCCAGCCTGTGGCGTTGCGTGTCGGTGATAAACACTTGCCCAAAATCATCCTGCGCAATTAACTCAAGGAGCTTCGCGCTGCGGTGTTGGTCGAGCTTATCGAAAATATCATCAAGCAAAAGAAAGGGCGCAACTGCTATTTTATTTTTCAGCCAGCGATACAATCCAAGTTTCAATGAGATGAGAAACGACTTCTGCTGCCCTTGTGAGGCAAACTTGCGGATAATGTGATTGTTCATTAAAAAAACAAGCTCATCGCGATGGATGCCGTTCGTAGTGCGTCTCAAAATACGGTCGCGTTCCACATGTTGAGCAAGCAAACTCCCCATATCACCGTTCAGCATATCCGATTCATAACCGATGCTCATATCTTCATTTGCATCCGACAGATGATTGCATGTTTTATTGATAAAGGGAATGATTTCGCTGATTGCATTTTTCCTGCTTTCATAAAGATATCCCGCAGGCTTCACCATTCGGCTGTCATACACTTCAAGCAGCGGAGCATTGAACGAATTCGTGTCCGCAAATTTTTTCAAAAGCGCATTGCGCTGCAACAACAGGCGGTTGTATTCCTGCAAATTTTCCAAATAAACATGGTCGGTTTGCGACAGCATCAGATCAATGAAACGCCTGCGTTCTTCACTGCCGCCATAAATTAATTCCACATCGTTTGGCGTGCTGAACACAATGGGAAATTTCCCCACATGGTCTGAAAGCTTTTCGTAGCGATTATCCTCTAAGTAAAAATCTTTGCGCTTGTCTTTTTCAACCTTACACTTCACCGCATGGGGAAGGTCATTTTCAAAAAACTCACCGCGCATTGCAAACGAAGTTTCACCATGCCTGATATTTTGAAAGTCGGTGGCAGCAAAATATGACTTGGTGATGCACAGGTAATAAATGGCATCAAGCAAATTCGTTTTCCCGCTCCCGTTATTGCCCGTGATGCAGGTAATTTTCTTTGAAAAGGAAAACGAAGCCTCTTGGTAGTTGCGAAAATTAGAAATGTAAATGGAGCGGAGAAACACGTTTTGTTCAGGCTATGGACTGTTGACTTATTGACTTTGGGTGTAGAGCAAATTGCAACGAGCGTGGCTTTTCCCCTTTTAGGGGAAATACAAAGGGGTATCAATTGGTGGTACTCCTTTGTGTCTTCCGCCTAAGGCGGAGAGATGCCCACCGCGCGATCCGTTGCAAGTTGTCCTACACCCTGACTTTTCTGCTTTGGCAATGCTGCAAATCATAGCTATTTTTGCCGCCAAGTTTTACAGTGAGCACAGTCAAAGCAAAAAAAGAGACGGGCAAGATAGGAAAAGAAACCTACCTGCAATGGTATGAGTTGATGTTGCTCATCCGCAGGTTTGAAGAGCGTGCAGGGGTGCTGTTTGGTCAGCAAAAAATCAGGGGATTTCTCCACTTATATATCGGGCAGGAAGCAATTGCTGCCGGAGTGATTTCTGCTATTCGTAAAGAAGACGGCATCATCACCGCCTACCGCGACCACGGGCTTGCACTTGCAAAAGGCGTTCCCGCAAATGAATGTATGGCGGAACTGTTTGGCAAGTCAACAGGATGCAGCAAGGGCAGAGGAGGCTCGATGCACTTTTTCTCCAAAGAGAATTATTTCTTCGGAGGTCATGCTATTGTGGGTGCGCATATCCCGCTGGGCGCTGGAATTGCTTTTGCCGAAAAATATAAAGGCACCGACAATGTGTGCCTGTGTTTCTTTGGCGATGGAGCGGTGAGGCAAGGCGCGTTGCACGAAACATTCAATCTCGCAATGCTGTGGAAGATTCCCGTGGTATTTGTCTGCGAGAACAACCAATATGCGATGGGCACTTCAGTAGGTCGCTCATCAAACGTGACGGCTATTCACCAGCTTGGCGCTGCCTATGATATGCCTTCCGAACAGGTGGACGGCATGAGTTGCGAAGCGGTGCATGATGCTATCAGTAAGGCAGTTGCCCATGCGCGTAAAGGCGAGGGCGCAAGTTTTCTCGAAATCGTAACGTATCGCTATCGCGGGCATTCGATGAGTGACCCGGCAAAGTATCGCACACGCGAAGAGGTGGAAGAATACAAGAAGCACGACCCGATTGAACAGGTGAAGGCAACATTGCTTGAAAAGAAATTCGCAACTGAAAAAGACGTGGAGGAGATTGAAAAGAAAGTGATGGCTGCGGTGGAAGCGTCTGTGGAGTTTGCAGAGCAGTCGCCTTATCCCGATGCGTCAGAACTTTATGACTATAATTACACTCAGAAAGATTATCCATTCCTAACCGATTAATAACACCCTAAAATGGCAGAACCAAAACATTCAACAGAAGTTGATTTCTTCACAAAAGCAGAGCATTTCTTCGAGCAGAATAAAAAAGCGATTTCAATAGGCGGCAGCGCAGTATTGGTGATTGCGCTTGGCGCATTTGCTTTCTTTGGATTTTATCTTCCCGGAAAAGAAAAAGACGCGCAAGAGGAAATGTTTCGCGCACAGCAATATTTCGAGCAGGATTCCTTCCGCCTCGCGCTCAATGGCGATGGCAACTATGACGGATTCCTTTCCATTATTGATGATTATGGTTTCACGAAAGCAGCAAACCTATCAAATTATTATGCAGGCGTAAGCTACTTGCGCATGGGCGAATATGACAAGGCTATTACCCACCTGAAAAAGTTCAGCAGCAAAGGCGAACCCGTTTTGTGCGCGATGTCAAAAGGCGCATTGGGCGATGCTTACTCTGAAAAGAACGATATGGATGAAGCCATTTCCTACTACAAAAAAGCGGCTGATGAAATGGAGAATGAACTCGTTACTCCTTACTATCTCTTCAAGGCAGGTCTCGCGCTGAAGGTGCAGGGCAAGAAAGACGAAGCGCTCAAACTCTTCCAGCAAATCAAAAACGAATATCCCGAATCAACAGAAGGACGCGAAATTGATAAGTATATCGCGATGGTGAATTGAAGAAAGCTGTGAGCTTTTAGCCCGCTATTAGCCCGAAAGACGAACTCAACACTCCACCCTCAACACCCAACACCCGCGTGGCTACTTATCTCAAAAACCTCTCTGACTTTAATCCCGCCACGATTGCTGATGCAAAGGGAATGAGTTTTGGCATTGTGGTGAGTGACTACAATGACCATATCACACACGCCCTGCTTGACGGTTGCATCCGCACGCTGCTCAAGGCGGGCGCAAAAGAAAAAGACATTCGAGTAGTGCATGTGCCCGGTGCATTTGAACTCACCAGCGGGGCGCAGATGATTGCCACAGCGCAAAAGCCCGATGCTGTTATCTGTCTCGGCTGCGTTATCAAAGGCGAAACGAAGCATGATGAATACATCAACCATGCCGTGGCAAACGGCATCACCCAACTTTCTTTATTAATTGAGAAGCCTGTGATTTTCGGACTGCTCACCCCCAACAACTTGCAGCAGGCAAAAGCCCGCGCGGGCGGCAAGCACGGCAACAAAGGCGTGGAAGCGGCAGTAACCGCCATCAGGATGGTTACCATTAAGCGCAAGCTGAAGTTGCGCTAATTCTCAGATTTTTCGCCCGTATTTTCCTTCATTCCCTTTTTATGGGAACTTCACAAAAGAATATAAAGACATCCGCGTGAAGTCTCTACACCTCATAAAAGAGTGCGCCCACTTCACGCAAACATGAGCTTACATCATCGTTTATTTGCTTAAAATAAATTACCGATTTGGGCGGCACGAGTCGCTTTCGCGCAATGCAGGGCTACAGACTCGCGCCAGAAGCGGAGGGGGGCAATTTCTTAAGCAAGCAATTTTTAGTTAGTATTATACCCGCAAAATAAAAAAACCATGTCAAAATCTAACGATCAAAAAAAGGATGTCAAGAAAAAACCTGCAAAGACTAAAGACGAGAAGAGAGCTGCAAAGCGGGATAAAAAAGCCGGTAAATGATAGATGATTTCCTGATTGCCCATCTGCCACAAGAATTAAGGCGCTGCTTTGTGTGCATGCCTGCTTGCGGCTCATTGCAAGCGCATGAATCCCGAACGTACGGGATTGCTCTATTCTTCCCACGGGATACAATCTCGTGGGAGACGGGGGAATCCTTCGCTCAATGCCAACCTACATGCACGCGCCAGTCAAGGAAAGAAACTTTTTTCGGGGCTGTACGTACGCTCTAAAAAAACTTAACCTATGAACTCAACTGCAACAACTCCAACAGCAACTCCGATTGTTCACCTGGTGACATCAATCCAGGACCGCTTTACTGCTATGATAGCGAAGAGCAACGCAAAGATTGAGCTGATGAAGCAACAGGATGTCTTTCTGTTTCCGCTCTCCCTCCATGCGCTGATTACGGGCGGCAAGGAAGAATATAAGCAGATGAATGAGCTGCGTAAAAAATTTTCGCAGGCGTTGAAGAAAAAACAACCTATCGAGCCGGTGTGCGATGAAATTTACGCGCTGGCGCAGGAACACTTAGAAGTGATTACCGCTTCTCCGCGCGTAAGTAAAAAATACACCGCTGATGACCTCGCTGCATTCAGGCAGGCGATTGATGCCTATTCGGCAATGAAATAAGAATTTTCCGAATCCCGTATGTACGGGATTGCTCTATGCTTCCCACGAGATGCAATCTTACGGGAGATTGGGGGCGAACTCTGCCGCAAAAATTGAGGCGCGGCATGGCGCACATGCCTTCTTGCGGATTGTTGCCCCTGTAGGAAGAATCATTCTTGCTTTATGCTTCCCTGTTTGTTCCTTCAAGCGTGTCGCTTGAAGAAGAGAACGGTGAGCCTCTGGCTCACTAAATCCGGAGGCTTTAAGTGAACATCCTGCAAGGTACAACCTTGCAGAAACGGGGCGCTGAAAAATGAAAGGCACAAGCGGACGTTTTGCGCCCATTATAATGCGTGCGCCAGATTTTGGGGATTGATTTTTTTGTTAATAAGGAAACAATTTTTACATTTACCCCAACACTTATTCTCTAATCCTTAAATTGTTTAACAATGCCTTCAACTTACAAGACCAGCGGAAAAATTGATTACAAGGATCCCTATACCTCAACGGGAGGTGGTATAATAAAAGATATGACCTTTAACGATCTAAATGATCCCAACCACCCCACATCAACTCCATCTTCCGTATCCTTTTTAAAGTCAACCTCAGATATTACGAATGGCATCACTGTAACTTTCGATTGGGAAGATGCGCCTGATGGGATAAAATATGCCAAAAACATAACCAAAGTTTGATAGCGTTAAGGCATAAGCTTTTTTACTGTTTACAATGATAATCCAAGCGGACGCTTGAATTATGCTTGCGCGAGGGGGGACAGAGTTTGGAGTTTGGAATTTGAAACCCCATAGGGGTGAACTATTGGTAGCCACGGGTGAAACCCGTGGAAAAAAGGCAGCATCCATCCCATCCCCTTCTTGTTAGTTGATAGTTGCGAGGTTGGAATTTGTTATTTGAAGTTTGGCAGTCACCCTGAGTTTATCGAAGGGTGGAGCAAGCCCACACCATGCTTCGACAGGCTCAGCATGACGGCTTCCGCTCAAACTGAGACATTACCTGAAATTTGGAGTTTGGTGTTTGTTGTTCATCAAGGTGTCCCTGCATTCCAGGTGTCATTTACATCACCCAATTTTACCCCGATAAAATTCTGGTTTATTTGATTTGAAGTAAAATTAGAGTAGGTTCTTATTTTGATAAACGGAAAGGGATTGTAGGGCGGACCTGTAAACACCTGGTCGCTGCTAACGAACTCCCACATCCGTTCACCGGGAAATTTAGCGCTGTTATTTAGTCGTCCCTCAAAAAGTCCTTTTATACTTTTATAAAAATGAATTTTGGGTGAAAATCGAAATAGGAAAGCAGGAATTGCATTCTGAAACGCAGCCA
>JAWXCB010000045.1:0-30645 GCA_034440455.1 Chitinophagales bacterium
GACACGCCCGGCTTTGCGCTTGTCATTGAAGGAGATATTACATACTCGGGCACTGCATACTACGTTTCTGACCAGCAACTGAAAAAAAATGTGGAAGACATCAGCAATGCTACAGATATTATCAGCCGCCTGCACCCAAAAGAATATGAATACAAGCAAGAAGATTATCCATATATTAAACTGCCAAATGGTATTCAGCGCGGGCTGCTGGCGCAGGAAGTACAACAGGTGCTGCCCGATTTGGTGCGCGACATCACCCTGCCTGCGAAGCGCGACACCAGCGGAAAAATCCTTGCGCCACAGGCGGAATTTAAAGGAATTAATTATGAAGGCTTCACTCCAATTATTCTCAAAGCGTTACAGGAACAACAAGCAATGATTGACTCGCTGGCACGTGAATTAGCAGAAGTGAAATCGCGCATGAACAACTGCTGCGGCTCTGAAATACAATACCGCAACAACGGCACAGGCGAATACACGCAAGAAGAAACGCATCAGCAGAGTATTAAACTGAGCAATCACCAGCAAATTTTACTAAACCAAAATCAGCCGAATCCTTTTGCCGAATCAACGGTGATTGACTACATCGTGCCTGAAAATGCTGCGAGCGCAGAAATGCACTTTACCACACTGTCAGGTTTCGTAATACGAACGGTCGCCTTACAAACAGGAAAAGGAAGACTCACCGTATTCGCGCAGGATTTAAGCAGTGGCATTTACAGTTACTCGCTCGTTGTTGACGGCAAGGTGATGGAAACAAAGAAGATGGTGAAGACGCGGTGAGTGATGATTTAAAGTCAACTGTCAAAATAATTCCATCTGCGCTTTCGGTTGCCTGAATGCAGTAAGGTTCAATTCAAATCGTTTTTTCTCGTTGAAATATTTTGCGGAAGCCATCCGAAACATCTGGTGAATGGATTCGGCAATGTTACCATCACCGCGCATTCTTTTTCCCCAGCGACTGTCATTCAGGTTGCCGCCATGACAGGATTGAATGCGATGCAATACTTTCTCAGCCCTGTCAGGAAATGCTTTGCGTATCCAGCTTTCAAACACGTTGCCGATTTCACCATTCAATCGCACGATGGTGAAGCCTGCTGTATAAGCGCCACGTTCGGAAGCAGCTTTCATCACATTTGCAATCTCATGGTCATTCAATCCCGGAATAATCGGGGCGACCATCACCATGACCGGAATGTTTTTCTCCGCAAGTTTTTCAATCACCTCCAATCGTTTTGGATAGGAAGCAGTGCGCGGCTCCATTTTCTGGCGCAACTCTTCGGTGAGTGAATTAATGGAAACTGCAACGCTCACGAGATTATCTTTCGCCAACTCTTGCAGCAAATCAATGTCGCGCAGAATCAAACTATTCTTTGTAATCATGCCCACCGGATGCTTGAACTTCACCAGCACTTCAAGCATCTTGCGCGTGATGCCGAATTTTTTTTCAGCAGGCTGGTAGCAATCGGTATTCCCTGAAAACATGATTGGAGCCACCTTCCAGTTTTTGTTGGAGAGTTGCTTTTCTAAAAGCTCAGGCGCGTTGCGCTTCACGATAATATTCTGCTCGAAATCAATGCCTGCATTGAAACCCCAATAGGCATGTGCGTTTCGCGCATAGCAATATACGCAGCCATGCTCGCAGCCCTGGTAAGGATTCATGGAATATTCCATTGGCAAATCAGGACTATCAACCTTGTTGACGATTTTCTTTGGCGTTTCTTCAAAGAATTTTGTCTTGGAAGAGATTTCAAATTCTTCATCTAACCCCTCAACATGCTCCGTGACATATTCAGTGGAAAGAAACGGGTTGACCGCTTTTATTTGTGCGCCCCTGCCTTTGATTGGTTCGGTGGACATGTTTCTAAAATATTGGTTTATACTGTAACTTAGTCTTATCCGTTTGTTCAGAAAAACAAAATTTTATGAAAGCCCTCATTCCATGTTTGATTACCCTATTTTTTCTCTCCTTAAGCTTTATTAATCCTAAGACATTCAATCCGGGAAAAGAATATAGTCTGGTTCCTTCCGGCATCTTGGCATATGGAGAAAAGCGAATAACGATTCAACGTTTTTACATTCAGAAAACAGAGGTAACCAATAAGCAATACCGCGAATTTCTGAGTGAACTTTTAGCTGAGGGGAAAAGAGAAGATTACGAAAAAGCGAAAGTTGATTCAACAGGATGACTCAGGTATTCGCCTTTTATGTCAAAGAACTATCATAGCAACCCCGGGTATGATGAGTATCCTGTCGTGAATGTTTCCCGCGAAGGCGCGTTGCTTTATTGCAAATGGCTCACGGAAAAATTCAATGAGAAAAGCGGAGTTCAAGTGCCTGTGCGGTTGCCTGTGATAGAAGAATGGATGTATGCAGCGATGGGAGGAAAAGAAAATGCAGTGATGCCCTGGGGTGGCGCGTTCTTTTGCAATACCAAAGGATATTACCTGTTGAATTTTGCAGTAGATTCTTTTTATAGAGAAATAGCATTGGCAGCAAGAGCACAACTCGAACAATCAGTCAACGTGATGAAACACTATCATTTGGGAAATTTAGCTCCGGAGGAAAGAACAATGTTCACGACTCCTGCTGTTTCTTATTGGGCAAATGGCTACGGATTGTATAACATCTGCGGCAATGCAGCAGAAATGGTTTCGGAAGAAGGAAGAACAACAGCAGGAGGAAGTTGGGAAACATCAGGGAAATACGTTTTGATTCAATCGCAATTTGACGCATACGAAAACGTCATGCAACCATCACCTGGCATTGGCTTCAGACCGGTGATTACGTTCACAGGCAAATAATTTCACGATGGCTTATAGCGAAAAAATAGTCAATCGCATCCGCGAAGCGCTCTCACATTTGCAAAATGTGGAAGAGAAGAAAATGTTTGGCGGCATCTGTTTCATGGTGAACAGCAAGATGTGCATTGGCATAATTGGCGATGAAATGATGTGCCGCCTTGACCCTGTTCTTTATGAAATTGTGTTGGAGAAAAAAGGTTGCCGTGAAATGGATTTCACCGGGCGACCGATGAAAGGCTATGTGTATGTGAGTGAAGATGGAATGAAAACAAAGAAAGATTTTGATTATTGGATTACACTTGCGCTGGAGTTTAATAAAACAGCTAAGGCGGCAAAAAAAGCTAAAGCTAAAAACCGCAAAACCGCAAAGTAATTTTTTATTTGACAGGAGCACTTCACAAAACAAATAGACTTTACTTCTCCCTTGCAAATGGGAACATTATATTTGTGACAAGAACTCCTATCCATAAAGGAGCGAAGAAGCATACAGCGGTTCAATGAAACTTTGCATAGTTATCCCAGCCCTTAACGAAGAGGAGAGCATCGAAAAAATCATCATCCGCTCGCTTGATGCGAAAGCGCACATCATTCAGAACTCCGATGTGACAAGCGTGGATATAACCGTAGTAAGTGACGGCTCCACCGACCGCACCGTAGAACTCGCGCAAAAGTATCAGGACAAAATTCACTTGATTGTTTTCCCTCAAAACAAGGGCTATGGCGCTGCGATTAAACAAGGGTGGCTTGAATCTGATGCCGGGTTGCTCGGATTTCTCGATTCGGATGGAACCTGCAACCCGCTGTTTTTTGCTGACCTCTGCAACCTGATTACCAAAGAAAAAAGCGATGTCGCGCTGGGATGCCGTATCAATAAAAATAGTAAAATGCCTTTGATAAGGCGCATCGGGAACGGGTTGTTTTCCATCCTACTGACGTATCTCGCTTCTGAAAAAGTGAAGGATACCGCAAGCGGAATGCGCGTGGTGAAAAGGTCAGCGCTTCCCGAATTGATGCCGCTGCCTGACGGGCTTCACTTTACGCCTGCAATGAGCGCGAGGGCGCTTTTGAGCGAACAAATAAAAATTCGTGAAAAAGACATGCCTTATGAGGAACGTGATGGTGAATCAAAGTTGCATATCTGGAAAGACGGACTTCGCTTTCTTCGGGTTATTATTGAAACATCAATACTGTATCGCCCCAATCGTTTATTGGGCTTGGTTGCATCTTTCTTAGCATTATTTGCATTGGCGCTAATGGCGTCTCCCATTATCAACTACATCAAATTCAGGATGGTTGAAGACCTGATGATTTACCGGCTGATTGTCTGCAACCTGCTGGGAATCACTTCGTTTTTGTTTTTTTCTGCGGCATTTATCACAGAGAAGGTTGTCGGAATGACCGTATCGCGCACTTCGCTTGATAGTGTAAGGCAAAGCCTATTAAGTAAAATCTACAGCTCAGGATATATTTGGTGGGTGCCGGTATTCGGCACGCTGCTTGGTATTTTACTCATAGGCGACAGTCTTTACAACAGATTTTTAATGGGAGAAACTTATGAGCATTGGTCACGGTATGTGGCGATGTCGTTTTTTATTTCAATCGCTTTCATCACGCTGGCAACGAAAAGTATTGCGCATGTGCTGAAACTGATTTCCGAGAGGCTTGATTACATGCAGTCAAATGAATACAACAGGTTTAAATAAGCGGAGTATAATCTTATGAAGCATTCTGTTGCAAGAACTCCTCAGAAATTATTTCCGATTGCAGCGTTCCTGATTGGCATTTGCTATGTTTTCGTAACACCGCCCTTTCAGGTGCCTGATGAAACAAATCATTTCTATCGCATCATCCAGATTGCGCAGGGAGATTTCATTCCGGAAAAACGGGGAGATAAAACCGGAGGAGTTATTCCAATAAGTGTTGTAAGGGTTGGTCAATCCTTTATTCATAAAATCGCTCATTTTCCGGATAACAAAATTGAAAAAGCAACATTTACCAATGCGCTGCGCGAACCGCTCAACCCATTGGATACAATGTATTGCAGCTTTCCAAACACTTGCCTTTTTACTCCCGTAAGTTATCTGCCGCAATTATTATTTATCGTACCGGGATTGAAGTTTGAATTGCCTCCCATTTGGCTGATATATGGCGGGCGCATCAGCAGTGTGCTTATTTCAGTGCTGCTCTTGACGATTGCCATTCGCCTGCTGCCTGCTTTTCATTGGTCGTTCTTTGCATTTTTATTGCTGCCGATGTTTTGCCAGCAAATGGCATCACTCTCCGCTGACGCTTTTCTCAACAGCCTTTCCCTGCTTCTTTTGGCAATCGGTATTCGCGTTGCGTTTACAGATAACATACTCACTGCAAATACTTTAATGAAAATTCTTCCTGTTACGCTTCTGCTCGCTTGTTGCAAGTCAGGCTATTTGTTCCTGATACTCTTATTCCTGCTTCCTGTTTTCACGCTTACAGACAAGACTAAAAAGAAACATTGGATTTTGCTCGTAGTTGTTTTATTCATTTGTGCGGCAGGTATTTCTGCTGCATGGTCAACTGTTATCAAAGGCACTTTTTCTCCTTATGGAAATCCCGATATTAATCCCGATGTTTCTATTGCATTTATCAAATCAAACCCTTTGCAATATGCGGGAATGGTTGTTAAAAATCTTCTTAAAAACCTTGCATTCTATGTCTATGGAGTAGTTGGATATTTGGGATGGCTTGATACCAAAATTCCCCTCATCCTTACCCTGCTCTATCTGGTGCTGATTGTCGCAGTTGTGTATGCCGAAAACATCGGGCAGTTTGAATTTTCATTTCTTCAGCACCTGCTCTTGCTTTTCATTGCAGCCACAACAGTGGTGATTGTTATTACAAGCCAATATCTTTTTACCGGTGCGGGAGGAAGCCCCGAAATCGTTCCTTCGCAGGGGAGATATTTCCTGCCCATTATACTTCCTTTGCTTTTTATTGTAAGGGTGAAAAGGTTTAGTCGTTTTCCTGCGGAATGGGTCAATAACAATTTACACAGGATTATCCCGGCAATTACAATAGGCGGAGCATTTTGCGTAATGCTTGTAATCATTAACAGGTATTATATTCATTAGCGACAAGAAAGGAGACATCCTAAGCAAGCTCCGGCATTGTTCATACCTTACTGAATCTTCTCCTTTTTCATTTCCTCTTTACTCAAAACGCTGCACCCGGGCTTGCTGGAATAGATGCATCGGTAATAGACGATTTCAGTTTGCTCATAATTATAATAGCGCCAGATGCCCACTTCAAAATATTCTGTTTCATGCTTCTGATAAGATTCAGCAGGCTCCAATCCTTCTTTGATGACTGCGCCCTGGGAATGGATGCGCCCTTGAGCGTCATAGTTGATTTTATAAAATAACTCGGGTTGATGCGTGCTGAAAATACGCGTTTTACAAACATCGGCAACGGTAGCATTCTTACAATTGTACTTAATCGTCTTGATTGATTTCTTCAGCGGAAGGTCAAGCGTATCCTGCCCGAATGAGAGCAGGGATATTGCGGATACCAAGAGGAAGAAGCAAACCTTCACGTTTTGTTTTTTCTAAAATTACACCCTTCATCAGCATAATGCCAATACCGTTGCCCCAAAAAGAAAACCGCACAATGGGCGGGGGAAATAAACGCAGCATCCACGGACAGCCAATGATGCATTTCACCTGATTAATTCTTACTTTTATTCTCCTAAACACCGCATGTCGCGCGGATTTGAAAATAGCTTCCCCTAAAAACCATCCTTTACCAATTATTATCGTATCCTCTTCTTTAAATAAAGAACGGAATTGAAAGCAGCAACAGCACAAAAGAAAGCCGCTATGCGGGTGCATCCTTACGGAACCATTACTCCGGAAGTGCCTGACACGAAATATTTTCTAACAAAAGAAGCGTTTGAGAAAGCTGTGGGCAGCGACTTTATTCAGTATGCCAATCATACGCTCGGAGTAGGTGAAAAATTTTTCGTAGGACTTGCGCACGGGCTGTCGCCAGCGGGAGTTTACAGCTACATCCTGGAGCATTACAGCGAGTTAAAGCATCCTGAAAATATTCTTTACACGTTTACCAATTCTCCATTGGCGAGCCAGCGCAACATTGAGGGCGCGCTTGATGCGGGCGAATTTTTGAAGAAGTTGCTACGGGGTGGCTACATCACCCGCCAGCAGATTATTGGCGACAACTTTGACCGTGAAAGCATTGAGGTTTATGCTTCTGACTTCAACCAAGCCATTGCCGCCTATTTGAAAGAAAATAACAAAGAAGGTTTTGACTATGTGTTTCTCGCCTGCGACCCCACGGGGCGCGTAGCGGCAATTGACCGCAATGCGAAGATTTTCAATTCGACCGCTATTACCACAGTGACGCTCACTAACCGCAGAGAAAAAGAATTGACGGTGACGCCTTATTTCCTGACACGCTCAAAACGTATCGCCTTTCTCGCCACCAAAGCCGACAAGAGACGACCGCTCGCATGGCTCTATGCCGTGGATGCAAAGCCTGACAGAAGCCCCGCCTTTCTGCGCTACACGCCAAACGTGCAGCAACGCATGACGGTGTTCATTGACGACAAAGCGCTTACGTGGCCACAAATAGAAGTGAAGCGCGAAACGCCTTATGGCACAAGCACAATCCGCGTTGACACGGCAAACCCCTACAATGAAAATGCGCAGGAAAAGCGTCCGGTCATCGTGCTTGTTCACGGATTTCTTGGATTGAATTCATTTGACGGACTGCTCGCCACCATTCCCACAAGCAAATACATTGCTGCCGCAATGCACTATGGCTCCATCCCCAGCGACCTTCCTCCATCAAAATATTCACATCACGTTGCGCACAATATCGAAGCAGTGGTGAAATTCTTTGGAGAAAAAGGGCATCCTGTTTATCTCTTTGACCATTCGATGGGCAACATCTATTTTATGATGATTGACCGCGAATTGGAAAACTATCCGGGCATTCAGAAATATCTGCGCGGGCGCATTGGCGCTAACCCGTTCTTTGGCGAAGAATCGAAACATGCTATTCTCGGATTTCTCGACACAATTATTTTGCCTGCGCTTTCATTCACAAAAGGACTTGCCGCCAAAACGCTGCTGGTTACCATGCGCAGAGTGATTCCTTTTGACACGAAATCGGGCGTGCGCAAACGCGGCATCCATCTTTCAGATATGCTGATTAGCAAGGAAGGCGCAATGCGCGACCGCATTTGGGCGGCAGCCAAAGAACGCATTCTCTATCTAATGGCGAATATGAATTCGCTTCCGCATCTGAATCGTATTCCCATAGAGCAGGCGCTGAAACGCTTGCCGGCAAAGGTATTTGCCATTCAAACGCATTCTGCACTTGAACAAAGCAGAGCATTTGATAATCAGGAAGGATTGGTAAACATGCCGCAGCATGGAATTCCGGTGCTTATTATCAAAAGCGACCGTGATGGCGTGGCGCGTTACGTGCCGCGCATCTATGAAGAAAACGAAAGCGTACACGTGATGGACGTTACCAACCCGCAGGAAGAAGACCTGTTCCGCGAACACCTTTATCACATGGTGCATCCCCACCGCACGACACGCATCATTGATGAATTCATTACCGTAGCAGAGAAGAAGTTTGTACAATAAAGAAGCCTGCAATCAATTCAATTCTATCATTTCGCCATCACCTTGGAATAAACATTTCTGTATCGTTGAACGCCTTGTTCAAGCGAATAAAATTCTTTTGCTCCCTGTATGATGCGCTTCTTGTGAAGCGGTGTTTCCATTGATGCAATTACTTTATCGAATTCTTCATCTGTGAAAGATTCAGTCACCCATCCTGCGTGGTATTGATGAATCACTTTATCGGTGTCACCCACAGAGTTGTTACAAACAATCGGAACACCCATCGCCATGATTTCACCTTGCTTCGTAGGCGAAGATGCTTTTTTTGAAAAAACCGGTTGAATAAAAAATAAGGAAGCATTGCTGACTGCAATACAAGCCGGGACTTCTTCCCGCGCTGCTTTTTTAAACCTAAATTTATTTTTTGGGATGCCCAGCCTTTCTGCAAGATTTAAAACAAGATTCGAATCATCCTGTGTCACAATTAAAAAGACTGCTTCACTTTTTTTCAGAAGCAACCGCTTAAAAAAACGCAGCATCTCATCCAGCATATACCAAGTGCCCAACGAGCCGATATACGATACTATAAATTCATTTCCTGTAAGGTTACATTCAGCCAAAATTTTTTCTTTTTTGTCAGAATTTATTTTTTCGGGGGCAAACAATTCCAAATCCACACAACAGGGAATCATTTCAATCGGAATAGGCTGCGCAGCGATTTTACATTGGTGAATTATCTCGCGAGCAGCATACGTAAGGGTGATTGTATAATCAGCCTGTTGTAAAAATTTTATTTCCTGTCGTTTAAAATATTGATAAATCGCTTTGTAGAGAGGGTTTTTCAAATTCCATAATCCTCCGTCCACGCGCTCATCCGCATAAAACCCGCGCATATCAAAGATGAAACGGATTCCGAACTTTTGTTTCATTTTCAACCCAATAAGGGAAGCGATGTAGCTGCGGCAATGCACAATATCAAACCGTTGTTCACGGTGCAGACGAAATGCCGCTCTTTGCATTTGCATCAAATCCCACAGCGTGGATAAGACAGGCGGTTTTTTTGTGTAGGTAAGCGGGAGCCAGATGATTCCGGCTTTAGAAATTATTTCTTCAATTTTTTTTCTCTGCGCCTCGAACTTTTCTTTTTTTTCAAAACTCATTAAAAATATCTGAGTTGTTGTGTCTGAGAGCTTTGACAAATACGGCAGCACTTGCGATTGCCCAAGCTGGTCTGTCATTCCATCATAGGAGATGTAAAGAATTTTCACCCTTGTGATTCAAAAGTTTTTCAGATACCACTTGTGCAACATAATCATCATCCACATGCGGTTATAGAGATAATCGCTGCCTTCAAAATAGCGCTTCACCAAACCGCTCACTACTTCAGGTTGCAGGATACCAATCTCTCTTGTCACCGATTCGCTGAGATAGGTTTCCGGCAGGTAGCGTAATTCTTTTTTAAACCATTCGGTGAGCGGCATGGCGAATCCCCATTTCGGTCTGCCGTCAAAAAAACTGCGGGGAACGTAATCGTACAATAATTCTTTGAGCAAAAATTTCATCACCGGTCCGCGCAATTTCAATCCTTCATCCACATTCAGGGCAAACTCAATCAGTCGGTAATCAAGCAGCGGCACGCGCGTTTCCAATGAATAGTGCATGGTCGCCCTGTCAACTTTCACCAATAAATCATCTTTCAGATAATGGCGTATATCAAACAACGCCTGCTGTTCAGCAGGCGAAAGTTTACGCGGGAAACTGTCCAAATTTTTATCGGGCGCCAATGCTTCATGAAATTCGGGATTGAGCAATCCTGCTATTTCTGTTTCGCTGAAAAAATATTGTTCCTGCGAAAAGATGTGCGACTGAATTTTATTTTCGTCTTCATACAAGAAAAGATGCGAAGCGCGCTCATAGCGCGAGGATAACTGTTTGAGCGCGTATCCTATCGGCTTACGCAACGCTTTCACCAACGGATTTTGCAACCTTTTTGCCCAGCGATAGAAACCATAACCCATAAACGATTCATCACCGCCATCGCCAGAGAGGGTCATCTTCACCTGCTGCCGCGCAAGCCGCGCAACAAGCAGCGAAGGCACTGCCGATGAATCGGCATAAGGCTCGTCATAGATGTCGGGGATTTGCTCGAATAAATCCAGCGCATCCAATTGCGACACAATGAATTCATGATGATTCGTGCCGAGATGCTTTGCAATCTTGCGCGCATGTTCGGATTCATTATACTTCGATTCACGAAAGCCAATGCAAAATGTATTCACGGGCGATGCGCTGATTTTTTGCGCCACTGCCGTAACTAAACTTGAATCAGCGCCTCCACTCAGGAAAGAGCCGAAAGGCACATCGCTTATCATGCGATAGCCGACAGAACTTACCACCAACTCATTCAGTTGTTTTTTTGCTGTCGTCAAATCACATACTGTTTCTTCGCGGATAAAATCTTCAGGTCGCCAGTAAGTATGAATTTGAAAGCCGTTTTTATTCAGCCGCGCATAACTTCCAGAAGGAAAGCGGTGGATATTTTCATAGATGGTATGCGGCTCCTGGATGTAGCCGAGATGCAGGTATTGATTAAGCGCTGTTTTGTTGATTTTTTTCGTTGCATTGATGAGCTTTAGCTTTTGCAAGGCTTTGATTTCCGAAGCGAATGCAAAATCGTTTCCATCCCAATAATAAAAGAGCGGTTTTTTGCCGAGGCGGTCGCGAAAAAGGAAAAGCTCCTGCTCGCGCTTATCATAAATAGCGATGGCAAACATCCCGTTGAGCTTGCGCACGATTTGCTCGCCCATGAGTTCAAATCCTTCTGCGATTATTTCCGTGTCGCTGGTTGTGCGCTGCTTGATTTTCAAATCAGCCGCTACATCACGATAATTGTAAATCTCCCCGTTGAATACCACCACATACCTGTCCGAGTGGGAATACATGGGTTGGTTGGCGGCTTCCGAAAGGTCAATGATGCTGAGTCGCCTATGCCCCAACCCTATTTGTTCATTGAAATAAAATCCCGAAGCATCAGGACCGCGATGCGCAAGGATTTGCGTCATCGCCACTAATTCATCGTTGGTAAACTTTTTTTCAGGAGAATAAAAACCTGCTATACCGCACATAGGAAGTCATTCGGTGTTCTGATAATTGACAAGACGGGAATTATCTTAAGGGCAGTTCTAAAAATTACTTTTTCATCACCTCACCCCATCCCTCTCCTGAGGGAGAGGGTGTGGTTGGTAGAATTTTTAGAACTGCCCTTAAAACTACAATTTTCAATTATCAAATCTGCGTGTTCTGAATTTTCGATAATTACCGCACCCCGAAACTCCTTCCCTGCTTTGACGGAAGGTGATACGCAATCAGGATTTCATGCGTGTTGCCGAGGTCGGCTCTGCGACTGCTTACCTGCAAATCATAAGCGTAACCAACCTGCAATTGTTTTTTAATCAGGAAGCCCGCATCAAGCACCAGCGTTTTTGAACTGCGATAGCCTACGCCCGCCCACACAAAATTTTTGTGACGCACACGCAGATAAGCATCATATTGATAAGGCGCACCTTGCACATACTTAAACCACACAGCGGGTTCTAAATACAACTTGTTGTAATAACCTTTGGGCACTTTCCCCCCCAAAGGAATTTTCCCGCCAACAGTTGTGAAAAAATGATTCTCTCTTTCAATCGTTGACGTTCCATCACTTGCATCAAACTCTGCTCTAAGCGGAATTAATTGAGGCGCAGAAAAGCCGAGATAAAATTTATCGTAGTAATAATAAATACCTGCGCCTGCATTCGGTAAAATCTGAGATTGGTTATTATCAGAAACGGCAAGGTCATTTGGATTTTCCAACACCAACTCAGATGATTTCAAACGATAATGGTTTACAGAAAGGGCAACGCCCAGCGAGATTTTACTGTTGCGCAAAAATTTTGCCCAACCAAACGGACTGACTTTTTTGAAACTGATGTGATACGCATACGTGAGCGTGATGCCTGTGTATGAGGTTGGTCCCGTAATGTCGTTTACCACATGACCGCCCAATCCCATTTTGGTGCGGGGAATCGGTGAGCGAAAACTTCCGCTCATCGTGCGTGGTCTTCCATCCATGCCACTCCATTGGTCGCGATAAGTAGCGGCAACCACGCCATGATCTTCAGCGCCAGTCATTCCGGGATTCAGCACGAAACTGTTTTCATGATAGAGGCTGAAAATGGGAAGTTGCTGCGCAGAAGTTGTGGTGCAGAAAATGAGTAATACAACTGCGTAAATACTTGTCATGCCGAACTTGTTTCGGCATCCCCATTTGAGAATTTTTTGCAGGGGATGGCGGAATAAATCCGCCATGACAGTTTTAGCAGGGGATGGCGGAACGAGTCCGCCATGACATAAAAATGAAGACTGAAAACTGTGAACTAATAACTTCCTCATCGAACTATCTGCGGTATTTGCTTGCGAAATCAATCTGGTAGGCAAGCACGATTTCATGTGAGCCGCCAAGGTAAGAACTCAAGTCGGAAACAGCGAGGTCATAGGCATAGCCGAGTTTCACTTGTTTTTTAATTAACACGCCCACATCCATCACGATGGTTTTAGAGGAGCGATAACCTGCGCCAACCCACAACAAGTTCTTATGACGGAATCGCGCATAAGCCTCGTATTGATAGGGTGCGCCCTGCACGGTTTTAAACCACACCATCGGCTCTAAATAAAATTTGTAGGTGTAACCTCTTGGAGTTCTACTCTTCGTCACTTTTCCTCCAAAGGGAATTTTACCTCCCGCAACAATGTAATAGTGACTGATTTTGTGAATCGTGGACGCGCCATCGTACTCCACATATTTCACTCTCAGCGGAATCACTTGCGGAGCCGAAAAGCCGAGATAAAATTTATCATAGTAATAATAGAAACCCAAGCCCGCATTTGGAAGCACTTTAGAATTATCCGCTGTAATCACGAGCCTGTCGTTTGCTGTTTCAGGAAGCAACTCCGTTGCATTCAAGCGATATTGATTTATGGAAGCATTCAATCCGATGGAGAGATGACTCTTTTTCAAAAAAGCTGCCCAACTGAATGGATTGATTTTAGCGAACGAAATATGATAAGCAAAGGAAACATTTCCGGAGAGATAAGATGTAGGACCCGTTTGGTCATTCATCACATACGCCCCTACCCCAATGAAATTTCCCGCTTTTTGAAACTGGTCGCCCTTACTGTAAATTGGCATTCTATAACCACCGCTAATCGTGTTGGGTGCTTCATTCACCTCCGTCCATTGATGACGATAGGATAATGCTGCGATGCCCAATCCCTCTGCACCCGTGATGGCAGGATTCAGGATAAAACCATTTTCATGATAAAGGCTGAAAATGGGAATTTGCTGGGCGAATGATGGTGCTGTGAAAAGCACACCCACAAGCAACGTAAGTGCTTTCATCAGGGGATTGCTTCGCTGCGCTCGCATTGACGGGTTTAACTTGTATTTTCTTTCCATGTTATTCCGAAATTATCGTGAGTGGTCCTGAAATTGTTTTTCCTATGTCTTTGAGCTGGATGAGATAATAATAAGTTCCATCGGGCAACTTGTTTCCATTGTAGGTGCCGTCAAACTTGTTCTGGTAATTTTTTTCGCGGAAAATTTCATCGCCCCAACGGTTAATAATCACCAATTCATGGTCAAGGAAAATTTCCTGCAACTCGGTGATGCGCCATACATCATTCACCCCATCACCATTGGGCGTGATGACGTTCGGGACGAAAATATTTTTCTCGTCTTTCACAATGATGGTCATGTATGCCGTATCTGAACACTGTGTCGCAGCATCCACCACAATCAACTCATAAGTAATTGTGGTGCGCGGAGTTGAAGTTGGCGTGGCGCAATCATCGCAACTCAAATCTGTAGCAGGCGTCCAACTGAACCCTGCTGTTGAAATATCCGATGTTGCAACGAGGTCAACCGTTTGTCCTTCAAAAATTGTCTGCGGTGAAACGGGAGCGATTGCAACATTTGGTGAAGCGATATTGATAATGCTGAAATTAATTAGCGTATCACACGCATTTGAATCAGCTACAATCAGGCTGTAAAAATCCGGAACTAACCCTGTGATGATTGAATCAGTTGAAATGATCGTGCCGGGCGTATCTACCACCCAGGTGAAACTGTAAGGCAATACTCCACCTGTTACGATTGCCGTTGCTTGTCCATCATTATCATCGCAATAAGAATCTTTGATTTTCACAAAATCAACCGCAGGTCCGGGAATATCGCTCAACGCAATATTCAGTATCGTATCGCATGTTGCGCCATCGGTGATAGTTACGCTGTAATTTCCTTCGGATAATCCGGTAGGACAATTTCCATTCAATGTCGGATTCCACGCGTATGTAAGCGGCAAGTCGGTTGTTGTAGCTGTGATACAAATTTCACCATCGTTCCTATCGCACGTTGGTCTGTCAAGCACAACTCCGTTTGCTGAGATTTGTGGTCCGGCACGTTCAACGATGTCTTCACTGATTTGCTTTGAGCAGTTGTTCGCATCGGTTACAACCACCGTATAATTTCCAACAGCTAATTCGAAAACACTATGAGATGTTTGCGTGGTATTTGGAAGTTGGTCATTGTTAGGCGACCACACATAACTATACGTTGAAGTACCGCCTGTTAAACTCACTGTCAATCCGCCATCTGCGCCACCGTTGCAACTTGCGTTGCTGTCAACTGCAATTGTGAGCACCAAATCCGCAGGTTCAATGATTGTGATGCTGTCGGTTTTCACACAGTTGTTTGTGTCAGTCACCGTTACTGTGATTGAACCTGCTGTTAATCCTGTAACCGTTGGATTTGTTATGCCTGTGCCTCTGCTCCACAAATAGTCGTAACCCGGAGTGCCGCCATTTGCGACAACGGTTGCAGTACCATCATTTCCATCAAAACAGGAAACATCAGTTTTTGTAACAGTTGTTGCAACTGCCGTTGCAGGCTGTGTAATGTTTGCGCTGATCGTATCAAAACATCCGCGCGAATCGGTAACAGTCACAATCACAATACCTGAATCAAGTTGTGTAACTGCATTTGTAGTTCCCGGTGAGCCGCTCGACCAATCATAAATATATCCTGATGTTCCCGGAGTGCCACCGCTTGGTGTAACAATTGCCGTTCCGTTGTTGCCGCCAAAACAGGAAACATTCGTGCTTGCAATAGAAAGCAAGAGTGAATCGGGTTCGATAATCGTTGTGCTGATGGTATCGGAACATCCGCGCAAGTCAGTTACTGTGACAGTAATTCCTCCTGCGCTCAGATCAATGACTGTATCGTTAGTAGGATTCGTGCCACTACTCCATGAATAAGTAAATCCATTATTACCACCGGATGCAACAACAGATGCTTGTCCGTCTGTTAAGCCATAGCAACTGATATCAACTTTGCTGATTGACAAAAGAATTTCCGCAGGCTCAATAATCATCACGTCCGCAGTTTGCAAACAATTCAAGGAATCACGCACTTCAACTGTTACTGTTACCTCGCCAAGTCCTGTAACAGAATCCAAATCAAACGGAGCAACTCCATCATTCCATAAATAGGTGTAAGGAACAAGTGTGCCTGGCGTTCCGCCTGTTGCACTTGTAACTCTTGCAACTCCATCATTTGCACCAAAGCAACTGATGTCCGTTTTTGAAGTAACAAACGTGATTTGTGTGGGTTGTAAAATCGTTGCCGTATCAAGCGCAACACAACCGTTCGTGTCGGTGACAGTTACGAATACATCTCCCGCAGGAAGACCTGTTACAGTTACTGAATTTCCTGACGAACCTGCTGACCAGCTATACACATAGCCGGGTGTTCCACCGCTTGCAACAACGGTTGCCGTTCCGTTGCTGTCACCAAAACAACTTATGTCTGTTGATGTGATTGTTGTTGTAACGGGCGTTGCTGGTTCAAAGATTGTTATGCTATCAATTTTCACGCAGTTGTTTGTGTCGGTTACCGTTACGGTTACAGAGCCTGCTGAAAGTCCGTTAACGGTTGCGCTGGTAACATTCGTTCCCCTGCTCCACAAGTAAATGTAATCCTGAACGCCACCTGTCGCGACAACCGTTGCTGTTCCGTTACTGTCGCCAAAGCATGTTACATCCGTTGCATTAACAGTAGTTGTGATAGAATCAGGTTCGATGATTTCAATGCTATCAGTGATAGTGCAGAGATTCAAATCGGTGATAAGCACTGTTACAAATAAGGGCGCAAGCGCAGTTACTGTATCGTTTGTTGCGCCTGTTCCTCCATTCCATAAATATGTGTAGCCGGGAGTTCCACCGCCCGGAGTTGCGATTGCCGTACCGTTATCATTTGAAAAACACAAGATGTCTGTTTTGGTAATTGTAAGCGTGAGTGGTGTTGGTTCGGGAACGAGAATGCTGTCAGTTGCGCTGCAACCATTGGCATCCGTGACTGTTACGCGCACAATTCCTGTTTCAAGATTTTCAACAGTGTCGCCTGTAGCAACCGGATCGCCATCGCTCCAATTATAAGAGAATGGAGAAACACCACCTGTTACAACTACCCATGCTTTTCCGTCAGCATCACCTCCACAACTGACGCGTTGTGTATCAAGCGTAAGCACAAGCGGAGTAGATTCTGTTAATTCAACCGAAAGATTAGCAGTGCAGTTATTCAAATCTGTTGCGGTGACATTATAAATGCCTGCGGCTAATGAACTGATATTTTGCGAAGCGGAAGTGAAACTTGGTCCTGTCCAGTTGTAAGTAAACCCAGATGTTCCACCGCTCACGGTCAAATTAATCCAGCCATTTGACAAACCATTGCAGGAAACATTGCTGCGGTCAGCAACTAATGAAAGTGCATCAGGCTCCGTTACGCTATAATCTTTTATTGTTGAACATTGTGTTGACGTGTCATTTACTGTTACGGTATAAGTGCCGGGTTTCAATGCGGTGATATTTTGTGTGCTCTCGCCATTTGACCACGAGAAAATATTTGTGCCGACAACGATCAATGTAACAGACCCATTTTCCTCACCGAAGCAACTTACGTTAGCTACTACACCTGTCACTGTCGCTCCTCCTTCACTCACGGTGAATATTTTATCACCGATGCAGCTTGTCGCATCCGTTACGGTGACGCTGTAGGTTCCCGCGCCAATGCCGCTGATATTTTGCGTAGCCGCGCCATTCGACCACACAAACGTAAACGCGCCTGTTCCCGATGAAACGGTGAGATTGATTGCGCCATCCGTTGCACCGCATGTTGCATCAGTGACAACTCCTGTCAATGCAATTCCATTCACTACGCCAACCGTGAATGTTGAAACTGAAATACAACCAGCAGTATCATCAGTTACCGTTACAGTGTAATCGTCAAAAACTAATCCTGTAACTGTATCATTGGTAGAGGAATTTGACCAATTGAAACTGTAGAATCCTGAACCACCGCTCACAGCAAGTGCAATGGAACCATCGTTTGAGGAACAATCCGTTGCGTCTGTAACGGTGCCGCTCACTGTCGGTCCGCCAGCATCTTCCACGAGAATATCTAACGATTGCTGACAACTTGAAGTTTGGTCATTTACCGAAACAGTATAAAGCGCAGCGGCTAAACCTGTTCTATCCAGCGTGGCAGTTGAGCCGTCACTCCATGCGTAAATAAAATTGCCGCTGCCGCCAATCACCGTTACATCAATGATGCCGTCAGGACTTGCACATGCCGCATTAATTACGCTTGCGGTTATATCAAAACGGGTTCCGACCTGCATCGTGAAACTCTTTGTTCCGGTGCAGCCGCTTGTGTCGGTTACAATTACTGAATAAAATCCTTCAGCAAGTCCTGATATATTTAGATTGGTAGAACCATCAGACCACAAGTAAGTGTAAACTCCTGCGCCACCAGTTACAGTGATATTAATTGCGCCATCATTTCCATTCGGGCAAGTAACTACAGTAACAGACTCAGTAATAGAAATTTCAGAAGGCTCTCCGATTGTGATGCTGCCAGTAACTGAACATCCCGTAGAATCCGTTACTGTAACAGAAACAGGAACTGCGGTAAGATTTGTAGTTGAATCACCTGAAAGAGTCGGCACACCATTATCCCACAAATAAGTATAAGGCGCATTTCCGCCAGCAACCGTTACCCAAGCAATGCCATCGTTACTGCCATTGCAGGTGAGGTCTTGTTTATTTAAAGTGAGCACTATCGCAGCAGGTTCAGTGATTGTTGTTGTTCCTGTTTCTGTGCAACCACCGGAAGTTACTTCAACAGAAACCGCACCGGGTGAAAGACCTAAAACAGAATCATTTGTCAACGGATTTGCGCCATTATCCCACAAATACGTGAATGTGCCCGCGCCCAAACCACCGCTTGCAGTTACATACGCTTTTCCATCACTGCCGCCATTGCAGGAAATACCAATGCTGCCCATCACCAGTATAATAGAATCAGGTTCTATGATCGTTGCACATGCAGTGTCCTGACAACTGTTGGCATCGAAATATAAAACGCAGATTTGCCCGGGTGGAAGACTATTGACGCTATCAAGCCCGACATTATTCCCAGTTATACCCGACCAAAAAGGAGGTGAGTATAATGGTGTTCCTCCGCTGACATTCGCTTTCACTCTGCCATCGTCAACACCATTACAACTGATGTCCCACTTTGTAAGTGTAACATTAAACAAAGGAGGCTCAACAATCACTGTTGAACCAACAACTGAACATCCATTGGTGTCAGTAACTGTTACAGACGCAACTCCTGCGCTAAGCGCAATGAAAGAATCAGGAAATAATTGAACGCCTCCGCTTGCTGCGCTCCACGCATATCCATATCCGCCCGCACCTCCTGTTGCATCTACCCCTGCTCTGCCATCTGTCAATCCATTGCAGGTGATATTTAATTTGTGCATCACCAAAGAAATTCCTGTGGCAGGTTGGTTGATGGTGATGCTCACTGTGTCTTTACAACTATTTGCATCAGTAACAACCACGGTAACGGGTCCTGCTGTCAAACCAGTAACTGTGTCATTGGTTATACCAGTGCCTCTGTCCCACAAATATGTCTTTGGACCTGTGCCGCCTGTAACGCTGAGTATCCAAGCGCTTCCATCACTTCCGTTCAGGCAATTCACATCGCTTGCGTCAAGGATAGTTGTCATAGCGGACGGCTGAACAATAGTAGTATCCGCGTTCGTGCTACATCCGTTTAAATCTGTCACAGTTACAGTGATTCCTCCTGCACTAAGATTGATGACTGTATCATTGGCTGGATTGGTTCCCCGGCTCCATGAATAGGTCTTGCTTCCGGTACCTCCGGTTGCGCTTACCCATGCGCTTCCATTACTTCCACCATTACAACTTACATCCGATTTATTCATGGTGAGCGCAATTGCTGAGGGTTGGGTAATGGTTCCATTCACAGAAGCTGTGCAAGTATTTGCATCAGTTGCTGTTACTGAAATGGTTCCTACAGAAAGACTTCTGACACTGTCGCCCGGAGCTACGACCGTACCTCCAGGACTCCAACTATAGGTCAAAATACCCGTGCCGCCTGAACCGATAACTTTAGCGCTTCCATCTGTGAGACCGTTACAGCTAATATCATGATCACGCAAGGTGAGGGAAATTGTGGTCGGCTGATTGATGCTTGTGCTTGCTGTTGCAGTACAGCCGTTTCCATCGGTAGCTGTCACCGTACATGAACCTGCACACAACAAAGTAACTGATGCAGATGTCTGGAGTGTACAACTCCATAAATAAGTTGGAATCCCTGAACCGCCTGTGGGAGTAACCGTTGCCGCGCCATCGCAAGTACCGGAACAAGAAGTAGGAGTAGTGCTGGTGATGCTTATGCTGAATGCAGGCGAGCCGGTAATGGTAACTTGTGCCGTATCGGTACATCCGTTTACATCGGTAACAGTAACAACATGCAAACCAGGGCAGAGAGCAGTTGCAATTGCAGTTGTTTCACCATTATCCCAGTCATAATCAAGTGCGCCTGTTCCCCCTGTTGCATTCGCTTGTGCAGAGCCATTGCACGATGCACTGCATAATGTATTTGCAACATTTGAAATTGAAACACTTACTACGGGCGGGTCGGTGATAATGTATGTTACTTCTCTGGAGCAGCCGGCAGTGTCGTCAACTATAACTGTGAAAGTATCAGCAGAAAGTCCAGTTCTGTCTTGTGTAGTGAGCGATGTATCGCTCCATGTATAATTAAATGTTCCGCTGCCTCCGGCAACAGTTAAATCTATACTGCCATCATTATCACCATTACAGGTAATATCTTCAAAGGTGGAAGAAACATTGAACGATGCGCCCACAGAAATATAATCAAAAAGCGTATCCTTTAACTGACCTCCGGGATAGGTAGCCCATAAGACTACATCATAAGTTCCAACAGCACTATAAACTACTGGCGGGGTAGAATCGCTGGAAATAGCGGGTGTTCCTCCCGGGAAAAACCACGAGCGGGAAGTGGGAGGCGAAGTATATGCGTCTGCATAATGCACGGTGTCGCCTGCACAAACCGTAGTATCATCCGCAAAAAAGACCAAAGTAGGGAAGGTAGGGTCAATGAGCGTAAATGCGCTGCATGAATTCACATTGCTCACTGTAGCAATGTTGTTTATGATGTCAATAGTGCCTGTCCCGTTAGGCGGATCCCACACGAGAGTTGACGGATTCCATTGCATGGGACGCAGCAATGTTTCATCAATTGCATTATTCCCTGTACTCCATTCATTATCCAGATAACGAAAAAGCATCGTAACAGTTGGCGTTGTCCCATAGTCATAACATTCATATACCCAATAGCGGTCATGCACACGGATTGAGTTTTCATTGCCAATAAAACTATTGAGGTTTGTAACACCCGGTGGCAACGGACGGTTGTTTGGATTCGCAGTAGTTATAGTTGGGTAAGTGGCGACAGAAACAGAACCGGTTCCTGAAGGAGCGCCTGCTGTTTGAACTGTCAGTGTATAGGGAATGTACTGCGCGGTTGTTCCAAAAGGAAAAACATAGGAAGTTCCGGAGGATGCGTTATCAATAAACCAATGGATGCGGCTAATATCAGGATTGCCGGTTGTTGTTTCGCTGATAATCTTTCCGGTGGTGCGCTGGATGCTGGCATTTGACGCGTTTTCTATAAAAAGGTCGTTGCCATTGAGCGTAAGCGTGTGATTCACCAAGTCCACAGAGTTTTTAACCCGCACATCACCTGTTAAAATTCTGTTTATCAGAAAAACGTAAACATTATTTTGGATGCCTATTTTGTCAAAGAGCATCGTTTCGCTTATCCCTTCTCCGTCAATATATTGTTGTCCATTTCTGATAAAGTTTACATAGGAGCCCTGCGTTGTAGCATCCACATTTCCCCTGATGTATGTCCAATCGCGCTCAACCACAATCGTGTCTTTTAAAAAAAGCGTTCCGGATGGCTTATCTATGATTATGTTTGGAAGAAATCCTCTCGTTCTTGGGGTTTGACCATGAAACAGTTGGTCACCCGTTCCATTAATGACAATCTTAGCAGTTCCGCCACAATCAGTAGCGCCAAAACCGAAATCCAACACGACTATATCACCCTCTGCACAAATTGTACCGTCATAAACATCCTGCCGGTTCACTCCCCAAAACTCCAATCTGTTGGATACAGTCAGCGTGTCGGTACTTTGTATAAATCGCCCCCCGGCAGTAGCCAACGCACTAAATGCCGCACTATATAGAGTATGACTGCCGCTAATTAATCCATCTCCTATAAATACTACCATAGAAGTACCAGGAACAAGATTGCCCCTGAAATAACGCCAATCAGGACCGACAATAATCCAGTCAATGAGAAAAAGTGTTCCTGAAGGCTTATCTATATAAATGTTTTCCAATATACTCCCCGTAAAGATTGTGCCTCTACCTACGATGCGCTGGTCAGCAGTTCCATCAATATGATTTATCACATCTCCATAAGGAGAGCCCGCTGTGTTTCCCATAAAGGTTATAATCAAATCTCCTTTCAAAAAAATATGTCCACTGGAAATGTAATGCCTGAAACCTGATTTAAGCAAAGTATCCAACACAATCAAAGAATCCGTTGCGCTAAAAGTTATCGCGTGGAAATCACTAACGAAATTGATTTCCAACTTGTTAAATGTCGTGTTCCCTGAAATCGTATTTCCTCCGCTCGTTCTTAATTTAACCCATCCGAAATTGTGATCAAATGTACTTGAAGTGTGTGTGAAATTACCTTGAATTGCCAGTGTGTCGGAAGTGCTGAAAAACGTAGGTCCGTTAAGCGTATAATTACCTAAGTTTATTGTAATGTCATTATTACCTCCATTAAATGTTCCCGTGCCTGCAAGCACCATCCCTGTTGCTCCTGGAATTGCATTTGGAAAAACAGTTAATCTGGATGTATTCTGATTGAAATTTCCCGAGAAACCTGCCTGAAATTCAAAGTGCGCAACTGTAGCGTCCACATTCAAGTTGCAGATTCCGGTGCCGTTGAAAAATACAAGGTCATTTGCTCCCGGCACAACACCTCCCACCCATGCTGTCGGGCTGTTCCAATTATGCACTCCTGAGCCAATCCAGTTTATCGGTGCTGCATTACTGTTAAAAGCCATTGCCAGAATGAAAACCGGTAAGAAAGGCTTCGTCTTCCTTACTAAGGTTAGTGATTTCAGCATCTTAATTATTTAAACTGGTTACTTGATTTATGTAATTGCCGCAATTTATGGCAAACCATCTACTGACATTAAAACACAATCTTCTCTCTAATTTAAGCAAGTCTAACCAAAGATACCTAAAAAAAGAGCTTCTCTCTATGCTTTTTCACGTACGTAATTTACCGACACAAACGCTCCGAATCAGAGCCGCAACAAACCTTTAATTTTATCCGCAACTTATAGAAACTGCAGCCTGCCGCTGTTTTTTTCTTAAAATAAATCCCTCATGTGCGGAATTGCAGGAATCATCCTTGCTCATAAAAGCAACCATCTCAATTCGATTGACCGGCAGTTTCTTTCTAAGTTTTCTTCATTTCTCAAATACCGCGGACCAGACCAGGAAGGCATCGTAATTCAAATAGATAATTCCAAACAAGTAGGATTTGCGCATAAGCGCTTGAGCATTCTAGACCTTTCGGAAGCAGGCAGGCAGCCCATGTGGAGCAATTCCGGAAATTCTTTGATTGTTTTTAACGGGGAAATTTATAATTACCCTGAAATCAAAAGCGCTTTGGCAAAACAAGGTCGCTCCTTTAAAAGCACGAGCGACACCGAAGTAATCTTAGAGGCTTATGAAGCATGGGGCATTGAAAAAACATTAGATGTTATTGAAGGCATGTTTGCCTTTGCGCTCTACGATTTCAAAAAAGAAAAACTTTTTCTTGCAAGAGACCGATTCGGGCAGAAGCCGCTCTATTTCAGATTGTTTGATGGAAATCTTGCTTTTAGTTCTGACATCCGCTCCTTTGAATGGATGTTTAATGACCTTTCTCTTAACCATTATTCACTCGATTATTATTTCCGCGAGCTTTCCACCCCGATACAATCTACCATCTGGAATGAAGTAGAAAAATTGCAACCGGGTCATTATGCTGTTTATGAATCGGGCGCTATCCGGCATTTCACTTACTGGAATCCTTCGTATGAGCCTAAAGTAAATTCAAGCCTTTCGGAGGCAATTGAACGGGCAGAAATTTTATTGAATAATTCCGTTAAAAGACAATTAGTTGCGGATGTGCCGGTAGGCGCTTTTCTGAGCGGGGGAATTGATTCAAACCTTGTGACTTTGTTTGCCGCAAAGAACTACGGGAAAAGAATTTCAACCTTCAGCGTGGGATTTGACTATGAAGAATACAACGAAGTGAAGTATGCAAAAACAGTATCAGAAATCTGCAATTCGCAGCATCATGAAATTATCCTCAAGCCCAACGTGATTGAAATCGTGGAAGACTTGGTGCATGAATATGGCGAACCGTTTGCAGACTCTTCTATGGTACCCACTTACTATCTCAGCAAGTTTGCCTCCGGTCATATCAAAGTGATTCTCGGAGGTGATGGCGGTGATGAAATTTTCGGAGGTTATCCAACTTATAATCAAGGACGCAGGATGCAGTTTTGGCGCGACAACTCTCTTTTTCATCCGTTTTTCAGACTTGGGACTTTATTTTCAGGCGCGGAAAAACTCAAGTACCTGAACAACATTGCACAACAAAAACCCGAAACGATTGCTTCCGCTTTGAACAGAAACATGGGATTCAGCGATGCTGAAATGCGCCAGCTTTTCGGAACAATAAAAGAAAATGCAGCGAGCGCAGAACATCTGCTTATCATTCAGGAGGCAGAGCAACATTGCAAAACCATCTTTGATAAAATTCTTTATGCCAGCCTGAAAACACGGTTGGTAAATGATTACATCGTGAAGGTGGACAGAGCTTCGATGTATGCCTCGCTGGAAGTACGCAGTCCTTTTTTGGATAGAGAGTTATTTTCGTTCGTTTCCAAACTGCCTCCTTCCTTTATTCTTCAGAAAGGCATCAATAAGTTTATCACTAAAAAGATTTCCGAAAAATATTTTCCAAAGGAATTGATTTATCGCCCAAAGATGGGTTTCCGGATTCCTGTGGGACAATGGTTTAGAAATGAATTGAAAGAACACCTGAAAGAAGTAATCCTTCAGCGGCAGTCATTCGTTGAGTTGAATTATCCATTCATCGAGCAACTCATCAGTGCGCATGTTTCAGGCGCTGCCGACCACAGCGATAAACTCTGGGCGCTTTATGTATTTCACATTTGGAGTAAACGTACATCAGCAAAATTTTTGAAACGCGAGAGTTGATTTTATATTTTAGCAAAAATCTTTATCTCTGCCAAAACAACTCTCACATTCGCCAGCCTTGGCACTTTGTTCTGTCCCCCTAATTTTCCCTTTGATTTCAGCCAGTTGTAAAACGTGCCCGCAGGAATGGAATGCACAACAGGCAGTTGCAGCGCAATGTCTTTGAAGCGCTTTGCATCATAATCGGAATTAAGCGAGCGTAATGTTGAATCAAGAAGCGTTGTAAATTCTTTCAAATCAGCAGGCGCTTTTTCAAATTCAATCAGCCATTCGTGCCCGCCTTTATTATTTCCATCGAAAAAAATTGGCGCAACAGTATAATCAGAAACCAGAGCGTTTGTTTTTTTGCAGGCTTCAGAGATTGCACGGTCGGTATTATCAACCATTACTTCTTCGCCAAAAGCGTTGATGAAATGTTTCGTGCGTCCCGCAATTTTGATTTTGTAGGGATTCGTGGAAGTGAATTGAATGGTGTCACCAATTTGATAACGCCACAAGCCACTGTTTGTAGTGATGACGAGCGAATAAGTTTTCCCCTTTTCAACTTCTGCGAGCGGTGTCACCTTGAGCGGAGTCGAAAGGTCAATAAATTCATAGTAAACTCCATTCTCCATGAGCAACAGCATATCGTCAGAATTCTCGGAATCTTGCAAAGCAAAAAAACCTTCCGATGCGTTGTAAGTTTCCAGGTAGCTCATCTTTTCCGATTGAATCAACCGCTTGAATTGTTCGCGGTAAGGCGTGAAACTCACCCCGCCATGAATGTAGAGTTCCAAATTCTGCCACACGTCAGCGATATTTTGTTTGCGTGTTTTCTCTATGATTTTTCGGAGCAACACTATCGTCCACGTTGGTACGCCCGCAAGATGCGTCACGTTTTGCGGAATCGTGATTTCCGCCATGCGTTCTAATTTCTCTTCCCACTCATCCATCAGCGCAACTGCGAGTTCGGGCGTTTTTATCCAATGGGCAATCAACGGCATGTTTTGCAGCAGCACTGCGGAAATATCACCGGAATGAATGTCTTCGTTCAGTTGGTTGATTTGATGACTGCCACCCATGAGCAATCCTTTCCCTGAAAATATTTTTGTGTTGGGATGATTATGACAATACACCGTCATCACATCGCGCCCGCCTTTGAAATGACAATCGCGCAATCCTTCTTTGCTTACGGGAATAAATTTACTTCTGTCGCTCGTAGTGCCTGATGATTTTGCAAACCAATAAATTTCGCTTCTCCACAAAATGTTTTGTTCGCCTTGCATCATCCGTTCAATGAACGGCTTCAGCGATTCGTAGTCCTGCAAAGGGATTCGCTGGGAAAATTGTTTTGAACTTTTGATGGAAGCAAAATCATATTGCCTTCCCCATGCTGTTGCTTTTGCCGACTGAATGAGTTGCAAAAGCAAACGCTCCTGCGTTTCAGAAGCATGTTCAGAGGTGCGCTGAATGCTCCCAATTCTTTGACGCATGAAAGCCGACACCAAAGAATTGAGCAGGCGCATGAATTAGTTTTCAGAAAAGCTCAACTGCTTATTTTTCGCGGCAACATATTCCTGAATGAGCGTGTCAACGATTTCTTTAACAGGTCTGATAGAGTGAACGTATTCAATCGAAGGTCCCGCGCACCACACGGTTTTGTAGGTGGCGCTGAAAGCCGCATTCTCCAATGCTTTCATGCCTTTGTAGAAGGTGAGCATCTTCGCATACTTTTTCAGGGAGCGGTTTTTATTGAGAAATGATTCTAACCAATTTTGCTTCGTGCCAATTTGCTGCACGTAAGGCGTGTTAATCACAGTGCAGGGCGAGCCGGAAACTTTTGTTGTCAGCACAATGTCTTTCGCGCCATAGTCAACAATCGCCTGCTTATATTCCATCGAAACTTCCGCTTCATTCGATGCGATAAACGGGCTGCCAATCGAAACGCCACACGCGCCCCATTCGAGTTTCTCAATCAATTGGTCGCCTTTGCCTACACCGCCCGCAGAGATAATCGGAATTTTACAGGCTTTTACCAACTGTGGCACAAGAACGGATGCAGCAGCCGGACCCGCGTGTCCGCCAGCTTCTTTGTTCACCGCGATAATTGCATCTGCGCCCATCGCTTCCACTTTTTTTGCAAACTGCTCGTCAATCACATCGCAAAACACTTTGATGCCTTTTGGCTTGCAGGCGTCAAGTATAAGTTGCGGGCTGCCGAGCGAAGTGATGATATAATCCACGCGATAATCAAGGCACGTTTGCAATTGCTCTTTCAACTTGATGTTTGATTTGTTCGCGATGAGATTGATGCCGATTGGTCCGGTGCATTCCCTGCGGATTTCATCCAGCGCTCTTCTGAAAGCAGCATCGTCTCTGTAGTTCAGCGCGGGAATTGCGCCTGTAATTCCGGCTTTGATTCCTTCAATCGTCATCCGCGCATTCGATACTAAAAACATGGGAGCCATAATAATGGGGTATCGTATGCCGAGCATTCGTGAAAGTTCTGTATCAATTCTGTTCATCAAATAAGTTTTGGCAAACTTAATCGTATTCGGAATTTCATGGAATAGCAATAATTTTAGAGGATGAGCGAAGGAGAAAAGCCATTGACCACTTTAGAGGAGCCTGATATGTCGGGCACTTACAATGCGGAAGATTATTTGCGGTGGAACCTGAATGAAATGGTAGAGTTAATCAGGGGTAAGGTTTTCAAGATGAGTCCAGCGCCATCCAGCAATCATCAGCGTATTTCTATGGAATTGAGCGGCATTGTTTACCACTTTTTCAAAAACAAACCGTGTCAGGCTTTTGCAGCTCCCTTTGATGTTTATCTTGTTCATCAAGGGCAGGATTATAAAAAGGCAAAAAATATTGTGGAGCCGGATGTTTGTGTGATTTGTGATGAGTCGAAAATTAAAAAATTTGGCTGTGTGGGCGCGCCTGGTTTGGTAGTAGAAATTCTTTCTCCATCCACTTCCAAAAAAGACCAAAAGGACAAATTTGAGTTGTATGAAGAATTTGGCGTGCGCGAATATTGGATTGTTTCTCCCGAAAACCGCTCCGTGATTCTGCACTTGCTTGAGAACGGCAGCTACAAAACTTTTCGTCCCGTTACAGAAGACGAAGCACTGCAATCAAAAATCTTTCCTGAATTGAAAGTGGAGTTGAAAGAAGTGTTTAGAAATGTAGTGGACGACTAAGCGGAATTTCCGCTCCGCGTCTTTGCGCCTCTGCGTGAAATTATCCCGCCTGAAAAACTTTTTTCTCTTTCAACACAAAACTCTCGCCCAAATACACTTTCCGCACCTGCGGGTCGTGCGCAAGTTGTTCATCAGTGCCTGAAGCGAATATTTTTCCTTCCACAAGTAAGTAAGCTCTGTCCGTGATGGAGAGTGTTTCACGCACGTTATGGTCTGTGATGAGGATGCCGATGTTTTTGAATTTCAACCGCGAAACGATTTGCTGAATATCTTCCACGGCAATCGGGTCAATTCCCGCAAACGGCTCATCGAGCAGAATGAACTTCGGATTCACTGCTAATGCGCGCGCGATTTCTGTTCTTCTGCGTTCACCGCCCGACAGCACATTGCCCATGCTTTTGCGCACATGCGCAAGACCAAATTCCAACAGCAGACTCTCCATTTTTTTTAACTGTTCCTGCTTGGGTAAATCCGTCATTTCCAACACCGCCATGATATTATCTTCCACCGAAAGTTTTCTGAACACGGATGCTTCCTGCGGCAAATAGCCAATACCCATTTGCGCGCGCTTATACATCGGCAGCGAAGTGATTTCTTCCTTCTCTAAAAAAATCTTTCCGCCTTCTGGCTTAATCAAGCCGACAATCATATAGAAGGAAGTTGTCTTGCCTGCTCCGTTTGGTCCAAGTAAACCAACGATTTCACCTTGCTTCACGTCCACAGAAACATCATTCACGACTTTTCTGCCCTTGTAGGTCTTGGCTAAATGTTCAGCGCGAAGTATCATTTTTTATTTTTGGTTTTCAGCGATAAAATTTCGCGTCTTAGTTCACGTGCAAGTTCTTTTTCAGTAGGAAGATACAGCATGTATTTTGAAGCGAACAGCCGCTTATTCTCTTTCATCACGCTGTAACGCGCAATCGTTTCATTTTTTTCAGAACACAAAATTATTCCTATGGTGAAATTGTCGCCTTTTGGCTTAATACAGTCTTCAAAAATACGCACATACATATCCATTTGCCCGATGTCCTGATGGGTGAGTTTGCCAAGTTTCAGGTCAATCAAAACGAAACATTTCAGCAAGTAATTGTAAAACACAAGGTCAATGTAAAAATGCTCTTCCTCTGCGCTGATGCGATATTGCCGCCCCACAAACGAAAATCCTTTGCCTAATTCCAGCAGAAACGATTGTAGATTATTAATGATGCCTTGCTCAATATCTTTTTCCAGATGAGCCGAACTGTTGCGCAGGTCAAGGAACTCAAGCACAAAAGGGTCTTTAATAAAATCGGTGATGCTTTGCGCAAGTTCTTTAGTTTTCTTTTCGGCTTCTTTCTTTACCGGTTTTTTATTGGCAGACGAAATGAGCCGCTTGTAATAGAGGGAATTGATTTGCCATTCCAGCGCCCGCGTACTCCAGTTTTGCTCTGCGGCTTCGTGCAGATAATAGTTACGGGCTTCTGTGTCTTTCACACTCAATAACAGACGGTAATGTGTCCAACTTAGTTCGGGGCGCAGCATCGGCTCTTGCGAAGATTTGTGACGCGCTGCATCACGAATTGCGGGTAATGCGGTTGTTTGGGATTTGTCACGCAACGCGTGACGAATTGATGTTGAATTGTTTTCCAAAGATTTGTCACGCAGTGCGTGACGAATTGGAAAACTCAAATAAAACTGACGCATGTAGCGCAAATTATTATCGGTAAATCCTTTTCCGAAATCGCGTGTAAGCTTTTGAGAGAGTTCTTTCAGCAATGCTTCTCCGTATTCTGCTTTTCTTTTTCCTTGCTGCTCGTCTTCAACAATCAGTTTGCCCACGCGCCAGTATGCCTGCACCATTGTGCAGTTGACAGCGCGATAAGCCATGCCCCGTGCTTGTTCTAATACCTGGCGGATGCTTTTATAGAGCGTTGTCTTTTGTTTGCTTACTGCCAACTGCTAAAATTTGAAAATATTCTGTGGCAACGAAAATAATCAACAGGACTGTAAAATCTTGTTCCGAAAATCATACTCGTCTTGTAGGTATTCTGTTTTTCCGAATCGGTTATTAATCTTATCTTTTATTCTTGTTTGAAGTGACTTTGTTGCATGAAAAGTACAAAAGAAAAAAGACTGGTTGACAGGAAGCGTTAAAAATAAGAAGGACGGCAGGAAGTTTGATTTATGCAAAAAACAAAC
>JAWXCB010000046.1:0-61334 GCA_034440455.1 Chitinophagales bacterium
CTACGAGCAGAAGAAAGCTAAGATGGGTGGAAAGTAATTTCTTCCATTTCACTTCAATAAAAAAGCCCGACAGAATTCTGTCGGGCTTTTTTATTGAAGCAAATGTTCTTCGCTTATTGCTTAGTCCATGTTGACTGGCAAACATCCGTGTTCGCGCCATCCGCCACGCTATAGTTAAGCGTCAGCGTGATTGCATCACCGCTAATAGTGCCTGTTCCAGTCACGGTGAAACCATCGCCATCCGGCTCTTGCGTAGGAATAGTAATCGTTGACCCGCTGATTGTTCCTTCCACCGCATTGACAAAAGAATCCCAGAAATTGTCAATCAACACCTTATTGATTGTTGTCCCCGAAGCGGTAATCGTGCTTTGGTATGAAGCTGCGCCCGAAGCAGAGCAAGCGTCAGTCACATCATACACGCCTAAGAACTTAACTCTCGAAACTGTCTGGCAGCTATCGCCTTCGTAGCCTGCATCGCAAACACAAGCGCCATCCGCGCAATCGCCATTCGCGCCACAGTCAACGGCATTTACAATACACAGATCCACAATTTCACAGTTACTGCCGGAGTAACCGTTGTCGCAATCGCAGGAGCAAAGCCCCGCTGCTTCCACTGGAGTGCCATTGCCGCTACAGGTTTCGCCTTCACAGGCATCTTCCGTGCAGGCATTAAACAGGGTGATGGATGCAATCGTCATCATCGCTAATAAAAGTTTTCTCGCTTTCATAAAATGGTTTTTTGGTTTTTAATGAACGGCAAAAATACTTGATTTCATTTAACCAAAAAAAGAAAGCATCAATCACAAAGAATACGAAGATTTTTATTAGGAAGCGCGCAAAGAAAAAAAATCGCCTTTCTGTACTCTTTATGTGTTTTCCCTTTGTGCTCTTTGTGGTTAAATATTATCTGTGCCGTTTCGGAAAATCATAAAACAACAGCTTGCCAGTTGCTTCGCTCCAATCTTTCACGTTGAATTCAATACCCGCAATTCCGCACGTAGGCAGATTCTCAATTCCCGTTGCAGAAAACAAATTCACAAGCTGCGTAAAATCAGGATTGTGCCCGAAGATAAAAGCAGTGTTTGTTTTCGCATCAAGTGATTGAATCACCTTGAAAATATTTTCAATTCCCTCGAAATACAATTGTTTGTTCTTTTCAATTTTCTTCTTGTCGAAACCTAATTGAGCGGCAATAATTTCAGCAGTATGCAAAGCCCGTATTGCCGGACTGGAAATAATCTGAATCGGCTTGATACCATGTTTGTGCAGCACCTTTCCCATGATTTGCGCATCGCTCACTCCGCGCTTTTTCAAGGGGCGTTCCTTATCCGAAAGACTTGCATCTTCCCAACTTGATTTAGCATGGCGAATCAGAAATAAGGTTTTCATCGTCATTGCGAGCGCAGCAAAGCAATCCCCTCATTAATGGTTGGTACACAATATGTCAACACAAATCCGTCTGATTTTTCAAAACACATCTTCACGTTCTGCCATTGAGCATTCCAGTTCACGTTCGCAATAAAACTTCCCGCTTCATTTGATGGCAGAGACAACTGAATATCATTACTGAATGACAATCCAGGCGTTTCTATCATTTTGAAAATACTTTCCTTAGCAGACCAGCACAGCGTAATGCGCCACAACTCAGGATTTTCTCCAAGCGCTTGCTTCTCTTGTTCATTCAGGAATTTATGCATCACCTTCAAAATGCGCGGATGGATTTCTTCAACGTCAATCCCAACAGGATGTGTTTTACTTGCAATTGCCGCCACCCTGTTGCCGCTGTGCGAAAGCGAAAACTGGTAGTTTCCCTTCGTGTCTTTCAACTTCCCGTTTTCATCAACTGCAAGTGAAACCGAATCATCTTGTAAAATTTGCCGCAACAACCAGCGCGAGGCGAGAAACTCTTTTCTTCTCCGCTCGCTGAACCGCTGCGGCTCATAGCCCGTCATGTAGCCAGCCGAAATCTGGTTCAGGAAAAATGTTTCATTTTCTGTTGCTTCACACACGCCAAACACTGCGTTCGCAAGATGCTCTATCTTTATCAGCGGCATAGTTTGCCAAATTTACAGCAGTGTTTCAGTTTCGTCATGCTGAGCGACAGCGAAGCATCTCACTCTTCAAGTGAAGATATTCTTCGCTTCGCAGAGCCTTCGCTCAGAATGACGAATCTATAGACTGCACTACTACCAAATTCAAAATTGCTTTGCGTTGAATGATTCAATTGAAAGTCACTAAAGTCGCGACACTTCCCGGACACACCGGCTCGGTTTATACCTTGTTGCAAGATGCATCTTCACCTGATTTGTTCTATTCAGGCAGCGGTGACGGCATGGTAATCCGCTGGGATTTGAAAGATTTGCGCAACGGAGTTGTAGTGTCAAAAGTGCAGGCGAATATTTTTTCCTTGCAGATGCACTCCGAAAATAACCTGCTGCTCATCGGGCAGATGCAGGGCGGCATTCATGTGCTCGACTTGAAGGATAAAAAAGAAATCCGCCATCTCGCATTTCATCAAGGCGGTGTGTATGATATTCAGATTGATAAGGAAAAGAAGCATATTCTTGCAGCAGGCGGAGACGGAATGCTCTCGGTGATTGATAGCGCAAGCCTGTTGTTATTGAAATCAATTCGGGTTTCGCAAAAGAACATTCGGCAACTTGCTTTTCATCCCACAAAGAAATTATTCGCTGCCGGGTGCAGTGATAATATCGCCTACATCCTTGATTCTGAAAAATTCGATACGCTTTATGCCCTTGAGCAGCATGGAAACTCTGTGTTCTCCGTTTGCTTTTCCCCCGATGGCAAACGCCTGCTTACTGGCTCACGTGATGCTCAACTAAGAGTATGGGACGGAGAGCATGAATTTCAATTGCTGAAAACAATTCTTGCGCATCTGTTCACCATCAATTGCATTGTTTACAGTCCCGATGGAAAGCTGTTTGCCACTGCCGCCCGCGACAAATCCATTAAAATCTGGGATGCGGCAACTTTTGAGCTGCTCAAAGTAATTGACAAGGATAAATCTGATGGTCACGTAAATTCCGTGAATAAACTCCTTTGGACATCGCACGATAACCTGCTCATTTCATGCAGCGATGACCGCAGCGTGATGGTTTGGCGAATTGAAGCGCTTTAATCAAAGCGTCATTCTGAGGGAGTCTTACGACCGAAGAATCCCCCGCTCAAAGTAACTATCTAAAAAGGAGATTGCTTCGCAAAGCCTCGCAATAACGATTTGTTTTAGTTTCTCAAAGAATGCTATCTCTATTATCTTCGCTCCCCCATTAAAATCCGCCATGATTCTCACCGACAAAGAAATTCTCAAAGAAATAGAAAACGAAAACATTCTCATCGAGCCATTCCGCCCCGAATGTCTTGGAAGTAATTCGTATGATGTACACTTGGGTCGCTATCTCGCAGTTTACAAACACCACACGCTGGATGCGCGCGTGCATAATGAAATCATTGAAATTCTGCTGCCCGATGAAGGCTTCGTGATTCAACCCGGCACGCTCTATCTCGGAGTCACGGAAGAATATACCGAAACACACAAGCAGGTTCCTTTTCTCGAAGGCAAATCAAGCATCGGAAGGCTGGGAATCAATATCCACGCAACCGCTGGCAAAGGCGACATCGGCTTTTGCAACACGTGGACGCTCGAAATTTCCTGCATTCACCCCGTGCGTATATATCCCGGGATGCCTGTGGGACAGTTAATTTATTTTGCTGTGAAAGGCGAAGTTGAAATGCCCTATAATAAAAAGCATTCAGCAAAATATAATAAGCGCACACTGAAACCCGTGGAATCCATGATGTGGCGGAATAAATTCTGATGTGGTGATTTGATGATTCGGTAATTCGATAGATGTCTCAACTGTATCATCTATATGCTATTTGCAACGGGTTCTGCAACAGGCATGCGCCAAATCAACATCGCATTCTCGCTATAGATGCAGAGACTACTTTCCTTAATTATTCATACGCTGGTGTTTAAATCTGCAACAAATAATACTTGCCCTCTGATTTAGTTTTACGCTACACATGCAGAGTAAACTACACGCAGTCGTTGCGGCTGCAATTATTACAGCTTCGTTTTTCTTCCTCCGGTCTGACTATGCCTTTGAGGCTTATCAAAGCGTAAAAAAAGAAAAGAGGAATTCAGCCGGCTACAAAATAGAGGCGCGCAGCGATAAACTAAGCGATGTAACGGCAGATTACAAGAAAAAAAGCAAGGCGCTCGGCATTCAGCCGGTAAAAAATCATACACTGCTTGATTCGCTTGCAGATGCAGGCAAGCTCACGAAGTTGGAAGGGGATAATAATTATCTACTGGATAAACTCACGCACAGCTATCCTTATTTAACTCCAAACACTGCGGAACTGCTTGAAACCATCGGCAGCAGGTTTTCTGATGAATTAAAAGACAGCGATTTAAAAGGCACGCAGTTGCGAGTTACATCCTTATTGCGCACGCAAGATTCAAATAAAAAACTAAGGCAAAAAAACTCCAACGCCTCAGAGGAGAGCGCACACATGCGCGGCATTGCCTTTGATATTTCCTATACCCGCTATAACGCATCCGTGAAATGGTTTTTCAGGAAAATTTTTGTGCCTGTTAAAAGCCATGCGCAAACGAAATATTTAAAAGAGACATTGGCAAACGTATTATTTGATCTGAAGCAGGAAGGAAAGTGCTGGGTGACGTATGAAAAGAAACAAGCCTGTTTCCATATCGTGTCAAAATATTAAGGAGGAAAGATGAACATCTGGCACGAGGCTGTAAGCTGAATTTCAGGAAAGTCACCTCTCTCCGGCAGGATTTTATGTTGCCTTTTTTATCAGAAGAATATTTTTATTATTATTGCGGTGTTAAAATATTTTTATTTAAATTCTTAAATCAATTACCATGACTAAAATGAATGTTTACTTGTCTTTTGCCGTTTCAATGTTGATAATGACTTCCGGCTGTACGCTTTCGAAGAGAACTTTAGCAGATTCAAATGCGCGCCTGCAACTCGAAAAGAAGGACGTGCAGATTTCTGAAGTGAAGTCTGCATCAGCATCCCAAACCATTATTTTAGGGGTGGACTGGAAAAGGTTATTCAAGAAAGAAATCGGTGAAGCAGGAAAAACAACTTTCAGTATCCCGATTATCGGCAACACTCCGATGACCCTCACGGAATCTTATGCAGCTTACAAACTGTTGAAAGAAAATCCAGATTTTGATGCAGTACTTTATCCGCAATATGAAGGCGAGAGCAAAGGTTTTCCGTTTATCTATATGAAAACCAATGTTACTGTGAAAGCCAAATTGGTGAAAGTAAATCAGTAACACTGTCGGGGCAACACGCATTTTAATTTGTTAGCTGTTTTTTGCATTGCCGTTGGCTGAAGCCAACGAAATGAGGAAACAAAAAAAACGGGCTTTAGCCAAATTCTTCTTTTTTTTGACTAAAGCCCGTTCGCTTTGAACATTTATATCTGTTGGCTGAAGCCAATCCTGCTGAGGTGGACAAAGCGGCAATGGAAATCATTGAGTATCAAGTGGATTTAAATTCGTGTTGACCTGGTAGCACTCTTTGCTTAGGTAAGGTTGCGTCTTCTTGCGTTAGCAATGAACCGCGAGAAGGTATGCACAAAGTGCCCATCCGTTGGCGCGATTCTATAGCTATTGATTCTGAGCGAAAGTTCCACATTGCGGGATGCCACGAAAATCAGTAAGCCTCTAAAGAATAGAACGATTCAAATCGGCAGACATACTTCTTATTTGTGTAATCCGTGTGCCATTCACAGACTCAGCGTAAGAGTTAGTGGGAGCGAGCAAAGTATCTCAAAATCCGCTTAATCCGTCTCAATCTGTGATATCTGTGTCATCCGTGTGCTATTCCACGCGATAGCACATATCCAAATCACCGAATTATCAAATCCTTTCCCGTCCACACTCCTGACAACTAACAACCCCCTACGGACAACTATCAACTGTCAACCATCAACTAACAGATAGTTTTATGTGCTTTTAAAAAATCTAAGAACTATCCATGAAAGTATTCAAGTTCGGAGGAACATCTGTCGGCACACCGCAAACGATACAAACTGTTATTAAAATAGTAAAGAAAGAACTCGAAGACGACCGTCTTGTGGTGGTGGTGTCGGCATTTGGCGGAGTTACCGACCAGTTGCTGGATGCTGGAAAAAAAGCAGGCGTTCGCAACGAAGAATACAAAGACATCCTGCTCGTGCTGGAGAAGCGCCATATTGATTCCGTGAAAGCGCTTATAGACGTGAAGCGGCAGGGTGGGGTAGTGGCGCAGGTGAAAATGCTGTTCAACGAATTGGGCGACATTCTGCATGGCGTGTTCCTCGTGAAGGAACTCTCGCTGAAAACATTAGATTATGTGATGAGTTTTGGCGAGCGCATTTCTTCTTACATCGTTACCGAAGCATTTAAGAATCAGCGTATCGAAACGGTGCTTGCCGATGCTGCCGCGCTCATTAAAACCGACCGCAACTTTGGCAACGCGCATGTGAACATGCACGAGACAAATGAAAATATCCGCAAGCAATATCTCGGCACACACGCGCTGATTATCTATCCCGGCTTCATTGGCAGTACGCCCGAAAATGAAGTCACTACGCTCGGCAGAGGAGGCTCTGATTACACGGCATCGCTTGTTGCCGCAGCATTGGGAGCATCGCAGTTACAAATATGGACGGATGTGGATGGCGTACTAACTATTGACCCGCGCAAGGTGAGCAAAGCATTTCCCATTAAACAGTTGTCGTATGCCGAAGCGATGGAAATGTCGCACTTTGGCGCAAAGGTGATTTATCCTCCCACTATTCAGCCGGTTTTTAGCAAGAGCATTCCGCTGTGGATTAAAAACACATTCAACCCCGATGCGGAAGGTTCGCTGATTACAAAGAAAACATCCGACACAGGTTCGCCCATCAAAGGCATTTCATCAATTGATAACATTGCGCTCTGCACGTTGCACGGCAGCGGCATGATAGGCGTGGCGGGCATTTCAAAGCGGTTGTTCACCGCGCTTGCAAACAATAAAGTGAATGTGATTTTGATTTCGCAGGCATCATCAGAACATTCTATCACGTTTGCCGTGTCGCCCGATGATGGCGTGAAGGCGAAGGAAGCAATCGAAGCGGAATTTGAATTTGAAATCCGCCAGAAGCATATTGAAAAAGTGGAAGTGGTGAATGACATGTCCATCGTGGCGATTGTGGGCGAGAACATGAAGAAGTCGCGCGGAGTTGCGGGAAAGTTGTTCAGCACACTTGGAAGAAATGGCATCAACATCGCTGCGATTGCACAGGGTTCATCGGAGTTAAATATTTCATTGGTGGTTGAGAATCGTGAGTTGCGCAAAGCGTTGGGCGCAATCCATGATTCATTCTTTCTTTCTGAAACGCGCGATGTGCATGTGTTCCTGATGGGCGTGGGCACGATTGGGAATGTGTTGCTCACGCAATTGAATGAACACGCAAAGCAGCTTGCCGAAGAACATCACATCAACATTAAAGTGGCAGGAATTGCCAACAGCCGCAAGATGCACTTTACCGAAGAAGGCATTTCCATTTCAGCGTGGAAGAAAAGCTTAGAAGAGCAGGGCGGGAAATCAAACATCCTCAAATTCATTGACAAGATGATTTTCATGAATTTGCCCAATAGCGTTTTCGTTGACTGCACCGCAAATGCTGACATTGCAGCGTGCTATAAGAAAGTATTGAACGCGAGCATCTCCATCGTAACACCGAATAAGGTTGCTTGTTCAAGTAAATATTCCGAATACAAAGAGTTGAAAGAAATCGCGCAGCGCAAGGGAATCAAATTTTTGTTTGAAACCAATGTAGGCGCAGGCTTGCCTGTTATCAGCACGCTGAATGATTTGATGAAAAGCGGAGATAAGATTCACAAGATGGAAGCAATTCTTTCAGGAACGCTGAATTATATTTTCAATACTTATAGTAAAACAGTTCCGTTCAGCGAAGCCGTGAAGCAAGCACAACAAAAGGGATTATCTGAACCCGACCCGCGCATTGATTTGAATGGCATTGATGTTGCGCGTAAGATCTTGATTCTCGCCCGCGAGAGCGGAGCTAAGCTGGAATATGATGCAATCCAACGCGGAAATTTCCTTCCTGAAAAATGTCAGAAAGCAAAAACACCGGAAGCATTTCTGAAAGAGTTGGTAAACTATGATGCTGAATTTGAAAATCAACGCGCAGCATTAGAAAAGCAGGGAAAGAAACTGCGCTACGTTGCGACTTATGAAAACGGGAAAGCATTCACGCGCCTGACGGAGTTTGATATGAGCCATCCGTTTTACTGGATTCAGGGAAAAGACAACATCGTGCTGTTTTATACCGACCGCTATGTGGAGCAACCATTAGTTGTGCGTGGAGCAGGCGCAGGCGCGGAAGTAACGGCAGCAGGAGTGTTTGCGGATATTATTCGGGTGGCGAATGTGTAATACTTCTGACTGTGCGGATGCAGGGACACTTGCTTAACTTTTGGATTAACTTTGATGAAACGGAATTATGAAACTTGAAATCTCAGATTTTCAATTAGAGGGAGCTGGCATGGATGAACAAAAGCTAAAGCTGGAACTGGCGGTTTTCCTGTTTGAGAAAAATATTTTCACGCTTGGCAAAGCGGCTGAATTTTGCGCCTTGCATAAATTACAGATGCAACAGGAACTGGCAAAAAGAGCAATTCCGCTGCACTACACAATGGAAATGTATGAGCAGGACTTGGAAGTAATTAAAAAAGGATTGTGATTGCCGTTGTAAGCGATACGTCCCGCATAGCCAACTTGATTGTAATCGGGGAATTGTCCCTGCTTCAGCGCATTTATGAGAAAATAATCATCCCGCCAAAAGTTCATGCAGAAGTAATTGCGTTGGAGAAATTCAATGTTGATTTATCGGTTTTTTTGAAAGCGAAATGGATTGAAGTTTTAACCCCCGATAAAGAACATCTCGCTCTTGTCCGTAAATATTTATTTGACGAAGGTGAAACGGAAGCGATTGCGCTCGGACTTCAGATTCATGCCGATGTGCTGTTAATTGATGAATTAGACGGCAGAAGGGCGGCAAATCAGCTTGGGCTTGAAACAACCGGGCTCCTGGGCGTTATCGCTAAAGCTAAAAAACAGCGCATCATACTATCGGCAAAAATCCTGTTTGATAAATTGATAATCGAAGCAGGATTCAGAGTCGGAAAAGATTTGTATGACAGGGTATTATCAGACCTTGATGAAATTTCTTGAATATGGATGCTAACTGCCCCGCATTTAATGCCGTATAAACTTCCATGCCCAAATCCCTCAAAATATTCTCTCCCGCCACTGTAGCCAACGTAGGTTCCGGTTTCGATATTCTTGGTTTTGCATTGGAAAATCCGGGTGATGAAATGATTGTCCGCCTTTCCAACAAGTCGGGCATTCGCATTATCAATAAAACGCCTTATTCCAATATCCCCGAGCAGCCTGAACAAAACGTGAGCGGAATTTCGCTGCAAGCGATGCTTGATAAATTAGGAAGCAAGCAAGGATTTGAAATTGAAATTCTAAAGAAAATCATGCCGGGCAGCGGATTGGGTTCAAGCGCGGCAAGTTCAGTAGCGAGCGTATTTGCCGCGAATGAGTTGATGGGAAATCCATTTACTGCGGTGGAGATGGTATCGTTTGCCGCAGAAGGCGAACGCTATGTAACAGGTGTTGCACATGCCGATAATGTGGCGCCTGCAATGCTTGGCGGATTTGTGTTAATCAGAAGCTACAAGCCATTGGATATTATCAAGTTGGATTTTCCAAAAGGATTGCATTGTGCTGTGGTACATCCGCAGATTGAAGTGCGCACGGAAGATGCGCGTAAAATTCTGAAAGATAAAATCACGCTGAAAGATGCAGTGATTCAATGGGGAAATGTGGCGGGGCTTATTGCAGGCTTGTATAAAGGTGATTATGAATTGATCGGCAGGTCGTTGCAGGATGTTGTCATTGAACCTGTGCGCTCTGTATTGATTCCCGGATTTGATTCTGTGAAGAAAGCAGCGATGGATGCGGGCGCGCTTGGTTGCACCATCTCCGGCTCAGGACCTTCGATGTTTGCATTATGTTCATCAAAAGTTACTGCCGAGCGTGTTGCTGTGCAAATGAGTGAAACCTTTAGCGACAATGGCATTGAAAATGAATTCTTTTTCTGCCGCGTGGCAGAGCATGGACCAAGAATTATTGATTAACATGAAATTCTACAGTACTAATAATAAATCACTCAGAGTTTCCTTGCAGGAAGCCGTGTTGAAAGGGCTTGCCGATGATGGAGGCTTGTTTATGCCGGAGCGTATTCCGCAATTGCCCGCTGATTTATTTACTTCTCTCGCGTCAGCGTCCGCTGGTGCGCTTGAGAGCCAAAGCGCTGAACTTGCTTTTGCAGTTGCTGAAGCGTTCTTGGGTGAAGATATTTCCGCAGCTAAACTTCAGCGCATCGTTTCCGAAACTATTGACTTCCCGATTCCTTTGGTGAAAGTGAAAGAAGGAGTTTATTCGCTTGAACTTTTTCACGGACCTACGCTTGCTTTTAAAGATGTGGGCGCGCGCTTCATGGCGCGTATGCTTACACATTTCCGTGAAAAGAAGGAACAAGATATTACTGTACTGGTTGCCACATCAGGTGATACGGGCAGCGCGGTGGCAAATGGTTTTCTGGGTGTGAAAGGAATGAAGGTCGTTATCCTTTATCCCAGCGGGAAGGTGAGCGAGATTCAGGAAAAGCAATTAACTACACTTGGTCAGAATATCACCGCACTTGAAATCAAAGGAACATTTGATGATTGTCAGCGCTTAGTGAAGCAGGCATTTTCCGATAGAGAATTGACACAGCAAATCACGCTCACTTCTGCGAATTCTATCAATGTAGCAAGACTGATTCCGCAGATATTTTATTATTTGATTGCTTATGCGCAAGTTTTAGAAAAGAATCTGCCGGTTGTAATTTGTGTCCCCAGTGGAAATTTCGGCAATCTTACTGCCGGATTAATTGCAAAGCGCATGGGACTACCGGTTGAGAAATTTATCGCGGCAACAAATACGAACGACATTGTTCCAAACTATTTATCTACGGGAAATTTTTCACCAAAGTCTTCTGTTCAAACAATCTCCAATGCGATGGATGTCGGCAATCCGAGCAATTTTGTCCGTATGCTTGACTTGTATGCAAACGATGTGCATGTGATGCGGCAGGATATTACGGGCTATCATTTCACAGACGATGAAACACGTCAAACGATGAAAGCTGTATATGAAAATCACGGCTATCTGCTTGACCCGCATGGTGCTGTGGGATTTGCAGCATTAGATAATTATTTGACCAAGAACAAAGCAACAGGAATTTTTCTTGAAACAGCGCACCCCGTAAAATTTCTTGATGTTGTTGAAGAAACGGTTGGTAAGAAAATTGAAATCCCAGAGCGGCTTGCGGCATGTATGTCAAAACCCAAGAAGGCTCTGTTGATGGAGAATTCTTATGCAGCTTTGAAAGCATTTTTGTTTAAAAATAGTTAGTTCACGCTCTATTCATTTACAGAGTTTCAGGCTACTTTACAGTGCAAGCAATCTAAGCGTAGCAATTTTTCCTTAATTATGTTGAAACAACTGCGTGATTTGGTATAACTAATGTGCGGATTCACAGGATATTACAGCAAGACGCATCCGGTGGATGAGCAGGTTTTTCATGCAATGACGGAAAGCCTGAAGCATCGTGGCCCCGATGGTGTTGGATATTATTTTTCATCTGACCGCAAAACGGCAATCGGACATACGCGCCTTGCCATTATTGATTTAAGCGAATCGGGCAAACAGCCAATGAGCAATGAAGATGGAACGCTTTGGTTGGCGAGTAATGGCGAAATTTATAACTATAAGGAGTTGAGAATTGAGTTGCAGAAAAAAGGTCATGTTTTCAAGTCAACGACAGATGTGGAAGTGATTTTACACGGCTATGAAGAGTGGGGCAGTGCAGTGGTGAATAAATTAGAGGGCATGTTTGCTTTTGTCGTTTGGGATGAAAAGAAATCGTTTTTTTTTCTCGCGCGTGACAGGTTCGGCATGAAGCCATTATATTATTATGCAGATGAGGAGAGATTTGTTTTTGCTTCTGAATTGAAAGGAATTATTTCCGACAAGTCTGTTCCCCGCGAAATTAATTATTCCGCGCTGATGGATTATCTGACCTACCGCTACGTGCCTTCCCCGAAATCCATTTTTAAAAACATCAGCAAATTACCTCCGGCTCATTTTCTCGAATATTCCAACGGCAGCATTTCTGCGCCTTCCCGCTACTGGGATTTGCCCCGCATGAATACGGTTAAAACATTCGATAATGCCGTGAACGAAGCGCGGCAATATTTGAAAGATTCAATTGAAAAACATTTGTTGAGTGATGTGCCGCTCGGCTTGTTTCTTAGCGGAGGACTTGATTCGGGAGCCATTGCTTATTTCCTTTCAACGCTTGGCTATCAAGCGGAAAGTTTTACAATGGGTTTTAATGATTGGGCGCAGAGTGAACATGAACTTGCTTCCCTCACTGCAAAAACTTTCCGGCATCCGCTTCACTCGAAAATGATTGGCGCTGAAAGCATTTATGCGATGAAGGAACTCGCATATTTTTTTGATGAGCCCCTTGCTGACGTATCAATTATCCCGACATATCTCAACAGCAAAGAAGCGCGGCAACATGTTAAATCGGTGTTGTCTGGCGATGGTGGCGATGAAGTATTTGCAGGCTACACCTGGCATCAGGGGTTCGCAGCTTTGATTGAAGAACAGGAAGGCGGAATGAAAACAACTGCTTCAGGAGTGCGCGTTATTCCGGCTGCCGTAGATTATTATGCGCTCAATTTTGCAGCATCAAGAATCAACCATGAAAATTTGCGTTTTTTGCTGTGTGATGATTTGCACAAGGAAATTACCGAACGGGAAGACTGGCTTTATTTAAAAAATTTTGAGCAGGGGATGTCGCCTGTTAAATCCTTGCAACTGCTGGATTTCAGAACTTTCCTTTCCGAAATGGCGCTGACAAAAGTTGATCGTGTAAGCATGGCATGTTCGCTTGAAGTGCGGATGCCTTTTCTTGACCGACAGTTAGTGGAATACATGTTTTCCCTTGATGAAAGTGTTTATTTTCAACCGGGAAAAAATAAAACCGTGCTCAGGGAAATGCTGAATGGGAGAATAGACAAGGGGGTATTGAACAAACCCAAAAGCGGTTTTGTGGGACCGAATACGCTCTATGACGACTCTGATTTTTTTAAAGAAACATTGAGCGGAGCATCTCTTGTGAAAGATGGTTTGATCAACCAAATAGCCATAGATAGCTGGATGCAGCAACGTGATTTCAATAAATTATGGTCGCTTGCAGTGTTAGAGATGTGGTATTCAACATGGGTTAAATAAGTCTCGGATGAACGACAGCAAACGCAGAATCGCAATTGTATCAACCAATAAGGAAAAGTATTCCGAAACATTTATTCGTGCGCATGTAACTAAACTCCCGTATTATGTTTTTTATCTGCACACAGGATATTTGCCCACAAAGTACGGTATGGAAGATTTGCCGCTCGCCTGCGGTGCCGATGCAGAGAATAAAACGCTGCTGAAGTTGTCTATCAAAAAATTCTTTATTGAAAACAAAATTGAACTCGTCCTTGCGCAATATGGACCTTCCGGTGTAAAGATGATGGACATTTGCAGTGAGTTGAATATCCCACTCATTGTTTATTTCAGAGGATATGATGCTTACCGCGAAGACATGCTGAAGGAGTATGCCGCTGATTATCGAAAATTATTTCAAACAGCATCGGCTCTTTTTGTGGTTTCGAATGCCATGAAAGCGCAATTGCAGCGGCTGGGCGCGCAGGCTGAAAAAATTTATTACAACCCAAGCGGTGCTGATACAGAAGTATTTCAATATCATGATGCCGGTAAGAATCCACCTGTCTTTTTAGCCACAGGTCGCTTTGAAGCATCAAAAAGTCCGCATCTCACCATTCTGGCTTTTGAGAAAGCGCTTCTGCAAATACCGGATGCTAGATTGGTAATGGTGGGCGAAGGATACTTGTTGGAAGCATGTAAAATTTTAACGAAAGCGTTGAAGATAGAACATGCGGTAACATTTAAAGGCATCGTGTCGCACAAAGAAGTCGCGAAATTAATGTCGCAATGCAGAGCGTTTGTTCAGCACTCCGTTACTACGCCATCTAATGACACGGAAGGCACACCGGTAGCCGTCATGGAAGCAAGCGCGTCAGGATTGCCTGTTATTGCCACGCTCCACGCAGGAATTCCAGAAGTGGTTGAACAGGATAAAACAGGCTTCTTGGTTGAAGAAGGCGATATAGATGGAATGGCTCAGTATATTATTAACTTAGGAGAGAATGCTGCGCTTGCTTCCATGCTTGGAGAAGCAGGCAGACGGAAAATTACAAGGGATTTCACCGCGCAGAAAAATATTGAAAGACTCACGACAGTGATTGAGCGGCTTCTTCATCACTAATTTATATCCATCCTGAAATGTGCGGCATCCTCGGAACAGTTCCTGCTTTTAAATCGCCTCAGTTTTTTGAACGGGCGCTCAACCTGCTCGCGCATCGCGGACCCAATGGCTCCGGCACTTGGGAAGGAAATGAGAAAGAAGTGCTACTTGGGCATCGCAGGCTTTCCATTCTTGATTTGTCAGATTCAGGCAAGCAGCCGATGCACAGTGAGCGATATGTGATTACGCACAACGGAGAGATTTACAATTTCAAGGAAATAAAAAAAGAGTTAGAACAGAAGGGCTATGTTTTTAAAACACAAACCGATACGGAAGTAATTCTTGCTGCATATGCTGAATGGGGCGCTCAATGCTTGCAGAAGTTGAATGGCATGTGGGCGTTTGCGATTTGGGACAAAAAAGAGAAATCGCTTTTTCTCAGTCGCGACCGTTTTGGGAAGAAGCCGTTGTTTTATGCTTTCGTTGGAACTGCGTTTGTGTTTGGCTCAGAGATGAAAGCGCTCGTTCCGTTTCTGCCTGAAGTGAAGTTATCAAAGGATTTTCAGTGGATGAAAGAAAATCTGTTTGCGTATGAACCAACTGATAAATGTTTGATTGAAGGCATTCTTCGATTTCCCGCAGCGCATTTTGGCATATTCAAAAATGGAAAACTCACCACAACAAAATATTGGGACACACGCGAGCATCTGCATGAGGTGCCGCAGCAGTATTCACGTCAGGTAGCAGAGTTTAGAGAACTATTTATTGATGCGTGTAAAATTCGATTACGTTCGGATGTGCCTGTTGGCACTGCATTGAGTGGTGGCGTTGATTCCAGTGCGATTGCTGCGGGAATTGCACAGGCGGCAAAATCAAATGCAAATAATGGAGACTGGCAACATGCGTTCATCGCTTCCATGCCCAATACTCCGCTCGATGAAACGCCTTATGCAAAGCAGGTTGCGCAACATCTCAATATTCAATCGCATGTAATAGAAATTGACGCGCTTAAAGGAATAAAAAATCTCGAAAACGCGCTTTACCATTTTGAAGAACTCTACATTACCAGTCCGGTGCCGATGGTGCAAACATATTCTGCTGAAAGAAAAGCAGGCGTATTTGTTTCCATTGATGGGCATGGGGCGGATGAACTCTTCTCAGGTTATGACACATTTTTACTCAACGCATTTTGGGATTGCGGTTTAAATCCATTTGCGATAAAGAATATTTTGGAAACTTATCGCGGTATTGTTCCGCCATTTGCTCAATTCAAAAAAGAAATGGTAGGAGTGGAGCATTATTTTCAACGGGTGAGTGGTTCGTTCAATTTCAAAGCTTTTATGCCGTATCTCGGCAGCGAATTGAAAAAAGCAGTTAAACAAAACACTACTGCGTTCAATGATGCGCTCTTTAAATTATTTCACACAGAAAACCTGCCTACTCTGCTGCGCAACTATGACCGATACGCAATGATGAGCGGAGTAGAAATCAGGATGCCGTTTCTTGACCACCGCATTGTGTCGTATTGCTTTTCCATTCCCTGGACAAGCAAAATCAGGAATGGATACACAAAGACTTTATTGCGTGATGCTGTTTCTCCTTTTCTTCCGAAAGAAGTGATTTATAGGAAGTATAAAATGGGTTTTCAAACGCCAATCGTTGATTGGATGAAAGGTGCATGGAAAGAATATTTTCTCAATTTAATTAACTCGCCTGATTTTTCTCAAAGCGAATGGATAGATGCGGCTATTGTAAAAAAGCAAATTGAAAACGTGTTGTTCAGCGATGTAACTTATCGAGAAGGCGAACTTGCTTATGCTGCGCTACAACCGTATCTCTGGGAGAAGGCGGTATTGAATAGATTCCAACTCATTTGGTCAGAAATAAATAAAGTGTAGTAGTGAAATTTGATTCAAACACAAAAAGAATCGGAATGAATACTTTCTAATAAAGACATGCTGTTCGGACTCCCTCTCCTTTTGCAGAGGGGCGGGATGAGGCGTATCACTTCAAATGCCGCTCCGCATGATACGAAGACCGCACAAGCGGACCGCTCTCCACATACTTCAATCCTTTCTGCAAGCCTGCTTCTTTGTAAAGTTGGAACGTATCGGGGTGAACGAATTCAAGAACAGGAAGATGTTGTTTTGTTGGTTGCAGATATTGCCCGATGGTGAGCACATCGCATCCTGCCACAATAAGGTCATCCATCAGCGCGAACATTTCTTCCTGCGTTTCGCCCAAGCCAACCATCACGCCTGATTTAGTGCGCATCCCTTTTTCTTTCAGGCGATTGATTACGAAAAGACTGCGCTCATATTTTGCCTGCGGTCGCACAAGGGGATGGAGTCGTTTAATCGTTTCCATATTGTGTGAAACCACTTCAGGCGCTTCCTTGGCGATGTCATCAATGCTGTCAATGCTTCCCTTAAAGTCGGGAATCAAAGTCTCCATCGTTGTGCCGGGGGCAATTTCACGCACAGCGCGAATCGTAGCAGCCCACACTTTTGAGCCGCCATTTTTTAACTCATCTCTGTCAACGGAGGTAATCACGCAATGCTTCACGCGCATGAGCTTGATTGACTCCGCAACACGGTAAGGTTCATCCCAATCAATTTCTGAAGGCATTCCTGTTTTCACCGCGCAAAAGCCACACGAGCGTGTACATACATTTCCAAGAATCATAAATGTTGCTGTGCCTGCGCCCCAGCATTCGCCCATGTTCGGGCAGTTGCCGCTTTCACAAATAGTATGCAACTTATGCTCATCAACCAACCCACGAACAGCCTTATAGTTTTCGCCAATCGGAAGTTTCACGCGTAACCAACTCGGCTTGCGAGTTCGTTCAGTGGGTTCAGCAATCGGGAGGTCAATCATTTCTGAGAGAGTTTGCGGTTTCCTGTTTACAGTTTTACAGAATACAAAGTTCCGATTTTCTTAGTCAATAACAGTAAATGATTTGAAAGAGAGAAACAAAACTGACAACTGTAAACAGAACACTGTAAACTGATAGAACTACCATCGTTTCCCAAACTGGAAACTGATATAAGCGGAGAGAAAGTAAAACTTATTATCGTCAGAAACCATAATAGGCACACGCTTGTAATACAGGTCAAGAATCAACCCCACTTCAAGTTCTTTCACGAATTCTTCTTTTCCCGCCCAGTCGAAATCCAATCCGAACTTGCCATACACACCGGGCACCGGCTCAATTTCTGTGATACCGTATTTAAAACCCGAGGCGCCTGCTATGGAATACCAATCAAGAAACTCGTCAGCATTTTTCTCTGAATATTTTTGAGTGACAATAATAAACGTGAGTACGTCCGGGTTGTTATCTTCCACGGGATAAGCAAGGTCAAGGTAATAGGGTTTCAGCAAGCCAATCGTGATTCCGCCCAAATAACTAAACGAAACGCGCACCCCGTTTTTCTCCGCTTTGTCGGCAAGATTTTTTCTGAATCCGTAGCCTGCGCGAAGCGTGTAAAACAGGTTTTGTTTTGCGTAATAGAAATTTTTTGGTGATTCAAGGTTGGAGCCGAGGAAAGTATATTCCGCCTGCTGCTTGCGTTCTTTCCAGTGTTTGATTTCTGAAAAACCGAATTGTATAATGCGTGTTTTATGGATGCTTTTAATTTTTGCGCGTTCGCCAAAAATTTCCCATCCGTTTGTAAGCAACCGTCCGCCAAAACTCCATTCGTCATGCAGCAGCACTCCTTTTTCCTCCACTGGCGGCAGGTTCATCGTGCTGCGTTGAGCAACGGCTGATGTGGTGAGGAAAAATCCAAAGAAAAGGAATGCTAAAACCCGCAATGCGCTTTGATATTTAATTTGAAAAGCCAAGTAACAACTATTTATACAACGAAGCCCCCGAATTTGTTCACAACCACGAGCCGGAAATCTAATCAGGCACACTTAAATTTATGCAAAAAACGGAATCAGAATGACTTCTATTGTAACATACGCAGCCGGTTTGCGCACAGTTGCCACACACCTGCTTTCAGGAAATTCAATTACCACCGATGCTCCACCCGACAATCATGGCAAGGGGCAAGCCTTTTCTCCTACTGACCTTTGCGCCACTTCGCTTGCTGTGTGTATGCTCACCGTGATGGGAATTTATGCAGAGCGCAATAACATCAGCCTGCATGGCAGCAAAGCCGAAGTGACAAAATTCATGGAATCAGACCCGCGCAGAATTATTAAAGTGAAAGTGGATTTATTTCTTCCTTCGGGAATTGCTGAGAATGAAAGACAAAAACTAGAAAACATCGGTTTTAATTGTCCGGTTGCGAAGAGCCTTCATCCCGAGATTGAACAAGATGTTACGTTTCATTACGCATGATACGCCTATTTATCTTTATTCTTCTTTCGTTCCCTTCACTCTTACTCGCGCAAACTTCTCTTTTGCTCAACGGGCATGCGCACAATGATTATCTGCACAAATGTCCGTTGCTTGACGCGCTTGAGCATGGTTTCTTCAGTGTTGAGGTTGATATTTATTATGAAAACGGAAGTTTCATTGTTGCGCATATTAAAACGGGTATCCGGAAAAAGAATACGCTGGAGCGGCTTTACCTTGAGCCGTTGCGTGAACGTGTAATAGCAAGCGATGGGAAAGTGTATGCGCACGGATCGCTTGAATTTGAATTAATGCTTGATTTAAAAGGCGGATGGAGCGGTGCGCAAATTGATAGTCTGGAGCGATTGGTGATGCGCTATGAAAAAAATTTCACGGTGTATGAGGATGGAATAAAATCACCGCGAGCTGTTAAGATTGTTTTATCCGGTGGAAACGGAAACTTCAACGCTCTCAACCACAATCCGCGCTACTTTTCGATAGATGGCGGGTTAGGCGATTTTAATTCACCGCTTGATTCAACTATTATTTGTCGCACGAGCGCGAGTTTTAAAAGTCATTTTAAGTGGAGAGGCATCGGTGAAATGCCTGACGAAGAAAGAATACAACTTAGAGAATATGTTGCACACGCTCACGCAACGGGAAGAAAAATCCGTTTTTGGGCGGCAACCAACCGCGAGCGGGTATGGAAAGAATTGCTCGATGCCGGAGTTGATTGGGTGAACGTGGACAAGCTGGAGAAGTTTAGGAAGTTCTACGTTTCATATTAAGGCAGGCTTTATTCTAAAAAACAGAGCAATCCCTTTGAAGATTGCTCCGCCAATTATTAAAAATTAAAAATTCGCCCTCAACGCCAAAACAAAATTCCTTCCCGCTGCGGCAATGCCCGAACTGTATGGGCGATACCGCTGGTCAGTCAGGTTTTCCACGCCACCGCTCACGGAGAAATTAGCATTGATTTGATACATCACTTTAAAATTTAGCGTGTACCAACAGGGCGAGTAAGGATTTCCATCACCATCCACAGCGTAGATGTAGTCGGTAGCTTTTCCTTCATCTGATAAATTTTCATAGCTCACCTGCCCGCTGTAATCGGCATACAAATCAATCTTCAACTTTTGCATTGTGTATGTGAAATACGTTCTTCCAAACACGGGCGCGGCATGGCGCGAAGGGCTGGTGGTTCCGTTATCCAACTCTTCTTCGCCTTTTTGAAAATTAACAACGGATGAAAACCCGAAGCCTGCCGGCAGTTTCACTTCGATGCTTGCCTGCACACCGTAAACTGTTGCTACCGCTGCATTCTGCACTGCCTGTACCTGGCTTAACTCACCGTCATACAAGATGCTGTCTTGCCCGTTCAGCGTGTAATTACGCCTCACCATCGCATCATTCAGGATTGTATAATAACCGGTGAGGTCAATCTTCACATCATCGCCAAACACTTTTGCAATGCCTGCTTCAAAATTGTAAGCATACTCCGATTGTAAATCAGGATTCGGAACAACCATAGAGCCGGGTTCTGAATCAAACACTTTTCCAAAATCGTCAACATTCGGAGCGCGGAATCCGGTGGAGAAATTTCCGCGCAGCGTCCATCGCTTCGTTGGATTGTAAACTACCCCAACGTTGCCCGTCACCGCGCCATCATTCAAACCGGCTGTCGTGTAAGGAAACGGATAGAACGAAGTGTCAAACTCCGCGTCAATCATAAATTGATTGTAGCGCAAACCCGCTTGCAGCATCAGCTTTTCATTCAGGTTGAAATGATAGGCTGCGTATGCTCCGTAAGAACTCCACGTTGACTGCGGATAACGGGCAGGACCCGGAATAATTTCGCCTGTTGAAATATCTTCATCCGTTCCGGTGGAGGCAACATCATTGAGCACAAACTCCAATCCATAAAACAACTGGTGACGACTGCCGATGGACTTATTGAAATCAACATTCACTGACCACGCATCCACTTCCTCCATGCGGTTTCTCAACTCCGTGTCGTTGATATCGCGGTCGTGGCGGCTTTCCTCAAATCGCTGCTGCGCAAAGCGAATCGCCAACTGGTCATACGCTACGTTGTTGCCGCTGTGCGTTACGGTGAGTTGGTTCATCATCCACACCTGCGGACCATAATACCATTCCGCGCTGCGCGGCAAACCGTTGCGCATTCTGATTAATCGGTCGTAACGCGGATTATCGGTGGTTGCAGAATAATGAAATGCATATTGCAAATCCCATTTTTCATTTGGCTTAAAGCGCAGTTTTTGCATCATGTTGATTTGCTGATAGCCTGTCGGAGCCTGCACTTGCGGGTCGTCATTCTCAATCAAAACATCAAGGCTGTCAATCCGCCCGACATAAAACGGGCGCAGATATTCATCCGGTCCGTTTTTGCCCATGCGCAAATCGTTGTAATCGTTGAATGAAAAACTCGAAAGCATTGACCATTTTTTCCATCCCACGTTCACATCGAAATGCCCCGTGAGTTCTGTGTTTGCAGACGCAAAACGCGCAACTGCTTTTCCCGTGACAAGCGTTTTATCCGAAAGCGATAATTGTGGCGTGAGCGTTTGAAAACTCATCACACCGCCAATGGCATCACTGCCGTAAATCACCGAGCCGGATCCGAAAAGAATCTCCGTTTTTTCCATGGCAAACGGGTCGAGTGAAATCACATTCTGAATATTTCCGCTTCGGAAAATCGCAGTGTTCATGCGCACACCGTCAAAGCTATACAGTAAGCGGTTGGTTGAAAACCCGCGAATCATCGGGCTTCCACCCCCCTGCTGGCTTTTTTGAATAAACACTTCTCCCGATGCGCCAAGCATGTCAGCCGCAGTTTGGGGATTTTGCAGCGCGACTTGTTTGGCTGAAATGGAAGAAATTTTATTCGGCACATCTTGTCCCATCTGGTTCCATTTTGTTGATGAAACCACAACCTGGTCGAGGGAAACACCGGACGGTTTTAAAAGAACGATGAGATTAGCGCTTTGCAATTCTTCAGCACGCATCGCTTTCGTTTCATAGCCTAACATGCGGATGAGAATTTTCTCCGCATCCCTGAATGCCGAAATATCGGCTTGTCCCTGCGCATTTGTTGTTGTAAATGCGAAAGGTTTTTCGCTGACGAGCGTAACCAGTTCAAGGGGCTGGTTTGATACGCTGTCGCGCACGGTGATGACCTGCGCATTTGCCAGAAAGCAGAATGCAAGATACCACCATGAAAAGAGTATTTTTTTCATGATGAAATTTTTAAAATCAAAAAATAGAAACGCACCTCTTGCTTTTCGTCATTCTGAGCGGAGGCTCTGCGAAGAATCTCTTATTCAATAAAAAATGTGATGCTTCGCTGCGCTCAGCATGATGAAGCGAAAATCTCAGGTGGCGGTGAAGGAGGAGTAAATTGAATGGAAGAATAATCAACGTGAAGATTGCCGGGAAATATTTCCTTTGCTGTATTTGCAAACAGGTTGTTGCCGATTTTTTGCTGACAATACAAGTTCTTTAGAAAACTGCTCAGCCGTTCTTGTTTCTCTTTGTTCAATGGATTTTTGCCCATTGCATGAGCGACTAATCCGCTCAACTGTAAATTGAGTTTTGTTTCTTCATGGTCCCACCAGCAGTAGTAATAAGTGGTGTCGCCTTGTTCTGCCGCTTCAACCACATCATACATCTGTCCTGCATATTCAAATTCGCGCGAGTGTTCCCATCGCAGTTTCGTTTCGGATTCTTCTTTCGTGAATTTCAGCAGCACGAACGCACTTTTATCCATGCCGCCAATCATGCTCCATTTGATGGATTTCTTCACTTTGCGCTTTTCAATTTTCAGCCAGGTGTAGGTGCCGAGGAATGGAAGCGTGAGGCAAAGCAAAAGGAACAACGCAAGCAGTTGTCTCAAAAGACGCGGGTTTGTGTATGGAATTTTGAATTTCAAGAGCGGCTAAAGGTAAGAAAGTTCTCTGCGTTGTGAAAGCCATACACGAAGATTTAAGCGCTGAAAAATTTCGGTAAATTAGCCCTCTTCTCTATTCAATATTCATGAAAAAAACGCTGCGCTATTTTTTGTTTTTTAGTTTGATGCTTTTGTTTGCTGCTGTTTTAGCTGAAGGCGTTCTTGAAATCGCTTTTCGCATCAAAGACCGCCATGCGCATCCGCTGCCTGTGCGTGATTATCCTTATCTCTACTACTTGTTTGATACAACGGAAGGATTAAACGAGTATGGGTTTAAAACACATTACCCTATTGAGAAACAAGAAGGGAAATTCCGCATCATCTTAACAGGCGGCAGCGTTGCAAGAGGGAAGAAGCCGGAAGAGTCAATCGCGCATTACTTAGAGAAAGAATTAAAAGCGCGTTTTAATACGGATAAAATCGAAGTCATGAATGCCGGGATTTCTGCTTTTGTGGTAGAGCAGGAATTCATTCTCATTCAGTTGCTCTTGCAGCAATATCACCCTGATATGATTGTGAGTCTTGACGGAGTGAATGATTTAATGACGTTTGATTTCAACCGCAGGACGCAGTCAGATTTTGAACTGCCTCCGCATCATTGGGATGAAGTGAAAGTGATTGAGCCTAACCGCGCGCGCAGAAGAATTCTGACGCGTTTCCCGTTGTTCTTTATAAACATTGCACGGGTGATTGCCTATTTCAAAGCGCAACAGTTTGAAAAAAAATATGACTGGTCGCAACTCACAGATGAACGCCTGAAAATAGTAAGCGAGACTTATTGGAAAATCATCAATGACACGCACGATTTCTGCAAGGTGAAGAATATCCGCTATTACAACTTTCTACAGCCCGTGCGCACCTGCTCTCAATCTCGCAAAGGAGCGCAACTATCCGAACGAGAAAAAGCGCAGTGCAGGCTTTTTGAGTTGATGGATTCCGCTGTTAAAAATGAGCCGTATAACTTTTCGCTTACTACATTGTTAGATAGTAGGCTTGAATTATTTTATGACTTCTGCCACGTATTGCCAGCCGGTAATGAGGTGATTGCAAATACGATGGCAGAGCGGGTTGCAGATGATGTGGAAGCGTGGATGGAATATTAAAAGTCAACGCTGATTTCTTTCATAACTTTCAAGAAAACGTGTCATGTCAATTACCGCGGTCAAAAAGAAATTTCATAAGCTGATTGATGAAATTGAGGACGAAAAGAGATTAAATGGTTATTATAAAATCGTTGATTCGTGGACGAATCAAAAAGACGGCAGCCTTTGGAAGCGTTTAAGCGAAGAAGAAAAAAAGGAACTCATCGCGGCAGATGAAGAAAGTGTAAATCCCAAGAATCTTATTCGCCATGAGAAGATGGTGAAAAAGTATAGGAAATGGCTAAAGAAGTAATCTGGACAAAAAGAGCAAGCCGTTCTTTTGAAAAAGTCATTGATTATCTGGATGTCGAATGGAATGAAAAAGTAAAAGCCGAATTTATTGTACGCACCTTTGAGGGAATTGAAATAATTTCTGAATTTCCTGAAATTGGAACATCGGGAAAGAAATATTCGAGGATTCTTAATAACAAAACATAACCGCATTTTTTATAAGCATCGTGAGGAGAGCATTATAATTCTGAATGTTTTTGATGTGCGTCAAAATCCTGAGAAAAAGAAATTTTGAGAATGTACGCTGCTTCCATTTACGACTACATCATCATTGGCTCCGGTTTTGGAGGCAGCGTTTCTGCAATGCGCCTTTCAGAGAAAGGGTATTCGGTGCTGGTGTTGGAAAAAGGGAAACGCTATGCGGCAAAAGATTTTCCGAAAACAAATTGGAACATCCGCAAATATTTGTGGATGCCGTTAGTGAAATGTTTTGGTATTCAGAAACTCACGTTTTTTAAAGAAGTGTTTGTCATCAGCGGGGTAGGAGTGGGTGGTGGCAGTCTTGTGTATGCCAATACGCACATGCTGCCGGATGATGCGTTTTTTATTAATCCTTCGTGGGCGCGGTTTAATGATTGGAAGAAAATTTTGATGCCGTTTTATGAACGCGCGAAGTTCATGCTCGGTACCACGCCCTATCACAAACACAATGAAGAAGACGACATTCTGCGCGAAGTGGCGCGTGATATGGGCAAGGAAAGTTCTTACGGCAATGTGAATGTTGGCGTTTACTTTGGCGACACCACAAAAGAAGTTGACCCTTACTTTAATGGTTTGGGACCTAAACGCAAAGGATGTACCGAATGCGCGGGCTGCATGGTGGGATGCAGGCACAACGCAAAGAACACGCTTGATAAAAACTATTTGTGGTTCGCTGAAAAATTCGGAGCAAAGGTGGAAGCTGAAACTGTTGTAACGAAAATTGAATTCAAAGACGACCTCTATCATATCCACACGCAGTCAAGCACTTCATGGTTTGGTCGCAACAAGCGGGTCTTTAAATCGAAAGGTTTGGTGGTGAGCGGTGGCGTTCTCGGCACAATGGAGTTGCTGCTGAAGCAGAAGTATGAATTGAAGACAATGGCAAACCTTTCCGATAAACTCGGCTTCACCGTGCGCACCAATTCCGAATCGTTGTGTGGCGTGTTGTCAAAAGATAAAAAACTGAATCACGGAGTTGCCATCACAAGTATTTTCAATCCGGATGAACATACGCATATTGAAGTGGTGAAATATCCTGATCACAGTGATTCGATGTTTCGCCTCGCCACGCTTGCCACAGGACCGGGAACGCCAGTGGTGCGCACAGCAAAACTGGTTGGTAATATTTTATCTAATCCGTTTACTTACTTGCGGGCAAATCTAAAACTCAATATTGCGCGCAACTCGATTATTCTGCTCGTAATGCAATCGCTTGATAATTCAATGAAGATGGTGTGGAAGAAAGGCTGGTTTGGCAGCGGAATGTCGCTTGATAACAAAGGGCAAGACCGCGTTCCCGCTTACATCGAAACAGGACAGCAGGTGATGCACCGCTACGCGGAAAAAGTGAACGGTGTCGCTATGAACGCCATGACAGAAATTGTCTTCAATATGTCAACGACCGCACATATTCTTGGCGGATGTCCGATGGGAGAAACAGCAAATGAAGGCGTCATCAACGATAAATTTCAAGTACATGGCTATCCGAATATGTACATTCTTGACGGCTCGGTGATACAAGGAAATCTTGGAGTAAATCCAAGTCTTACGATTACTGCATTGAGTGAATATGCGATGGAACAAATTTCTGTGAAAGAAGGACACAGTGGAAAAACGCTTGACCTGCTGCTGCGCGAGCAAACAACGCAGCATGTGAGCGGGTAATCTTAGCGCGTAAGTTTTCTTGTTCATCTTTTCGGGTAAATATTTTTTTATTTTGGCGAATTAATTAACCTAAAATCAAATTACCATGAAAACATTTTTTCTTTCAACCCTGATTGTTATCTCGCTCGTTTTTGGATTCACTTCTTGCGGTGATGACGACAATGGCGGTGGTCCCTGTTCGGCAGCTTGGGCTTCTGAAGTGTCAGATGAAATTAATACGCTAACAGCAGCAGCTCAGGCGTATGGAGTAAGTCCCTCAACTACTACTTGCAATGCATATAAAGATGCAGCGCAAGATTATGTTGACGCATTAGAATCCTACAGAGGATGTTCCACGCTAACCGGCACATCACGCACCGACTGGGAAAACGCTATTGCCTCTGCGCAGGCGTCAGTTGATGCTATTTCTTGTTGAGCGTTCCAAATATTATTTAACAGCCAACCTGCCAGCGGGGGTGGCTGTTATTTTTTACGAGCAGATATTGGTAAGGCTACGAGAGAAGCGAATCAGCAAAGCGGCTAATCTCGGCATACACAAACGCTAACTCATTTTCAGTAATGCAATAAGGCGGCATTACATAAATCGTATTTCCAAGCGGGCGCAATAAGATTCCCCGTTCAATAAAGAAATCATAAATCCGTGCGCGCTCTTTATTTAGATAAGAGGTGGCGTCCTTTGTTTTTAAATCAAATGCGAGGATAGTTCCCCGTGTGCGCACGTTTTCAATCTTTGGATTCCGCACAAGCTTCTTTGCAAATGCAACATGGCGCGACTGTATTCTTTTCAGCGATTGTTTGAATCCTTTTTTCTCCACCAAATCCAAGCTTGCGTTTGCGGCAGCACAGGCGAGCGGATTCGCGGTGTAGGAATGTCCGTGAAAGAAAGTCTTCGCGCGGTCATCACTATAGAAAGCCTGATAAATTTCTTCGGTGCAAACGGTTAATCCCAAGGGCATGAAGCCGCCTGTGATTCCTTTTGAAAGACAAATGATGTCGGGTTGGTTTTCTAAGTATTCTGTTGCGAACAGTTTTCCGGTTCTTCCGAATCCTGTCATCACTTCATCGGCAATAGTGAGGATGTTATTTTTTCTGCAAATAGAAATCATCTTATCCAGTGGCTCGGCATCATACATCAACATGCCGCCTGCGCCCAGCACGAGTGGTTCAAAGAGGAAACAGGAAGTCTGCGAGTTGCGAGTTGCGGGTTGCGAGTCGTTGGGGATTGGTTGCCTTCTGCCACTGCCTATTGCCGCTTTCAACTGCTCAATGGATTGTTTTTCTTTTCCCGGCAAAGGAGGCTCAATATGAATTACATCAAATAACAAAGAGGTAAAGGGATTTGTGAAAATGCCCCGTCCGCTTGCCGACATTGCTCCGAACGTATCGCCATGATAGCCGTCTTTGAAAGTGATAATTTTTGTTTTTTGAATTCCTTTGTTGTGCCAGTATTGAATCGCCATCTTCAGCGCCACTTCGACAGCGGTGGAGCCATTGTCGGAGTAAAACACTTTTGCATAATCTCCGGGTAGCAGGCGCACGATTCTTTCCGCAAGGCGAACTGCCGGCTCATGCGTAAACCCCGCGAAGATGACCTGCTCTAATTGCTTCGCCTGTTCTGCTATTTTCTTTGCGATGTAAGGATGCGCGTGTCCATGAATATTCACCCACCAGGATGAAATCGCATCGAGATATTTTTTTCCATTTTCATCAGTCAGCCATGCGCCCTTTCCTTTCACAACTGGAATGGGCGAACGCTCGGTTTTTGCCTGCGTGTAAGGATGCCAGATATACTGCTTGTCGCGCTCGGTTAATTTCATTGGATGAATTGACGGTCAATGTTATCAAATAATCACTGGTCGGTGAAGCCGGAGCGATTTGTCATGAGTACGCTTCCTTTCTTCAATTTCAGCTACAAAAGTATTTCGCAAGAGTAACCTCCGCCACCGCCTGCATGACAAAAATACTCGTGTTTGCCGAGTTTCCCTTTAAACCAACTGAGACAAATATTATCCTTTTGGATAGTGAAAAATGGTGACAAGAGGAGTAGTAAAAAGCAAAACCCCCGTCAATTGACGGGGGTTTTGCTTTTTAATAGAAAAGGAGGTGGATTATCTTGTCACGTTCAGTTTGCGCATCATCACTCCATCACCCAATTGGATTTTTACGAAGTAAACTCCATCAGCAAGGCTGGTGAGGTCCATTACTTTTTGCGCATTGCCTGCAACAGAAATCTGTTCTTCAACAGCCAATTTTCCGGTTACATCATAAATGCCAACCACGCCTGTCTTGCTGTCAATGTCTTTGAAGTTTAATGTAACTAAGCCTCTTGTTGGGTTTGGATACATTTCAACATGGCTTGATAACCATGATTCTTCAATGCCAATGCAAATATTGATTGTAACAGTTTTTGAAACAGAAGATACAGAGCAGCCAAGACTGTCAGCGCTAAGCGTAACTACATAAGGTCCTGTTGCAGTGTAAGTGTAGCTTGGGCTTTCAGCAGTAGAAATATTTCCGCTGTTATCGCCAAATGTCCAATTCCAGTCCCAGTTTGTAGTGTTTTTTGATGTATTAGTGAAATTGATTGGTACGTCTTGGCAGCCAATGTTGTTCACGAGTCCTGAGCTGAAGTTAAGAACCTGATTTACGCCCGGAATGGTAACTGTAACCGCATCAGTAGCCGAACATCCAAAACTGTTTGTAGCGCTAATTGTATAGGTGCCGGAGCCAAGATTTGGGTTGGTGAGCGTGTTCACGCTATTGCTCCATGCGAAAGTAGCGCCTGTTACAGTGCCGCCAACAATAACAGAGTCAAGGTTTGTAGTTTGACCGCAACCAATGCTTAAATCAAGGTCGTTGATACTAACAGAAATTGCGTTAACAGAAACCCGAATCGTCTTTGTAATTGTATCCGGAGTTGCGTCAATAATTGTTGCGATATAATCAGTAGTGGAAAGAGGTGTTGCGCTTGTTGTCGGGCTAAACGGATTTGTTAACCCAGCGCTTTGAGGCTCCCATGACACCGTGTAAGGACCTGTGCCGCCTATGGGATTAACGCTCAAGCTAACTGTTTCGCCCGGGCAGATTGAATTATCAGAAGCGGTGATTTCAGATGTAAGCGCAGGGTCAATAGTCAGGTAAGCAGTAAAAGCAAAGTTTTGAATTGGGAATTCTTCACATTCTTCAGGTTCGCCAACTACGCCATTGCCATTGCAGTTATAAGCGATTCCATTGATGCCTGTGAGATTGGTTTGACCAGCCCATGCAATCATTCTCCACAAGCTGTTTAATTCAAATACCGAGGGGTAAGCAAAACATGCGCCACCGCAACGGTCGCCATATCCGGCAAGCACGGTGAATGTGTGATTAGCAGTGTCGCCATAAAAGTGGATGCCTACTAAAAACCTGTTATTTGGATAAGTGAGTTGCAAATCTGGATAAATCATGAGCATTCCGAGCTGAGCGGGTCCGGGGGTAAGTGAAGTATTAGTGATAATTAAGGTGTCATATAAAACGGTATTTACAATTACTTCTTGCCCGTTTACCTGAAGCCCTAAAGCACCCTGCCATGCATAGACGCTTACCTCCACAGTATCAAATGTACCCTCAGTATTCTCATGCGTAACTAACAACTGAATGCTATCAACTGTAACCGGGGTAGAACTGCGCGGATAACCCACTAAGTTATTTGCGTCATAAAGCGTATCAACTGCTACAACTCCCCATGATAACGCAAAGCGGTTTGTATCGTTTTCATCGTAATTGGAATTCAAATCCCAGATGAAGCGCTCGTAAACTTTGTTTTCGTCAACGGTAACAATTTCATCCACCGCATCATAATCCACGATAATTTGCTGAACTGCCCTGCTGCCGCTGTTTGCAGGCATCCTGTTGCCTTTCAATGCGTCAACCTGAGCCTTGTCAATCGCCTTCATGCCTGCGGGAACGCGGCTGGGGCTGATAGCAGTTTTTTGAAATGGCGTTTGCCCGAACACGCTCAGGCTGATAACCATGATAACCAATGTTGTAATGATGTTTCTCATGACTGTTTTTTGTTTATAAAAATTTTAGAGTTGTTTTGAGGGGTGTAAAAATAAACTATTCACTTGTTTTTCAAAACTGTTGCAATAATTTATTCCTAACACTCCGTTAATAGTAGGATTGACTGTATAAAAGGCGAAAAGGATGCACGGCTGATTGTCAGGATTGTGTCATGCCTTTTTCAAAGCAGTTGCGGCAACGCGCTTCATACACATCTTTTTCGCCAATCACCACCGTATCTTTTGATGCCACCTTGCGATAAGAGCGCGAGGCGATGTTGCCGCACACCACGCAAATGGCGTGGAGTTTTGTGATATATTCAGAAGTGGCAAGCAGTTGGGGCATCGGTCCGAAGGGCTGCCCTTTGAAATCTAAATCAAGTCCTGCGATAATCACGCGGGAACCTTTCAGCGCGAGCTGTTCACACACATCCGGCAGTTGCGCATCGAAAAACTGCGCTTCGTCAATTGCAATTACTTCTGTATCACCTGCAAGCGAAATGATTTCAGAAGAATGATTTGTGGTAATTGCTGTGATGGCGTTTTTATCGTGCGAAGTAATATTCGTTTCGTGATACCGCTTATCAATTGTCGGCTTGAAAATTTTCACTGACTTGTTGGCAATCGTTGCCCTGCGGATTCTGCGAAGCAGTTCTTCCGTTTTGCCGGAAAACATCGAGCCGCAAATTACTTCTATCCAGCCTTTTTTTGATGCTTCGATATGTGGTTCGATGAACATTGTGCGTTTGGTGTAGTTGTCATTGCGGATTTATGCTGCAATCCCCTGCTTACTTTTAATGAGGAGATGCCGGAACGAGTCCGGCATGACAACGCGGGCAAGCCGAAAAAACTAAATTTGGTTTCAAATATAACTATGATGGATAGAAAAGCAATTCACGCGCAAATCGCCACCCTCAGCGACAAGATTAATTATTTAAACGAACGGCTTTCGGAAGAAAAAAACCTGCATCCTGTAGAAGTGGATTTGCTTAATGGCTATGCCCGCGAGTTGCAAGACATGATAGAAAGTCTGGGAAAAGTGAAGCCTGAATTTACGGTATTGAAAAATGAAGAACCGAAAGCGGTTGTTTCTCAAGCGGAAGAAACCCCGGAGCCGGTTGCAGAACCCAGAAGAATAGAACGCGCAGTGGAAAAGAAAACGGATTTTGATGTGAAGCCTCGCCAGTTGATTCCTGAAAAGAAAGAAGCGATAAAAATTCCCGATGACACGGAAGCATTCTTAGAGGAAGAGAAAACAGTTCCTCCCTTGAAGATGCAGCCCGATGCGGAAACACCCGTGAAGAAAAAAACAACTGAAAAAACGCAGGAGAAAGAACAGGTTTCGCTGAACGAACGCTTTAAAAAAGAGACAACCGCATTAGCTGACAAGCTGAAAGGCAAAAAGAAAAGTTTGAAAGATTCATTCGATTTGAATGAGCGCTACTCGTTTATTGAAAATCTGTTTGGTGGCAGCGCTGAACAATTCAACCGCGCATTGCAAGACCTCGGCAAATGCGGCTCGCGCGAAGAGGCGGAGCAATACATTAAGAATGCAGAAACAAAGTTTGCTTGGAGCGAAAAGCCCGATTTGGCAAAACGCTTTTCAGGGCATGTGTTGGAAATGATAGGGTAATGAATACAAAAACCGCAGAGTACGCTAAGGTTTGCGCAGAGGCTCAGGAGCATTGGTTGTATTTCTCGTTTATCTCTGCGTTTTTTTTCTCTTTCCCCTCTGCGGTTTCTGCATTTCTCATTTTGTTTTTTTTCATCCTGCAATTCTTCACCACAGTTGGAGCAACAAGCCCTTTCCGATAAATTAGATTCACTTCATGCAGAAGTAAGCGAGTTGAAAGCGCTGCTTGAAGAAAAAAAGAAAACAACAGATACGCTTCCAATTGCACAACCGAAAGTTGATTCCGCAGTCATTGTCAAAAAGGCTGAGCAACTTCCGCTAACCGAAAAGCTAAAGCAAAAGGAAACTCCGCAGAAGCAAAAGCCAAGAACACCGGCAAATGACACCACTTATCATTATTACACCAATGGAAAAATTTCTGTAAAAATCACCCCTTGGCAGGAGAGCAAACGTCAGCTATACTTCTATGATTTGAAAGACGTAAAAACTTTTGAATTGGAAGATGTGCGCCACAGTTATTCTATTACAACACAATTAAAATTTCATCCGAATGGGGCGGCATCCAAAGCGGAAATTCACAACAATCCTGGCGCAAGCCGCTATTGGTAGGAAACAAAAATCACGTTTGATACAACCAACGAGCCGCTGGTAAAATACAGCCGTCAAATGCCGCCAGAGCATCTTGATTTGGAAGGAAATCTCCCTTCCTTTTGGAACAAGCAAAAACAGCAATGGGTGAAGCAGGAAATTGTGAAGGAAACCTCAACGCCCGATGGGAAATGAATTGATTGTGTTTAAAATAATTTCCGTTGCGCCTTTATTTTCCTGAATAAAATCACTTGCAGCCTGCGCAGCTTTTTGATGCGCGTCCTTATTCGTGAGCAAATTGAAAGTCTTCGTTTTTAATTCATCTGCATCCTGCACAACAAAAGCGCCACCGCGATTTACCAACTCAGCCGCCTCGATAAACTTGTGATGTTTTGGTCCGAAGAAAACGGGAACGCCCCACACCGCAGGCTCCAGTACGTTGTGCAACCCTTCGCCAAAGCCTCCACCGATGTAGGCAACATCTGAGTATTTATAGAGTCGCGATAAAATTCCGATGCTGTCAATAATAAGGATGTTGCTTTCTTTGGCAAGCGCAGGCGAGAGTGATGAATAAAGAACGGACTTGCGGTTGAGCGCAGCCTGAATTTTCGTTACGTAGTTTTTGTCAATGTTGTGCGGTGCGATGATGCAGGTGAATTGCTTTGTAAAATCGGGATGGTTGAGCAGCGGCAAAACAACACCTTCATCTTTCGGCTCAAGGCTGCCCACAAGAAATAATTTCTTTTCGCCTTTGAATGTTTCGATGAGTGGAAATTTCTTGCCTTCATTTAGAATAGAAGCAACACGGTCAATCCGTGTGTCGCATGCTTTGGTTACGTTTTGAAATCCATTTTTCAGCAATACTTCTTTTGTATGTTCATCTTGTACAAAAATGTGCGTGAAGCATTGCAGCATAGATTTGAAAAGGCTGCCGTACCACTGAAAAAAAATAGTGTCTTCCCGAAACACCGCTGAAATCAAAATAGAAGGCGTATTTTCTTTTTGTAGCGTAGTTAAATAATAATACCATAAATCATAGCGCACAAACACCGCAAGCCGCGGCTGCGCGATTGACAAAAATCGCGCAGCATTTTCTTTTGTATCAATCGGCAGATAGAATACAAGCGCATCGGGATTTTTTTTCTTCACGATTTCATAACCGCTGGGGGAGAAGAAGGTGATGATAGCCTCACCCCCGCCCCCTCTCCAATAGAGAGGGGAGTCCGAACTGTTTCCCGTTTCCCTGCTTTGTTTTTTTTCTTGCAATGCCTGTATCATCGGCAACGCTTGCTCGTATTCTCCCAGCGAGGAGCAGTGAAACCAAATGCGGTGAGGGTGGGAGGGGAGTTGCTGCAATTCATCCCAAATGTTTTTCCTGCCGTCAATCCACTTCTTCGCTTTGGAGTTGAATGGCGCAATCAAGTTTGCGCCAAGCGTGTAAAGAGCGAGCGCGAAATTATAAAGCGGAAGGCTGAGGGATTTCAAAGTTCAAAGTTGAATAACAAACTTCAGCGATAAAAGGAAATCACCAAGTCCATCATTATTTATTGCTTTTCTTTTTAGAGCGCACACGCGGTTTGGCAGCAGAGGCGCGGGGCGTAAGAGTGAGGCGATATTCCTTTTCATTTATCTTCTCGCTCCCTTCATACAGCGCTTCAGGGTCAAAGTAGGCTTCATTATCCCACTCTGCCGTATCAAAACTTACATGAGCGGTGCTGAACAACTTTACATCACGTAATTGACGATAGATGCCTTTGTTCAAATAGGGCTTCATGTCAAACAGCAGCCTTTCACCGTTGGCAAAGGTGAGCGCTAATTTGTAGTCATCCAGAGGTTTCACTGCTTTGATTGCAAGATAGCTGCGCATTATTCAAAATTATCTTAAAGGTTGAATTTTGAAAGGCTTTTTCCCGTTTTGACAAAGTTTTCGGTTGGAAAGCAATTCCTCCCTGTGAATCTCAATCCATGCGCTGATTAATCTGCGCTGCTTTGCGGGAAGGACGCCTTTCGTCAGTTCACAATCACGGATATTCATCACAGCAACATTATCCTGAAAATAAACATGAATATGCGGTGGTCCGTGTTCTTTCAGTGCATAATACATGCGAATGATGATTCCAAAAAACATTGAAATGGTGGGCATAAAACGAATTTACAATGCAGGAAGCTCTTCTTCTTATTCCTGGTTAGTAATAATAAAACTTCTCCGTTTGTGACCTATAAAACGGAATCACCCAGCCGAATTTTATACTCACGAAAATATCTTTGCGCACGTTGTCGTCTTTGCGCTGCTCGTCATAGTTCCAGCTTCTGCGGTTTTTTGTGAATGCTTCCATTATTTCAACGCCAGCGTAACAGTTGATGCGCTTGTGTTTTGAGTCAACAAAAAAATAGCCGATGAATTGCGTGAGCATAAATCCGTTTGTGAGCCGGTCGTAGCCTTTCTTGTATTCCTTGCTCAACATGGGCGCTTCATTGTCGTTCACCTCAATGCCGATTTTGTGTTGCAGATAGCCTGCGCCCAGCAATACCATTAATCCTGAATTGATATTCGGTTTTTTGAAAGGAATTATTTTTCCGCCTTGTAGTTGCAACGAAAAACCTTTCTGCGAAAAAGTATAAGTGGCGAGCAAGCCGCTGGCGCTAATGAGCAATCCTGTTTCGCCCGTGATGTTTTCAAGCATGTCGGTTTCCTTCACATTCCGGCTGAATAAATAACTTCCTTCCAGTCCAATCACCACATTTTTTTGTGTCTTCACGCCAAATCCTGCTCCGAGTGAGTTACTCAATCCGAAACGGTCGCTCATATCTGCCAGCGGAAGATTTAATCCATAATGAATATGCAGCATGGAAAAGCTTACAACAGAATCTTTCAGCACCGATTGCGACTGGCTGAATGCTGAAAGCGAAAACAACAAGAAAAAAGAGGAAACTAAAATGCGGTTCATAAGTGCCAAATCACTGTGGATTTATTTGCGCAATTTCGGGAAATGCCGGTTTCAAATATACCTATATTTGCCGCCTGATTTTACGCATGATTGCAATGAAAGAAATCCAGATGGTTGACCTCCGGTCTCAGTATGAAAAAATCAAACCGGAGATTGATGAGGCGATTGCCGAAGTGTTGCAATCATCTGCGTTTATCAATGGTCCTGCGGTAAAGAAGTTTGAGAATGAATTAGCCGCTTACGTTGGTTGCAAACAGGTAGTTGCCTGTGCCAATGGAACAGATGCGCTGCAAATAGCTTGCATGGCGCTGGGCTTGAAGCCGGGTGATGAAGTAATCACAACGAATTTTACGTTTGTCTCCACCGCTGAAGTGCTTTGCCTGCTTGGATTAAAACCTGTGCTCACGGATATTGACGCGCTCACGTTTAACATTGATGTGCAAGACATTGAGAAGAAAATCACTCCGAAAACGAAAGCGATCATTCCGGTTCATCTCTATGGACAGTGCGCTGACATGGAATCAATCATGCAGCTTGCGAAGCAGCACAACTTGTTTGTGATTGAAGATACCGCACAAGCAATTGGCGCGGATTTTAAATTCTCAAACGGCTCGGTGAAGAAAGCAGGAGCAATCGGGCATATCGGCACGACTTCTTTTTTCCTTCAAAAAATCTTGGCTGCTACGGTGATGGTGGCGCTATTTTCACTAATGATGATGCGATTGCTTATGAATTGCGCAGCATCGTGAATCACGGACAAAAGGTGCGTTATGAATATGAAATGATTGGCGTGAACTCGCGCCTCGATACAATTCAGGCTGCAATTCTTGGCGAGAAACTGCCGCATCTCGATGATTATGCAACTGCAAGAAACAAAGCCGCTGACTATTATGATAAGGCATTTGCAGGAATTAAACAAATTAAAACTCCGTTTCGCGCAGCCAATTCAACGCATGTTTTTCACCAATACACATTAACGCTCAATGGAGTTGATCGTGATAAACTCAAGGAAACCCTTGCAGCGCAAGGCATTCCGGCAATGATTTACTATCCGAAACCTTTACATGCCCATCCTGCGTATAAAGACTTAAATCGCAAAGACAGCGAGTTTCCGGTTGCGGTGGATTTAAGCAAAAGAGTGTTGTCATTACCCATGCACACAGAGTTGGACGAAGAGCAATTGGAACACATAACAAAGAGCATTTTAGATTTCGTCAACAAACTATAAACATAAAATTTTAAACTCCCAACCATGAATATCTCCATTATCGGCAGCGGCTACGTAGGATTAGTAACCGGCACCTGCCTCGCAGAAACGGGTAACAACGTGATTTGCGTGGATATTGACAAAGAAAAAGTGCTGAAAATGCAAAGCGGTGTGGTGCCGATTTATGAGCCCCACCTCGATGTGTTGTTTGAACGAAACATCCGCGAAGGTCGCCTCACTTTCACCACTGACCTCGCTGATGCAGTGAGCAAAACAAAAATTATTTTCCTCGCATTACCTACGCCTCCCGATGAAGACGGCTCTGCTGATTTGTCTTATGTGCTTGGCGTTGCCGAGCAGTTGGGCGTAATCATGGATGAATATAAAGTCATCGTTGATAAGAGTACAGTTCCCGTTGGCACTGCTGATAAAGTAACTGCTGCGATTAAGAAAAACTCAAAAGTGGAATTTGACGTTGTGTCAAATCCTGAATTTTTACGCGAAGGTTTTGCAGTGGATGATTTCTTAAAGCCCGACAGAGTTGTTGTAGGAACAAGTTCTGAGCGCGCAAAGAAACTCATGGAAGAATTATACAGACCTTATGTTCGCCAGGGCAACCCGATCATTTTCATGGATGAAAAGTCTGCTGAGTTGACCAAGTATGCTGCGAATGCTTTCCTCGCTACAAAAATCACCTTCATGAATGAAGTGGCGAATTTTTGTGAGAAGGTAGGAGCGAATGTGGACATGGTGCGCATTGGCATCGGCTCTGACAGCCGCATCGGAAAAAGATTTTTGTTCCCCGGCATTGGTTACGGTGGAAGCTGCTTCCCGAAAGACGTGCAGGCGCTTGCCAAATCAGGCAAAGACAACGGATATGAATTTGGTATTTTGAAATCGGTGATGGCAATCAACGAAAAACAAAAGACCATCATCATTCCGAAAGTGAAAGAACACTTTGGCGACAATGGTCATTTGAAAGGCAAGAAAGTTGCACTGTGGGGATTGGCGTTCAAGCCCGACACAGATGATATTCGCGAAGCTCCCGCACTTTATATTATTGATGAATTGCTCAAGAGCGGTGTTGAAATCACAGCATTTGACCCTGAAGCAATGACCAACGTAAAGAAGAAAATTGGCGACAAAATCAAATACGCAGAAGACCGCTACGCTGCATTGAAAGATGCCGATGCGCTCATTATCGCAACTGAATGGGGTGAATTCCGTTCGCCTGATTTTGAAAAGATGGCTGCGCTGATGAAAGGCAAAGTAATCTTTGACGGTCGGAACCTTTACGAGCCGAAAGACATGAAAGAAAAGGGTTTTATTTATCGCAGCATCGGACGCGAAGCAGCGAATTGAATCTCTATTTTTTTAAAGAGTTTCAAAAGGCAGACACAGAAGTGTTTGCCTTTTGTGTTTTAGGTTTACTCCCTGTCTCCCGCGAGATTGCATCTCGTGGAAATATTTCTGCAAGATTCCATCTTCATGCGTTGGCTCTCTCTTTGTTTAAGTTTATTCAATCATTTTAATTTTTGTCAAGCCTGTCTTTCCGCAATAATCGCTCGCGCTGCTATAAAGATATTCCCAAGGTTCATCAACAAATCCCGCCTCAACCGGATTGTTATGTAGGTAATCTAATTTCTGCCGCATCACATCATTGTCAAATAACTCAATCGGATTATTTTTCTGCTGCCAGAACTGAAAATCATTGTTGTTCGGATTGAATTTTCCCGCGCGTTCCATCATCCACAGCATCCACTCTCGTCTGCTTTCCTGCGGATTTTGTGTAATGGCTTCCCGCAATCTTTTTGAAGTAAATTTTTTCAGGACTCCCAAAATAAATTCCATTGGCTCGCCTGTAGTGCCGATGATGAGATGAACGTGGCTGGTCATAATACACCAAGCGTAAAGTTCAAGCCCGTTTTCGCGCATGCAATAAGAAAGGCTGCTGACGAGAATATCTTTATACGTTCTGCGGATAAATACATCTATCCAATTGACTGTTGCAAACGAAACGAAATACAGTTTTTCCTGATCTCTGATTTTGTGGTTGCGGCTCATGGGAAATTGTCAGGGGAAGTACAAGCCCACGCATGAATCCCGTACATACAGGATTGCAAATATATTCCCACGAGATGCAATCTCGCGGGAGAGGAGGGAGAAGTCAGTACTCGAATTGCAGGTAGCTTTGCAGCATGGCTGCCATTAAAAATCAAAAGGATATTCTGGAGAAACTGAGCATTGAGCGACTGAACCCGATGCAGGAGGAGGCGCAACTTGCGATACATGCCTGTGATGAAGTGATTTTGCTTTCGCCCACGGGAACGGGCAAGACCCTTGCCTTTCTGCTGCCTATCATACAGGAACTGGATGCCGCCTGCACGGAGATACAAGCGCTGATCATTGTGCCGTCAAGAGAATTGGCGATTCAAATTGAGCAGGTGATCAGGAATATGGGGACGGGTTATAAAACGAATGCGGTGTATGGGGGGCGAACAGGCTCCCGCGATAAGAGCGATTTGAAGCATCGCCCGGCAATTCTGATTGGCACTCCGGGAAGAATTGCGGATCACCTGCGAAAGCAGACTTTTTCAACCGAGAAACTTACCACGCTGGTGCTTGACGAGTTTGACAAATCATTGGAGGTGGGCTTTGAAGCGGACATGGCGGAGATTATGGCTGCCTTGCCGAAGCTGCGCAAAAAAATATTGACCTCTGCTTCGCAGCGTGTGCAGGTGCCGGGTTTTGTAAGGCTGAGAAATCCGACTTCTATCAACTATTTAGAGGACGGCATTCCGCAGCTAAAAGTGAAAACAATCATCTCACCTGAGAAGGATAAGCTGAACACGCTGGTGGCAGCGCTTCGTCATCTGGGCAATCAGCCCGGAATTGTCTTTTGCAATTTCAGGGAAAGTATTCAGCGCGTGAGCGACTTTCTTTTCGACAATAAGATCAACCACGGCTGCTTTCATGGCGAGATGGAACAACGCGACCGCGAGAGAACACTCATTAAGTTTCGCAACGGAACGCACCAACTCATCATTGCCACCGACCTTGCTGCAAGAGGGATTGACATCCCTGAGATAAAATTTATTATCCATTTTCATCTTCCGGCAAAAAGCCATGAGTTCATGCACCGCAACGGAAGAACCGCCCGCATGAACAGTGAAGGAACCGCTTATGTGCTGAAATGGGAACACGAAGCGCTGCCCGCTTTTATCAACGACCCGGAAGTGGAAGTGATAAAACAGGGCGCAACACCCGCGGCTTCTTTATGGACTACGCTGTATATCACAGGCGGCAGAAGAGATAAAATCTCGAAGGGAGATATTGCCGGCTTGTTCTTTAAGCAAGGCAACCTGCGGAAAGACCAATTGGGCGCTATTGAACTCAAGCAAGATTGCGCATTTGTTGCGGTGCCCCAATCAATTGTGGAGAAACTGATTCCATTAGTAAATAACAGCAAGCTGAAGACAAAAAAAGTAAGGGTAACTGTGATTTAGAGTTTGGAGTTTGCTCCCGTCTCCCGCGAGATTGCATCTCGTGGGAAGAATAGAGCAAGAATGATTCTTCATGCGCGGGCAACAAACCGCAAGAAGATGTCGCGCCTCAATTCTTGCGGCAGATAAAGTGCGCAAATTTCTGCGCTGGTTTTGAATAAAACCGATCTTGCATTATCCCCTAAACGATAAAGAGGCAAGTCGGCAGCGGAATCGTATTCAAGGTGATGTTTCCAGCCGCCCTGTTATTATTGGCGACTCCACTGTTGCCAATAAATATGCGATTGGTGCGCAGGGACATGGTTTTACATTCCGGCATCTGGAGAGTTCACCACAGCAAAGAATATTACGAGCAGTTAGGCTATAGTTTATACATCACCACAGAATCGGAGGCGCAATTCCGTGCGGAGCAAATAGCGAAAGTGTATGGATGGCGCTGGAGAATAGAAAGTATTTTCAAATGCTGGAAAAGCCAATTTCATTTACAGCGCTTGATTCCACAGCATGTTTCCCTATCAAAGGAATGGGTAAAAGCCATCCTTTACATGCTGCTACTTTTCATCGTGCTGTTTCAGGTAGCAGTGTATAATTATCTGATACCAAAAACAACAACTACGCGCAGCATCAGCCTGACCAAACTGAGCCGCTATCTTGCAGATAACATCCAATTATTTTTTGAAAAAAATCTAAGTCAAATAGAACCCTCCCTACTCAACTATTGCACGTATGAAAAGCGACACGACAGGAAGAATTTTATTGAAAAACTAAAATCAGGTTGACGCCAATGCGCTTTGCGGGGCAGCGGTATCTGCAAGGAAGACGACAGCCGTCAGTCAACAGTCGAGAGCAAAAGAAACCTTAGTGGAAAACAATCCAATATGCACCCGCATGATTAGTGGTGTGAGAACCTCTCCCCGTCACCGACAGGTGGCAGGGCGGGCTACTCGATTGGCGGTTAGTGCTTCTATTTTGGTTTATAATTCATATCCAATACGCCATCTCCTTGCATAATAGTGAAATGTTTTTTCTCAGTTGCATTCTTGTTCCTAAACTCCTCCAAAATTGTTGTAACCGCAAGGTAAGGGTCAACTACATCTGCAAACAATGACATCTCTCCACTTCCAATATCTCCATCGTCACAGCGTCCATTGCCCGTCCAACCCAAATGTTCGTTTATAATATTTCTAATTTCTTCTCTTCTTGTAAGGTCGTCACCTGTTCCCCAAGTTTCGAGCTTAAAACTTATCTGAAGGGTATATTGCTTGTCGTATGGAATTTCAGCATAGCCCTCAGCGATTTTCTCACTGATTAGAGTATTGATTTTGTCTTGAAGTTCTTTATTCGATGCTTCGTTTATCCTTATATACTGACCAGTTTGCCCAAGATTTCCCCAATGAGTAATCGCTCCCCACCTTCGCTCGCGTCCCGCGAGTGAATCTTTTCTTTGCCTCCGGCATTTTAAAATTTCGCAGAAGAGGTCAGCTAAACTTTAGATAATGAAGGCAAGATGCCTGATAAATGCTCACTCGCCAGAGGCGAGCGAGGGCAACAGAAATCAGTTTGAAGTTTATCGTTTAAAGTTTGAAGTGAGTTGAACTTCAAACCTCAAATTTCAAACTCTCTCCTCCCAAAAGTATTCCACATTAGTTGGTTAGTTGCGTGGTGTTGGATAACGGGGGTTTTTACTTTCTTTGCAGCCTTATCTATCAAAACGAAAAATGAAGAGAGTTCTCATTACAGGCGCGGCAGGTTTCCTCGGCTCCCACCTCTGCGACCGTTTCATTAAAGAAGGTTGTGAAGTTATCGCCATGGATAACCTCATTACCGGCAGCCTCCGCAACATTGAGCATCTGTTCAAACTCAAGCAGTTTGAATTTTATCATCATGATGTTTCCAAGTTTGTTTTCGTTCCCGGAAAGTTGGATTACATCCTGCATTTCGCTTCGCCCGCAAGCCCGATTGATTATTTAAAAATTCCGATTCAAACTTTAAAAGTAGGTTCACTCGGAACACACAATCTGCTTGGCTTGGCAAAAGCGAAGGGCGCGAGAATCATCGTTGCTTCCACATCTGAAGTGTATGGCGACCCGCTTGTGCATCCGCAAACGGAAGACTATTGGGGGCATGTGAATCCCATTGGTCCGCGTGGCGTCTATGATGAAGCAAAGCGTTTTCAGGAAGCGATTACAATGGCATATCACCGTTTTCATGGATTGGAAACAAGAATGGTGCGCATCTTCAATACCTATGGTCCGAGAATGCGCCTGAATGACGGGCGCGTGTTGCCCGCATTTATCGGGCAGGCAATTCGCGGGGAAGATTTAACCGTGTTTGGCGATGGCAGCCAAACCCGTTCGTTCTGCTACGTGGATGATTTGGTAGAAGGCATCTATCGCCTGTTGCTCAGTGATTATGCAGGTCCGGTGAACATTGGCAACCCAACTGAAATCACGATTAAAGAATTTGGCGAAGAAATTATCAAGTTGACAGGAACGAAGCAAAAATTGGTTTTCAAAGATTTGCCGACTGATGACCCGAAACAACGCAAACCGGATATTACGCTGGCAAGAAAGGAGTTGGGCTGGGAGCCGAAAGTGAGCAGGCAGGAAGGCTTGAAAATCACGTATGAATATTTCAAGCAACTGCCGCAGGATGAGTTGTTCAAGAAGGAACATCAGTTTGAAGATTATATAAAGAAATAATAGCCTCCTGCTCGCCTCCACGTAAGGCTGAAGAAGGAATCCAAGTTGATGCTCCTTTCCGAAGGAACGCAATAAAGTTAGGACTCCCTTCTCCTTTGGAGAAGGGGCGGGGATGAGGCTTTTAAATAACCACCCACTCGCATGTATAATGACCTTATCAACGGGAAGGCAAAGCTTGCCGTTATTGGCTTAGGCTATGTCGGACTCCCTATTGCGCTTGAGTTCGCAAAGAAAATTTCAGTCATCGGATTTGATATTAATGAGGAGCGCGTCAAGATGATGAAAAAGGGGATTGATCCCAGCAACGAACTTGTTGCCGAAGATTTCATGGGCACCGATATTTTATTCACGCACAAAGTGGAAGACCTGCGCAAAGCAAAGTTTTTCATCGTTGCCGTTCCCACCCCGGTAGATGTGCATAAAGTGCCTGATTTAACTCCCGTGTTGAGCGCGTCAAGAAGCATCGGCAAGGTGTTGAAGAAAGGCGACTATGTGGTGTATGAATCAACAGTGTATCCCGGATGCACCGAAGAAGATTGCCTGCCAATTCTTGAAGAACTTTCCGGTTTGAAACTGGGAAAGGATTTTAAAATCGGTTATAGTCCTGAAAGAATTAATCCCGGTGATAAAGAACACACGCTTGCTAAAATTAAAAAAGTAGTTTCCGGAAGCGATAAAGAATCCGCAGAGGTAATTGCGAAAGTGTATGAGATTGTTGTGCAGGCAGGCGTTTACAAAGCGCAATCCATCAAAGTTGCAGAAGCTGCAAAGATTATCGAGAACACGCAGCGCGATTTAAACATCGCGTTGATGAACGAACTCTCCAAGATTTTCGACAAGATGAACATTAACACATGGGATGTGTTGGATGCAGCAGGAACGAAATGGAATTTCTTGAAATTCACTCCCGGCTTGGTTGGAGGGCATTGCATCGGAGTTGACCCTTACTATCTCACGTATAAAGCGATTGGCTTGGGTTACAAACCGGAAGTGATTTTAAGCGGACGCAGAATCAATGACAGCATGGGCGAATATGTCGCAAAGAATGTGGTGCAGCGCTTAATCAAAAAAGGAAAAGTTATTGGCAAATCAAAAGTGTTGGTGATGGGCGCTACGTTCAAAGAAAATGTGAGCGACATCCGCAATTCAAAAGTGGCGGATGTGATTGAGGAATTGAAATCCTATTCGATTAATGTGGAAGTAACGGATGCGTATGCAGATTCGGATGAATTGAAACACGAATACGGATTTGGTCTGGTGAAAAAAATAGGAAAAGGATATGATGCAGTCATTGTAGCCGTTGGACACAAAGAATATCAGAATTTCGATGAAAAATATTTCAAGAGCATTCTGCCGAAAGACGGTATTGTGGTGGATTTGAAAGGGATGTATCGGGGGAAGATTAAAAACTTAGAGTATTGGTCTTTATAGTAACCACGTCATTGCGAGTTTCGCGAATGAAATGAGCGAAACGAAGCAATCCCCAAGTAAGGAGATTGCTTCGCTCGTTCCTCGCTCGCAATGACGGCACTAACAAACTGATGACACAAAGAAAAATTTTAATTACTGGTGGTGCTGGCTTTATTGGCTCACACGCAGTAAGGCTTTTTGTGACAAAGTATCCTGCGTATCAAATTGTAAATCTGGATGCGCTTACCTACGCAGGTAATTTGGAAAACCTGAAAGACATTGAAGCATCACAGAACTATGCGTTTATCAAAGGCGATATTGTAGAAACAGATTTCATCAATCAATTATTTACTGAGCATGCTTTTGATGGGGTGGTTCATCTTGCTGCCGAATCGCATGTTGACCGCTCTATCAGCGACCCGCTTGCATTTGTGAAGACAAATGTTTTTGGAACTGTAAACCTGTTGAATGCAGCGAAGAATTCATGGAAGAATAATTACGAAGGAAAAGTTTTTTACCACGTTTCTACTGATGAAGTTTACGGCACATTGGGCGAAACGGGTTTCTTTACCGAAGAAACTCATTATGACCCGCACTCTCCATACTCTGCATCAAAAGCAAGTTCCGACCATTTTGTGCGTGCGTATGCGGATACGTATGGAATGCCTGTGAAAATCTCCAATTGTTCAAACAACTATGGATCGCACCACTTTCCTGAAAAACTGATTCCGCTTTTTATCAATAACATCATCCATAATAAACCGCTTCCTGTTTACGGGCAGGGCGCCAACACGCGCGACTGGCTTTATGTTGTTGACCATGCACGCGCCATTGATGACATTTTCCATAAAGGCAAATTGGGAGAAACCTATAACATTGGCGGCTTCAATGAATGGAAGAATCTTGATTTGGTGAAGCTGATGTGCAAGGTGATGGATAAAAAATTGGGAAGACCTGCGGGCGAATCAGAGAAACTTATCACCTATGTGAAAGACCGCCCCGGGCATGATTTGCGATATGCAATTGACGCGACCAAACTGAATAAAGAATTAGGATGGAAGCCATCCGTTACTTTTGAAGAAGGTTTGGAAAAAACCGTTGATTGGTATCTGCAAAATAGCGAGTGGCTTGCGCGCGTTACCAGCGGTGAATATCAAAAATATTATCAAAAGCAGTATCAGGAGAGATGAATAGTGTATTGAGTGTTGGATAAAACTCCCTCACTCATCACCCAACGCCCAACACTCAACCCCCGACTATGTACGAAACCAAATTCCATTCAGAAGACCTCAGCGGTAAATCCTTCCTGATTACAGGGGGCGCAGGCTTTATCGGCTCTAACATTGTAGAATATTTATTGAAACACCACGCAGGTAAAGTGCGCGTGTTGGATAACCTCATCACAGGCTCTCGCGATAATGTGGAAGATTTCAAAGAGTACCCCGCATTTGATTTTTTTGAAGGTGACATCCGCGATTTGATGATTTGCCGCGAGGCAGTGCAGGATATTGATTACGTGTTGCATCAGGCAGCGTTAGGTTCTGTGCCCCGCTCGCTGAAAGAACCGGAAGTAACGAACTCGATCAACGTAGATGGTTTTGTAAATATGCTGATTGCTTCAAAAGACGAGAAGGTAAAGCGTTTTGTCTATGCTTCCTCCTCCTCCGTGTATGGCGATAGCCGTGACCTGCCGCAATTAGAAGAACGCATCGGTAAGCCGCTCTCGCCTTATGCCGTGAGCAAATATGTGAATGAACTTTATGCAAAAGTGTTTGCCGACAATTATGGTCTTGAAGTAATTGGCTTGCGTTATTTTAATGTGTTTGGTCCAAGGCAAAGTCCGAAAGGCGCGTATGCAGCAGTCATCCCCCTGTTCATTCACGGGCTGATGCACGCACAGGAAGTATTCATCAATGGCGATGGGACGCAAACCCGCGATTTTACTTTTGTGGAAAATGCAGTGCAGGCGAATATTCTGGCAGCCTTCACGCAAAATAAAAAAGCCATTAATCAGGTATTTAATGTTGCCGTGGGAGATAGCTACTCCGTGAGCCAGATGCACAGAATGCTGCGCGAATACACCGGCATCAAAGCAGAACCTTCACACCGCGAATCACGGCAGGGTGAAATCATGAATTCGCTTGCCGACATTTCAAAAGCAAAAACCCTGCTCGGCTACGAACCGCAAATACGCTTTAAAGACGGCTTGAAAAAAACGGTAGAATATTTCCGGCAGAAGATGCCTGCGAAGTAAACGGGTATTCTAAACCTGTTTTCAACATCTGCGTGACAAGTCTTACCTCTCCTTACATCACCTGGCAGAATATATTTGCAAGCGTTCAATCATGAACGCACATTAAGTGGGCAATTACAAAGTTTATATTTCTGATGATTTACGAAAGCTGACGAAAGCAATCGCTCACCCTGATTTTTCTGAAATTGCAATACTCGTTGATGAAAACACCCGCGCCTGCTGTCTTCCACTGTTGCTTCGCGCAGCGCCTGCGCTCAAGAATGCGCTGATTTTAGAAATCCCAGCCGGAGAAAATTTTAAAACAATTGACACTTGCAGCCGTCTTTGGGAAGAGTTGTTAAACAGGCATGTTGACCGCAATGCGCTTTTAATCAATCTTGGCGGTGGCGTGATTGGCGATATGGGCGGCTTCGTGGCGTCCACTTACAAACGCGGCATTGCATTCATCAATATTCCAACAACATTACTTGCGCAGGTGGATGCGACAATCGGGGGCAAGCTGGGCGTTGATTTTGGTAGCGTGAAAAATGCAATAGGACTTTTTGCGAATCCTGTTTCAGTGCTTGTTCATCACGGTTTTTTAAAAACATTACCCGATGCTGAAGTGTTCAGCGGCTTTGCAGAAATGATTAAGCATAGCTTGATAAGTTCTGTGCAGCATTGGAAGAACGTGAAAAAATTAAACCCGCTTAAAACCAACAATTGGGAGATGCACATTCACGATTCGCTTTTGGTGAAAAAGAAAATCGTGCAGCAAGATCCGCTTGAAAAAAATGTACGCAAGGTGTTAAACTTCGGACACACGTTCGGTCATGCGTTTGAAAGTGCGGCACTGCAAAAAGGAACTCCGCTGCTGCATGGACATGCGGTGGCGCTGGGCCTCATAGCTGAATCTTTTTTATCCAATAAGTTAACAGGGTTGAAAGCGGGTGAATTGGAGGAGATTACAACTTTCATCATGCAGTATTATGGAAGCTATTTCTCCAATATTTCAAAAATCAATTGGCAAAAGTGGATTAAGCACGATAAGAAGAACGCAAACGGAAAGTTTAATTTTACGTTGCTGAAATCCATCGGAAAACCTGTTATCAATGTGGATTGTGAGGAAAAGTTGTTGCATCAATCGGTGGATTATCTGAAACGCCATTTATGAAATACCGCGTCCGAAAAAAGGAGAAAACGCTCAAAGGCGAAATAAAACTCGAAGGCTCAAAAAGCATCACCAACCGTGTGCTGATTATCAAAGCGCTTTGCCACGAAGATTTTGATGTGAAGAATTATTCTAACTCTGAAGATTCAGTTACGCTTCTTGAATTGATTAACGCGCAAGACCAAAAAGTGCTGAACGCAAAAGACGGTGGCGCAACTATCCGCTTCATGCTTGCTTTCCTTGCCATCCATGAAGGCGAAGTGATTCTCACCGGATCGGAACAACTTATCGAACGCCCCATTGGTCCGCTGGTGGATGCGCTTACTTCCATGGGCGCTGACATTCAATATCTTGGCAAGAAAAATTATCCACCCGTTCTTATCCATGGCAAAATGCTGAAGCCAACCCGCGTTGATATTGAGTCGGACATGAGCAGCCAGTTTGTTTCTGCGTTGCTGCTCATTTCTCCCATCTTGCGCAACGGACTTATCCTCAAGATAAAAGGCGAAATGGTGTCAAAGCCTTATATCGAAATGACATTGAGCGTGATGAAGCATTTTGGCATCAGCTATGACTGGTCGCAAAATATGATCAGTATTCCAAGGCAGAGTTATTCAGGGAAAAATTTTAATGTTGAAAGCGACTGGTCATCTGCTTCCTATTATTATGAGATGGCTGCGTTTGCAGATGAAGTAGATTTAAAAATTACAGGGCTTAATCGCGTGAGTACGCAAGGCGATTCGTTGATTGCGAAGATGATGGACCAGTTTGGCGTTACCACCACTTTTGTTGAGAATGGCGTTCACCTCACAAAGCGCAATGTGAAGCCGCGCATCTTCGAATATGATTTCACAGGTTGTCCCGATATAGCGCCCACGATGCTTGCCACTTGTGCGGGCTTACATATCCCAGCCCGCATTTCAGGAATTGAGCACTTGAAAATAAAAGAATCAAACCGCATCAGCTCCATGCAGCAAGAACTGCTGAAACTTGGCGCAGCGTTTCAGCGGCATGACAACACCTGGATTTTAAGTCCGGCTACCTCACAATCTTCGCAAACCAATGTTTTTCAAACCTACAATGACCACCGTATGGCGATGTGCTTTGCTTCATTGGCAATGACCGGGCAGGAAGTAATTATTGATGACCCCTCCGTAGTGCGGAAATCCTATCCAACTTTTTGGAATGATTTGAAGAAGATGGGATTTGAAGTGGAGGAAGCGGGTTAATCATTTCTGGAAAAGAATGCCTTTTTTATTTAAAAAAACTTCAATCACGCTGGATTGCGATTTTGAGATAGCGCACAAATCAATCGTAAAAATATTGGAGAACGTAGAAACCAATTATGAATTCGTAGAAGTAATGTAGGGTATTCCCCCGGATTTTTAGGAATCCCAATTTCGCTATATGATATACAGTTTGGGTTTGTCAATCTTGTGATTTTATCTTTGAGTTCACCAATTAGAAATTTTATGTTCTTGCTGTTTTACATTTTGCATAGTTGTGCGTTAGCTGTTGATCTATTTCAATCGAATTTGCTCTATGGAAATAAATGTAATTTTATTTTCGCAGGACTGCAAAACTTACTTCTGAATACTCAATTAATCAAAGGAGCGCGCGTCATTCCTAATTCCAAATTAACCAATGAACCTTTACACGATTGACACCGGCTTTTTCAAACTGGATGGGGGAGCGATGTTTGGCGTAGTGCCGAAATCCATTTGGAACAAACTGAATCCTGCGGATGAAAAAAATTTGTGTACGTGGGCGATGCGCTGCCTGCTGATAGAAGAAGGAAACAAACTTGTGTTGATTGACTGTGGCTTGGGTAATAAGCAGAATGAGAAATTTTTCAGCTACTATGAGCCACATGGAGAAGCAACGCTGGAGAAATCGCTGAAGCAGAAAGGCTTTTCGCCTGGTGATATTACGGATGTGCTGCTCACGCACCTGCACTTTGACCATTGCGGGGGCGCAATCAAAATGGACGGTGAAAAGTATGCGCCTGCATTTAAGAACGCCACGTATTGGAGCGAGGCTGCGCACTGGCAATGGGCGATGTATCCAAACGACCGCGAGAAGGCTTCGTTTTTGCGAGAAAATATTTTGCCGATAGAGCAGAGTGGACAGTTGCGCTTTTTGAAAAAAGTTGATGCGCTGTTTGAGGGATTTGATTATATGCTTTCGGGCGGACACACGGAAGCGATGGTGATTCCGCATATTCGCTACAAAGACAAAACGCTGGTGTATATGGCTGACCTGATTCCTTCATCAGCGCATGTGCCTGTGCCGTATGTGATGGGCTATGATATTCGCCCGTTAGTAACGATGGAGGAAAAAAAGAAATTTCTCGAATACGCCTGCAAGCAGAATTACCTGCTGTTTTTCGAGCATGATCCTGTTGTGGAATGTTGCTCATTGCAAATGACTGAGCGTGGAGTGCGCGTGGAGAAGACGATGCGACTGGAGGAGATTGTGTAAGAAATCTTCCCGCAGATTTACGCTGAATTTTTTCTGCGTTATCCACGTGCAGTTAAATCTGCGAAAATCTGCGGGGAAATTTATTCATGCGCGGCAAACTCATCCGGCTCGATATGAATCAGCACATGCCCTAATTGCGGAATTTCACTGCGCAGCGTATCTTTTAAGCGATGGGAGATGTCGTGTCCTTCTTTCACTGAGATGCGCGCATCCACTGTTGCATGAAGGTCAACATGGTATTTCAAACCGGCTTTGCGGATATAACATTTTTCGGTGGCGACTACCCCCTGCACCGTTTGCGCTACCTGCCGGATGCGGGCTACAAGGTCGTCATACACATGCTCATCCATGATTTCACCAAGCGCGGGGCGAAAAATCAAATAGCAATTGTAAAGAATGAATCCTGAGGCGAAGAGGGCAGCCCAATCGTCAGCCGCTTCGTAGCCCTTGCCGAGCAACAACGCGGCAGAGATGCCAACAAATGCGGCAACGGAAGTAATGGCATCGCTGCGGTGATGCCACGCGTCAGCCTTGAGCGTGGAACTGTCTGTTTGCCTGCTTTTGCGCATCACAAACTGAAAAGAGATTTCTTTCCAAAGAATAATTACCCCAAGCACAACAAGCGTAAATGGCTTGGGCGCGTCATGCGGTGTCCTAATATTCTGAATGCTTTCATAAGCAATGATGGTTGCGGAGACAACAAGAAATGCGACAACAACAAATGTGATGAGCGGCTCTACGCGCCCGTGTCCGTAGGGGTGATTTTCATCTGCGGGCTTGCTGGAATATTTTAACCCAACAAGTACCAGTAGCGAAGAAAAAATATCTGTTGTGGATTCAATGGCATCAGCAATCAACGCATACGAGTTGCCGAAATAACCTGCCAGCCATTTTACGACAGCGAGGGCGGCATTTCCCGCTATGCTGAAATAAGCAGTCTTGATTGCTGTTTGTTCATGATTCATCAGCAACGCGCGATCATCTTATTTGGCCGTTACAATCTCAAAAGTATTCGTCACTTTTCCGAGCATGTAATCCATCATCGGATATTCAAACACTACTTTTTTACCTTCTTTAGATTTGAGATATTCCCCTTTTACTTCTTTCACATTTTCCGGAAGGTAAATAACGGTTGTGATTTTTCCCGTGCCGAACATCATTTCAAACATGCCCATTTCATCTTCTTTTACTTTCGGTTTGCTGATGATTTTGGTGGTGCGTGTGAACACCCCACCTTTCATGGCATATTTCGTTTCGGTTTTCATATCGCCAAGCCCGCCCATGCCAAGCATGTCTTCTTCTTCACCGCCACCGCCTGCTTCTTTTTTCTGATTGTCTTCAATCTGTTTGGTGAGGGCTTGCAAATCAGCCATGTCGCGAAAATTCATTTTTATGCCCATGTTGAGGTATCCCTTTTCTCTGCCGCCCTGCATGAAGCCCTTCATGCGCTCGAGTAGTTCCTTATTTTTTGGGTCGGCAAGCACACTGCTGTCAAGCGTTTCCCTGTAGTCGAACACAGAGTCAATTTCACCTTCAGGAAAATCTTTCCAGATATATTCATTGATTGCTGCATCATCTACCTGTTCCATTTGTTCTTGTCCTGTACTGTCACCCAGCAAGCCCGACATTTGCGTTGCCATCATGCGGATGCTGGGAATCATATCTGCATAAACTTTGTATTCACCGGAACCGTTTTCGTTCAGGTAAATTTCTTCAGTCATATTATCACAGGAGTGTAGGCTCAGAACAGCGAGGCACAGAAGCAGGTAGCGAAGGGTTTTCATGGAAAAGATTTTTTTCAAAAATAATGAATTGGGAAAAGCAGAGAAATTATGAAACCAGTTTTATCGAAACTGAATTAATGCAAAACCGCAATCCGGATGGGGGAGGACCGTCAGGGAACACATGCCCTAAATGACAATCACAAACATTGCACAGCACCTCCACGCGCGTCATGCCGTGACCGGTATCTTTCACATAATTGATGACATTGTCTTTCACCGGCTCGGTGAAACTGGGCCAACCTGAGCCTGATTCAAATTTTAAATTGGAATCAAACAATTGCGTGCCGCAGCAGCGGCAGCCATAGAGTCCTGCTTCGTGCGCTTCACAGTATTCACCCGCGAAAGCGCGCTCTGTACCTTTTTTGCGAGTAACGCGAAATTCTTCATCGCTTAAGATTGTTTTCCATTCTTCTTCGGTTTTTTCCACGCGCTTGTCAGGCGTGGGGCTTCCGTTGTTGGCATAGCGGATAACATCGTTCCAGTTCATGGTTTCTTTAATTGAGAATTGAAAATTAGGAATTACCGCAACAGTGTCACGCTGCCTGTTGTGCGTTGCGCTTTGAAATTAAAAAACTCGGCATAGAGTTCATACACAAACACATCGGGATTTAATTCTTTGCCTTTAAAGGTTCCGTTCCATCCGGCAGTGGGGTCGGTTGTTTCAAAAATTAAAGAACCCCAGCGGTTGTAGATGCGGAACACGAGCCGCTCCAAACCTTTGTGATATACAAACAGAAAATCATTTTCTCCGTCACCATTTGGAGTGAACGCATTCGGCACGATTGCGAAAAATTCTCCGTCAATCACAGTGACGAGCAGCGAATCAAAATCAACACATCTATTGAGGTCAGTATATTGCAGCTGATAAAGAATTGTTGAATCGGGCGAAGCAATGGGGTTTTCGCAAGCGGTGCAGGAAAGCCCGGTGGAAGGCGTCCACAAAAATCCGTTTATGTTCTGCGGATTGTTTGCCGTGGGATTCAGCAGCACTGTTTCAAAATCGAAAATAGTAGTATCCAATCCTGCATTAACGGTGGGCGCAGCGTTTACGATTACGGTTGCATTGTCAGTTGCTGTGCAACCATTGGCATTAGTCACCTGCACACTGACAGCGCCTGCTTGTGTTAATGTGACGGAGGCAATGCTGTCTCCGGTTGACCATTGTATTGTAGCAAAGTTTCCATTCAAAGTGAATGTCGCGCTTTCGCCTACGCAAAGTGATTGGTCGTCTCCTAAATCTATGAGAAGTTGAGCAGGCTCATTGACGATTGCCGAATCAACACGCTCGCAATTTGTTTGGTCGGTAACGGTGACATAATATGTTCCGGACAAAAGATTATTAATCGTGTCGTTGTTAGAATTGGTTGACCACAAAATTGTGAGTGGAGCATTTCCACCGCTTGCGGCAACAGTTGCTTCGCCATCACTATCACCAAAGCATGTGATGTCAGTTGAAGTTGTTGCGACAACAATAGAGTTATTCGCTTCGGAAATTGTAACAGTGTTTGTGTCGGCACATAAGTTTACATCGCGCACAATTGCATCATAAGTTCCTTCTGCCAGATTCCCGAATGTATTTGCTGAAACATAATTCACGCCATCAATACTATATTCAAAAGGAGTGTCACCTGAAGCGGTATCTGCAATAATCGTGAGCGAACCATCAGCCGCGTTGCAACTTGTATTTATCGTAGTAACCGTTGCAGTCAGAGCGCAGCAAACTTGTCCCGCCTGCACAACAACCGATGCGGATGTTTCACAATTATTCGCATCGCTCACTGTAACAAAATAAGTTGCCGGAGCGAGCGCTGTGATAGTGGCGGTTGTTTCATTGTTACTCCACAAGTAAGTGAGCGCGCCTGTTCCACCGCTTGCAGCAACGGTTGTCGCGCCATCTGCATCGCCAAGACAAGTTTCAGCAGTTGAAGTAATGCTTGTAATTGTTGGGGCATTCGGATTTGAAAGCGTAATGACTGTGTCGCGGTCGCAGTTTTGCGTTACGTCCGTCACTGTTACGGAATAACTGCCTGCGCCAACATTCGTTAAATCTTCTGTTATTGCGTTTGTACTCCACAAGAAAGTGTAATTGCCGGAGCCTGTTACAACTGTTAAATCTATTCCGCCATCATTCAGTCCGCAGCCGGGTTGTGTTGCTGTTGCCGCAATTTGCAACGTGCAACAGACGGCACCGGGATTAATCGTAAATGTTTCTACATCAGAACAGGAGTTCGCATCCGTAACAGTTACTGAATGATTTCCAGCGGGAATGTTGTTAATCGGTTGCCCTGTTTGTGAAGTGCTCCATGTAGAAGTGAGCGTTCCCGTGCCGCCTGATGCGTTTGCGGTTGCTGTTCCATCGGCATCGCCAAAGCATGTTTCATGTGTTACGTTCACGCTATTGATTACAGGCGCATTTGGTGGAGTTAATGTAATCGTTGTATCAAGTTGGCAAGCCTGCGTAATGTCGGTTACTGTTACTGAATATGTTCCCGCTGCAAGCCCCGTGCGGTTTTGCATTGTTTGATTATCATTCCACAAAAAAGAATAATTGCCTGAGCCGGAAGTGACATTTACGGTGATTGTTCCGTTTGCAACAGTGCAGGAGGGTGGGGTAGAGGTGGCGGTGAATGCAAGGTTGCAACACGTTTGTGTCACGGTGATGTTCACCGCATCTGATGCAATCACGCAGCCGGCAGTATCTTCGGCAGTGAGCGTGTAGGTTTGATTTGATGTGGGACACACAGTGGGCGAGAGCGTATTTGCATTCGTCATGTTTGTTGTGGGACTCCACGTGAAGTCAGCAACGTAACTGATTTCAGGGTCATCAAAAGAAATTGACCAGCCATAGAAAAACCCGAAGCCGAATCCCAGCGGACCTGCGGGAGAGATTTCAATTGACCACAAGCCATTGGCAGTGCATCCGACAAGATTATTGAAAGGTTGATTCGGAGCATAAGTTCCGGAGTAGGGAGGTGAAGCGGCTCCGATGTTTGCAGTTGCCGCAGGCGTAAAGCAAGTGTTTACATAACCTTGAATTCCTTGCGTGGACGTGGTAACACCTGATGGCACGAGCAGGATTCTTGTTCCATCCGGGCACAAAAGATTTACATTCAAATCACCGATAGTCAACTGTCCGGGTGGGAAAAAATTGAACCCGAAGAAAGAAAGATTTTCAATACACACCTGCATGATGGAATTCGGCAACACCGTTGTCATATTCAAATCGGTGATGTTAATGTTGATAGTACCCGTTGCTCCAAACGCGGTAGGCACAGGCACCACTTCGCCATTGCGATAGGTAGGAGTTTTCGCAGGACGCTTCACCACCTTTGCCGTTGCGTTTAATGTTGCGCAATCACCAAGGCAAATTATAGTGTCATTTCCTGCATCCACAACGATGGTGGGACTTGACACTGACAAACTCACCGTATCGCGGCAAGTAGTAGTGCCGTTTGACATCACGACAATATAAGTTGAATTTCCCTGCGGGCAAACAAGATTTGGGTTTGCACCACCGCTGTTGCCAATTCCATAACTGTAATTATCATGTTGCCAGGTGATTTGAAACGTGGGGTCGTTGTAATAAATCACAAAGTTGTCAATGCCCCAGTGGTCATAATCCGCGCCTGAATCAAAATCCTGGAAAAATCGGATTTGTGTTTGTGTAGTAATTGCGCCCGGTGGTAATTGAAAACACCAGTTGTTCCAATTAATTAGTTGCGGGTCGCTGCCGCCATTGGGGTCGAAGTATTGAATTGTAATCCACGTATTTCCGCCATCAGTGGAATATTGCAGCGCAACTCCTTCGCTCGGTTCATCAGGACCTTCGCAAGGAGCAGTAGCAGGGTCGCCTGTTTGTTCTGCGAAAAGCAAATCAAAACAAACCGTTACGCCCGCAACGGCAGTGGTAAAGTTGTAGGATTGCGTGCGGATAATTCTCGGCACCGGACCGCTGTTACCCATCCATACATGCGTGGTGCCATCCACTCCGTTTGGGCTGCATGGATTATTAAATAACGCCTGTTGAGTGGAACCCCATCCGGCAGAAAAAATCCCCGTATTGAAATTATCATTAAACACTACCTGCCCCGACAGTGAGCGACCGAAAGCGGTGAGCGTGGCGCAATCACCGCACACAACATCAGTAGGATTTACAGAGCCGGTTACTTCGCATTGCGCAAACAGTTGGTTGGAAAATAGAATGGTAAACGCTGCTGCGAATAGAAAAATTCTCCATTTCATGCTCAGGAAGTTTGGTTTACAATCCCTTTATGAATCGTTATTGGGCGGGTAAATGTAATCATTCTTACAAGAGACTAATATCAGTAAATACCCGTAAAACAAAAAAGAGCGGAAGCATTGCTGCTCCCGCTCTTTTACTGCGGTCTGTGGTCTGAAGACTATTGACTTCTTAAGATACCTTCACCGACTTTTTCACTTTTGCGGCTTCCGCCTTTTTAGGAAGCTCAACGCTCAGGATGCCATTGGTGTAAGCGCCTTTGATGTTGTCGGCATTTACTGAATCAGGCAGCGTGAACGAGCGGCTGAACGAACTGTAGCTAAACTCCCTGCGCGTGTAGCCCTTTTCGTCTTCTTCCTTTTTGGTTTCCGTATTTGCGGAAATCGTCAGCAAATCATTTTCAACATTGATGTTGAAATCCTCTTTGCCGAATCCCGGGGCGGCTACCTCAAGGGTAAAACTGTTATCCGTTTCGCGGATGTTCACCGCAGGTTTGCCGTTGAATCCTGACACTCTTGACAATTCATTGGCGTTAAAAAAATCATCCATCCAGTTTGAGAAGTTTGACGGCACTGCGTCATTCGCTCCTCTCCATTTGATAAGCATTATTTGTTCCTCCTTTTATTTTGGTTAAAAAATTTTGATGAAAGGGAATCTTCAAGTTGCGTTCCAGTTCATTTTATCAGGGTATTTGTTTATTCAGCACGTCTTTTTGGCGCAGGAAGCAAGCCGACATAAGACATTATTTCTTGTTTCGTTGATTCGCTGTGCCTCTTTGTCAATGCACACCCTGTGCGTTATCCTGCATTTTTTCTCTGCCGCCTTAATCTTACCTTTGCTCCGCAATTTTTTTCACCTCACGTAAACCAACAAACTCCGTGAAAATCAATCTTAATTCCACCGACAGCTTTGCAGAACGACACATCGGCATCAGCGATGACGAATTAAAGGAAATGCTTGAAAAGGTGGGCGCGCCAAGCCTTGATGAGCTCGTGAATGAAACCGTGCCCGCTGCCATTCGCCTTACGAAAGAGTTGAACCTGCCGGAGGCATTGAGCGAATATCAATACCTGCGCGAACTGAAAACGAAAGCTGCAAAGAACAAGGTGTTTAAAACCTACATCGGGCTGGGTTATTCCAATACGATTACGCCTTCGGTGCTGCTGCGCAATATTTTTCAAAACCCCGGATGGTACACGCAATACACGCCTTATCAAGCCGAAATCGCACAAGGTCGTTTAGAGGCGCTGCTCAATTTCCAAACGATGGTGAGCGACCTCACAGGACTGCCCGTTGCCAATGCCTCTTTATTAGATGAAGGCACTGCCGCAGCCGAAGCGATGAGCATGTTGTTTCACAACCGCAACAAGCGCACGGTGGAAGCCGATGTGTTTTTCGTGTCGGAGAAATGTTTGCCGCAAACGATTGCTGTGTTGAAGACAAGAGCATTCCCGCTCAACATTCAACTCGCGATTGGCGACCACAACACGTTTGCTATTAATGATAAAGTGTTTGGCGCATTGTTGCAGTATCCTGCGGAAGATGGCGCAGTGGTTGATTATATTTCGTTCATTCAAAAAGCACATGCTGCGAATGCTCAGGTAGTTGTTGCCGCTGATTTGCTGAGTCTTGCTTTATTAAAATCACCCGGTGAGTTGGGCGCAGATATAGCCGTGGGCAACACGCAACGCTTTGGTGTGCCGCTTGGCTATGGCGGTCCTCATGCCGCTTATTTTGCAACGAAAGATGATTTCAAGCGCGTGATTCCGGGGCGCATCATCGGTGTTTCGATTGATGCCAATGAAAAGCCCGCGTTGCGCATGGCGCTCCAAACACGCGAGCAGCATATCCGCAGGGAAAAGGCGACTTCAAACATCTGCACCGCGCAGGCGTTGCTCGCAATCATGGCGGGCATGTATGCCGCGTATCACGGTCCGAAAGGTATTCGCGCGATTGCGATGCGCGTACATCAGCTTGCTCGAGTATTAGATAAAGAGTTGTTCACGCTCGGCTACCGCCAGTTGAATGAAAATTATTTCGACACGCTGAAAGTGGCTGTTACGGAAACACAAAAAGCGCAGTTGAAAGACCTCGCGGAGAAATCACAAATCAATTTCCGCTACGGCAAAGATTTCATCGGCATCGCATTGGATGAAACCGTTTTAACATCTGACCTTGAGCAAGTGTTGAATGTGTTTGCAATCGCGGCAGGAAAGAAATCGAAAATGGTTCCGCTCTATATGGAGTTCCCCAATGGTCAGGAAACTCCAAACTCTAAACCTGCCTTCGCTGAAGCTTCGGCAGGCAAGCTCCAAACTTCAAACTTTCCCCCATCACTGAGCCGCACTTCGGAATATCTCACGCACCCTGTATTCAACACGCATCACTCCGAAAGCCAGATGATGCGCTACATCAAAACCTTAGAGAAAAAAGATTTGTCGCTCACACAATCAATGATTCCGCTCGGCTCCTGCACGATGAAGCTGAATGCAGCGACACAGTTGATTCCCGTAAGCTGGAGTGAATTTGCAGAAATGCATCCGTTTGTTCCTGCTGAACAGGCGCAGGGTTATGCAGAAGTGATTACCGACCTCGAAAATTATTTGAAAGCGGTTACAGGCTTTCACGGAGCATCGCTGCAACCCAACTCAGGAGCGCAAGGCGAATACGCGGGCTTGCTCGTAGTGCGCGCATACCAGCACGACAAAGGCGAAAGCCATCGCAACGTGGCGCTCATTCCGCAGTCAGCGCACGGCACCAATCCCGCAAGCGCGGTGATGGTGGGGCTTGATGTGGTGGTGGTGAAAACCGATGAGAGCGGCAACATTGATATGACTGATTTGAAATTGAAAGCCGGACAATATAAAGACAAGCTCAGTGTGCTGATGGTCACCTACCCGAGCACGCATGGCGTGTTTGAAGAAACGATTAAAGAAGTGTGCAGCATCATTCACGCGAATGGCGGACAGGTTTACATGGATGGCGCGAATATGAACGCGCAGGTGGGCGTGACCAGTCCCGCTTTGATTGGCGCGGATGTGTGCCACATCAACCTGCACAAAACATTCAGCATTCCGCATGGCGGTGGCGGTCCGGGCATGGGACCGATTTGCACCGCAGAACATCTCTCGCCTTATTTGCCCGGACACCCGCTGGTGAAAACGGGCGGCAGCAAAGCGATTGAGCCGGTGTCGGCAACCCCGTGGGGCAGCGCGAGCATTCTGCTCATTTCGTATGCGTATGTGAAAATGCTTGGCAGAGATGGCGTTCTGCAATCAACGCAATACGCCATTCTCAATGCAAACTACATCAAGTCGCGGTTGGAGAAATATTACAAGGTGCTGTATGTCGGCAAAAACGGGCGTGTGGCGCACGAGCTGATTGTGGACATGCGCGAGTTCAAATACAAAGCAAACGTAGAAGTGGAAGACATCGCTAAAAGGCTGATGGATTATGGCTTTCACGCGCCCACCGTTTCCTTTCCCGTTGCAGGCACGCTGATGATTGAGCCGACCGAGAGCGAAGACAAGGTAGAACTCGACCGCTTCTGCGATGCGCTCATCAACATCCGCAAGGAGATTGAAGAAATCGAGCAGCATCTTGCCGATGATAAAAACAACGTGCTGAAAAATGCGCCCCACACCAACGAAGTGGTTACTTCCGATAAATGGAATTTCCCGTACAGCCGCGAGAAAGCCGCCTACCCGCTGGAATACCTGCGCACAAATAAATTCTGGACATCAGTAGGAAGGGTGAATAATCCTTATGGCGACCGCAACCTTGTGTGTACTTGCCCGCCTATCGAAGCGTACTCTAACTCAGAGTTGTCAACCGCGATTTCGGAATAACAGGACATGAATAAACGGCTGCTCATCAGCATACCATTCATTGCTATTGTTGCAGTCTGCCTTTTTTTGTACTCCCAATGCAAACCATCTGACTCCGACTATCTCTACGTCACGTTCCGCTGCTTTGATAAACAACGCTGCGGAAAGGGCGCATTGCGCTTTTTGAAAGAAGAAACAAAAGACTTTGACAAAGGCGACACTAATTATGATGAGTGGTTGGCGCGGGTGACTTCGTTTCCGCATCGGTATCTTAGTAGCGCGTGACTTAGGAAGAAAGTAATTGTCTATGAATAAAACAATCAATCCCTTTTTATTTTTTCAAAGTGTCGTAAAGATTTCCTTTTTGATAATCTTTATGAACGTAAAATAAAGTTCGTTCAATGTCTTTTGACGTTACACCGAATTTTTTTGCATAGTAGCGAATGATTACTAAAAATCTATACCACTCGTTGAACTTAAAATTTACTCCTTTGGGATTTGTTTTCATTGTTCCGATACTGTGAAGTAATTCCCAAACTCTAATATCAATTACACCATATCGTTTCGGATCAATAAACATTAAAATTGAGGAAGCCATTGGAACAGATACCCCATTTAGCTTTGTAAAGAATTCCATTTTTCTCTTTTCACTTCGAGTATTTAACGCTTCTTTAGAGAGTTTGTTTATTATCCCTTCGGAATTGCTTTTTATTAACCGTATTGCCCTTGCTGATTTCCAATGGCAAATTATTTCAAGTTCCGACTTCTTCAAGTTTCCTCGTTTTTTAACTACTTTAAGTTCTTTAATAAGTTGTTCTGTTCCGTCAGGTCGTTCTTTTGTTTCTAAATGTTTTTTAATCAATGGCTCTAAACTGTCATATGGTATTTTTTGCAATGGCATAGAAGATTATCTTTAATGTAGTCCTATATTTCTCAGTTTATTTTTACTTGTCAATTCTTGCCCACCATGTATAAACTTCTTCATCCTCAACCCAATTTCCATATAGAAAATACGCTTTTTTGTTTTCAAATAATTCGCACGATACATCACCGTTCCAGTCGGCATCAGATGCTTCTGAAAATGTGCCCGTATATTCGGTTCCTCTATCATTAATCAGCAGATTAATATTATAGCTAATTACTTCTCCATCAATTTCCACTGCTTCAGTTGAAAATTTAATCATGTGGTCTTGAACAAGTGCATATTTAACTTTAGTACTTGTATGGGCGGTTTCATCTTTCTTAGAAAAATTACGATTGCCTTTATAGCCGAAGTCATCTAAGACCCAATAAATTTTCCCTGATAATTGTAGATTCATGTTAAAGCTTCTTTGTTAATATTCAGCCGAAATCTACCTATAAAATTTTTATTTCCAAAATCCTCCCTTTTTGTTCTTCCAACCCTCCCC